>PABI01000170.1 GCA_002699125.1 Anaerolineaceae bacterium
AAAACGAAAAAACGAGACATCTGTGTTTGAATTATGGCCTTTGACAATTGTCTCAAACCCTTAACTTGTAACCGATGCCCTTATATGTCATTCCGTGGTCCTCCGAGGAATCCCCTTGCGCCTTCTCAGCTAACTATTTTGCCCGCGAACAAACTTTGCGTCATGGTCGGACCACAAGGATGCTTCACTTCATTCAGCATGACAAATCAGCATGACAAATCCAGGGCTAAAACGGCGCATCCCCCTCCAGGTTTTGGTGCCATTCCGTGAGGAAATTTATGGCCGCCTCAAACTTTTTGACAGGCAGCATTTTGTAACTGGTGATGCCAAACTTGCGGTACAGCTCCCCATACACCGCGCCAAATTCATTCTTCTTGGTGCGCTTGCCCAACGCCAGGGCCACCGCTTTTACCGATTGGCTAATTTGACTGGCCTGCTCCTGCGTCACCAGACTACCTGGAGACAATTGTTTTTCAACTTCTGCCAATCGTTCATCTAACTTACCAATAATTTCCAGTCTTCCTTCTGTTACTGTCAGACGTCGTTCGAACTCCATTTGCTCGTCAGCCATCTGCATAATGGCACGCCCCATTTCACGTACCTGCAATAAAACTGGAGAAACCGAAGTAGCAACGGCCGTTCCCTGAAAAGCATCTGCCAACACCTTGTAGCATTGACGCTGGTAGGTAAGCAACCGTTCTCGAACTTCAGGATTAACGCGGCTAGCATTAATGCCAAAAAGCCAACCATTTATAAACTCTAACGGCAAGCATAACATTTCTTGCGGTCCCCCACCCCTACCTTCTTCTGAAGGTGTGGTTGTTATAACCACACCTTGTAAAACCTCCGATAATACAATATCACGTGTAAGACGCTGGCGCTGAGCAGACCAATCTACACCTAATCGTTCACAAAGTGGACGTACAGGTATAAAAATAGAACCATCCTCAGTACGCACCGCAAGAATCTCATCCTGGTAAAATTCCACTTGTTTTTGCTCGACAACAGTCAGGCTTTTCTCTTCTGTCATAATTTATCCTCGTTGTCATCTACGGAAGGGGGTGCCAAAATAGCACTCCCTATATTTCACGCGACTTTACATTGACACAATTTGTGTGAAAGGGGTAGACAATTTATCTACCCCTTCTCCGAAGCTCGGGGTTTTCCGGTTCTATATGTATTTTACATACAATATTATGTTAACTAAAATGGTTTGCCTTTGAAGGTAGGGTTCTTACAACCACACCTTCGGATATTCGCCTTACACGAACACCTGAGCTTCATGTTTAGCAAAGGAGTGTGTAAATTACACCCCCCTTATATTATGTTGACTCATTATGTTTTGGCAAGGGAAAAATAGGAACACAGAGGTTCACAAAGAAGGCACAGAGTTACGCAGAGAGGAAACAAACGTGGCTAGCTGATTGCCAATGGCAGTTCGATGATAAAAGCAGCTCCCTGCCCCGGCACGCTTTCGGCCCAGATACGGCCGTTATGCGCCACCACAATCGACCTGGCAATGGCCAGCCCCAACCCGGAACCACCATCATGCCGCTGGCGCGACCTGTCGCCCCGGTAAAATCGGTCAAATACGTGGGCCAGTTCGGCATCATCCATGCCGGGGCCGCTGTCTTGTACTTTGAGCTGAACGGCCGCATGGTTTTGCCGGGCGCTGAGCTGGATACGGCCGTTTTCCGGCGTGTAGCGCAGCGCATTGGCCACTAAATTATCCAGCACCTGGGCCATTCGGTCCGGATCGACAATGACTTCCGGCAGGTCCGGCGGCGCATTCAGCACCAGTTCGATCTGTTTTTGCTGCGCGGTAGGGGAATGGGCCACCACAGCCCGTTCCAGCAGGCTCTGCGGCAGCACCGGGCGCGTGGCCAGTGACAGCTCACCTGCTTCTGCCAGAGAGAGCAGGCGCAAATCTTCCACCAGCCGGTTGAGGCGGCGCGCCTCGTCGTGGATGACGTCGAACGTCTCCGGCGTGGGCGGCAGCACGCCGTCGCTGAGCGCCTCGGCGTGGCCCAAAATGAGGCTGAGCGGCGTGCGCAAATCGTGGGCGATGTCGGCCGTCATCTGACGCCGTAGATCGCGCGATTGGGCCAGATCGGCGCTCATCTGGTTGAAGGAGGTGGCCAGCCGACCCAGCTCATCATCGCTGCGCACCGGCACCTGCTGCGTCAAATTGCCTTGGGCCACGGCCTGGGTCGCCTGGGTGATTTCCTGCAGCGGCTTTGTCAGGCTGCGCGCTAACACCACGCCAATGATGAGGGAAACGGCCGTGGCTCCCAATGCCGCCAAAAAAATGGCCCGATTCACCCGCTCGGTAAAATCGTTACGCGGGGGTGCCATCATCATGCCTCTACCCCGACTCTCGGCAAAAATAATCTGACCAACTTCTTGTCCATCCACTTCAACAGGAATGCCGCGATTGAGCCAGCCGCGCGGTACACGATTGCCCATCGTCTGGCCCAATCCGCCCAGCACGACCTGCCCCTGCGTATCGACGACAGCAAACGGCCGTACCTGTTCACTATTTGGTCCAATTCCCCCTATACCAATCCGCTCTATGTTGTCCCAACTGCCATTGACTTCGTAATAATTCGCCAACTGATTGATCAACACACTGTCCGATTGGGCATCGGCATAATTGCTGAACTCGCTGGCCGAAACGCGGCTGGCAAAAAAGGCCACCAACGCAATGCCGATCAGGCTTACCAACAAAAAGACCAGGCTCAATTTAACTACCAGCGAACGCATCAATCGATTACTCCGGGGCGAAGCGGTAGCCGACGCCGTAAACCGTCTCCACGTAGCGCGGCTGGCGCGGATTGGGTTCAATTTTTGACCGCAAATTTTTGATATGAACGTCCACCGTGCGCTCCGAACCTTCAAAGGTGGTGCCTTGCAGCCGGTCCAACAAATCAAGCCGGGAAAAGGCACGGCCCGGCGAGCCCATCAACACGGCCAGCAAATCAAATTCTGAACGGGTTAAATCGACCCGCTCGCCGTTGACCTCCACCAAAAAGCGCTCCAAATCCAGGGTGACATCGGCAACGTGCAGGCGCAGGCCGGCGGGGACTTCCTGGCTGCCGCGGCGCAGCACGGCACGCACCCGGGCCAGCAGTTCGCGCGGGCTAAATGGCTTGGTCACATAATCGTCGGCACCCAGCTCCAGCCCAATAATTTTGTCGTCTTCTTCTACTTTGGCGGTAAGCAGAATGATTGGCGTGGGCCGTTCCTGGCGATGGACACGCATAAATTCGTGGCCGTCCATCTCGGGCATCATGATGTCCAGCAAAATGAGATCTGGTTTTTCCTGCCGGGCAACGAAGAGGGCTTCACGGCCGTTTCTCGCCGTCACCACGCGAAAACCACCCTGCTCCAGGTACGCCTTCACCAGGCTCACCAGCCGGGTTTCGTCATCCACCACCAACACAGTCTTACTCATTACAATCTCCGAAGATAGGACGCTGATCACCCTGATTTTCCTGATGTCGCCGGGCGACCGCATAGCGATCAGAGTAATCAGGAAAATCAGCGTTCCATTTTTATTTGCAGCTGGCGCTGTTTTTCGCGGGCGCGTTCGATTTGGTCGGGCGTCAGGCCATCGGCGCAAACAGGGCAGGAGACGCCAAATTCGTACTTGGGCGAGGTGCGGTGGTGGGGCTGCACGGCCGTTTTGCACATCGGGCACAGTTCAACCGGATCGGGCTGCAAATAATGATCTACCGTGACGCGCTCGTCAAAGACAAAGCAGTTGCCCTGCCACAAACTTTCTTCCGGTGGTACCGTTTCCAGATATTTCAGAATGCCATCTTTTAAATGAAACACCTCTTCAAAGCCTTGTTCCAGCATGTAAGCCGTGGCCTTTTCGCAGCGAATGCCGCCGGTGCAGAACATGGCCACTTTTTTATGACGGCTGGGGTCCAGGTTTTGACTGACAAATTCAGGGAACTGGTTGAATGCGGCCGTTTGCGGATTGATCGCCCCTCTAAATGTACCCAACTCGACCTCAAACTCGTTGCGAGTATCAATCAAAACCACGTCCGGATCGCTGATGAGATCATTCCATTTTGCGGCGGGAACGTATTCACCCACCTGCTTTTGCGGCGTGATGTCCGGTCTACCCAGGTTGACAATTTCTTGCTTAAGCCGCACCTTCATCCGGCCAAAGGGCATAAAATCGGCCGTCGATTTTTTGTGGGTCATGTCGGCAAAGGCTGAATCCTGTTGCAGGTGGGCCAGTACGGCGTCTATACCGCTACGGCTGCCGGCAATCGTGCCATTAATCCCTTCAGCGGCGAGCAGGATCGAACCTTTCACCTCTTGGGCAAGGCAAAAATCAAGCAACGGCCGTTGCCGTTCCTTGAACTCTGGCAAATCAACAAATTTATAAAATGAAGCGATGATAATTGAAGACATGCTCACCACTATACCCTAAGTACAGCTTTGCAGAAACTGGTTCGGATTAAACATGACCCGCTGTACTTTAAGGAGTTTGGCGCAATACTCTTGGCTATCAGAATATTTTACGCCAAACTGCACCAAGGTAAAAAGCATGTCATCCTGGCGGGGAGTTCAGCCAGGATGACACGCAAAAAAAGTGAGACGCTGTTGCCAGCGTCTCACTCACTTCAATTAAGCACCTGCGTCAGGGGTGGTTTGGGGAAATGAATTGCCATTACCGTTACCAAACCCACCACCGGGTCCACCAAAACCGCCACCGCGTGGGCCGCCGTGACCGCCGTGCATACCGCGTCCACCCGGTCCACCGTGGCCGCCAAAGCCACCAAAGTGGGGACCGCGCTGGCTGAGCAGCAGGTCAGCCTGTTCCTGGGTGAGCAACCCATCGGCAACGGCTTGCTCAAAGGCAGCGGTGCGGGCATCGGATACGGCCGTCATCAACGTGTCCATATCAATGCCTTGCTCTTCGGCCAGGTCATAGATGCGGGTGCCTTCGTCGCGGGCTGCGGCCAGCTCTTCAACTGTCAGGCCCAGCTGCTCGGCAATGACGGCCTGGGCATCGTCGCGGCTAAAGATATCTTGCGCCAGGTCGTGCAGAGCGCGCATCTCCAACATTTCATCCAGCTGCTCCTGGGTGATCGTGCCTTCTTCAACCAGTTGAGCCAGCATTGCCTCTTGAACGGCCGTTTGCGCTGCTTCCAGCTCGTCCACGGTTACGCCTAACTCTTCAGCAATCAGAGCCCGTACTTCATCACGGTCGGGACGGCCGTCTGCGGCGAGTACCGCGTCCATCACAGCATCGTGAGCGGCTTCCAAATCCTCAACCGTGACGCCAAGTTCCTCGGCCAGCAGCTCACGCGCGGCTTCCCGGTCGATAAGTCCGTGACCCCCACGCCCATGATGACCAAAACGGCCGTATCCAGGCGTCGTGGCATCCGTTGTACTATCTTCCGTAGCAGAATCGTCTTCTGGCGTCGTAACCGGATCATCCGGTTCCGGTTCATCCTGGGCAAAGGTGAGGGAACTGCCAATCAGCGCGGCCAGCGCCAACAGCACAATCAAAATGCCACCCATTTTTACGAATTTACTTGTGTTCATTTGTTTACCTCCGAACATGTCTAAACCTATTGTCTTTAGGTGCGACGCACTTTACTCAACTCATGGTGAAAATGGCGTCTGTTTAAGTGCGTTGCACCTCTTTGATAAACAAAGATTAGCAACAACTTGTTCAGAAAATGTGAAGAACTTTTACTGAATTCGTAAAATCCGTATAATCGCCTCATGCGCACCCAACCTACCCAAACTGAACTCATCCACCAATTACAAACGCTCACTTTTTTTGCCGGCCTGCCGGAATCCACACTGGAAAGTTTGGCCAAAGAAGCCATCTGGCGCGAGTATGATGGTGGTGAGATAATTTTTTTGGAAGGAGAGCAGGCCACCGGGCTCTACTTCTTACAATCTGGATGGGTAAAAGTAGTCAAAAGCAATCCATCGGGACGGGAACAGGTGCTCCGTTTTATGGAGCCAGGCGACACCTTCAATGAAGTTGGCATCTTTGCCAACCTACCCAATCCGGCAACGGCCGTTGCCCTGGAACCGGCCGGAATTTGGCTGCTCCCCCGCCAGACGCTGACTCGCGCCCTGCGCCAAAATCCCGACTTTGCCGAACACGCGCTGGCCAAAATGGCCGAGCGTGTCCTGCATCTGGTAACTTTGGTGGCCGATCTGTCGCTGCGGCCAGTGACGGGGCGGCTGGCCCGGCTGATCACCGACGACGCGGTGGATGGCGTGCTGGCGCGCCCCCGCTGGTACACCCAAACGGAACTGGCGGCGCGCCTGGGCACCGTTCCTGACGTGGTGCAGCGTGCCCTGCGCCAGCTGGAAAACGACGACCTGATTGAAGTGGAACGACAGCAAATCCGCATCCTCGATGCCCCCGCCCTGGCTGAAATTGCTATTTGATCACCGAGGTATCACAACTCCTAAACGTGACAGGTTTACCTGCAATTGGGCCAAAAGTGGTTCATTGCAAGGCAAAAGTTACTTGATTTCATGCCTGCTTTGAAAACCTGTCACGTTTCTCATCAAGTTTCCGACTAAAGTCGGCGCATCCTGTAACCCTTTCCCTTACCCTGTCTAGCATAAACAACTCAATTTTCCCGGAAACTGTCTTTCTTAAAGACTGTACCCAACTGAAGTTTCCGGAAAAGTTTGACATGAGGTTTGGTGATGGCAGAAGCAGTGGAAAAGCTCACAGTTGAGGCGCAAATTTGTTTAACGTGTGGCGATGTGCGGGAAACGGCCGTTTCCCGGGGCATGTCCATATGCAGCAGTAATGGTGAATTGGTGGGGCGGGTGGCGGCAGTGTTGTTAGACGGCCGTTCCCAACAGCCAACCCATCTAGTGTTGTCCCGTTTGGTGCCTGAATACCGGCTTGTCCCTCTTTGCCAAATTGTGAGCGTCAGCCAGAAAGGCGTGCTGCTGGATCTTTCCCCCGAGCAGCTGGCTCAACTCCCCCTACACACACCAAAACCGTAAACCAGACAAAAGTCGGCGACGGCCGTTTCCCAATCCCGTAAGCTAATAATTATTCAGGAAGCCGATCTATGGCACACACTTTTCAGGAGAAAAAAATGACCCAAACAACCCTTTACCCTGCCTGGCAAGAAGTCATTCAATATAGCGACGCGGGCCCAAACCCACAAAAAATCATCGAAACCGACAACTTTCGCGCCGTGATCGTGGGACTAAATGCTGGCCAAAAAATACCGTCCCACCCAGCACCCGCCTCTACCTATCACTTTTTTGCCGGAACGGGCAGCATCATCGTCAACGGCGAACGCTTTGCGGTGCAGGCTGGCACCACCGTTGTGGTACCTGATGGCGCAACACGCAGTATCGAAGCCGAAACCAAGCTGGCTTTTCTGGGCGCACAAGCTGCTCAAATCAATCAATAACCGGAAGGACAGGAGTTTCCCGATGAATCTTTACTTTTTAATGACCTTTTTATTCATAGCCGTGGCCGGGCTGACCGCGCTGGATGCGGCGCTGACCAGCTGGACCATCATTCCCTGGGTCAATGGACTGCGCTGGCTGCGCGTTCATTTCATTACCCTTGGCGCATTAACCGAGATGCTGTTTGGCCTGCTGCCGCTGCTGGTAGCCAAACGAGCCAATCGGCCTGCACCCCGCACCCGGCTAGATATCTGGCTGGTGCTTAACGCCGGCCTGATGCTGCTGCTGGCAGGTATTCCCATCGTCAACAAGGTGCTCATCTTTGCCGGCGGCACGCTCATCTTTAGCGCCACCTTGCTGCTGCTGTATCACCTGAACCAGCTGCGTTCAACCGACCGAGGCGCACCCGGCGCCGGACGCAAATTCTATTTGATGGGGCTAAGTTTTTTCCTGGTGGGCATTATTGTCGGCACGGGCCTGTGGCTGGGCTGGAGCGAAGCATTGGCCATTCAAACGCCGGTTGAGGTGCATATCCACGCTAACAATTGGGGGCTGATGTCGCTGGTTTTTGCCGGGCTGCTGGTTGATTTGTATCCCAAGGTGATGAAACGGCCGTTTGCCTGGCCGGACTCCATCAACAAAATCTTCTGGATGATGAGCCTGGGCGCGCTGGGTCTGGTGCTGGGACCGTGGCTCAACTCACTGTACTTCACCGTGCCGGGGCTGGTGTTGCACCTTGCGGCCACCACCTGGCTGCTGCTCAACGTCATCAAGCCCGTCTGGAGTGATCGAACCGCCTGGGCCAAACCGGGCCTGTGGCACCTGACCACCGCCTACTTCTGGCTCATTGCGCCGCTGCTAATGGCCCCGCTGATCATCTTGAACGTGGCCGGCATTCCCGGCACCAGGATTGAGCAAAATGCACCGCAGGCGCTCATTTACGGCTGGCTGCTGCAATTTGGTGCCGCTATCATCCTCTATTTTGCCCAACGGCAGTTCCAGCCGGAGGCGGAACCCCAGTTTGGCGGCAGTTGGATCAGTCTGGTGCTGATTCATTTAGGCGGTGTCAGCTTGTGGATTAGCATTTTTGTGGAAGCTGGCGGCTTTTGGCATGGGTTGGCCTATGGATTTTGGACCGTGGCCATTGTGCCGATTGCCTGGCAGTTGTGGCGGCTCATTCGCCCAGCGCTGGAAGATGAAGCACAGCCTACGGCCGTTGCCCCCGGCGATTAGCTTCCCCAGGTGCGACGCACTTCCAAAGTGCGCTGCACCTTTTCCTATCTTTTTACTTCTTCCAGGTGAGCCTGAACGGCCGTTACCGAATCCAGCTTGAGCAGTTCAGCCGCTAGCGCTTCAGCTTCAGGCACGGACCAGTTACGCAGCGCGGCCTTAACCCCGGGCACAGAGGGCGCAGCCATGCTTAACTCTGTCAGGCCCAGGCCCAGCAGCAGCGGTGTGGCCAGCGCATTGCCTGCCAGCTCGCCGCACATCCCTACCCAGATACCGGCGTTTTGGGCAGCAACGGCTGTCTGCTTAATCATGCGCAAGACGGCCGGCTGCAGCGCCTGAGCCAGTTCGGCCACGTTGGCGTTGCCCCGGTCGGCGGCCATCACGTACTGCGTCAGATCGTTGGTGCCAATGCTGAAAAAGTCCACCTCGGCCGCCAGCAAGTCAGCCACGGCCACGGCAGACGGCAGCTCGATCATGATGCCAACGTCCATCTCGTCATCAAATGGTTTGCCCTCAGCCTGGAGCTGTTCGCGGGCGGTTTGCAGCATTGTTTTGGCCCGGCGCAGCTCCGCCAGGGTGCCGATCATGGGGAACATCAGCTTCACGTTGGCCGGGGAGCCATCGGCCAGCACGCTGGCGCGCAAAATGGCGCGCAGTTGGGGCATAAAAATCTCCGGTTTATCCAGGCAAAAACGGATGCCACGCCAGCCCAAAAACGGATTTTCTTCCTGGCCCAAATCCAGGTAAGGCAGCGGTTTGTCACCCCCCACATCCAGCGTGCGAATGATGAGCGGCCGACTGCCCTGGTTACCCAGGGAGCCCAATCCCGCCACCACCTGCTGATACGCCGCCAACTGCTCTTCTTCGCCGGGCGCTTCGGCACGATCCAGAAATAAAAATTCGGTGCGAAACAGCCCGACGCCTTCAGCACCGTAGCTTAAAGCGACCTCTACATCGTTGGGGCCGCCAATGTTGGCCGCCACCTCAATGCGCCGGCCATCGGCAGTGTGAGCTGCGGCTTGGCTGGCAGCCTTGGCCGCCTGCTGTTCCTGCTGCCAAGCGTCTCGGGCAGCTTGCAGGGTGGCAATCTGCGTCTCATCCGGATCAAACCAGAGCTGGCCGGTACGGCCGTCCATCCCCAACATCTCCCCATCTTCAATCTCAACCAGCTGATTGCCCACGCCCACCACGGCCGGAATACCCAGGGCACGGGCCAAAATGGCGCTGTGCGACGTCGTGCCGCCCAGCTCGGTGCAAATTCCCAGCACAAGTTTAGGGTCCAACTGCGCCGTGTCTGAAGGGGTTAAATCCACGGCAACTAATATGTACGGCCGTTCTGCCTGCAAAGGCGGCAGCTCGACGGCCAATAAATGGCGCAGCACCCGGTTGCCCACATCACGTACGTCAACAGCGCGCGCCCGGAAGTAAGGATCATCCAGATTTTGGAAGGAAACGGCCGTCTCCTCCACGGCATCGGCCCAGGCGGCTTCAGCGTTAATTTTGTCGCGCTCAAGGGTGGTTTTTACGGCCGTTTGCAAATCCGGATCCTGGGCAATGAGCTGATGGGCTTCAAAGATGGCGGCTTCCTGTGCTCCAACCTGCTGTTCGGTTTGTTTTTGCAATGTTTCCAGTTCGGCGACGGTGGTTTTTACGGCCGTTTGCAGCCGCTGCCACTCAATATCACTATCTTTGCCGGTTTCTCGGGGAATGGCTGGCAGCCGAGGCCGGTATTGCAGCACCGGCCCAATTGCCACGCCGGGTGAGGCGGCCAAACCGTGCAGCGCTCCTTCTGCTGCTGGCACGGCAGTAGGTTGGGCAGGTTGTGACACCGGCTCAATATCCGCTTCGCCAAAGTTTTCGGCGGCAAGTTGTTGGATGGCTTCCAGTGCGGCGGCACTGTCTGGACCAATGGCCGTTACCGAAATTGTTTCGCCTTGCCGCACCGCCAGGGTAGCCACCTGGTTAATGCTTTTGGCATTGGCCGTGGCCACGCCTTTTTGCACGGTGATTGCCGCCTGGAACTGGTTGGCGGTGCGCACAAAGTTGGCCGCCGGACGAGCGTGCAGCCCCATTTTGTTGTGCACTTCCAGACTGATTGTGTGGCTTTGGTCAGATGATAGTGGTGGAGAAACGGCCGTGTCTGGTTCCCCATCGGGCGCGGCCAGATTGAGCTGCTCGGCTTTGACAGCTAAAGCCCCCTCGGCCTCGGCTAAAACCTGGGCCAGGGTACCGCCGACCATCGCCTGCACCGCCGCGGCCATTGTGCCTTCCACCAGCGGTGCGGCACACAGTTTCACATTGGCCTGCTGCTCTTCTGGCAAAAACTCCAGCGCCATTTCGGCACTCAGCAGCGCACTGCCCAAATCCATCAGCACCAGCACGCCATCTCCGTTGTAAACCGATTCAATGGCCGCCAACACCTTCATAGGGTCTGTGCCAATGGGCTGTTCTGGATCGTCAATACCGCCGGCCGTGGCCAGAGGCACCTGCCCCTGGGTCATTTGTGCGGCTAATTCACGAACGCCAGCTGCCAGCGCAGCACTATGAGAAACAACGACAATGCCAACCATATACTCCCCCCACTTTTTTACTTGGGGTGCAAAAAAGGTTCTCGACGGCCGTTTAAACCGCCAAGAACCTTTCTACTTTAACAATCAATCTACAGCTTTACTCGACCCAGTCAAAGGTGCGGGTAACAGCCTTCTTCCACATCCGATACTTTTCTGTGCTGGCATCGCTGTCTTTATTAGGTTCCCAGGTTTTGTCAACACCCCAGTTTTGGCGCATCTCGTCGGTGTTCTTCCAGAAGCCCACGGCCAAACCAGCTGCGTAAGCAGCACCCAAAGCTGTGGTTTCTGCCACCTTGGGCCGGATCACCGGTACGCCCAATACATCGGCCTGGAACTGCATCAGCAGATTATTGAACACCATACCGCCATCTACCTTCAAGGCGGTCAGATCTACACCAGAATCTGCATTCATTGCGTCCAAAACCTCGCGGGTTTGGTAAGCAGTTGCTTCCAGTGTGGCACGACCAAAGTGCCCCCGATTCACGTAGCGGGTCAATCCAGCAATCACACCACGAGCGTCGTCTTTCCAATACGGTGCGTACAAACCGGAGAAAGCAGGCACAAAGTAGATGCCGCCGTTATCCTCAACCGTCTTGGCCAGTTCTTCCACCTCTGGGGCAGATTTGATCATCTTCAAATTGTCGCGCAGCCACTGCACCAAAGCACCGGTGATGGCAATGGAGCCCTCCAAAGCGTAAACGGCTGGTTGATCACCAAACTTGTAGCACAAGGTCGTGAGCAGCCCATTGTTCGATGGTACTGGCTCTTCGCCGGTGTTCAGAATCATGAAACAGCCGGTACCATAGGTATTTTTAGCTTCACCGGGGCTAAAGCAAGCTTGCCCAACCGTGGCAGCCTGTTGGTCGCCCAGGTCACCAGCAACCGGTACGCGCCCGCCAAAGGGTCCGTCATCAAGCGTGTAACCGTAAACTTCTGAAGAAGATTTGATCTGAGGCAGCATGGACATGGGGATGCCCATCGCCTTGGCGATGTCTTGATTCCAGCTCAACGTGTCCAGGTTCATGAGCATGGTACGAGAGGCATTGGTAACGTCCGTCACATGAGCGCCACCATTCACACCACCGGTCAGGTTCCAGATGAGCCAGGTGTCGATATTGCCGAAGAGGGCATTGCCCGCGTCAGCAGCTTTGCGAATTTCTGGTACGTTATCAAGCAGCCATTTTACCTTTAGCCCAGAGAAGTAGGTGGCCAACGGCAAACCCACCTGGGGACGGAAGCGATCTTGCCCGCCATCTTTTGCCATCTCAGCGACGATGCGATCGTTACGGGTGTCCATCCAGACAACCGCGTTGTGGTATGGCTTGCCGGTGTTCTTGTCCCACACGACAGTGGTCTCACGTTGGTTGGTAATGCCAACAGCGGCCAAATCTTTGGCGGTAATACCAGCACGCTCCATAGCGCCTTTAACAACATCTTTGGTGCGTTCCCAAATCTCCATAGGATCATGCTCAACCCAACCCGGCTTGGGGAAGATCTGCTCATGTTCCATTTGATGAACGGCAACGGATTCACCGCTGTGGTTAAAAATCATGCAACGGGTACTGGTGGTACCCTGGTCAATTGCTGCAACATATTTTGACATTTTTACTCCTTCCTATAGGACGTAATCCGCAGGGTGCGCAGCTTGCGCTTGCAGTTTGCGCTTGCAGATTACACAATTTGTACTGAAATTTGCCATAGAGACCTGTCGGGTTTTGCAACGCGACAGGTCTGTCTCTTGACTATTCTTTAACGGTTTCCAGCAGGGCATTTAATATGAGATAGGATGAGGTGGCTCCAGGGTCTTGGTGGCCGATGCTGCGCTCACCCAGATAGCTTGCCCTGCCTTTGCGGGCCTGTAAGGGAATCGTGTTTTTCATGCCTTGTTCGGCGGCGGAAACGGCCGTTTCCAAAATCTCAACCGTTCCTTTGCCAGCGGATAATGCACCCTGCATCGCTTCCAGCGCTGGTGCCCAGGCGTCGTACATCGTTTTGTCTTCTAGGTTCGGACGACCACGCTGCAAAACACCTTCTACGCCAGCTTGCAACAGCTTAAACAAATCGTCATCGCTGAGCTCTTCTTTGGCGGCCATTGCCATACCGCTGCGCATAAAAAACGTGCCGTAAAGCGGACCACTGGCGCCACCCACGCTGGAGATAAGCGTCATGCCGACTGTTTTTAGAACATTGCCAATATCTTTGTCAGCCACGGTGGGCAGCTTCTCCATCACCTTTTTGAAACCCCGATCCATGTTCGTGCCGTGATCGGCATCGCCGATGGCGGAATCCAACTCGGTGAGGTAACTTTTGTTTTCTTTTAAAACGGCCGCTGTTTTTTCTAGCCACCGCACTATCTGGTCTTTGGTTATCATGAAAGACCCGCTCCTTCTATTCGGTAATCGGTGGTCGGTAATCGGTCTTTTTTCAGCTACCGATTCCAGACAAACTGATTACTGCTTACCGTTACTATGCTCCCCAACGCAAGCCAGGTGTGTTTACCGGTGCATCCCAGAACTTGAGGATTTCATCATCTACTTTGACAAGCGTGATAGAACATCCCTGCATTTCCAGGGAGGTAATGTAGGGGCCAATTAAATTGCGGGCGATGGTGACGCCACGGGCTTTACATTCGTCTACCAACTTGCGATAGACAGCGTACAGTTCCGATACGGGCGTGCCGCCCATGCTGTTGACAAAAGCAATAACGGAATCGCCAGATTTGAACGGCGCGTCGGTGAGTTCTTTGTCTACCCAGGTGCCGTTTTCATTGTCCCATTCGCGCACGGTACGGGTGTATGCTTCATCATCCAAAACGGCCGCAGCCATCATGGCGGTGATCTCGTCAGCAGTGGTCATGGGCAGACGTTTGCGGCCTGGTTCACCGTGGATACCAATGCCAAATTCAAACTCACCCTCACCCAGATCGAAGGTGGGTTTGCCGGCAGAGGGCACAGTGCAGGAGGTGAGCGCGATACCGATGGAACGGCCGTTCATATTCACCTTCCGCGCCAGATCGGCACATTGGTCCAGGTCGTAGCCGGCTTCGGCAGCGGCACCCACAACTTTTTCGGCAATCACGGTAGTACCAACGCCGCGCCGTCCGGCTGTGTACAAACTATCTTTCACGGCAGCATCGTCGTCGATGAGAATGGATTGCACTTTAATGCCATCCGCGTAGGCCAGTTCTGCGGCCGTTTCAAAATTCAACACGTCGCCAGTGTAATTCTTTACCAGGAACAACACGCCGGCGCCGCTGTCTACCGCTTTGGCACACTCATACATTTGGTCCGGGGTTGGGGAGGTGAACACCTCGCCCGGGCAGGCGCCATCTAACATACCCATGCCCACAAAACCACCATGCATCGGCTCGTGGCCGCTGCCACCACCCGACACTATGGCCACTTTCCCCTCAACAGGAGCATCAGCACGTGTCACAAAATAGGGATCGTAATTTACCTTAAGCGCATCGGCATGAGCCAATGCCATCCCTTCAAGTTGTTCTTTGACAACGTCGTCAACCCCATTAATTAATTTTTTCATGTAACAACGCTCCTTGAGTACTAACCAGAACGCAACCAACTAAACAAACGGCCGTTGCAATAATGAACAAGGCGCATGTTGAAGGAAATTTTCCGGTTAGCTGGCAAAAAAAAGCAGGCCATGAGCATTCAGGTTCGTATTGCCTTTTGCCTTTGAAGGCTGCAAGGACGCTTTAATTACCTGATCACCTGACCTGCTCTTTTTATTATCTTCTCAAAATAATCCCTTAGAATACGAGGCTCCAAACCAATCCGCCCAGCACGCCGCCGATCAGAGGTGCCACGACCGGAATCCAACCGTAGCCCCAATCTGAATCACCTTTAC
This sequence comes from Anaerolineaceae bacterium, assembly GCA_002699125.1. Lineage (GTDB taxonomy): Bacteria > Chloroflexota > Anaerolineae > Promineifilales > Promineifilaceae > Leptofilum. The sequence goes on from PABI01000170.1 coordinate 15,093, forward strand.
CAGCAATGGGCAGCAGGAAGTGGGCAATACGCGGGCCAAGGTCACGAGCCGGGTTAATGGCATACCCGGTAGGACCACCCAACGAGAGACCAATGCCCCAAACCAAAGCACCTACCAGGTACGGGCCTAAGCCAGAAGCCGGGCTGCCACCTGTCGCGTCCGAGAAAATAGCGCCAACACCAATTAACAGAACCATGGTGCCGATAATTTCTGTCACGATGTTCCAGGTTGTGTCACGGATAGCCGGACCCGTGGAGAACACGGCTAACTTCAGACCAGCATCGCTGGTCTCGGCCCAATGACGATAGTAGGCTAACCAGACAATAACACCACCAACAAAAGCACCAGCCGTTTGAATCAACATGGTTACAATGGCTTCCCCAGCGGTATAGGTATCCAACATAAGCCATTTGCCAATTGTGACGGCCGGATTAATATCAGCCTGGGGCGCGCCAGCAGAAATGGATACAAATACACCAACCATAACCGCCATGGCCCAGCCTGTGGTTATCACGATCCAGCCGCTATTTTCGCCTTTGGATTTGCTCAAAAGTACGTTGGCGACAACGCCATCACCCAAAATGATTAAAAACATTGTGCCAAGAAATTCACCAAGCAGGTTATCCATTTTTTTCCAACTCCTTGTGAGATTCTACTTCTTCCTAATTTTGTAAATGCAGAGGTACAGTGGTATGGGGAAGCGAAGCTTTCATCACATCGCTCCATTACACTGTCGAAAATTGAAAACGAAAGAAATTCGTTTTCTGGGAGAAAAAGTCGCCTATTTGTTACTAAAACTTGCCGAGCTATCACCTCCTTTTCTAAAAACCTTCCCAATGAATCGATAAACGGCGATTTGCATGAACGAATCGACAAAAACATCGAAACAGAAACGGCCGTTTCAGACGAAAATTCTTCAATTGGAAAGTACTTTTGGGCAGTGATTACAATGTGAAGCTCTATTCAGTTATGCAGTTTCTACAACACTGGGATACTATACGAGGTATACAGCAAATCCATCAAGAAAGTGGGTTCTTTTGTTTCAACATGAAACAATGTGGTGTCAAAAATGTTTCATATTGAAACATGGTGCGTTGGAAGGACGCTTTTTTTTAACGGCCGTTTCTAAAACGCGCCGGGTCAATTTGGTGCAATTTCATCTTGCGCCACAGCGTGGTGCGGCCAATTTCTAATTCGCGCGCCATCTCAGAAATGCGCCCTTTGCAGGCCCACCCCGCCCGAATAATTGCCTCCCGCTCCGCCTCGGCCGCCGACAGCACCGGCTGTGGCTCTGGACCGTGCCCCACCACCACACGGCCGTTGCGCACGCTCTCCGGCAAATCCATGGCGTGAATCACGTAATCACCACTTTGGTAAGCCGCCCGCTCCAACACCATTTCCAGCTCGCGTACGTTGCCCGGCCAGGGATAACGACGCAAAATCGCCATCGCCTCATCATCCAGCACCATGTTCTGACCATGCCGCCGCGCCGAACGGGCCAGCAGCCGCTTGGCCAGCAGCAAAATATCTTCCGTGCGCTCGCGTAAAGGGGGAATGGTGATATGGAACACCGAAAAGCGATAATATAAGTGGGACAAAAAGTTCCCTTCAGCCACGGATTTTTCCAGATTGGCTGTGGTGGCTGCCACCACCCTTACATCTACCGGAATGGGCCGCGAGCTGCCCAGGCGCATCACATGCCCCGTTTCAATCACCTGAAGCAGCGCCGACTGCATTTCTAGCGACAGGCTTTCGACCTGGTCCAGCAGCAGCGTACCTTCATGGGCTAACTCAAACTTGCTGGGACGGCCGTCTCGCCCCGACTCCTTCTCATACCCCATAAATTCGCTCACGATCAGTTCGCGAGGAATAGCGTGGCAGTTGATGGAGATGAATGGCTTATCGGCGCGAACACTGTCGTTGTGAATGGCCCGAGCCAGGTGATTTTTGCCCACGCCGCCTTCGCCGCGCAGCAAAACAGGCGCACTGCCGCGCGCCGCAATGCGTGCCTGCCGGGTGACCGGACGCATCGCCGCCGACTCGGCAAAAATATCTTCCAGCTTCAGCGTGGCCTGGCTGCCTACTTGCTGGTGCACCAGGCGGCGGACCTGTTCCAACGGCCGCAGCATCATCATGTAGCCAACGGGACGGCCGTATTCCCACACCACCCGCAGCGTCACAATCGTTTGCAAATGCTCGCCAGAAATCTTAATTGCCAGCGTCACTTCCGTATCTTCTACATCGTGATTATCGGCCAGCGCTGTTTGCAAAACTTCCGGCAGGGTAATCACCTCCGTCAGGGGCAGTCCCAGCACTGAAGCCGGCGACACGTTTAAAAGCCGCCCTGCCTGTGAATTGACGTGATTAATTCTACCGATCCCGCTCCAGGTCAATACACCTTCCGTAATCGATTCCATGATGGTGTTGAGTTCGGTTAAACGGCGATTGGCTTCCTCTAAATACAGTTCAGCCTGGAGCTGATTGCTGATAGCCCGGGCCACAGCCATCACCAGCGACAAGGTATGCGACGTGGCATCTTCAACGCCGCTCACGACGCCAATGATGCCAATGATACGGCCGTTTACATCATGAACCGGCGCAGCTGTGCTGGTAAATTTGTGGAACTTCTGGAAGTAATGCTCAGCCCCCACCACCTGTACCGGCATCGCGGCAACCAGCGTCACCCCCACCGCATTGGTGCCCAAATACAGTTCGGACCAATACGTCCCCACGCCCAAATTGCGCGTCTCCACCATCTCTTGCGCCACTTGATCGCCGCAAAGGGACAAAATGCAGCCCGTGCCATCAGCCAGCAAAATGGCCGAACCAGACCCTTCAATATATTGGTGCATATCCTCCATGAAAGGAATGGCCACCGTGATCAATTCTTGTTGCGATTTAAGCAGCGATTGCAAAGCGGGCTGCCGCAGCCGGGGGGGACGGGGTTCATTTGTGGGGTCCGCCAGGGGGGCGCAGCGCTGCCACGATTGGATAATTGTTTGATCCGGTTCTGCGCCGACAACGGCCGTTACCTGGCCCGTCGCCATAAAGGTTTGCCAATATTGTCGCAAAAGGGAGTGGTTAACCGGATATCCAATTGGCTGCATGATGCATTTTCACAAAAATCATTGCCCGGCGCAAATTCTGGACAACCAACCATCTTCTGCCCTATCATTCAAGCAAGAAAGTAAACACACAAAGGATGTCAGTTATGAAACGATGGAATGGTTGGGGGGATACGGCCGTAAACTACCCACTCCCCGAAAAAGCAGGCGACTATCTTATTGATCTGGTGGGCGAAGGGAGAGCACCACAGGATGCAACCTTAGCTGACGTGATTGCCACGGTGCCCGAGAGCCGCCTACCCGCCCATCCGCTCATCAAAACCGATCCGGAAACGCGGCTGAAACACGCCCGGGGCCAAAGCTTCCCCGACTGGGTGGCCCTGCGCAGCGGCCACATCCCCACCTTCCCCGACGGCGTTGCCTTCCCCAATACCGAAGCCCACGTGCGCAGCCTGCTCCAGTTTGCCCGCGATCACGACATTAAGTTGATTCCGTACGGCGGCGGCACCAGCGTGGTGGGCCACATCAACCCGGAGCCGGGCGATCGGCCCGTGCTCACCGTCAACTTACAGCGCCTCAGTCGCCTCACCACGCTGGACAGCACCAGCCAGCTGGCCACCTTTGGCGCTGGTGTGGCCGGGCCAGAAATGGAGGCCCAACTGCGGGCCAAAGGATACACGCTGGGCCATTTTCCCCAATCGTTTGAATATTCCACGTTGGGCGGCTGGGTAGCCACGCGCTCCAGCGGGCAGCAGTCGCGCGGGTACGGCCGTATCGAAGAGTTGTTCGCCGGCGGCAAGCTGCTGGCTCCGGCTGGCGATCTCATCATGCCCCCGCTGCCCGCCTCCGCCGCCGGACCGGATTTGCGCCAGCTGGTGCTTGGCTCCGAGGGACGTCTGGGCATCATTACCGAAGCCACCGTGCGCATTTCCCCCTTGCCGGAGCGGGAATCGTTTAATGCGATTTTCTTTCCGAATTTTGAGGCGGGTAAAACGGCCGTGCGCCAAATGCTGCAAGCCAACCTGCCACTCTCCATGTTGCGCCTGAGCACCGGTGTGGAAACAGAAACCACGCTCGCTTTAGCCGGACACGAGATGCTCATCGGCACGTTGGAGCGGCTGCTGAGCATACGCGGCGTGGATGAGGGCAAGTCGATGCTGCTGCTAGGATTTAGCGGCAACCGGCACATTGTCAGCGCCGCCCGCGGGGAAGCGGTCAGCCTGGCCCGGGACCATGATGGCATCCACGTGGGGCAGCAGTTTGGCAACCAGTGGCAAAAGGGGCGCTTCCGCACGCCATACTTGCGCAATGCGCTGTGGGAGATTGGCTATGGGGTAGATACGTTGGAAACGGCCGTTACCTGGAACCAGGTAGACGCCACCCTGCACGATATCGAAACCAGCCTCAAGGCGGCCATGGAAACGTTTGGCGAACGGCTGCACGTCTTCACCCACCTGTCGCATATGTACGCTACCGGATGCAGCATCTACACCACCTACCTCTTCCGCCTGGCGGCGGACCTGGATGAAAATTTGGCAAGATGGACAGCGATGAAAACGGCCGCCAGCGAAGCCATCGTGGGCCACAACGGCACCATCAGCCATCAGCACGGCGTGGGCCGCGACCACCAACCTTACCTGGCAGCGGAAAAGGGCGAGCTGGGCATGGCCACGCTGGCAGCATTAGCGCGGCAGTATGATCCAGTTGGCATTATGAATCCAGGGGTTTTACTAACAAGATAGAATTGTCATTCTGAGTGAAACGAAGAATCCCTCTAAGCACTATTGGTTAACACCTTCGCCCGCGAGCAAGCTAAACACCGTTTGAACGTTTTAGGGATGCTTCACTACGTTCAGCATGACAAGCATGGGTAAGAAACTATGTGGACAAACAATTGGCGTGAAGAGATTTGGCAAAATTTAGACCAGCCGTGGGACATTGTGATCGTAGGCGGCGGCATTACCGGCGCGGGCATCTTGCGCGAGGCGACCCGGCTGGGGCTGAAAACCTTGCTGGTGGAACAGCGCGACTTTGCCTTTGGCACCTCCAGCCGCAGTTCCAAGCTGGTGCACGGCGGGCTGCGCTACCTGCGGCAGGGCCGCATTGGGCTAACCCAGGCCAGCGTGCAGGAGCGGCAAAAGCTGCAAGAATCGGCCCCAGGGCTGGTGGACCCGCTGGGCTTTTTGCTGGCCAACGTGAAGGGCAGCGGCCAGCGGCGGGAAAAGTGGCTTGTCCGGGCCGGACTTTCTTTTTACGATTTGGTGGCACTGCAATGGAGCCATCGCTACTACAGTCCGCAGGATGTGTGGATGCTGGCGCCGCGCCTCAACGTGCAGGATTTGGCCGGGGCGTTTCATTATTTTGATGCCCAAACGGACGATGCCCGGCTGGTGCTGCGCGTGCTGCGCGAGGCGGTGACGGCGGGCGGCACGGCCGTTAACTATGTCACCGCCGTTGATCTCGTTCGTGAAGAGGGGCAGGTGGTTGGGACCAGGCTGCAAGATCGCGAAACAGGGGAAGAAACGGCCGTGCGCGCCAAAATCGTCATCAACGCCACCGGGGCCTGGGCCGATGATCTGCGGCAAAAGGCAGACCAGGAGCCACGGTTACGGCCGCTGCGCGGCAGTCACCTCATCTTCCCTCAATGGCGCTTTCCCATTGCCCAGGCTGTGTCGTTTAATCACCCGCTGGACGGCCGTTTTGTCTTCATCTTCCCCTGGGACGGCGTGACGCTGGTAGGCACCACCGATGTCGATCACAGCGAAGAGTTGGACCATGAACCACACATTACCCCCGGCGAAGTGGCCTATTTGATGGCCGCCGTAGAATCGCGCTACCCGTCGCTGGACCTGACGCTAAACGACGTTTTGGCCACCTTTGCCGGGGTGCGGCCCGTCATCAACACAGGCAAGGCCGACCCCTCGGACGAATCGCGCGACCATGTAGTGTGGACCGAAAACGGGCTGCTCACCGTGACCGGCGGCAAGCTGACCACCTTCCGCCTCATCGCCCTGGACGCACTTAAAGCGGCCCGCCCCGCCCTGCCCGACATGCCCAAAATTGACGAGGACGATCCGGCACTAAACGAGGTCACGGAAGATTTGCCCGCAATTTTACCGGAAACAATCCGGCGGCGGCTGATTGGGCGTTATGGGCAAGAAGCGGCTGAGCTTGTGGCAGCAGCCCAGCCGGGCGAATTGGCCGTTATCCCCAACACGAACGTGCTGTGGGCGGAGCTGCGCTGGGCCGCGCGTAGCGAGGGTGTGGTGCATCTGGATGATTTGCTGTTGCGGCGGGTGCGGCTGGGGCTGCTATTGCCGCAAGGCGGTGCGGCGCTGGAAGATCGAATTCAGGCGATTTGTCAGCCGGAGTTGGGCTGGGATGACGGCCGTTGGGCCGAAGAATGGTCTGCCTACCAGCAGCGGTGGCAGGCCAAATACAGCCTGCCACCACAAGAAACAATCCCCGACTGGCACACAATGCTGCAAAAGCCAGAAACACCGGTTCTTTCTAAGGAGACAGCGCAAAACCGAACGGCCGTTGCCGGTCTATTATTGGGGACGGCTTTTGCCCTCATTTTGCTTTATTTTGGACTGCGCAAACGGAAATAAATCAAACCGCAAAGGGCGCAAAGCCCGCGAAGTTTTTCGTTTTTTCTTTGCGCTCTTGGCGTCCTTTGCGGTGAAAATTGGCTCCCCACCAGAGGGATGGGACTTATTGATTCACCATTCGGGCGTGCAGCGCAGCGGTGTGGACGAGTTGCTGCTTTTTGTATTGTTATACGTCTCTGTCCAATCTTCCTCGTGGCTCAGCCGTGAAGAAAGAACAGCAGCGAATATAACGAGTGTAGAAGCTATCAGGCTTAGAATGGAGAAAATCAAAAGTGCCATCATTGTTTTCGTTCCCAGTTTTGCCGTGTAGGTTAACGGCCGTTTGCTTAACAATGATCACACTATAGTGGATGCAGCTTTTTAAGGCGACGACATACGTGCCACGGCTCACGCACTCAAGTGCGTCAGATTTGCGACACGCCGATTGTCACGCTTTGATCTTTTTTTTGGCGGGGGTGTTATTGAAGGTAGTGTTGTTGACGGCCGTTTCTCCCAAAACTTCATCGATGTTGCGCGTCAACTCATCCAGGCCGGTTGGCTTCACCAGATAGCGGTTAGCTCCCGCCTCCAATCCTTCCTGGATTGCCTCCTGGTGAGCCTTGCCGCTGAGCATGATGATGGGGAGTGCGGCCGTTTCGTCCATGCCGCGCAGCTTGCGACACAGCGCCAGACCATCCATACGCGGCATCATCACGTCCAAAATTAAAACATCTGGCTGGCATTCTAATATTTTCTCTAGCGCGTCCAGACCATCGTGGGCCACAAAGGATTGGTAACCCATCATCGTCAGCATGGTTGATAACAGCTGCCGAATATCGTGTTCATCGTCCACAACCAGGACTGAGCAATTCATCTTCCGCTTCTCCACCTTTTAATGAAGACCCCAGGAAACTGCTCGGGGAATATTCGCTTGATTGGGTTTTGTGCCAGTTGGGAACTACTCTGGACAGAGTCAAAAATACCTTATTAAATAGTACTTACGGCCTATATTACGTAGCCACATCTTTGCCAAAGACTCTGCCTGGAAATAAATTGTGAATTGTGAATAATGAATGGTGAATTGTGAATGATCTTTCCTGCTGACTTTCATTCACAATTAACTGTTCACACTTCATAATTATCGTAGAGGTAGAATAGAGCTTATGGAAATATTAGGTGGTCCCCTTTTTAGCGTAGCCGGAGCGGGCGAATCGCACGGTCCCGGCATTACCACAATCGTTTTTGGTTGTCCCCCTGGCCTTCAGCTTAGCCGCAGCCAAATTCAAGCTTATCTGGACCGGCGGCGACCGGGCAGCAACCGCCACGGCACCCCGCGCAATGAAAAAGACAAGGTGCTGCTGCTGGCCGGCCTCTACCAAAATGATCACGATGCACTCACCGCTGGTCCGACCATCGAAGCCACGGTAGAGGGCACCACGTTTGCCACGACTGCTTACGAAGCCGGCTTTACCACCGGCGAACCGATCAGCGCGCTGGTGCTTTCTGCCTCGTCCAAATCGCGCCATTACGACCAGTTTGCCGGGCCAACCGGCGCAGTTCGCCCCGGCCACACGGATTTAGTGAAATACCACAAAGCCAAAGGGCACGTGGACATTCGCGGCGGCGGCCGTTCCAGCTACCGCAGCACCATTTCTGACGTGATTGGCGGCTCGATTGCCCGCATCCTCCTACAAGAAATGTTTGACACCGTGATTTTTTCCTCCATCAGCCAGGTAGGCTCCCTGCAAAGCCGGCGCAGCCTGAGCAACTACTTCACCCAACTGCTGCAAGATGGTCGCCCCGTCTCTGCGGAACAAATCAAGCAGGTACAGCAGCAGCTCACCAGCGCCGAAATCCACAGCCTGGACGCCGAGTTTGCCACCGCAGCAGGTGAGCTGATCAAGCAAACCCGCATTGATGGTGATTCAATTGGGGCCGCGGTGGAGGTGGTGGCGGTCAACGTGCCTGCCCTGGCGGGCGATCCCCTCTACAACAGCCTGAAGCTGCGGCTAATGGGCAGCCTGGGCGGGCTGCACGCCGCCCAATCGTGTGAAATTGGGGATGGCTTTCAGGTGGTGGCCCGGCGCGGCAGCGAAAACAACGATCCCATCCGGCGCAGCGGCTACCAGGGCAATTCACACGGCGGTCTGATTGGCGGCGTGACAACGGGGATGCCCCTGGTGTGCCGCGTCGGCTTCAAACCCACCTCCACCATCGTTAAGCCACAGCAGTCGGTACAGAAAAACCTGGAAGAGATTGAGTTTATGCTGGAGAAAGGGCGACACGATCCTTGTGTAGGCGTGCGCGCCGGCGTGACGCTGGAATCTCGCCTGGCCATCGAGCTGATGAACGCCGTGTTGATGCACCAGGCACGCGCAGTGGATCCGGATCAGTTCAAATTGTTTTAAGTAGCCGCGGTTTCTTACTGCGCGTCTCTTTCTCGGTAAGAAACCGCAGCTACCGATTAAAGCCACAAATCGCGCAGCAACTGGGCTTGTTTGCGCAGTTGGAAGGGACCGCCGCCTTCGTGGTTGTTGTAATTGTAAACTGACATCTCTTTCACCCCCGAGTAATGGTTGTAGGCGGCATAAACGGTGCTGGGTGGACAAATGTCATCCATCAAGCCGACGGAAAAGAGGGCTTGTGCCTTGGCCCGGGCGGCAAAGTTCACCCCATCAAAGTAAGAAAGGGTGCGGAATACAGTTTCAACCTGGTCGCGGTGGGCGGCGCAAAAGCGCGTGATTTCGTGGTAGGGGTCTGTTTCAATCAGTTCAGTGGCACGTCGGTAGTGACACAGAAAGGGAACATCGGGCATGGCGACGGGTACGGCCGTATCCAACCCGGCCACCGCTAACGTAATTCCCCCGCCCTGGCTGCCGCCGGTGATGGCAATCTGGTCAGGAATGACGGCCGGTTGCTGCCGCACCAAACTCAGCGCCCGTACGGCATCCACAAACACTCGACGATAGTAGTAAGTGTGCGGAGCAAGAATTCCCTGCGTCATAAAGCCGGGCACGTGTGAACCGGTGCCTTGCGGCGCCATATCCACCGTAGCTCCCGGCCGCCCGTGGGCCCAGCCCTGGCCGCGTGTATCCATGACAAAGTAAGCAAAGCCAAGGCTAGGCCAGGCGAGCAAATCGAGCAGGAAGCCACGCCCGCCGCTGTAACCGAGATATTGCACCACACAGGGCAGCGGTTCAGCCCGCTGGCGGGGCAGCAGAAACCACCCTTTGACGGGCTGACCGCCAAACCCGGCAAAGGTCACATCATAAGCATCAATCGTTTTTAGACCCTCATCTACGAGGTCGAATTTAGCATTCATAGGAAATTCGGCCGTTTCGGCCAGGGTTTGCTGCCAAAACTCGTCAAAGTCTTCTGGTTCTTCACGCGGTGGCAAATAGCGTTGCAGCTCGTTCAAGGGTAGATCAAAAAAGGGCATTGGGTTTCTCCATGTTTGTGTTTGTATTTGGTAACGATAGCGGGAACGGCCGTCCCCCGCTACAATTTTAGCAGAATGGTTCAGCAATAAGTGAAAAGTGAGCAGTGAAAAGTAAACAAAACGCCCCAACAGAAATTGGCCAGAGGCTGCGGGTATGAAAGCGGTCATTTTTGACTTGGGCAATGTGCTGGTGAATTACGATGGGGTAGATACCTTTACGGCCGTTAGCCAACTGGCCAGCGTTTCATTAGATGAGATACACGGTCATTATAAGCAGCATGAACATGCCTTCGGTACCGGCCAGCTGAGTGGCCCGGCATATTACCAAAAGCTGGATGAGGCGTTTGGTCTTTCTGCCAGCTATGATCGTTTTGCTGCCGCCTTTTGCCGCAACCAGCAGCGCAATGAAGCAGCCCTCGCCTTCGCCTGCGAACTACAAGGACATGCTAATGTGACGGTAGGCATTATTAGCAACACAAATGAGGTACACGCCGGCTGGCTGCACGCCAATTTGCCGGAGTTGGACCAGTTCAACAGCGTCATCCTTAGCAATGAAGTGGGTCTGCTGAAGCCAGACCCTGCCATTTATGAGCTGGCGCTCAATCAACTGGACATCTCAGCAGAACAGGCTTTGTTTGTGGATGATTTAGCAGAAAATGTGGCGGGCGGAACGGCCGTTGGCCTGAATGGCCATTTACACAAAGATTGGCCTCGTACCCGCCACTTTATCGAAAACTGGCTGAAATCGTAACGAATTTACGCCCCTGACCCAAAATATCAGCCTTTTCCCCTATTTTGTAGCCTGATTATCACAATCTCATTGTATTTTGCTGCACGAACACCAGAAAAATCAGGTACAATGTGGGGTACAAAATACCTACAACCTAGCTGCAAATTAACTATAAAGAAACGTTATTGCATCATCATGTAGTTCCTATGTCTAGCAAAAATAAGTTTGGCTTGCTTTCGCTTCGCACTCTTTGTGACCGGTGTCATCAAGAAAGTGAACGGTTTTTTGCCCAAAAAGAACACGATCCGCGCTTCTGTTATGAACTGTTTCGACGGGCGTTTGTGCATGGCAACGATCACGCCTGGTCCTGCCTGTACGAACAGTTCCAGAATCTGGTCATCTCCTGGGTCACGCGCCACTCGCTTTATTCAGGGCTCGGTGAAGAAGCTGAATACTTTATGAACCGGGCTTTTGAAAAGATGTGGCAGGGAATCCCCGCTGAAAACTTCAGCAAATTTCCCGACCTTAAATCCCTGCTGCGCTATCTACAGATGTGCACCAATGCGGTGATGGTCGATTTTGCCCGCTGGAAAGAGCAGGCACATTTGTGGGATCGGGCCAACCGTTCAGATAATGGCGATGAGGAAATTGATCCCTTTGCCACAATTATGGATGCCGATATGCGGCCAGAACGAGAGGTGGCTCGGCGCGAGATGCAGAAGATTTTGTGGCAAAAGTTGAAGTCGCTCTGCAACAACGAAAAGGAACATTTGGCGGTCCACGGTTACTTCGTGCTGGATCTAAAGCCACGAGAAATTTATGACCTCTACTCGGAAGAGTTTGACGATGTTCGAGATGTGTCTCGCACCAAGGATAACTTCCTGGCGCGGATACGGCGCAATGACGAATTTAAGGAATTTTTGGACGATGCGTGAAAAATGGTGCGGCATTCGTTTATAGGGTTAGCAGCATAATAAATTGCTTGCTTTGGCAGAATCAACCCGCTTGTGGGAAATTCCTATTCTGCCACAACATTGCGCACCCGCTTTTTGTAATGCAATGTAGGGGACACAGAGTACACTGATATGAACGAAAATAAACAGTCTTTTCCGTTTTACCCGATTTTCTTTTCATTCTCGGCGTAACGCTGTTTCCTATTCTTTTCGTTTCTACGGCGGCTTCTACTACGCAATGATTAGGAGATTTAACCATGGCGCATATTGATGACAGTCTCAAGGCTGCTCTCTACCGAATTACCTGTCCCGATAGCGCGACATTAGGCAACTTCCATTTGGGGCTACTGCCAGAAGATGCAGCAAAACTGATTGCAGATCACGTAGCTATTTGCCCCCATTGCATCCGAGAGATTAATCAGTTGGAGGCGTTTTTGGCGGAAACGGCCGTTTCGCTAGAACCCTCAACCGTCGAACGAATCAAAGTCTGGATTGCCAAACGGCTGCCCAGCGGCGGACAGACTAGAAGCATATTGGGCACACCCGCCTTTGCTATGCGTGGCAATGATACCGGACCCTTAATGTACGAGGCAGGCGATGCCCAATTATCGTTGGAGGTGCAGGACGATCCGGAACACCTGGGGCGCAAATCTATTTTGGGATTGGTTTTAGGTATTGAGACAGAGGCTGTAGCGGCCAGGTTGATTAAGGAAGAAGTGGTGATTACAGCCGTTACCCTGGATGATCTGGGCAACTTCTCCTTTACCGATCTGGAGCCAGGAACGTATGAACTCACATTATCAGGCAAGGACATAGAAATTCACGCACAGGACTTATTAATTTAATTATTTCAGGACTAAGAATATCGTGCTAACGGCCGACGAGGTAGACGTTTCATATAAACCGGAACTCGGCTTCCGGGAACAAACGCCAGAAGAATTGATGGCGTTTGTGCTTGCCTTGCCAAATTTGACCGCCCAACAAAAATTCCTCGCCGAGCGTATTCCCCGTTTAGCAGAAACAGAACAGAGTGAGATCGCCGAATACCTGAAAAGCGAATCTTATCGCATTTTAAGAGCAGACCATGAGAAATGCCAGGTAATCATTGCGCTCATCTTTTATCTGGCCGAACTAACCAATAACCCAACACACTACGCTATCGGACTATTAGCGAAGGCAAACTACCATGGCATCGGCCAATTTGAATGCCAGGAAGCCGTCAAACTTTACAACGAAGCGGCAGCCATTTACCAGGATGTAGGACTCCCGGCAAAACAAGCCCAGTCACAAATTGGCAAGATTTTTGCTTTAGCTAAATTAGGCCGCAATGAAGAAGCATTTGCCGCTGGCGAATTCGCCCGAAAGATTTTGTATGAACATGAGGAATGGTATCACTTAGCCAATCTAATTGTGAACCTGGCGATTGTCCGTCGTCGCCTGGGATATGATGCAGAGGCTTTATCGTTGCTTGAAGAAGCACGAGATTATTATCTGCAATTAGGCAATCAGGGTAGTGCACATCTGCTCGGCCTGGAAATAAACCGCGGCTTGATATTGCGGAATTTGGGGAGATTTGAAGAATCTATTCAGGCGCACAAAAAAGCAATGGCCCTGGGACAGTTGGGAGAGGTTGTCGGTGTTGCCCAGGCAAAACAGAATTTAGCCGCGACTTACCTTGTATTAGGAAAATATAACGAGGCTCTGGCACTGCAAGATGAAGCCAGGGAAATCTACTTATCGGATAAGCGGTATGGTCACGCCATGCTGTTAGAAATTTTTACCAGTCATTGCTTACTTCAACTGCGCCGTTTTAGAGAAGTTTTGACAAAATCTGAAAAAGCTTACCAACAATTCAGCCAGATGAACATCCCCTTTGAAATAGGTGAGGTATTGCTCAACCAGGCCAGCGCTTACTGTGGATTAGAAGATTTTTCCCAGGCGTTGACAGCACTCGAAAAGGCTAAAACTTTTTTTGAGAAAGCAGGCAACCCAATTGCACTGGCAGATACAGATTTGCAAGCAGCAGCCGTTTTACTCCGTCAGAATAAAGCAGAAAAAGCCTTACAAATTGCGAAAGCGTGCGAACAAATTTTTGCTGAGCACGATCTGCCGGTAGGGCAGGCACGCGCTTGCCTGGTAGCAGCTCAAGCGGCTATCAACGGTGGCCAACTGGCCAAAGCCAAAGACCTTATTGCCCGGGCTTTATCAATAGGTCATCAACACGCACTACCTGCCCTCACTTATCAAGGACATCATTTACGCGGACTTCTGGCCGTGACGCAAAACCAGCTAGAAGAGGGGCTTACTGCCTACCGACATTCAATTGCGGAACTGGAACGGCTATACGGCCGTATGATGATCGAGTTCCGCGCTGATTTTGTGGCCGATAAAACTCAAATTTATGAAGATATTGTTGACCTGAGCCTAAACCTGAACAGGCCGGAACTTGGGCTGCAATATTCGGAACGTGCCAAGTCTAGAGCTTTGCAAGATTTGTTGGCCTTGCGCATCAATTTATCCGTTGAAGCTCGCAGCGATTCAGACATACCGCTCGTTAACGAGCTACACCGATTACGTGCCGAACGAGATCGACTCTATCGCCGCTGGGAAGCAGATGAGGAAACCGGACAGCGGGGCGAAACAGATGATTTACTGTCTGCCCAACAGCACGTTGAGCAAAAAGTCCACAACATTGAAAAACGCATCACGGAACTGTGGCACAAGCTGCTCATCCGCAATGCCGACTACGCTCGCGACGCTTCTTTATGGCAGGTGCGAACCGAACCTATCCAGCCTTACCTGGACGCAAACACGTTGCTGATCGAATTCTTCCAGGTGCATGGCCAGTTAGTGGCCTTTCTGGTTTCTGCTGAATCGATTCACGCTGTGCGGCTGCCAGATGTGATGATGCGGGTACAACAATTGCTTCAGCTATTCTGGTTGAATCTGCGAGCAGTGCCCCATAGTTCTCATCGTCTGATAGCCTCCCAGGCCAAAAACGCTCAGGGTATCCTGAAAAAGATTTACCAACAATTGCTGGCCCCTCTGGCTGGTGAGATGCAAGGTTTCAAGCGGTGGATTATTGTGCCACATGGCTCTTTGCATTACCTGCCGTTTCACGCGCTGCACGATGGACATGGTTATTTGCTAGAACAGAGCGAAATTAGCTACCTGCCAGGAGCCAGCTTGCTACGGTACTGTCAGCAAACACAAACAGCGGAAGCTAAGTTCTGGGCGATTGGGAATTCTTATAACGGCCGTCTTCCCTACACCATTCACGAAGCAGAAACTGTAGCCAGCCTATGGCAAGGTCAGACTCTGGTTGAAGAAGAAGCGACTGTTGCTGAAACGAGTGCCATTGCACAACAAAGCAGCATTCTCCACATTGCCGCTCATGGGGACTTCCGGGCCGATAATCCGCTCTTCTCTGGCCTGGCCCTGGCCGATGGTTGGCTAACCACGCTCGATATCTTCAATTTACGCTTGCGAACCTCGTTGGTCACTTTGAGCGCTTGCCAAACCGGCCGCAGCGTCATTGGTGGCGGTGATGAACTGTTGGGGCTCATGCGTGCCTTTCTCGGTGCGGGAACGGCTTCGCTTGTCAGCACTTTTTGGGCCGTCGAAGACCAATCAACCGCTCAACTAATGCAGCAATTTTACGAACAATTAGCAGCCGGTGCTACCAAAGGGGCTGCCCTGCAAGAAGCGCAATTAAGTCTTTTGCAAACGAACAAAACGGACAAAGATTATCGTCATCCATATTTCTGGGCACCGTTTTACCTAGTAGGTCATGCAGAACACCTCTAGCTTAACTTGATCACAATAAAGGAAAAAGTGATAAAGAGACGTTAATTCATACAGTTATATTATATGTCAACTGTGTGTATTCACATCGTGTTTCGATTCAACGAGGAGAGCAGCAAAATGAAAAAAGTAAACGATTTAAGTCGTGAATATCCTGGGATCCAATTTATCCTTGTTATTATTATTATTGGGCTGCTTTTATTTATTTTACTTGAACGATGTTCAGCCGATGAGCAGCAACCCGAAATCCAAACGACTCCATTCAATAGAACAGATTATTTTGAAGGGAATCAAATCATTCTTACATTTCCAAATGAGGCTTACCCGCCGATTAACAATTTTACATCCCAAGATAGAACACCAATAGAAATTACAGATGGCTTGGAAATAGTTGAAAGGATTGAGTTAACATTTCCACCTTCGGTTAGCACTGGGATTAGCAAGCCGTTTTGCCCTGGACTCCCTTCAAACTTAGAAGATTCCTCTGGTTTTTCGATTGCCCTAGCAAACATAACTGATGGAAGAAGTGTTGAGGAAGTTCTCGCTGCTTTAGAGAATGCCCCCGGATTTGAAAATATAATTTCTGAACCAAATTTACTAATTGGCAGCCCCGATTATCCAACAGGAAGCAGCACTTCTACCTGGGAAACTGTTGCAGTAACTACCCGAGAGGATTATGAATCACAATGGGCATTTGAACTCATTGATCGTGGAACTCCTGACCCAGAAGAAGATGGAGCTGGTGTACGAGTGGTAATTTTTGACACAGTACCAACTTTTATGGAAAGTTCAGCTATCGAACCAAGTCCAGCAGAGGTTGTTACGGAGGAAGATCCTTACGAAGTTACTTGGGTTGACCCCGATGCTCCAATGAATTTACAGGTGGGATATGGACCTGTTTTATCAACACAAACAGCAACAGCGTCCGACGCAGAGGATGTAATTGAACCCACTTCCTCCTCTAACCGTGATCTAGGACACCATGGGTTATTTGCAGCACAAATGGTTCATGCTATTTCGCCTGCAAGTGAGATTGAACTAATCCGTGTTTTAGATAATCAAGTGAATGGCAACATGTATACCTTGATTTTTAGCTTGTATGATGCCCTTCTTAGTTCACAGAATGGGAGACCAACAAACGAACCAACCGTTGTCAATATGAGCTTAGGCATCCGCATCCCGCCACCTGAAGCTGACTTTGATCTACCAACATCTGGTATTGAAGCCTTGCGTACCGTCGTGCAACTTGCTTATTGTAAAGGCATGGTGATAGTAGCCGCTTCTGGCAACAACTCGATTTTTAATTACCCGCCAGAACTAGCCCATCTACCAGCAGATTGGAGTTCGGTTATTAGTGTGGCAGCATCCAATATGGCCAATCAGCGTTCCTGCTTCTCAAATCAGGGTGATATTGCAGCGCCAGGAGGTGACGGACGGATGCCCGACGATCCAATTCCAAGCGATCCTCAACCCCTCGGCTGTCATCCAAGATTGAACATGTGTCCAAGCATGCATGGGAAATGCCCATTTGCAATTATAGGACCTATAAAGCCCCCAACGCCTGGTAGCAGTGAAACGGGCCTGATTTATTGGGATGGCAGCTCTTTTGCCTCACCGTTGGTAGCTGGCCTTGCCGCGAGGATTTTGTCTAAAAATCCAATTTTATCGCCAGACGAAGTGCGGCACATTATTGAATGTGGTGCGACTGAAGCAACATTCCCAGACGGCATAGAGGGTCAACCAGATCGGCATATTGGTGAGGGTGTCATTAACGTGGAACGCACTCTTAACGAATGTATGTCTCCTTCTTCATAGCCTTTTGCTCTAAGGCCATCAGTTACAAGTTAAGCTATTTTGTGAGTTGTCAAGCCAGAAATTGGCTACAATTCACGTATGAAAAAAGCAAACCAAGAAT
>PABI01000171.1 GCA_002699125.1 Anaerolineaceae bacterium
AGTCTATATCGTTCGCTCCCACGACATGTTGAGCATTAGATTGAATGCCCCAATTGATGACTTTGATAACTATTTGGAGGAATTTGAGGCCATTGTTGCCAGCTTCCGACCGCTAGAATAATTCATTTCACGGTTCTGGCTGGTGTCACAGCGTGCTGCTTTCTTGGTTATTTGGGGGTGTGTGGGAAACGGCCGTAAAGACAATGCCAAATTTGAGGGGAGAATTTACTCTGATTCCAAGTTTTCTACATCGGCCAAATCTTGATGACGGCCAGTGGCTCGCTTGTTTTTCAGCAGATTGTCCAAATCAATGAAGGAACAGGTAGTTCCGTCAATATCAACCAGCACACGCTGCTCGTAGCAAGTGGCAAAATCTATCCCTTTTGGCGTCATGAGAATATCGATTCGGTTTGGTGGGTAGCCCAGTTGAATAACCTGATCCGGTTCCAGAAAATCAGCGGCCTTCAGGCCCAAAGAACCAAAGCCAAAGGCATCGAGGGCGTTCACCAGGTTGCTGGCATTTTGCTCACTCAACTCGACCCAAACGTCCAGGTCTTTGGTGTAACGAGGGTGGCCATGAAACGCGACCGCATAACCCCCAATAACCAGGTACTTAACCTCATTGTCGTTGAGTGATTGTATAAACTCTTTGAAGTCTTGGTTCAGAACCATATTTCCACTGATGGTATTCGCGCCGAATCTGCTCAAGCGCAGCCAAACGGGCCTGGTACGGTTGGGTACGCCAGTAGTCGGCTTCGCGATCTTGTTTATTCAGGGGGACTTTCCGCACAACTTTTTCTATGGCCATAGGCTGCCAATTATACCATAGACTGGTGTTGGCAGGTGGCGTGACAGCATTTTTAATTGTGATATTGTGGGGGACATTTGGTCGCTGGTGAATTGTGAATTGTTAAGGGGAAACGGCCGTATCTGGCTCTAACCTTGCAGCTCGGCTCGATGCAGCGGACTATGGGGGCTGCCGTCGCCTTTGTCGTGCAGCAGGGTGAGGTTGTTTACCTGGATTTCCCAGGTGAGGGATTGGCCGTTGAGCCAGGTGATGATGGGGCCTAAATTGTCTGCATTGATGTCGCTGTGGCCCAGGGTGATGTGGGGGAACCAGTTGGATGTGGCGTAATAGTTGGACTCGGGTGCGCTGCCCTGGGCTATGCGTTGCAGACGTGGCCAGAGGTTATTGTGCAGCGCTTGCAGTTCAGGCGTGCGGGCGACGGGGATGTAAACCACCGGTTCATCACCGGGGAAAATGCCAATGCCGGTGGTTTTGCCGGTGAAGGGCGGGGTGGAGACGGCCGTTTCCAGCAAAACCTGCTTCAGCGCGTCCAAATCATACTCAGGGGAAATGTGATAGCTAAAGTGGGGAACGGCCGTAGCCCTGGGACTGCCCACCCCGAATTGCCGCTTTAACGCTCGCCAAAGCTGCGCTACCCGCTCATAATGTGGCTCCGTCAAGACGGTGACAATGCCGTGCATCAAGATTCTTATTCCACAAAGATTTCGACGCGCTCCCCCGATTCTTCATCGGTGACGTCGATGACTTTGCCTTGTTGCCCGCTGCGAATGGAGGCGATCATCTCTTGCAGCTTGCCTTCTTCCATGTCGGGCACAAAGCGGGCGCCCATTTTTAGCCCCACGTTTACCAGGCCAAAGGGGATGTTCACGTTGACCTTGTTACGGCCGCTAATCGTGTCCGTGACGCGCACGCGGAACCAGCGCGGATTGCTGGCACCCCCTTTCAGCGGCGGTGTGGGCGCACTGTTTTTGTCTTTGCCCAACGCGCGCAGCAGCTCAGCCCCATCAGCAGCGCTGATTTTGCCTTCTTCTATCATTTTTAAAATTTGCATACGTTCTTCTGCGGATGCCATGATATTCCTCTATGATTGTTTATAGGTAACTATTCAGGTGCGACGCACTTGAACCGGTGAAGTGCAGCTAAATCCTCAGTAAGGAAGTGCGTCGCACCTCTTATTATTCATCTAAATCCAGCCGCATGTGGGTCAATGTGCGGCGCGGCTGGAAATTCGCTTCTTGCAGCAAAGAATTTACCAGCTCGTCATCGTCAGGATGATCGATTTGCACATTGCGGCGCGGTAAATATTGCAGCCGCCGGATCAGCTTGGCCAGCAACGGCCGTTCCAACCGACCCTGCCACGCTGGATGCACCCGAATGGACGCCACATGTGACCGTCCCCATTCTGACGTGATGGCACCCAGCCCGACCAGCTGGTTTTTCCCGGCGGTGGCTACCCACGTTTCGGCTTGACGGCCGTTCAAAAAGTTCATTACCTTGACCCAAAAGCCGTTCTTATACGCATCTTGCTTAAGCTGTTCCGGCCAATGCAAATCTGCGTGTAGTGCCTGCCGATCCAGTACATAAGCCGACTTCCACTCATGCCGCTTCAGCTCCCGAATCGGTGGCCCAACAGTATCCAGGTTCAGCTCCAACCGGCGCAGCCGGGAAACCGAGGCGGTCCAATGGGTCATGCTGCCAATCGTGGTGTAATGGAGTGCATTGTAAAGTTCAATAGCAGCGTTGTTTTGCTTGACCACCTGCAAAAGAATCTGATTCCCTTGCCGCTGCCGCACCAGATTTTCTACCCGTTGCATTAGCAGCCGGGCGATGCCTCGCCGCCGGTAGTCGGGATGAACGGCCACGTTCACTACCAAGTATCGCCCCGGCATTTCGCTGTTCAGCACCGTAACATTGCCGACGATACGGCCGTTTTCTTCCCATACAAATCCGAGCGACAATTTGGCTGCTGCCGGGCTCAATCGCCATAAAATGGCGGGTGATTCCAGCGCGCTGGCGTTCCCGGCAAACATTTTGCGCCCCTCTGCGTCCAGAGAAGCGCCAAACACCAATTCCAACAGCTTCAAAATGCCCGGAATATCGGTGTTCATGTTAATCGGTCGTGGCCCGTTTTTCGATTGGTCTTGCGAGGGTGCAGTAACAATCATAAAAGTATGCGAGTTATCTGGTATGCAAGCAGCATACCAGCCACTTGCACACTTTAATATTCCGACAAACTCCCTCTGCGCCGGGCCCGATTTTCTTCGTGACGATACAACCAGAAACCCAGTAGAGGCATGGCAACGCCAAAGAGCGTTACAATACCTAATTCTACACCAATCGGGGCCAGTTCGGGGAATCCATTTGGATATCCCATCAAAGTCGAGCGAAATGCATCGACGCCATAAGATAGCGGGATCGCCTTGGCAATCCACAACAGCGGTTCCGGCAGGGCCGAAAAGGGAAAAAACGGCGCGCAAAAGATCATAAAACCGAACTGAATCAGGTTTACGGCCGTTTGCGCGGCTTCTTTAATCCGTAAAGTCCAGGCGGCAAAGGCAAATCCCGTGCCAAACGTGCCGGACAGCGTCATGAGCAAAATGTACACCGCTAACGGGCCGTTGTTGATGGGCAGTTCACCCAGCAGTGAACTCATGAGAACGGCCGCAGCAATGGAAAGTAGCCCGGTCCACAGCAGCGTCAGTGTTACCCGCGAGGCCAGCGCAGCAAATTTGGAAGCCGGACTCATGTAAAGCTGCTCCAGCGTGCCTTGTTTTTGTTCGCGGCGCACGTTAAAACCGATGCTCCATAACGTGTCCGAAAGGTAGAGAAAAATGACAAAGCCGTAGACCACCAGCCCGGTGACTTCGCTGCTGGATTCGCTCTGGATGCCGTCCGGGGCAAACATCAATCCGGCCAGCGTCAGCACCAGCACAATGAGGAAAATCTGGGCAAAGCTGGCGACAAACTCCACCGGGTAGCGCAGCTGGATGATGAACTCTTTCTTCACCATGGCCACAAAGGTGCTGAGCGTGGCCATTGGCTCAGACATGCGCTCGTAGGGTTCTTTTGGGGGTGATACGGCCGTCATAATGACACGTCCTTAATCATTAAAAGTATCAATTGGAGACTGGAGATTGGGAAAATCTCTAATCTCAATCCAATCCAATAATCACCAACTCATCCTCATCCTGTACCCGAATAAACTCCACCGCCATCAACGAATCCAGATATGTTTCTAGCGTTTTGGCCGGATCGTCGCTTTGCACCATCATGTTGCGCAGGCGCAGCGCCTGGTTCACCGGTGGCTGGTGCGGCAGCAGTAGGCCGACCAGCGGAATGGGAATGGGAATGCGCAAATTAACCCGCTCGCCGTCGCCTGGGTTATGCACAAAAATGCGCAGCCAGGAAAACAAGGCGCGACGGCCGATTTTCACCGGGGCCGCCTTGGCCAAAGATTGCACAGTTTCCACCTGCACCATCAGCTCACCACCGTTGGCATTAGGCTGCCACACGTCTTTCTCCTGCTGCAAAACCAATGCCCGTTTTTCTGCTGCTTTGTACTCGCTGCTCATAAATACCTCAGTTGAGTTAGGACTGGCAGTCCTCAACCCGAATAAATTGTGCGTAATCAAAATCGAGGACTGCCAGTCCTGATTGCGACCACGTTAAAATTGCCCAATTCCCTGATTACCGCGCAAATTGCCTTCGGTCCGGTTAAACACCCAGATGCCAAACAGCGGGGCAAACAACAAAAATGCCCATAAGATTGCCATGTCAAAGTACCAATTCTCTAAAAAGAAGCCCACGCCCAGCAGCGCCGATCGTACCCCGTTCACCATCCAGGTAGGCGGGAACATCTGGGCGATAAAGCGCAAAAAGGGTGGCAGCACGGCCACGGGAAAGAAGATGCCCATCAAAAAGCTGACCAACCACTGCATTAAATTGAGCACCGATTGAGACTCTTTGATTTTGAGGACCACTGCGCCAAAAACAAAAGCAACGCCGTAAAGCGGGATCAACCCAATGAACAGGAACAGCAGCGCCAGCATGATGTCTCCCTGGAAAGGGTTAACGCGGAAAATGAGACAGCCCAGGATAAAGGCAACAACGGCCGTTCCCGTGCTGCGAATAGCGCTGTACATGGAAACACCGGCAATCAGCACCGCGCTGGAAGTAGGCGTGATGAAAACCGCCTCCAGCGTGCCTGTCTCCTGCTCAAAGCGTACCCAGTAGGCGATGTGCCAGAAGGCGCTGGAAACAATAGAAAAAATGTTGGCCCCGATGAGCAAATAAGCCACGTAGTTGGCCGTGCCCGTGTTGGCAGCAAAGTTGGCCGCGGCATCGTCGCCGGCCGTGGCCTGGCCCAGCAGCATTGGCATGGCGGCAAACACGATGGGAATAATAAATTCCATGAAGAGCTGCCCCGGATAGCGGGTGATGTTGATCAGCCGCAGCCGCGTCTCGGCCAGCGCCGCCGAGAGCTTGTTGCGAAAGGTGGGGGGGGTGTAGTTAAGTGTCGTCATTTTCGGTAATCGGTTATCCGTAATCGGTGATCGGTAAACTGTGACCGATTAACGGCTTACTGTGCCGTGTCCTCTGCCAGCGTGCGGCCGGTGTGGGCGATGAACACATCTTCCAGGGTAACCTCTTCTGGCGTGATTTTTTGCAAAATGGCCCCGTGGCCGCTGAGCGTTTGAATGAGTTGGGGCAGAACGGCCGTTTGGTTCGGTGTCACTACGGTTAGCTGATTGTGACCATTGACTGAGGTGATGGCAGAGCGGGTGATGCCGGTGAGGCTGGAAACGGCCGTACTCGCCTGCGTTGGAATCACCCCTTCCAACCGAATCACCGTTTCCTGCCCAATCGACTCTTTCAAATCGGCCACCGTACCCAGAGCAATCACTTCACCACGGTCGATGATAGCCACGCGGTCGCACAGCGTTTCTGCCTCGGCCATGATGTGGGTGGTGTAGATTACCGTTTTGCCCTGCTGGTTCAGGTCGCGCACAATGGCCCGCAGCTCCCGCGCTGAGGGCAAATCGAGCGTGTTGGTTGGCTCGTCCAGAATGAGCAGCGGCGCGTCGTTGATGAGCGCCTTGGCAAAAGCCAGCTTCATTTTCTGCCCGGAAGAGTACGTTTCCACGGCCCGGTCGGCAATTTCGCCCAGATTAAGCCGCTCAATGACCTTGTCTGCCCGGCGCGACCGTTCAGCCGGCGGCAGATGGTAGAGTGCGCCGAAAAATACCAGGTTTTCTCGCCCGGTGAGCTTCCAGTAAAGACCGCGCTCGCCCATCAACATGCAGCCGACAGTGGCTCGGATGGCGTCATCCTGTTTGGTTAGCTCGAAGCCATTGATCCAGGCACGGCCGTTTGTGGGCAGCAGCAGGGTGGTGAGGCATTTGATCAGCGTCGTTTTGCCCGCGCCGTTGGGACCCAGCAGGCCAAAAATCTCGCCCCGCTCGATTTCCAGTGACACGCCCTTCAACGCTTCCACCTCACGCACGGTAGATTTAAACAATCCCTGGCGCTTTTTTGTCTTGTAAATCTTTTGCAGATTATCAATCTTGACAGGTGTGGTCATATGCTTGCCTGTTCTTGGCGGTGAAAAGTGATAAGTAAAAAGTTGACACTACTTTTCACTTACCACTTTTTACTTTTCACTAACCCCTATTTTCTAAAGCTTCCAACAACGTCGCGGCTTCACCGGGTGAAATAATGCCTTGCTCCACCATCTTCAGAATTTTCAGCTGCTCTTCGCTGCTGGCTTTTTGCTTGGGTTCTGGCGGGGCAGCGGGGCGGGTTGGCCGGGGACCACGATGCCGCATGTGCTGGCGTTCAGCCCGCTGGCGGGCCCGCTCGGCCGCCTGTTCGGCACGGGCAGTAGCTTGTTCCACCTTGCGGGTGATCTTTTCGGCCATCTTTTGCGTAAACTCAGGCCCGAGTTTAGATTCCAACCGTTGGCTAATTTGGGAGACCTGATCGTTAATTTGTTGGCTAATCTGGCTGCCAAAATTGGCGAAATCAAAGTCAAAGTCTGCTTCAAACCCTTCAAATCCGGACTCATCGCTCCATTTTGGATCGACAATGTCGCTTTCTTTGAGGATGATACGGCCGTTGGCCGTAAAGCTTACGTTCGTTTCGCCATCACCCAGCCGACCAACAAGCGTGTCTTCCATCTCGGTTTCTTTTTCCAGCGGCAGCCGGTTTTTGATGGACGGTGCCGTGGCGGTGAGGTTCAAGGGGGAGGTGACGGGCCAGCGCACAATGATGTCCCGTTCGGCCGTAAAGCTGTGGTCGCCCTGGCTCAGGCCACCGCTGAGGCGGATATCGCCCTGGATGCCCTGCACGGTTGTCAACCCACCCAAATTGCGCAGGTTGATGTCGCGCATGCCGCTTTCTACGGTCACGTCGCCATTAACGGTGCGCAGGCTCACATCACCGTGGGCCTGGTGCAGCAGCACGCTGCCGTTCACGTTGCGCGCCGAAAGGTCACCGTGGATGGTGTGCACTTCCAGCTTGCCGATGTTGCGCAGCGAAGCATCGCCGTGTACGGTGTCCAGAGTGAGGTCGCCGTTCAGGTTTTTGGCGGATAGATCGGCGTTAAGGGTATGGATGTGAACATTGTTGAGACCGCTTAAAACGGCATCGCCGTTTAGTTCCACCAATTCCACGTCACCTTCTACCAGCTTGATGGCTATATCGCCATTCACATAGTTCACCCACAGGCTGCTGTGGACGGGAATGGTGAGCTTGAGCGCTTCGGTGCTGTCGATGGTGAGTTTTTCTTCACCTTCGTTGATGTCGAAGCTGGCTCCTTTGAGGGATACGGCCGTTTCTGCCCAGGTCCGCACCACCAAATCCCCGTTGCAGCTGTTGATGTTGATCTGCGGCGCTTTACCTGTAAAAATCTTTTCCTGGTTCATAAAAACACCTTCTTGCTGTGTTGTTGTTTTGAAACTTAAGAGTTCTGAGGACTGCCAGTCCTGGTTTCGGAGGGCAGCGTATTAATCAAGATAAACTTGTACATGTTCGTTGCTGTCTTCATCCTGCACATCAACCAACATGCCAGACTTCATGTCCTTCATCATACCAGTCAGCTCGTTCCAGTCCAGATTTTCAATCTCCGGGCTGAAGCGGCTGCCGATTTTCAGGCCAAACTTCATCATACGGACAGGGATGTTGACCGTCACCCGATTTTTGCCCGTTTCCAGGTTGGCCACGCGCACGCGGAACCAACTTGGTTCATTGCCGTTCTCTGGGGCAGCAGGCTGGGGTGGGGCAGTGGGTGCTTTTTCCACGGCGGGTGGCGGTGGCGGCGCTTTTTCCGCAGCGACCGGTTCGCCCGTATCACCTAACAAGTTGGCGGCTTCTACGGCCGTAATCTTGCCACTGCTCAATAGTTCCAAAATTTCCATGCGGCTTGGTTTGCTCATGATATGCTCCTGGTTGAATTTCCAAATTGTTAATTATTCAACGCGCTAAGAAAGCGCGGCTACAGATATTTGTTGATTATCCGGCGGGCTGGGCGCTGGCAGCCAGGAAGCCCATCTGCTCCAGGGTAGACAGCAGCGGCTGCGGATCGGCCATGCGTACGGCACCGTACCACCATTCACCCTTGTCGCCGCGGAAGACGAGGCCACCATCGGCGTGACGGCCGTCTATGGGAATGAGCAGCTGGGTGGGTTTGCCGGTGCGTGCGGCCGTATTGAACACAACGGGGCTGTCAAAATGCAGCTCCAGCACCAGGGAATCGGTGGCGTAATCTTCCAGAGTTTGCTCAGAGAGGCCTACATCCACAATGCCGGAGTTGTTGAGTTTGCTAAGCGATTGCTCAGCGGCGGCTACCAGTGAATCAAAATTAGGGTGCCCTGGATTGAGAATGGTGCGGCTGCCATGATCGACGATGACGATCCGTGACGGCCGTACGTTCACTGTATTGCCCATAAACCACATCCAGTTGCCGGTATTGAAGGCGTTGATGATATAAATAACGGCCACAATAAAGATAGCCATGCCAATAAACGGCTCTAAAACGCGAACTTTCTTGGGATTTTCCATTTTTCCTGCTCCTTAATCGCGGCGGCCGCTTTTTCAGTAATCAGTGTTCAGTTGGTCAGTATTCAGTCATAAAACTGCTCACTGATTACTGCCCTACTGAATACTGACAACGGGCTCAGCCTTCACCGCGTAAAATTGCTAATCCTTCTTCAGCAGATAATTTACCGCTGCTAATATCATCCAGAATCGCCTGCCGTTCGTCTTCCGACAGTTCCGGTTCTGGAGGGCCGACTTCGTAGCCCATGGCCTCAATCACTTCGGTGAGGCGGCTGCGCACGGCCGGATACGACATGCCCATTTCTTGTTCCACCCGGTTGATCTTGCCCTCGCACTTGATGAACGTCTCGATGAAGCTGAGCTGTTCTGGCGTGAGCTGATACAGACGTCCCAGGGAAAAGTGTCCCTCGATGCTGGTGTCGCAGTTACGGCAGTGCAGCCGGGTAACGTGTAAGGTATCGTTGCAAATGGGGCATTGGCCAATTACGGAATTCATGAATTTTGTCTCCTTAAAATGTCAAATTTATTTCTAGCTGATGATACTTGACATTTTAAGTATTCGTCCAACAGTTTAAGCTGGTTCCAGCTCGCCTTTCAGCGCGCCCGGTTCTTTTTGCTTGGTGGCTAACGGCCGTATCACCAAACTACCCGTACTAATTTTTGCCTTAATCCGACCTGCACCATTGCCCAATGCGCCTTGCAATTTGCCGCCGACAAAGTGCCGTTCCTCCTGTAAATCAGTTAGAGGAAGTCGACAGCTTAGACTGCCGGTGGCGGTTTGGGCAGCCAGCCGGGCGTTTGTCGTTTGGGGCAGGGTAAGCACAATTTCGCCGGTTACCGTTTCAAAACGGTGATTTTCTTCCGTAAGTTCGCCTGTGTAGCTGAGCTTGCCGGTGATCGTCTTGGCGTAAATGGGCCCTTCAATCTCTTTAAGCGTTAGTTTGCCGGTGATGACCCGAGCCGTAACGGGCGCTTGAACACCTTCTATGCTGAGCTTGCCGGTAACCGTTTTGGCGTGAACTCCGCAGTGGGCGGGCAGATGAATGGTGATGTCTGCTTTGGGATGGTCGTTGTTGAAGAGGCGGGTGAGGCTTTGCAGAAACGTTTCCTCCTGTTCGGCGCGCACCACAACGGTGTCGCCCTGCCGCTCTACCCAGACGTCCATGTGCCGGTAGGTAGCATCGACGGTGATGACCTTTTCGGTAGACGGCCGTATCGTTACCGTGCCAACTTCCACCAACACATCTAGCCTGGTTTGCTCATCTGCTGTTTCTATAAACTGCGTTGTTTTCATTTTCTCACCACTATGTTGTAAAAATTAACCTCAATATGAATAAAATTAACAACTGAGTGAATAATAGTTTATTTTTCAGCCGATGTCAAGCGTTTTTTAAGAAAAAATAAGAATATTCATTGAGATTTTGAATAATCTCATCAAAAATATTGAGATTTTTGAAGAATATTTGAAATTCAGGAAGAATGATTCGGAAGATCGTGGTTATGGTAGGGGAGAAACGGCCGTTTCACGCCGTTCTTGTTGCAGTTGCCAGCGCCATTCGCGCATGTTGAGCGCGGTTATATAGCTGTAGGCCAGCGCGCAGAGGCTTAAAAAGAAGAGGGGTCCGTAATTTTGTAGCTGAATGGCCAGCCCAACACCGGCCCAGGCGTAAAGTGCCAAACACGTTTCCACCAGCATAATCCAGTCAAAATTTAGCTCCAGCACGGGGGACTGGGTTCGACTGCCTTGCTTGGGCGTACGGACAAAGGCGTGCTCGCGCCGGGTGGACAGCGCCTGCAAAATGGCCCGGCCGTTGTTGGGTGCCAGACCAATAGCGATGAGCACCATCGTGGGGAAGTGGCGCAGCCGCCACAGCCAATCCTTGTACAGCACCTGCTGGCTCATCACAAACAGCAGCGGCTGACCGATGCCGGCAATAGAAAAGAGCAGCATCCAGGAGGAAAAGCGAAAATCGAGCAGCAGCAGGGGAATTTGCAGCAGCAGCAGCAGCAGTAAGAACAGGTTGGTATTGTAGGCCGACATCGACACGAGGGCATACAATCGAGCCAACCAGCTGTGTTGGCGGGCAGTGGCGATGGCCCGGCCGTATTTCAACAAACATTGCGATGACCCTTTGGACCAGCGGGCCTGCTGGCTCTTGTAGGCGGAAAGGGTGGTGGGCAGTTCAGCCGGAGATTGCACGTCGTTCAAAAAGAGGCAATGCCACTGACGCAGCACGGCGCGGGTGCTCAGGCACAAATCTTCACATACCGTGTCGCTGTGCCAGCCGCCGGCATCTTCCAGGCAGGCGCGCCGCCACACACCACCGGCACCGTTGAACTTGGGGAACAGGTTGGCCCGATGGCGCACCGTCTGCTCCATGGCAAAATGTTTGTCCAGGGCAATGGCTTGCGTGCTGGTGAGGGGAGAACGGCCGTCATTTAAATGACCCCAGCGCGTTTGTACCATGCCCAAAGATGGATGGTTGGTGAAATGAGGAATCGTTTGCTGCAAAAAGTCGGGCTGTGGCTGAAAATCGGCATCAAAAATGGCGATGAATTCGCCGCTGGCCTGAGCCAAAGCGTGGGCCAATGCGCCCGCTTTGTACCCTTGCCGGTTGGTGCGGTGCACCAGGGAGATATTGACATCCCTTTCCTTATAATAGGCAACTAAACGAGCGGCCCGTTCCGTGGTGCCGTCGGTGGAGTCATCAATCACCTGAATTTGTAGTTTGTGTGGCGGGTAATGGAGGGAAACGGCCGTATGAATCAAGCGCTCGACTACAAACGGCTCGTTATAAATGGGCAGCTGTACCGTGACGTTGGGCGGATCATCGGGCAGCGGCGGTGTGGGGAACGTGGCGTGCCGGTGCCGCCAGTAAAGCGCCAGGGTAAGCAGGCCAAACAGCCCGTACAGCGCCAAGCCACCCAGGGCGGTGAAGTACAAAGCGAGTATTACGTTGCTCATTCGTCGGCGGTATCTGCAGGGTTGTCAGTGTCAGCGGCGGATTTGATGATGGTTTTGAGCCGCTTGTTGAAGACGCCTCGGGGCAGCATCACCCGCCGGCCACACGTCTGGCAAACCAGGCCTACGTCGGTGCCCAGGCGCACCACCTCCCATTCATAACTGCCGCAGGGATGCGGCTTGCGTAGGCGCACAATGTCGCCCAGGTGAATTTCTACGTACATGGTGTGTGATTATAAAGAAGGGAACGGCCGTCGCCAATATGATTTACGGCCGTTTGCCCCATGCATTCTAAACAGCAGGTGAAACCTTCCTTCACCCTCCTCCCATCATTCGCCGCCACTTTGGCTGCAAGGTATACTTGTTTTAAACTTGCAACCTCCCGCAGGTTTTCAACAAGTTGACGGTCATTTATGAGACGTGCGAGAGGTTAATTTGAGGAGATTGTTCAGGAAATAATTTATGTTTCAACCGCTACCCAGTACTCGATTTGATCTGAATTTCTCTATTTTTGGTTTTGATGTGCGCGTTCATCCTTTATTTTGGGTGATTGGTATTTTGCTGGGCTACTCAGCCGGCAGCCTGGAGCGCATTGCCATTTGGATCATTGTGCTTTTTGTTTCCATACTCATTCACGAGTTGGGCCATTCTTTCATGATGCGCCGCTATGGCATTGATTCATTCATTATCCTTTACCATTTGGGTGGTTTGGCAGTGCCTCGCTCCGCACGAAGAGCGCAATTAACCTGGGTAGAAAACATTTTAATTTCCCTGGCCGGCCCCTTTGCCGGATTTTTGTTTGCCGGCGTGACGGTGGGTATTGTTTATGCTTCCGGCGGGGTGGTTTTGGTAGATTGGTTGTTTGGTTTTATTCCCATTCCCGTCGCTTTTATGCCTTTGGGTGGCAGTCTGGCCAACAGCGCCGTTGCTATTATCTTGTGGATTAACACGTTTTGGGGGCTGATCAATTTGCTGCCGGTTTTCCCATTGGATGGCGGGCGCGTGTCGCAGCAGCTTTTTGTCCGGTTTGATCCGTGGAATGGCCCGCGCAATGCGCTGTGGCTGTCAGTTGTGACCGGGGCTATTGTGGCGATTGTGAGCATTGTGGCCCTGGACAGCCTCTACATGGCGTTTCTGTTCGGGATTTTGGCGGCGCAAAGTTACCAAATGATACAAGGGGGCGTTGGCCCTCGATTTTGATGGTGCGTTATCGTTTGTGGCAATTTTGGCAGATTGTCACGGCCGTTCCTCTGGAACCAGCTGCCCGTGAAGAAATCGCCGCTGTTTTGTCCCCCCGCGAGCTGGCCTTGTTTGAACGGTTTGCCCTGAACGACCAATGGCACAGTTACCGCGTGATGAAGATGCTGCGTGAAGCCGGACATGACCATCCCGCCTTGCTCATAGCCGCCCTTTTACACGATGTAGGCAAAACAAAACTGCCGCTTTCTATCTGGGAACGATCGCTCATTGTGCTGGCTTCCATCTTGCTGCCGCGGCAAACGGCCGTGTGGGGGCAAGGGGAGGCGGTGGGCTGGAAACGGCCGTTTGTGGTCAAAATGCAGCATCCCGCCTGGAGCGCTGAGATGGTTACGGCCGTGGACAGTGATCCACTGGCCATTGTCCTCATCCAGCGCCACCAGGACCCCATCGCGCCAGATGACCAGAGTGAAGAGGCCAAACTCCTGCGCCTGCTGCAATGGGCGGACGATCAGAACTAAAACTTGCACACTCGCAAACTTGCGCACAGGATTTCGTATGAAAACACAAACTATCACCATCATCGGGCTTGATCGCGTAGGAGCGTCCATCGGGCTGGCGCTAAAACAGTCGTCGCTGGAGGTGACGATCATTGGCCATGATACCGATGCCGCCAGGGGCAAAGTGGCCAAAGAAACGGTACTGGCTATCGATCAGACTGAATGGAATTTGGTGAAGGCAGTCCGCAAGGCCGACATTCTGGTCATTACGACGCCGCTGGCCGAACTGGAGAGCATCTTGCAGGTGATTGGCAGCGAACTGCAGCCGCACACCCTGGTGCTCGACTTTTCCAGCCTAAAGCGACAGGGTCTGAACTGGGCCGAACAATATTTGCGCCAGGGACATTACGTCGGCGCGATGCCCATTTTGGCGGCACCGTATCTCACGGACGGCCGTTCCGACCCCAACACCGCCACGCCCGACCTGTTCAAAAACAGCGCCTTCTGCTTGATGCCTTCCCCCAATGCCGATCCGCAGGCGGTGGAAACGGCCGTCAACTTTGGCCTGCTGCTGGGCGCGTTGCCCTACTTTATGGACCCCGATGAATACGACAGCCTGGTGCAGGGCAGCGAGACCATGCCCGGCCTCGTCTCCCTGGCGATGTTTAGTGCCATGCAAAAAGCCACTGGCTGGCGCGACATGCTGCGTTTTGCTGGCCTGCCGTTTGCGCTGATGACACGGCCGTTGCAAAATGAACAAGATATTCCACTGCACGCCCTGCAAAACAGAGAAGCCACCCTGCGCTGGCTGGATGCGATGCTGGACGAACTCAAAGCGGTACGTCGCCTGATTTATGAAGAAAATGACGAGGTACTGATTGCCTTGACGGAGCAACTGGCCACCGAGCGGGAGAAATGGATGGATGCGCGCCAGAAAAACGATTGGGACGAACGCCGCTCGCCGCCAATTCGGCCCCGCACCATGAGCGAGCATCTGTTTGGCGGTTTGGCGCGGCGGGGAGATGATGACGATGAGTAGCAGCCGCACAGCGTTGGGTGAGGCAGAGATGGCCGCTAAACGAGAGGTACGAGCCAGGGCAGTGGCCGTAGAACGGCCGTTGCGCATCCTCATGATCGCGCCCACTTCCTTTTTTAGTGACTACGGTGGGCACATCCGCATTCTGGAAGAAACGTACACTTTGCAGGGGATGGGACACGAGGTAGCGATTGTTACCTATTATAAAGGAAGCGATATGCCCGGCCTCGACATTCGCCGCACGGCCCCGCTGCCGTGGCGGGCCGAATATGAAGTGGGATCTTCGCGCCACAAGCTCGCCTTCGATGTCTATCTGGCCTGGCAGTCGCTGGTGGAAGCATTTCGCTTTAAGCCGGATGTGATTCACGGGCATATGCACGAGGGGGCGCTGATTGGTGGTGTGCTGGCTAAACTGCTGCGCCGCCCGCTGGTGTTTGACTTCCAGGGCAGCATGACGGCCGAAATGACCGACCATAACTTTTTAAGGAAAGACGGCCGTCTCTACCGTCTGGCATTTGGGCTGGAAAAGTTCATCAACAAGATGCCCCAGGCCATTCTCACCAGCTCCGTAAAAGCGACGCGCCTGCTGGAAGAGGAGTTCGATCTGCCTACGGAAAAATTGGTGCCCCTGCCAGATTGTGCCAATCCTCGGCGCTTTGACCCGGACCAATTCACTTCGGAGATGAAGCAGCAGCTGCGGCAGCAGTTAGGGCTGCCCGCCGATACGCCCATCGTGGCTTACCTGGGGTTGCTAACTGATTATCAAGGGGTGCCGCATTTGATTGAAGCTGCCGTTCGCTTAAAACAAGCTGGCGAAAAGGTCCACTTCCTTATTATGGGCTACCCCAATGTAGTTCATTACAAAACAGCTGCCCAACAGCGAGGGGTCAGCGACATCATGACGTTTACCGGGAAGGTGCAGTATCAACACGCCCCAGCGTATCTTTCGCTGGGTGATATTGCCGTCGCCCCCAAAATGTCTACCAGTGAGGGCAGTGGCAAGTTATTAAACTACATGGCCTTAGGCCAGCCGGTGGTGGCTTATGATTCGGCCGTGCACCGCGAATATCTGGGGGAATCCGGCGTTTACGCTCGCAGCGGCGATGTGGCTGCTTTCACCGGGGCGATTGCTACCCTGCTGCACCAGCCAGATCGCCGCCAAGAGCTGGGCCAAAAGCTGCGGCAGCGTGCTCTGGAAACCTACAGCTGGCAAAATGCTGGCGAACAAATCGTTTCCTTATATAAACAGTTGACAAAATAAGCCCGCCTCACTATAATCTCCGTTCGCGAATTGCTATTCGCTCATTACAACGTGCAAAATGACCGCCACTTAACTTGTCTAACTATGAGATAGTTGCGAGATAGACGGTTAAAAGTGAAAAAATGGGGTGCAACAATTTGAGGGAATTCGTTGCACCCCTTGTTTGTGGTTTTTATTTTGATGAGCAAAAGCAAAGGGTTCGTTTTTTAGAAAGAGTGGTTACTATCTTAGGGAGCAGGAATCTTAAATGTCTAAACTTCCAACAAAAAATTATGCCCGCATGACCGAATTGCTTGAGTTGCCGACGCTCATCGATGTTCAGTTAGATTCGTTCAAACAGTTCATCGAAGAAAGTCTGGCCGAGCTATTCGACGAAATTTCGCCAATTGAGAGCTTCAATGGTGATCTGAAACTGTATTTTCCCAGCAATCGTCCAGAAGTAGAAGGGTTTGACCTGAGCTACTGGTTTGGGGAACCGAAATATACGGTAGAAGAATGTGTCGAGCGGGATATGAGCTATGCAGCGCCGATGTATGTGAAAGCGATGCTGTACAGCACCGATCAAGACCAGCCAATTGTGCAGGATATTTTCATGGGCGATTTCCCGCTCATGACTCCGGCTGGTACGTTTATTATTAATGGTACCGAGCGCGTTGTGGTGAGCCAGTTGATTCGCTCCCCTGGCGCTTATTTTGAAGTTCAGGAAGAGCGCACCACGGGACGGCCGTTAGCCACAGGCAAACTGATTCCCGATCGCGGTGCCTGGATGGAGTTTGAAACCCGCAAAACGGATTACGTCACCGTTAAATTTAACCGGAAACGTACCGTTCCCGTCACTCTCTTCTTGCGAGCCATGGCCGCAGTTGATGATGGACTAAATGCTCCGCTGCTTAAAACCGGCAGCGATGAAGAAATTTTGGCTCTGTTTGAGGATATCGACACCAACGGCGAGCATCTGTACATTCAGGGCAGTATTGAGCAGGAGCCACCGTGGGATCCGGACAAATCTTTGGCCGAGCAGGCGCTGATTGAGTTCTACAAGCGCATGCGCCCCGGCGATCCGCCAACGTTGGACAATGCTACTCAATATTTGCAGGAACAGCTGTATGACCAACGGCGCTACGATTTGGCGCGTGTGGGTCGCTACAAATTAAACAAGCGTCTGGCCTTGCAGGATGTGGTGCCATTAACCCATCGCACCATCACGCAGCACGACATTGTGCGGCTGGTGCGCCGGATGGTGAGCATCAACAATGGCCTGGAAGGGCCGGATGACATCGATCACCTGGGCAATCGTCGCGTGAAGACCGTGGGCGAACTGCTTCAGGCGAAGCTGCGCGTCGGTTTGCGCCGCATGGAGCGCGTGGTTCGTGAGCGCATGTCGATTCGTGACAGCGACACGGTGACGCCCGTTTCTTTAATCAACATTCGCCCGGTGGTTGCGGCCGTTCGTGAATTTTTTGGCAGTTCGCAGCTCAGCCAGTTTATGGAGCAGGCAAATCCGCTGGCAGAACTAACTCATAAGCGGACGCTGTCGGCTTTGGGTCCTGGCGGTTTGCGGCGTGAGCGTGCCGGGTTTGAGGTTCGTGATGTGCATCACAGCCATTACGGCCGTATCTGCCCCATCGAAACACCGGAAGGTCCTAACATTGGCTTGATTGGTCG
>PABI01000172.1 GCA_002699125.1 Anaerolineaceae bacterium
ACCAGCCATTTTCTTCCCACCAATGGTAAAGGCGCTCTTCGGTGCTGTTAAAATCGTACGCTTTAGGCATTTCGGTCATAGTTGTTACCTTCCATAGCTTTTAGAATCTTTGACGCAAAGGCGCAAAGAGGCAAAGGGATTAAGCTGTTTTCTTTGCGCCTTTTTACGCTTTGCGTACTTTGCGTTAAATTTTTCAAAACAAAAAAGCTCTCATCCAGTTCAAGGACGAGAGCTTGGAATCTCACGCGGTACCACCTTGGTTCCGTTTTGTTGGTAATCGATTATCCGTGGTCGGTAATCGGTTTTTACTGATTACGGTTTACGGATTACCGTTTACGAAAAACGGCACTCAGCTAAGCGATAACGGGCTTTCCCGGTGACACCTACTTTTGTTCAATGCCACAACTCCTGGGCGACTTCGGAAACGGCCGAATCCACCAAAGCTCACACCACCTGCTGCTCTGGCTCTCTCGTGGGGGCGTTTCTTACTCCTCCCATTCATCATCTTTCAATGTTCAACTAGGCAAAAGTATAACAAAGCTGCTTTGCTTAGACAATGTTGAGGGCTCATTCTGCACTTTCAGCAAATTGGAGTAGCCGCCATTGCTGCTTACTGAGATTCGATAGCAAATTGGAATGTAGAAAACTGGAGAGAAACGCTGCCACTGGCTATTGATCTCCACTTGGAGGAGGCCAATAATTGAACAACAGACCGCTGATAAGCCCACCAACAGCACCAGCAAGGCTACTCAGCAAAATCAGTAAACAAGTCGCTAGTAAGTAAAAGTAATCAGGTTGAGTCTCAATTACACCTAAAAGCCCAAATAGGGCCGCTATTGCATACGGGAAAATTAATTCTAGCCGAGACAGAAATCCAACGAAGAAAAACCATCGCACCCAATAAAGAAGCCGAGTTGTGAGCGGCCCTGAGGGCACACGTAAAGCCAGCAACATGCCAGCTAACCCACCTAACATGAGCCCAAGAAAACTGGTAGCAATAATTGAATATACGCCTGTAACGGCCGCATAGACACCACCAGCAACAAGCCCCCCAACTGCACCACTAATCCCACCAACCAAATAGCCTTTCATCAATTCATCTCACCATGTAGGTTTTGGGGAAAGACATAGTTTCTTACCACTCCCAGCCCCCGTCTTTATGTTTTTTTACTGAACAAAAGAATAACAAACTGCCTGTGAACAGACAAAACTAGGTGCCTAAAATGAATTCCGCTAAAATCGGCTCATGCCTCAGCAACCGCGTAGTTTGCCCAATACGTTTTACTTTTCTCTTGTAACGATCGATCCTGAAGCGGACGTGCCGCTTTACCGGCAGATTTGTGGGGGGATACGGGTGGGGATTGAAGACGGCCGTCTCCCCCCACACACCAAACTTCCTTCCACCCGCGACCTGGCCCAAATTTGGGACGTCTCGCGCAACACGCTGCGCAACGCGTTTGACCAACTCATTGCCGAAGGTTATCTGGAAGCGATTGTGGGACGGGGCACGTTTGTTGTCGAGCAGGCAGCCCCGCCCCCAGCAGCCGTCCCCGTTGCGCCTGAAGCACGAAAACGGCCGATTTCCCAGATTGGCCAGGCGCTGGAAGCATTGGGGCGGAGCGTTCACCAGCCTGCCCCACCGACAACCGGCTTTGCCATTGGCTCGCCAGGGTTGGACATCTTCCCCTACAAATTGTGGAACCGCATCGTCAACCGCTGCCAGCGACGCAGCCACCAGTTTCGCCGCAGCGTCAACGGCCTGCCCCGCTTGCGTGAAGCCATTGCCAGCTACCTCACCTCAGCCAGAGGGCTGCACTGCGTACCGGAGCAAATCGACATCGTGCCCGGCTCGTTGGTGGGGCTGACAATTGCCTCGCTGGCCTTTGTCAGCCCCGGCGACAAGGTGTGGCTGGAAGAGCCGTGCTTCATCAACGCTGCCGGCATCCTGCAATTCCGCAGCACCGAAATCGTGCCGGTGCCGGTTGATGCCGAAGGGCTGGACGTGCCGGCAGCCATCAAACGCGCTCCGGATGCACGCCTGGCCTACGTCACCCCGTCCCACCAATACCCCCTGGGCATGACGATGAGCCTGGCGCGCCGCCACCAACTGCTTAACTGGGCCGCCCGGCAGGGTGCCTGGATTGTGGAAGACGATTACGACAGCGAATTCCGCTACGACGGCCCGCCCATCACCGCCTTGCAGGGGCTGGACAGCCACCAGCGGGTTATCTACTGCGGCACGTTTAGCAAGGTGATGCTGCCCACACTACGCCTGGGTTATATCGTCCTGCCGCCTGATCTGGTGGATGTGTACACCGGCGTCAAAATTCCGCTTTCCATTTATAGTCCCACGCTCATTCAGGAAGCGATGGCCGAATTTATGCTGGAGGGCCACTTTATACGCCACATTCGCCGGATGCGGCAGCAGTACCAGGCACGACGGGATGCTTTGGTAACGGCCGTAAATCATCATTTAGCCGGTGTCGTCACCCTTGGCGATATTTCCTGTGGGATGCACGCCGTCGCCTACCTGGCGGACGGTTTTGCCGAGGCAGAGGTAGTGAACCAGGCGTGGCAGCTGGGCATGGCCGTCGCCCCGCTAACCCAGCATTACACTGGCGAGCCGAAGCGTTCTGGGCTGGTGCTAGGCTTCACCGATTTGCCGCCGGAAGCGATTGAAAGCCACATCGCCAAACTGGCCGCAGCCATCCTCTCATAGCCCAATGCCACCTTAATGTCACCAAATTGGACCCATCAATTTGGGCCAAAATGGGTCTTGTCAGCCTGTCTTCCCTGCCTTACCCTGACAATAACTAGCACAAACCCCACCTAGAGAATCGAGGAGAATTAAATGAAGAGGGGATTTATCCTGCTCCTGCTGTTGGAAGCTGTCTTCACGCTCGCTGCCTGCAGGCAAGCCGCCACGCCGGAGCCATTGTCCATTGACGCAACAAGCACAGCAGAAGCTACAGCCACTTTAGCGCCAACCAACACGCCGCTGCCGACAGAAACGGCCGTTCCCCCAGCCACAAACACGCCCAGCCCACCACCAACAGAAACCCCAGAACCCACCCCAACACAAGGCCCAAACCTGCTATCACTTTTCGACGAGATGCCCGTCATTGAACGTGAACAGGGCAACAAATACCTGAATGGCGGTGCCGTCATCTTCCACGATGGGCAGTTCCACATGTTTTCCAACTTTTTCAACTTCTGGCCGGGGGAAACGATGACTTATTACTACACCTCGCCAGACGGCCGTTCCTGGACGCGCGCCCAGGAAGAGCCATTATTCACGATTGATGACGTGTCGCTGGACGGCCGTGGCGCATTGGTCCTCAGCGGTCTGGTGCAGCCGGACGGCACCTGGACTTTGTATTACCATACCTTCACCTCCAGCAGCGCCGAGGGTGAAATTGGCGTAGCTACAGCCGACGATCCGCTTGGACCATGGACATTCCGGCGCACGGCCGTTCTCCGCCCCGGTAGTCGAGGGGAATGGGACGATCTCCAGGTGATGCGCGTCAACGTCTTGCCCCAGGAAGATGGCTACGTGATGTATTACGCCGGCGTCAACCGGCAAAGCGAATCCCGCATCGGCATGGCCTTCTCAGAAGATGGCATCAGCTGGGAGAAATACGATGATCCAACCACCAGCGAAGCCCCTTACGCCGACAGCGATCCTATCCTGGAACCCGTGCTGGAGTGGGAAGGCCGCTGGCTGGGCCGCCCGGAAGTGGTGCAAACGGCCGATGGCTGGGTGATGCTGTATGAAGGGGGTGGCGGTAACCAGACCGGATTGGCCGTTAGCGAAGATGGCGTTCGGTTTGAGCGGTATGCGGCCAATCCCATCCTGACCCGCGACAACATGGTGGAAGGCTACACCTTCTTCCAGGGCGCGCTGTTCCATACAGACGACACTTACTTTTACCTGATCGAGGCGGGAAACGGCCGTGTCGGTACCGACATCTTTCTCTACACCTACGAGGGCTCACTATTTGGGGAGTAACCAACCAATCATACAATGAAATGGGAGAACATAATGAGAAAATGGGTATTTTTATTGTTAACAATCCTGTTAGCCGCCTGCGCCCAAACAGAGAGCGCCACGCAAGAAAGCCCACAAGCGGCCGAAGCCACAGCGCCGCCGACAGCAACCTCCGTGCCACCAACGGATACGCCTGAACCAACCCTTGTGGAAACGGCCGTTCCCACCACAGCGCCCACCGTAACATCCCTACCTCCTTTTGTTTTAGGGTCGCACTATGGTGGCGTCCCGGCGGGCCAGTGGGAGCTGGCCAACTGGGAAGCATTCCTGGCTGCGCATCCCGACGTTGAGGCCGACATCATTCGCAGCGATTATTACACCAGTTTCGTCAATCGCTCGGTGCATAATCAGATTACGGGGGATGACCCGCCAGACGTGTTTACGGCCGCTATGGGTGGCGCACTGTACGATTACGTCGCGCAGGGACTCATCGCCGACATCACGGATTTGTGGGAAACGCAGGGCTGGGACGAAGTTTTTCCGGCAAGCGTGAAAGAGATGGCCAGCGTGAACGGCCGTCAATATTTCGTGCCCACCGCCATTCAATGGAACGGCATCTTTTACCGCACCGACGTGATGGCCGAAGCCGGTGTTGCCCCACCGACCACCTGGGACGAATTATTGGCCGCCTGCGATGCCCTCAATGAAGCAGGCATTATCCCTTTCATCATCACCGCCACCTCTCGCTGGCCACCACCGATGGGCTTCTGGTTTTCCCACATCAACCAGCGGCTAAACGGCCCAGCGTTCCACGAGCAGCTGATGCGCGGCGAAATTAGCTACACAGATTCCCGCGTCCGGACTGTGTTCGACACTTACGGCCCGCTGTTTGAACACAACTGCTTTAGCGAACAGGCGCGCTTCACCAGCTACGGCCAGGCAATCGATCAGTTTGAAGCGGGCGAAGGGGCCATGTACGCGCACGGCGAATGGCTGTACGAGTTCATCGACGATGAAACCAAAGCAGTAACCGACTTTATCCGTTTCCCCATAATTGATGAGAGCGTGCCGCTGGGCGAATTGGTGCCGATGTATGGCGCGTTCATGCGGGCCGATACACCTCATTCCGAACTGGCCCGCGAGTTCCTCATTTTTGCGGCTGGCGAAGCGTCTCAGCAGTCCAACCTGGAGACGCTCAAGCGGCTGCCCAGCAACCTGAACATAGACCGCAGCGCGCTGCTGCCCGTTTACGAAAAAGGGCTGCAAATGGTGGAGGAGGCAACGGTGCTGACCCAACTCATCGGGGCCAACACCAACCCATTTGTAGCCTCGCAGCTTTATGACACGATTAGCAAATTTTGGCGGGAACCAGGCGATCTTGACGAGCTTCTGGCAGCGGTTGAAGCCGATCGGTTGGAGGTATATGGGGACGTTGCAGCGAATACGGCCGTTTCCCCTAACTTCTCTCAGGCCAGCCCTTCCCCACTCCTTTCTGGCAACTCTGAGATGGGCAGTCGGGTAGATCCCGGCGCTGTCGTTTATCACGGCGGACTGTTCCACATGTTCTTTAACCGGTTCAATCGCTTTCCCGGACCAGTTGAAGTGCATTATGCCACTTCAACCAATGGCCAGACCTGGATAGAACATGAAGGAGATCCACTGCTAACGACTGAGTCAGTATCTTTTGCCGAAGTTGCCGTGGTCGCTTCTGATGTCATCGTTGAGCCAGATGGCACCTGGGTGCTTTACTTCCACACCTGGCAAACGCAGAGCCTGGTCAATGGGCAAGGTGTCATTGGCCGGGCCACTGCTGCTACACCGCTCGGCCCCTGGACCGTTGATCCTGAACCCATCCTGCAAATGGCCAATTCGCCAGCCGCCTGGGATGGGGCACAGGTTTCCCTGGCAGACGTGATTCAAGTCGAAAATGGGTATCGCATGTATTACACCGGTGCTTCCCCCAGCGGATTGATGCAAATTGGCCTGGCCACCAGCGTCGACGGCATCAGCTGGGAAAAGTACGATGACCCACAAACAACAGAACCCAAATTTGCCGATAGTGATCCGGTCATTGCCAATGGGGAAACGGGCAACTGGGATGCCAACGCAGCCTTTACGGCCCGGGTTGTTCCCACCGCCAGCGGCTGGCTCATGTTATACAAAAATTTAGGGTCAACAGGGGAGGGGCCGAAAATGGGTACGGCCGTTAGTGAAGACGGCATTCAGTGGACAAAAACGGCCGATTCCCCCATATTCACCTCAGACATCGTCACAAGCGGAGCCAGATTTGCCCTTACCCAACTCATCAACCATGAAGGGCAACTCTATCTATTCGCCGAGTTCTTCACCGAAAGTCCGCAAACAACCGATATTTACCTGCTAACTGCTGAATGGTTCTAAATGGCGTCATGTTTAACTTTCTGGGCAGGTTTTTAGACGCAGCACAAACCAGGCTCCGTAGGCTAATAGCGCGGCAGCCACAAACTTTGGCCAGCCCACAGGCACAAAAAACCAGACGGAAGAACCGCCAACCAGGGTGATCATCGACACAGCCAGCCACTTAACCCGCAGCGGAATGCAGCGGTTGGCTTCCCAGCTTCTGATCATCGGGCCGAAGCGGTCGCTGTTCAGCAGCCAACGGTATGTCTTGGGGGATGATTTGGCAAAGCAGCCAGCGGCCACCAGCACCAGCGGCGTGGTGGGCAGCAAGGGCACCACAATGCCCACAAACGCCGTCCCTAAAAAGAAAATGCCTAAAACAAACCAAAGTTTCATATTTGCTCAATTGGATTCCTGCCAGCCTGCCCCCGCGAAGACGTGGGACAAGAAAGACAGATAAAATTCGCAGGTAGACTAACACAACTTTGCGTAGATTTGCAAAGATTTTCGTAATATTTTTGTCACAAAAAATTGGTGAGGAAGATCGGATAATGTGTGAAACCTGACGCGTGAAAATGCCTTAATCACATTTCACGCGTCACGTTTCACTTGTTTACAAACTCATTTTTGGAACAGGAAGGTGATCAGGCGCGGAGGGCTGTCCTCGTCCTGCTCATGCCACCATTCATCCAGCGCCAGCAAATTTAGGCCATTCGCTTTTGCCGCCGTTAAAAAATCTGAAGCGTGATGAATGTGGGCGGGGATGAAGGTAGTTTCTTCCCCCTGCTGAAATCTGGCCTTTCCGCCCAGGTATTGCCGAAATGGATGCAACTCACTGATGAACAGCCTGCCGTCGGCGGCTAGAGAGCGACTGGCTTCAGCAAAAATGAAGCCCAAATCTTCTATGTGTTCCAGAATGAGGTTGCAGATGATGAGATCAAAAGCGGCATCGGCCGTGGGCCACGCCTGGGTGATGTCGGCCACCTGGAAGGTGACGTTTTGTGCCGAAATTTTAGCTTTGGCCTGGGCGATCATACCGGCGGAGAAGTCAACGGCCGTAACCACATCCCCAATTTTTGCCAGGAACGGCGTATTCTTGCCCGTGCCGCAGCCAACCTCCAAAACAGACAGGCAGCGCAAATCGCCCAGGATCGTTTTGGTGACGGTACGATCCAGGTCCCGCGTTAAATTCTCATCGGCATCGTAGGTAGCCGACCAGGTATCATACGCCTGCTGCACATCCATCTTGCCTTACTGCTCCACAATGTCGATACGCTCGATCACATCGGCCGGCGTGTCAGAGCCAGGATTGCGCAAAGTGATGGCGCTGAGCACGTCATCCCCTTCAATGAGTTCGCCAAAAATGGTGTGCGCGCCGGTCAAATGGGCCGAGTTCTCGGCATTGAAGGTAATAAAAAATTGGCTGCCGTTGGTGCCGGGGCCGGCATTGGCCATGGCAAGCAAACCGCGCCGGTCAAACGAGAGGCTGTCAACAAACTCGTCCTCAAACTGGTAGCCGGGGCCACCACTGCCCGTGCCGGTGGGATCCCCAGCCTGGGCCATGAAGTCCTCTAAAACGCGGTGGAAGGTGGTGTTGTCGTAAAAGCCCTGGCTGGCCAGATAGACAAAGTTATTGACGGTGACTGGCGTTTCATCATCAAACAGGCGGAAGCGCATTTCCCCTTTTTCGGTGGTGATAACAGCTTCATACTCATTGTCGGTGTCGATGATCATCGATGGGGGTTCGTTGTAGTAGTTGTTTCGTTCGGCTGGGGAGATGTCGGCTAACGGCCGTTCCCCATCTAACCCCACAGATTCTGCGCCCGACCCCGCCGTTGATTCTGCCGCCGGTTCCACT
Organism: Anaerolineaceae bacterium; assembly: GCA_002699125.1. Taxonomy (GTDB): domain Bacteria; phylum Chloroflexota; class Anaerolineae; order Promineifilales; family Promineifilaceae; genus Leptofilum. Next base: position 8,226 of record PABI01000172.1, read on the forward strand.
TCGGGTTCCGGCCATACTTGCCACACAATGACAGCCACAATAGCCAAGGCGACAAGAGCACCAATGATAGTTATTAGCCTTCTACGCTCTGCCTTTTGTTTAGCGACTGCTTCCCGACGCTCGGCTCGCGACGGTGGTTTACGATGATGTTTTGCCATGAATTTACTTCTCCTGATTTTTTTACTGAATTATCCCTCTCATTCGTCAACCGACAAGATCACCTGGGGGCAGCTATCGAAGCCGTGGGGGATAAAATGTTGATATTCATAAGCCGGGGCAGTTAGCAGCAGGTAGTTGTCGGTGTCTTGAATAAACCATTGGCCGTCCGGCGACCAGGACAAGTTATAGCCTTGGGTGATGATGGGCTCGCTTGTTTGGCCCGTTTCTTGATCTAGCAAGTACCAGGTAACACTCGGACCACTGTAGCCATAATTACCAACGATAATGAAACGGCCGTCCGGCGAAAACCCCACTACGCCGGAAAATGAATCCATCCGCAGCAGTTCGATTTCGTCTACACTGGCCAGATCGGCCGTCAGCGTCAGTTTAAACAAATAGCTGGGGTCATCTGGCCCGAAACTGCCGCTAGTCACACCTTCCCGGGCATGGAGCAGTGTCTCCTGGGCATTTGTTGGGTTCACCATCACTTGATTAATTATCAGATTATCCGGCCGCTCTTCAGCAGGGATTTCCGCCAGTAAATCCGCTTCATTGAGTAAAAAACGGGGCTGATTGTGGGGAAGTACGGCCGTAACCAACTCCCAACCATTACTCCCCATCGTTGCCAACCCATACGTATCTTCAGTTAGCCAAAACCCAACATCGCCCTGGCCCACAGATTGACGAAGCTGCCCATCCAACGACAGCACATAAAATTCATTTTGCGGTTCAGCGGACACAGCAGATTCTGCCGAAGCTGTTAGTTCAGGCGCGACGCGCACCAACAGAAGCCGCCTATCCGGCGAAAAGATTGGCCAACCATCTAATGGAATTTCCGGGCAGTTGTCCGAAGCACAATCTAATTGGCGCAAGGACATAGAAACTGGATACGTTTGCCCATCGCGAAACTCATATTCATAACGCATCAGGTAGCCAGCTACCTTATCGATTAAGAAGTAATTGATTCCATGCTCCGCTTGGGCTTCAATTTCCGCCTCTTCAAGCAGCTGAACGCTATCCTCTGTAACCAAAGAAAACTTATACGTATTATCCGGTACATCATACCCGTATTCTGAAACAACAAAATGTTCACCATCCGTGGTGGTAACATAGACATCAGTGAACTGGCCGGCAAATCGTTCGGTCCAGTCACCGGTGGACAAATCAAAGGTAAACACCTGACTTTCTGGACCATTATTGGCATAATTTTCACAAACGAGGGTGATCGAGCCTTTAGGTAAAGGAATGGGTGGTTCGGCCAGTTGTCCGGCACTGGTTTGGGCGTAGATATACTCCAGAAATTGGGTGGCAAAAACATTCTGATAGTAGTTGCCTGAAAGCACATCTCTTGCCCAGCCATGGAAGCTGTTGCGATCCATCAGGCGCATCATTTCTGTGGGAGAAACGGTTGCTTCTTGTGCCGTCAAAAATTCAATGAGCATGTACACCTGCTGCCAGATGGGGTCTGGATCTTTCACGACCCATACCTGGAGAAACTGGGGCGGCGCTTCTTCCCAGCGGCGCGTCCAATGGCGCGTCACGTCGCCGTCAAACCCGTTTGTAAGTGCCTGACTGTACATCTCCTCGGTTAGCGGCCATGCCTGCAAATCAAGCTGGGCCAGCTGGTGATCGCGCAGGGCACGGAAGAACAGTTGATGGCGGCAGCAGTCGTATTCAATTTGGTGGGCGATGACGGCCGTTGCCAACTGCACCCCATACGCCTGATACAAAACTTCGTAGCCAGCGTCATCCGTGGGCAGGCCGACCAGCGTCGGTGCGGGCAGCTCCAGGCGCAGCCCTGTTGTGAGCATCGTTTCAATCTTGTTGAGCTCCAGCAAAGATTCGGGATCAGTGTCTAGCCGCAGATGAAAGCGCAGGTCATCGTCGCAGTTCAGGTCAACCAGTTCAGCACACATTTGCCCCACCAACTGATCCAGATGAATGGCCAGACGGGCAGCCACTTCCCGATCGCGCGCGGGATAGGCTACAGTGAGGTAGTCACCACCCTGCGTAATCCAGTCACCCCAAAAATCATCCAAGGGCGGTGAATACAGCCAGCGTCGTTCGCCTAAGCGGTAAACGGCCGTTTGCTGTAAAGTCACCATCTCTGTTTCACCTGAAGGAATCTGAACAGCATACGTTTGCGGATAAAGCAGTTCGGCGGCGTTAAATGTTGGGTCGAGCGTGATCGTTACATCTTCTTCCGTGAGTGGATCGGGCGCAGGCACATGCTGCCAGCCCAACATGGGACGATTCAGCAGCAGCCCCTCGTTGAGCAATGTTTTCTGCATTTCACCCCATTCCGGATCGCGCCCGGAGAGGTTTGATTTGAAGAGATCCTCATCTTGTTCAACGGCCGTTCGCAGCACAAAGTTGTGGGTGTTCAGAAGTTCAGACTCAACCTCGACGGTGGCGGTGGCGACGCGCTGGTTAATTTGCCACTGAACCACAAACCAGACGGCAGCAATCCCCAACAGCGCCACCAGCAAAAAACGCCAGCGGCGTCGCAGGAATGATTGGGGAACGGCCGTTTTCTCCCGTTTTGGCCCTTCCTGCCAACCATCATCTTCATCTGTGCGCCACTCGAAAGACATCGTAAAACCTCAAATTGTAAATTGTGAATCGTGAATTGAGAATGAAACGCCCAGTTAACACTTAATCATTAATTATTCACAATTCCTACCGTTCCATCCTATCGACCCAACCGGCATTTGTACAGTTTAGATCATCAAAATTGAGCAAATGTTCATCCCGACCGTGCCACAAGCGAATGTAGCCCAGCTCCGGCATGGCCAGCCATTCACCATCGGGGGACCAGCTGGCGTAGAAGTGACGTGGATACACCGTTTCCCCTTCTAGCCGCTTGATGGAAAGGCGCTGCGACATGCCATCTAGTTCCAGCATTGCCAGATGGGTACTCATGTCTTCTTCGTCGGTTAGTGAGATGAGGAGGAGACGGCCGTCTGGCGACCAGCGCACACCGATCTCTTCCGTAAAATCTACAGGGGGCAGCGGCAACAAGAAACTGATCTCTTGAAAAATATGATCGTACACCAACAAATAGTCTGAAGTGTCAGTAGATAACCATTCGTCCGCTAAAATGATGTACTCATTCGGGTTGGTAGGCAGCGACTGGGCAAACTGAATGCGCAGCGAGGACAGGTTGATGGGGACAGGCGTATCATCATCCTCTAGCAACGACAGCAGTGTCGCATTGTCAACAACAACGTCTGGCCGTTCCAGGCTGCCGTCGGCCAATACCAACTGCTGCTGACCGTTTTGAAATTGGGTGAGGTAGCCAAACTGTTCTTCATCTCGCCAAAAAACAGAATAGCCAAACCCTGGTGAGTTAATCGCTTCGGCCGTGGGCGCATCGCGCAGCAACATTAAGCCGTTGTTCAGCGCTTCGCGCCACCAGGGGGTGGTTACCGTCAGGGTAATGAGCCGCTCTGAGGTGGGCGACCAGATAGGATAACCGCCCAGCGGAATAGCCTCACAGTTTTCGCCTTCATAGCACGCCTGCAAATCCGTCAGGGCAAAAAAAGTTTCCGTCGAGTACCCTTGGGTGATGGTCCAGAGGAGGTAACGGCCGTTTGGATCCAGCGTCGTCGGTACGGCCAGCGGCGGCGCAGAGACCAGGTCCGCTACATTGTTCCAATTCACGTCTATGCGCGTCTCACCATTGCGCAGCAGGTACGTTTGTGGCTGCCTATCATCGGCCAGACCAGACACCGCCAAACCGGAACCATCAGCGAGCGTGGTGAAGAAAACATTGCTGCCGAGCACATTCTGTAAATGGAACGGCCGTTCCTGCTCAAAATCATACTGGTAAAGCGCCTGCTCGTTGCTCATCGTGTCCTGACAGAGCATGAGCAACTCTGCCTCAGGCCAAACAATGCCCGCAGCTTTCGGCTCATCCTGCCAGGCAGCGACATACAGTTCAAAAGCGTTGTTGAGGGTCGCTTCTGTCCAGGGTGGACCGGCCAATTCCGTTAGCCATTGGCCAAAAAGAAACTCATCTGTGGTTATTAAAGATGTGGCAATTTCTCTAGCACTGAATTGCAGCTCGTTAATTAAAAAATCGACTACCACAAAAGGTGCTGGTGTTTGGGCAAAGTCGGTGGGCGTTTCCGGGAAGGGGGCGTTCCAGAACAGGGCACCATCGCCTAAATTAAAATCGTTGGGCAGGGTAACGGCCGTTGGCGAAGCAGCGTTTGCTGCCAACGGCCACGTTGCCACTCCCAATTCATACAGTTGGCGGGTCACAACAGCCCGATAATATGGCGTATTTTCGCAACACTCCCAATCCGTTAAATCATTGATGGCCACCGTTAATAACTGCTGCGCATAGCCGCGAAATAATGCCTGGTAACCGACCTCATTGCGAGGCAGCCCTACCAGCGACGGCGTGGGCAAAACCACCGCCTGCTCGCCTGCCATGACAACCCAAAGATGGGCTTCGATTCCGCTTGAGGTTACATCTTGCGGTGTTTCCCGCTTGAACGTGAGTGCGTTTAGAAAGGTCGCCTGGGCAAGACTTTCTGGCTCAGGCGAAAAAATCAGGCGCACCCGAGCATTTGGCGGACAGTTATAGCCGGAAACATTGCAAAGCTGCACCAACTTTGCCTCCAAATCAGCCGACAGCCGGTGCACGATTTCCTCGTCCCGTGCCGGATAGCGTACGCTGAGCAGCTGCCCCTCCAGACGACGACGCACGCCCCAAAATTCACGCTCCGGCGGCGCATACAGCCAGCGGTCCTCCCCTAGACGATACACATCGCGCCGTTCCAGTTCGACTGTTTCGGTAAGGCCATTGCCGATGTCCAGGCTGTATTTTTGCACGGTGGTCAGTTCAGCGGCAGTGAGGTCAGGGGAGAGGGTTTGGCTGATGACGGCCGTTTCCGCCACGCCTGGCTGCCAGTTCAGGCTAAAACCGGGACGGTCAAACAAAAGCCCGCTGGCAATATTGTCCTGCTGCGCCAGCGACCATTCCGGATCGCGGCCAGAGAGCAGGCTGTTGAAAAGATTTTCATCCCGGTTTTGCGCCGCCTGCTGCAACACGGCATAGCTGGCAATCAGATCGTCGGCCACGTCTTCGGTGGCAATTTCCACCCTTTGGTTAAGCTGGCGGTACAGGAGAAAAACGGCCGTGCCGACCAGCAACACCCCCACCAGCACCAACCACGGCCAGCGCCGCCGCTGCGGCTGAGGCGGTTCGGCCGTTTCTGGCTCCTCCTCCCAGCTATAATCTTCTTCCGTCTGCCACTCAAATGACATAGTTTTAAGGAATAGGACGCAGATTACCTGATTTTCCTGATGAAAAAGATCAAAAATCAGGGTAATCAGGCAAATCTGCATCCCGTTATTTTTACTCGCCGTAGAGATAGTCGTAAATCACAAAGCCGACAAAGATGCGCTCGATGTAGAGGCGGGTTTCCGGGAAATTGACCGTTTCCACGAATAAATCCAAATCGCCGCCAGCCTGATCATACCAGCGAGCAGCGTTGCCTGGGCCGCCGTTGTAGGCCGCCAGCGCAGCGTGAACGTGATCGTCAAACGTGTTAAGCTGTTGGCTGAGGTAAAATGCGCCAAAGTTCAGGCCCACGTACGGCTTGTACAAATCTTCGTTGACAAAATCGGGCCAGTTGAGCAGGTTGGCAACGTACGCGCCGGTATCGGGAATGACCTGGCTAAGCCCCTGGGCCGCCGCGCCAGAACGGGCAAAGCTCTCAAACAGGCTTTCCTGCCGCACCAGGCTAAATTGCAGGCGCGGGTCAAAATCATATCGCTCGGCCAATGGCAGGACGAGATCGGCGTAGTAAGTGGGATAGGCCAGCTGCCCCATAAATTTGGGGGCTTCAAATACCGTCTGGCCGGACAAGTTCAACACAGTCACCGCCGCCAGAATCGACGAGCGATACAGGCCAATGTCGCGGAAGTAAAGCGCCAGTTGGTAGCTCAACAACGCATCGTCGGCCACGGCCGTTCGCAAATTCTCAAATTCTCCTTTGGCCGCTTCAAACAGCCCGGCATCCCACAGCTTTTGGCCGACAATCAGGCGGGAATCGGCCGTCAGGCTGGGGCTGAGCTGGCCGACGGGGGCATCTTCATCCAGCGCCAGCCAATCACGCAGCCACGCCTCAGCTTCCTGCTGCAAGCCTTCATGTTCGAAGGGGGTTGGCGAGAAGAAACGGCCGTCCCCCACAAACGGTTCCTCGCCATCCGCCAGCCCTTCGGCCCGCAGCCAGTAATAGTCAAGCCGCCGGTTGGTTTGCAGCAGCCGCTGCATATCGGCAGCAATTTGTTCTGGGTCAGGTGGCGGGGCGACTGTGGCCGCAGCGGTAGCCGTTACCGATACCGTTGGCGTCAGTGCCACGGTTGGTTCAGCCGTGGCATCCGGTTCGGGCGTGGCGGGGGGAGCTGGCGTGTATTCGGGCAGCGTGCGCTGAAGCCAGACCAGGCCCGCGCCACCATATTCGGTCTGAGGGTAAATTTCGATCAGTTGATGCCAGCGAGTGACGGCCGTTGCCACATCCCCGGCCCCGTTGGCCAGCCAACCGGCCAAAAACAGCCCTTCGGCAGAATCATCAAAGTTAGGGTAGTTGGTGCCCAGCCGCGTGTAGAGGGAAACGGCCGTCTCCACATCGCCCAAATCATCCGCTGCATTGGCACCCCGCCAGGCGGCCAGCGGGGCATCGGGACCATCGGGATATTGGTCCAGGTAATCGAGATAAAGCTGTAAGGCCACGGCAGTTTCGCCCAGCCGCGAACGCAGGTTAGCCACCTCAAACAGACCGGAGGCGGGTTCAAGCGCGGCGTATTGCTGCAATGCCGCCAGCGCCTCGGCGGTGCTGCCCAGCGCTTCATAACTCCAGGCGATGTACAGGTGGGCGTCGGCGGGAAAATCATCGGGGCGCAGGGCGATGGCTCGCTGGAAGGCGGCGATGGCCGGTTGGTAGGAGTCGGCATGGAAGTTGACGAGGCCGCGCTGGTACTCATCCACCACTATCCCGGCATCCACCAACTGCACCAGGCCCAAATAGCTTTCATAGGCACGGGGGAATTGGGTGATGCCAATGCGGAAACGGCCGTACGCCCCCTCGGTATCTTCCGCCGCCAGCAGAGCCATCCCAGCCAGGTAATTCATCTGCCCCTTGGTAAATTCGGTGCGGGCCAGATCGCGGATGGCGTCGTATTGGGTAATTGCTTCTGTGAGACGGCCGTTTTCCAGATAAAGTTGGGCCAGCGCCTGCCGGTTGGCAATCTCTTTTAGCCGCTGCGCCGGTGCTGCCGATGCTGCTTCGTACGCCGCCACCACGGAGGCAACCTCGCCGTTTGCCCGGTAAATCTCGGCCAACATCGGCTCCACATAAGCGGCCATCTCTGGATTTTGGCCCAGGTAAAATTGATAGGCGGCAATGGCTGCTGCGGAATCGCCAACGGCCGTGTGCAGCTGTCCCAAGCGTAAATGCACATCGGTTGGGGTGGAATCGGGGAACTGTACGAGAAGGTCATCAAAGGCGGCGATGGCTTCGGCAAAACGGCCGTCGCCCTGATACGCCACGCCCAGCTGATACAAAAGGTACATTTGCTGCGAAGCAGTGTAGCTTTCCTGGATTTGTTTGGCGGCAGCCAGATTAACAACCGCCGCGCCGTAATCCCCATTGTGCAGCTGAGTCTCGGCCAGCGTCAGGCGCATTTGCGGCGCTGGTGATGGCGTGGGCGACGGCAGCGGCGTGACGGTGGGTAAAGGGGTGACGGTGGGGATGGAAACGGCCGTTCCCGTTTCTCCCCCGTTATTATCGGTTGCCGACGTTGGTGGTTGCAGCGTGGGCAGGCCAGAAGCCAGTGTGGGTGTGGGCTGTAGCGCCAAATCAGCGGTTGGTTGGGGCAGCTGGCCAGTTGTAGCGGGTTGCGATTCGGAACAGGCCATCAACCAGGCCAAACAGGCCATGAACAGACCAGCATATCTTAAATAACGCGCTTTTTGCATAAGCAGAGAATATTCAGGCAGTATAAAAACTGAAATAGGAAACGAGGGAAAGTGAGAAAGTTCTCACTTTCCACCTCGTTCTGACAGCTACTGTTTTTTAGGCACTTTTCTCTCTTTCTTCTCTCTCTTCCATCACTTCTTCTACGGCATCTTCAATTGTCTCTTCGTCTAACACGGTGCGGGTCATAAGATCCCAACCGAGGTAGAGCAGCGAAAATTGCAGGAAACCCAGCCAGGCAAAGATGACTTGCAGTGCCAGCTTCACATTACCCGCCTGGGCCTGAACAGTGCTTTGCGTGGTGCCAATAGTGCTGTTGATGTCCTGCACAATGCCGATGTAATCACCCAACAGCGGATCGACTTCGGCGACACGGCCGTTTATCACCGCCAGATCATCGGAAACGGCATAAATATTTTCCGACACCATGCCCAGATTTTGGTTGGCTGCAGCCAGACTGGGTTCCAGTTCGCGCAGCCGGTCGGGGAAGCCGTCCAGGCTGGTGCCCAAACCAGACACAGTTTCATCAAAAGGCACCGTCGGCGCGTAATTGACACCCAAATCATAGTTCAGCTCAAAACCAAGAATCTCCTCCTCAATTTTGAACGAATTCAGGGTGATGAGCGTGTCGTCAATAACCCCGGCCACTTCAGCCACGGCCGGTATCGCTTCCTGCACCGATTCGATGCTGTTGGGCGCATCCTCACCCGTGATTTCGGCGACTTCGTCCAACAGCGGTTGGGTATCGGCAATGGTTTTCGCCAGGGAATCGGCCGTTACCTGCACCGTTACCAGGCTTTCATTCACATCCCCAATGGTGCCTCGCGCCAGCGCCAGCGTGTCTTCCACCGTGGCCAAGCTGCCTCCAGTCAGCCCCAATGTATCGTCCAGCACCTTCACCACCGCATCCACGGCGCGCCCGCTGTAAACGATGCCGCCAATGCTCAGCAGCACGCCCAGCAGGCCAATGATCAATAAAACCAACCCAGCAATTTTGCGAAACATGTAACTTTTCCTCCTGATGTGGAATTTAACAGGAGTGAACAGTGATAAGTGAATCGTAAAAAGTAGTGCATCACTTTTCACTTATCACTTTTTACTTTTCACTCAAAATTTTAGTTAGTCGTTTGGACAGCATCGGGGGCAACGGCCGTTTCCCGCCGCCCCGTCACCAATTCCCAGCCCAAATACAGCGGGGCAATTTGAGTAATGGCCAGCCAGACCATCACCAGGGTGATGCCGTTTTTGATGCTCTGCACATCGTCGTTAATTTGGGCGCGCAGCTGGCGCGTATTGTCGTTGGTAGTGGTGATGAGCCGGATGTATTCGTCCAAAATGGGATCAAGCTCGTTGATACGGCCGTTCACGGTGTTCAAATCATCGGCCAGATTGCGAATGTCCTGGCTTACCGTTTGCAGATTGCCGTTGGTGACATTGATGTACACTTGCAGCGTACGCAAACTTTCCGGCAGCCCTTCCAGCCCTTCACCGAGTTCCCGCACTGACTGGTCAAATGGCACCTCCGGTGCGTAATCAACCCCCAAATCGTATTGCAGCGGAAAGCCTAATATCTCTTCATCAATGCGAAAATTGTTGAGCGTCACCAGCGTGCGGTCGATCACGCCGGCTACCTGCTCCAGACTGGGGAACGCCTCTTCAATCGTTTCAATACTGTCCGGCACCTGCTCAGAGGCCACGCTGGAAATCTGGCTGAGCAACGGCCGTGTGTCCGTGACGGTTTGGGCCAGATCGTCGGCGGTGGTTTCGGCCGTTTCCATCACCGTGTTCACATCAGCGATGCTGGTCTTGGCCAGCGCCAGCGTCTCTGAAACGGTATCCAAACTTTGTGAAGTAAGCTGCAAGGTTTGATCAAAATTAACGGCCACTCTATCTACCAGCCGATGTCCTAACCGGGCACCAAATATGGCTAGAATGATGCCTCCAATGGCAATCAGCAACATGAGCAAACCAAGAAAACGGCGAAACATACTTTTCTCCCAGGAGTTTGTAGGTCAAGAATGCAATCTTGACCAACGTGCCAATCTCAAGGCTGGTAGACCGTGCCCACCAGCCCATCGTATTTTAATGCAGTGAGGCTGTTTGTCACAGAATCACGATCAATGGTGCCGGAAGTATCTTCACCGGCAGCCATCGCCTGAAACAGCAGCTGCATGGCATCGTAGGTGGCAGCGGCATACGGTCCGGCAGTCTCGTCAAAGGGGGTGACGGCATTGTAGGCGGTCTGGAATTCGGCAGGCAGCAGAGCCGGGTCTTGTGGGGTAAACGGAGGATTTCCTAGTGGCAAAAGTGGCAAATCGGCTGCGGCATAGATGGGTTGGGCGACGGCCGTTGTCGCCGCCACCCCATGCCCAATGACGGCCACTACATCGGGATCGATGGTGAGGGAAACGGCCGTATCCTCTGCCAGCGCCACATCCCCCCGATCATCCAAAGCGACCAGCGCCACCCGGTACCCGCCAATGCCGCCCGCCTCATTAATCTCCCGCACCGCCAGCCGCGCCGCATAAATGGCATCATACCCCAGCTCCCGCTGCGCCCCCTCAAATGGCGCCACCAGGCCAATTTTGACCACGGGTTGAACACTGGCGCAGGCGGTCAGAAAGATGGTAATCAGTAAGCAGTAACCAGTAAGCAGTAACCAGTGACCAGTAACTGAAAACTGATTACTGACCACTGACCACTGATTACCATGCTCAGCGGCAGCGCTGGACATTGCTTAAATGCTCCTCGTAGGTGATGCTGAAGGCATGGCTGCCGGGAACGGCCGCATCACAATCGGCCACAAAAAAGATGAATTCAGTCTCAGCCGGAAAGGCCACCGCCTCCAGGGAAGAGAGGCTGGGATTGGCAATGGGACCCGGCGGCAAACCGGCATAGCGGTAGGTATTGTAGGGTGAATCCATCTCCAGATCGACCAAAAAAAGGGGGGACTTCCACCAGTTGTCGCTGTCTGCCTGGTAGCCCAGCGGATACTGCACCGTGGGGTCAGCCTCCAACTTGATGCCCTGCGTCAGCCGATTGAAAAAGACGCCGGCGATAATCGGCCGTTCTGTGGCCACCACCGCTTCCCGCTCCACAATCGCCGCCAGCGTCACCGCCTCATGCACCGTCAGCCCCTGGTCTTGGAATCCCTGCCGCATTGCTGGGGTCACCCGCCGCTCAAATGTTTTTAGCATCAAATCCACCAAATAGCGTGCATCGGCCTCTGGTGGCATCCGGTAGGTGTCGGGGAAAAGATAGCCTTCCAACGAGGCCGTCGGAGGCAAATCGGCCAAAAATGAATACGGCGTCAGGTCAAAGGCCGCCTGCCGTTGGGCAATGGCTAAAAACTGGGCCGCGTCGATGTTGGCTGCGGGATTGTCAGCCAGATAGTCAGCCATTTGCTCTAAGCGCCACCCTTCTACAAAGCGCAAATCGACCTCCTGCGCGATGGCCTTGGTGAGTGCCGCCGCCATTTCGGGAATGGTTTGCTGCGGATCGAGAATAAATTCGCCCGCCTCAAGTTGGGCGTCCAGACCATGGTAGCGCAAGTAGTTGAGAAACAGCTCGGTGTCGTTTAACAATCCCGCTGCGGCTAAATTGGCGGCAATGGTATCGGCCGATTCACCCGTGGCAATGGTGAACGGTGCCGGCGTGAATCCATTACCGGCCGGCTCTTCCAGTGCCGCAGCATTGGCCGCCAGATAGGCTTGCAGGTAGACGTCGCGGGCTTGCAGGGAACGGCCGTTCCCTGCCACAAATTCCCCGCCGCGCCACTGAAAGTAAAAAATGAAAACGGCCGTCAGGCAGGCGGTGAGCACCACCAGCAGCAATCCCCCCCGCAGCAAACAGCTCATCGAACGCCGTCGATTGCTTTGGGGCGATTCCTGGTATGGGTCCTTGCGGCGCTGCGGCCGTCTCTTTTGCGTGTCGATAAGCTTACTCCAACAATTATTGGGACGCTATTTACCTGATTTTCCTGATCATGGCAGTCAGGTAAATCAGCGTTCTATTTTTTTTAATGGTGCGCATCCAGATAGCTTTGCAAAATGAAGGCGGCGGCGACGGCATCCACCTGCTGCCGGGCTTTTTTGCCCCGCTTGCCGCGCTGGCGCAGGCTTTCCTCCGCTTTGACGGTGGTAAAGCTTTCATCCCAAAACTGGATGGGCACGTCACACTGCTGGCTGAACTCGGCCATGTAGTCACGAATCCAGACGGCCGTATCACTATCTTCACCCTCCGCCGTGGTGGGCAAACCAACCACCAGCAGCGTCACCTTTTGCTCGGCTAAAATTTGTTGGTAACGGGCAAAATCTTCCTCGCGCGATTTGCGCTTGACCACGCCGTACGATTGGGCAATGGTGCGCGTGGGATCGCTGACGGCCACGCCGATGCGCTTACTGCCCAAGTCCAGCGCCATCACCCGACCGGGAAAACGGCCGCTCATCCGCTCAGTTCTCCCAGAGCGTGCAGGGCAAAAAAGAGGGCGCTTTGCTGTACCGAATCGACGATTTCCCCGGCAAACAACATCTGTTTCACCTCGGCGATAGGCAGCTTCAGCAGCTCCATCTCTTCATGCTCGTCCCAGTCGGGAACGGCCGTTTCTACCACACCCGTCGCCAAAAAATAATAAGCATGGCAGTCAAAACGAGCCGGATCGGGCGCGCCGCTGCCGATTGGCTGCATGGCGGCACAGGTGTGGCCGGTCTCCTCCAGCAGTTCCCGCTGCGCCGACGCGAATGCTGATTCCCCGGCATCAATCAACCCACCGGGCGTTTCCAGCAGCGTTTTGCCCAGACCATGCCGGTAAATGCGCAGCAGCAAAACCTCACCCTCCGGCGTGACCGGCACCACATTGACGTAGCTGCGGCTCTCGACGATGAAGTAGGGATCAATGAGACGGCCGTTGCCCATCTCACACGTATCGGCCCGCACCGCAATCCATTCGTTTTGCAGCAAATATTCCGAATTCAGTACTTTCCAATCTAAATGAGTCATATTTTTATTTGCCACAGAGGGCACAGAGATTTTTGAGATTTGACTTTCATTCTCTTGTTTCTCTTTGTTCTCTGTGGCTTGCTTATCTTGATTGTCTGGATTACGGCCGTTTTGACTTGCCGTTTTGCCTACGATTTACGGTTGAAAGAGTGAAAAGTAAAAAGTAGAGGCACTTTTCACTTATCACTTATCACTCAAAATCACGGTTCAATCTCCGTCTGAATCCGCGTCGTTAGGTACGGTACTCGGTCAAACCAGACGGGCCAGATGTTCAGCGTGGGTACAGCGCGGAGGGGGAGATTTTGAAAAAGGTAAGCTGCGGCCGTTTCTGGGTCTTGGCCGGTAACGGCCGTAATTGGACCATCCAGCGCCAAGTTGGCCGCTACCACCCCCTCGCCTATCATGGAAAATGTCACTCGCCCTGACTCATCCACCGCCACGACACTGCCGCTGCTGAAGCGAATGCTGTCCGGCACCAGGGTAAACCCGGCGGGCACCGCCTGCCCCAGCGAATCGAAGGCCAATCCTGAAGCGACGGTGGTGTCTACGGCCGTTCCTTGTAGTTCCGCCCGAATCACCAAAGTTAACTCCGCCGTTTGCTCGCCCACGTCATGCGAAAACGTCTCATCCAAAATATTGACAACACGAATCGTATCTTTTGATATAAATTCGCGCTCCGTCAGCTCCGCTTCCATGTTGGCCAGCGCCACCGCCTGCAAAAATTGCAGCGCCTGCGCCCGCAACCGTTCTTGATCTTCGGCAGAAACGGCCGCCGTTTCCCGCAGCGCACCCCCTTCCATTGGCTCCAGATTGCGCACTTCCACCTGCAAATCCAGCGAACCCTGCACCCGGTTCACCAAATTGGCGCCCACGTTGCCCTGCGGCCCTGGCTGCTCGGCAATGACTTCTACTTCGGCCGTGCTGCCCACCGCTTCGGCCAGCGATACCTCTTCCAGCGTTTGGAAGGCGATATTGCTGCCGTCGGAGGTGCTCACGCGGGTTCCGGCAGGAATGATCACACCTTGCGCCAATTGATTGACAAACAGCACCGTGCCCCGCGCCGGCGCATCCGGCAGTTCAACCGCGCCGGTGGTCGCCACGCTGGTTTGCCATGATTCAGTTGTTGTCAGCAAGCGAGCCGGCACGGTGTTCAGGCTGTAATTTACCGCTTCCACCGCCGGATCAGCAATGACGGCCCGCTCCACTTGTATGGTTTCCGTTTCCGGCTGCAAAATGATGGTAGCTCCAGGCACGGCATAAGTGAAAGCCGCATACAAAATGGCCAGCGTCAGGCAAAACAAAAAAATAGCGGCATAGCGCACCAGCCATAGCCGCACGGTCGATTTGGGTTGTAGGCGACGATGCGCTTCCTGGCGATCGGCGGAATCAAGGGGAGGATACGGCCGTTCGCCCACAATCTCCTCCCAACCACCATCTCCCACCGTCGGCAGCCCAACGCGCTCATTCCGTTTACGACCGCGCCACCAGCCCCGGCGGCTGGTCTCCGCAATCTGTACTGAGGGAAAAACGGGCAGCCCCAACGCCTGCGCCTGTCGGGTGATGGGCACATCGGGCGTCACCAGCCCGATTTCCAACCGCTGCCGGTCAGCAAAACGACGCAGTCGCACCAAATCCAACCCCTCGCGCAGCACGCCACCAGCCTCCGGCAACACCAGCAGCGCTTGCTGCGCCTCAACCCACGTCAGCCGGTCGCAAATGGAGATGATGTCGTCGGAATCGTCGAGGTGGATTATTTGCATGAAGGAGATCGGTAATTAGCGATTGGCGATTGAGAGCCAATTTACTCTCTAATCGCCAATCGCTACTCTCACTTAACCAAGTGCCTGCTCAATTAATTTCGGTACCAGCGCCAGCGCCTCCGGCAGTTTGGATGCATCCTTGCCGCCGGCCTGGGCCATGTCGGGACGACCACCGCCGCCACCGCCCACCACTTTGGCCACATCGCGCACGATGTCCCCGGCCTTGATGCCACGCGAGATTAAATCTTTGGTAACGGCAGCAATGATGATCGGTTTGCCGTTGTTGACTGTGGCCAGAACGGCCGTTCCCGATCCCACATTGTCGCGAAAACGATCGGCCATCTGGCGCAGGCCCTCAACCTCTACACCCTCAACCTGGGCGGTGAGCAGCTTCACCCCCGCCACGTCCTGCGTCTGGGCCATGATCGATTCAAACTGAAGGCCGGCCAGCCGCTGCTGCATCTGCTCGACGCGCTTTTGCGCCGCTTTCTGCTCCGCTTGCAGCGTCTCGACACGCGATTCCAGTTCAGAGACCGGCACGTTTAGCTGCCCGGCCAGCCGGTCCAGTAAATTGAGCCGCTCAGCAATGAGCTGGCGCGCACCGCGTCCGGTCACCGCCTCCACGCGGCGCACACCGGCAGACACCGCCCCTTCGCTGGTGAAACGGAATAGGCCAATGTCGTTGGTCTCCGCGACGTGTAAACCACCGCACAGCTCAAAGCTGTACGGTTTTTCGCCTTCGTACCCTATTTGCACGGTGCGCACGATGTCGCCGTACTTTTCGCCAAACAGGGCCATTGCCCCGGATTGAATCGCTTCTTTCTGACCCATGTACTCAATTTCTACGGGATAGTTGGCCAGGATTGCCTCGTTGATTTTTTCCTCAATTTCAGACAAGGTGTTGTCATCGACGCCATGGTCGTGGGTAAAGTCAAAGCGCAACCGGTCCGGCGCAACGAGCGAGCCGGCCTGGGTAACGTGTGTGCCCAACCGATCGCGCAGCTCCTGGTGCAAGATGTGGGTAGCGGTGTGGTTGCGGCGAATGTCGCTGCGGCGCACGTCATCAACACTCAGACGCACGGGTTGAGCAAGAGTAAATTCGCCCTGCTCCACTCTACCGACGTGCACAATCAGACCATTGAGCGGCTTGCGTGTATCTTCTACACGAAAGATGGATGTGCCATCCAGCCCCACAATTTGGCCGGTGTCGCTGACTTCACCACCCGCTTCAACGTAAAAGTTGGAAACGGCCGTCACCATCTCCACCTTATCCCCTGCCTGCACTGCATTCACCAGCTCACCATCACGAATCAGCCCCACAATCTCAGACTCGGTCTCAGCGCCCAGGTACGGATCGTACTCGACACCGTCTTCTAGCTGGCCAGTGGATTGGAGATTGGTTAGGAGACGGCCGTACACCCCCGTCTCCGCGCTGTACTCGCCAAACGCACCTTTACCGCTGGCAATGGCATGCGCTTCGCGTGCCGCGTTGTACCCTTTTTCATCGACGGTGAAGCCGCGTTCCTGCACCACATCGCGGGTGATCTCCAGCGGCAGGCCGTGCGTCGCATACAGATCAAACGCCACCTCGCCAGAAATCTCTTTTTCGCCCTTCTCGTTCAGCTCAGCCATCACATGATGCAGCTGCACCAAAGCCGATTCCAGCGTGCGGGCAAACTTCTTTTCCTCTTGCGTCAGCGTGCGCAAAACGTGTTCCTCGCGCAGCTTCAATTCCGGATACGCTTCACCCATCTGCTGGATGTACACCTTGGCCACTTCCGCCAAAAATGGCTCAGTAAAGCCAATGCTAAAGCCAAAACGCACTGCCCGCCGGATGATCATGCGCAGCACGTAGCCTGCACCGGTGTTACCCGGACGCACGCCATCGGCAATCAAAAAGGTAGCTGCCCGGCCATGATCCGCAATGACGCGGTAGCCAACAAGATGCTCCGCACGCTGCTTGTGGCTGTCGCCCAGCAGTTCTTGCACACGATCCAACGCGCCGGCAAACAAGTCGGTATCGTAGGTGTTATCCTTCCACTGCATTACCCGCACCATCCGCTCTAAACCCAAACCAGTATCCACCGATGGCTTGGGCAGCGGCGTCAGGCTGCCGTCTTTTTCGCGGTTAAATTGCATGAAAACCAGATTCCAGAATTCCAGGAACTCTTCGTCGTCATCGGCATTGAGCCGCGATGGATCGCACGTTTCCATGTCGCCCATGTAGTAAAACATCTCGGAGTTGGGACCACAGGGGCCGGTCTCGCCCATTTCCCAGAAGTTGTCTTTTTTGCCGAAGCGCAAAATTTTCTCAGCGGGCAGATAGCGCTGCCACAGCTCAAACGATTCGTCATCGTCGGTGTAGATGGTGGCCCACAACCGGTCTTCTTCCAGCTCCAGCACGCCGGTGACAAACTGCCAGGCAAAATCGATGGCTTCCTTTTTGAAGTAGTCGCCAAAGGAGAAGTTGCCCATCATCTCAAAAAAGGTGTGATGACGCGGCGAGGGGCCGACGTTTTCTAAATCGTTGTGTTTGCCCTGGACGCGCATTACTTTTTGGGCGGTGGCAGCGCGGGTATACGGCCGTTTCTCCCGCCCTAAAAAGACGTCAACAAACTGGTTCATCCCGGCGTTGGTAAACAGGAGCGTGGGGTTGTCATACTGCGGCAGCGGGGCACTGGCAACCACTTCGTGCCGCTGCTCGTTGAAATAATCTAAAAATGCTTTGCGAATCTCGTTACTGGTTGTGGGTCTCATGTCTTCTCCATTTTCCATTTATTGACAAGGTGCGCGCACCTTGTCAATAAATGGAATTTTACCGTAGCAACAAAAAACCGCCAGACTGTAAAATGGTCAGTCTGGCGGCCAGGGTGCTGCGCTTAAATTGTCGTGAAAACTCAGGCAGCAGCAATTGCCAGACTGTGTGTCTGGGCGGCTGCGGCGGCGCTCATTGGCCGGTAAGTGTTCACAAGGGTCATCATGGAGCAAATGGTAACAAATCACTCCTGGGGTGTCAACGGCAAAACTGTGGCCTCCCCATCGCTGCTGACGATGATGATGCTTTCGTTTTCTTCATACCATCCAGCCAGTTGGGCATCGTCAATTTGCTGGGTGAGTTCGGCCGTTTTAAACCCGTCGCCAAATTGATAAATTGCCAGGTTAGAACCAAACATCCCATAAATTTCGGCGATGAGCTGGTTGGTAGTAGATGAGTAAAGCATGGCTAATGGGCGTGGCCCTTCCAGCGGCGTACCGTTTTCTGCTGTAGGCACAAACGTCCCGCTGCCGTCAGCGGCAGCAATAACAAACGGTGTCTCCGCGTAAAGCAGGTAGCCAGAGCTCCCCAACCACAGCGGTGCATCACCAATCCACTGGCCGCTCCGGTAAACATCGCTGGCAATCGGCGGATCGCCGGAGACTCCGGCGGCGCTGGTAATGAACAGGTCATGATCACGCAAATAAGCAATCTGGCTGCCGTCCGGTGACCAGGAAAAATAAGGGTCCATCCCCTCTACTAGCGGCACACTGTTATCTGGCCCCAACATCACAACCAGGTCGAAATCGCTGCCATCACTGACAGCGACAGCTACAGTTGGCTGGCCCGAAATCTCGTTGACCGGTGAAAGCGCTGCCCGGCCAATGCGGCCGTCAGCCCACAGTTGGTCAGTGTCGGTGGCAAAGTTGTAAATGTATAAATCAGTCACAGACTGCTGGTCAGCGGTAGGTTCCCAGAAGTAGCTGCCATAGGCCAGCCAGCCAGCCGCATAACCAAAGAAAATATCGACTTCGACCGGTATTTCCCGGTAGACAACGTTATCATCTTCCAGCATCAAGACAGGTTCACCGAGATTACCTACGGCATAGGGCAGCCAGACGATCTCGGGAACAGCTTGGGGCTCGGCTGTGGCCGTAGGCGGCACGGCCGTTGCTGTGGGCGGTATCGGGGTGTCGGTTGGTTTGGGAGGTACGGCCGTAGCCGTTGGCCCAATTTCAGCTTCCAAAACGGTTTCTCGGGTCGGAGGTGGTGGGGAAGGAACGGCTGTCGGGGCCGCTTCGCTACCACAGCCAAGCAACAGCCCCACAAAAATTAACCAATACACTTTTTTCAATTGCAGTTTTCCTTTTCTCTCTGCGCCAATGAGTACAACGAATGGGAGTAAACAACGAATTCTTTTCTTTCTCGGGCAGGTTTCATTCGTTCATTCCTAAAATTCGCTGCACTCTCCGCTGCGTTCAAGCTAAAAAAGCAGCTTCAGGAAAGATTCTTTTTCCAGTGGACCGAAATATCGTTCCAGTTCGGTGTCGGCCAAAGCCTCGGCTACGGCATCGGCATCATAACGCAGGCCGGTGAGGCGCATTTCTAGTTCGGCAACATCGCGCTGGCCGCTGAAATCGCCATAAATTTTAATGGCCTGGATGTGCCCTTTTTCAACATCAATGCGGGCATCCAGCTTGCCTACCGGCAGTTTTTCTGTTTTTTGGATATTGAAGGCGGGGGAACGGCCGTAATTCCAGTCCCACGTCATATAACGCTGCATCGCAATTTCCCGAATCTGCTCCCAATCCGAATCCGTCAGGGCATAAGTAGGAACGTCATCGCCACCAAAGATTCCGCTTAGCAGCACCTGCCGGAATTGGGCAATATCCATCTCGTCAGACAAATGTTCCCGGATATTGGTCACAAATGACCGTACAGACTGTACCGCCTTGGACTCAATTTTGGCCTGCTTGGGGTTGATCGCCCGCAGCATATTCTCTAGATTGGTATCAAACAAAATGGTGCCGTGGCTAAACATGCGCCCTGCTGCCGCATACTGGGCATTACCAGACACTTTTTTGCCTTCTACAAAAATGTCGCTTTTGCCCTGCAGCCCGGCATTGAGTCCCAAATTTCGCAATACTTTGATGACTGGCTCAGTGAACTTCGCAAAATTGTGTAAATCCTGACGGCCGTGGGTGATAAAACTAAAATTCAGATTGCCTAAATCGTGGTACACAGCACCGCCGCCAGAAAGCCGCCGCACGACGTAAATGTTTTTCTCACGCACAAAATCCGGATCGATTTCTTCAACGCTGTTTTGGTTCCGTCCCAAAATCACTGAGGGTGTGTTGATATAAAAAAGCAGCAGCGGCTCCACCAGCTGGACGTTCCGTAGCAAATGTTCCTCAATGGCCAGATTCATTCTGGGGTCAGTCGTTTCCTGATTGTCTACAAATAACATAAGCGCCTCTTCCATGTGGGGAATTTTTAGCTGCAAGCGTGCCTCATTTTATGCTATTTCAAAGTTCAAGGCTAAATAGTAAGCTGTTTGGGATGTATTCCCTATTGTTGGAACCGCATCCTGTTTTGTAAGCTTACGCCTGTGAAGTAACACGGGAAGAGTTCCCTACAAGGATACCTTTATAGAACTTACGCCGCTGCTCCGACTACTGCTCGCATAATCCCCAATCACGGCAAAGATGCGTAGGCGCTCTATTTTTGTGGTAAGAATGGCTAAATTATTGATTGTGGACGATGATCCATTTATAACAGAATCCCTAAAAGTGGGATTAGGCAGTCGTGGGCATGAGGTCTTTGCCGGGCATAATGGGAAGGAAGGGGTTGATCTTGTCGATGAGCTGACGCCTGACCTGGTAATTATTGATATGACCATGCCGATTATGGACGGATTGGAAGCCACTGAGCAAATTCGCCAGCAATCGGACGTGCCTATCATCATGCTAACGGCCGAAACTGATGAAGAAGATGTGGTCAATGCCCTACAGACAGGGGTGGACGAGTTTCTGGGCAAACCCTTTCGCCTAAACGAGCTGGCAGCCCGCATTGAAGCCATTATGCGCCGACGTCAATGGGACCAAACCAAGACGGAAGTAGAGATTGCACAGCTTAAACAGAACCTAATGGCCACGATGACCCACGAGCTGCGCACGCCCATCGCCACCATTCTAAACACGCTGGAGATTGTTTTTGCTTCCGCCGAACAAAGCGATTTTCAATCACAGCTGCGCTTTTTGGAACGGGTGCAGCACAATACCCATACGCTGAACCGGCTGGTAGAGGATCTACTTCTCCTGGCGCAGATTGATGAAGGATTGGAGATTTTGCGACGGCCGTTTCCCCTCCACACTGAAATTGAACGCCTCATTGCTAAAAAGCAGACCGAAATTGCCGAACGGTGCCTGACTATCCAGAATGAAATTGAACCAACCTGGGAAATCAATGGCGACACGCATAAACTGCGCCACCTCTTCTATCATCTGCTGGATAACGCGCTCAAATTCAGCCGGCCAAACCAAACTATTCGCATTTGGGCCAAAACAAACGGAGGCGGCGAGATGCTGCTGGGCGTCGCCGACCAGGGCATTGGCATTCATCCCGACAGCTACGCCAAAATTTTCGAACGCTTTGTGCAGTTAGAGCGGGGTGATAACCGCAGCTACAACGGGTTAGGCATTGGCCTGACCATCGCCAAAGCGCTGGCTGAAGCACACAACGGCCGTATCACCGTCAGCAGCAAACCCAACCAGGGCAGCCAATTTATTCTCACCCTGCCCACCGCCGAGGCAGATTGGGTCGTGTAGCTTAAAATCTATCCGATAAAGTCACAGAGGAAAAAGAGAAGCTAGATAACTTGAGACCCTTCTCAAAAATCTCTGTGAACTCTGTGGCCAATATTCAGATCAGATAGGTAATTAACCGTTTTGGTCAGAAACGGCCGTTGGCGTCATTTCTGGCTCGGCTTTTACTTCAGGGGTCGGCGAAACTTCCGGCGTAGGGGTGGGCGTTTTGTATGGCTCCGTTACCAGCTCCACCGTCGTTATCTCCCCTTCCAGCACCTGCACCGGCTGCCGGTATTCTACTCCCTGTAACTTCACGTACAGCGTGTACTCCCCAGGTCTCACATCGGCAAAAACAAAGTTTTCCGCCAGCAGCTCATCAGGATTGATCAAATTTTGTGGGTCCCCCTGGTAGCTCCAGGTGTTGATAAATTCCGCGTCGTCTTCACTGGCATCAACCAGCGTCACAATGACCCCTTGCCACGGCCGTCCCTGCGGATCAATCAGCCGGCCGGCCACCACGCCGCGCGTCGGGCCGGGATCAATCCACAACATCGGGTTGCGGGTAGAGCTAAACTCATTGCTGCCCACGCGCACTTCCAGGTGCAGATGCGGCACCGTGGCTGCGCCGCCCACGCCCACTTCAGCAATTGGCTCGCCTTGTGCTACTTGCTGCCCCACTTCCACGCTTAAACCAAGCACGTGGCCATAGAGTACGTAAATGGGCTGCCCCTGCCACGTCTGGTCCAGCTCCAGCACCACCAGATGACCATACCAGTCACAGCGCCAACCGTACAGTTCAGATTCGTCGGCCTGGGCCACCACCACCGTGCCATCGGCCACGGCCAGAACGGGCATTCCCAGCTCACCGGCAATATCGATGCCGTTGTGCAGCAGGTAACGGCCGCCACCATCCGAGCCATAAGGAAACGTTTTGTTGATGATAGTGCGACCACCACCCGGTACCGGCTTCACAAAGTCAAAATGGCCCACGGGTTCGCCCTGTGGCTGGGGCCAGGCATCGGCGGCTAAAAAGTAGCTGGTGTACGTCGGCCTGATTGGCGCCTCTTGCGGGCAGCGGCGGTTGATGGGAACGGCCTGTCCTGAGCTTGCCGAAGGAGCCGTCGGCGTCTGCGTTTCTGTTGGGGTTACCGTGGGCGTATTGGTTTGCGTGGGCTGTGGCGTCACGGTAGGCGGGGCCGTCGCGGTTGCCGAAGGCGTGAGCGTGACCGTCGGCGATGGAATGGGCGTCACGCTGGGAGCCAAGGTCGGCAGCGGCTCTGTTGCTCTAGCCGAAATGGCCATCGCTGGAGCCGCATCAGCCACCGATCCGGCATCGGCTGTTTGTTGGCAGCTGCTCCCCAGTAAAATCAGCAGCAAGCTGATAAGTAGATAAAAGAGTGTTGAACGCTTCATAATGCTCCAATGTTTGTTTGCTGGCGCAATTGTCGCTGAGGGGGAAACGGCCGTCAAATGAGATTGTTCTCACAGTTAGGTACAATTCCTCACTTTTGTCAGGTTGTATCTCTTCCCTTGATTTGCTACAATGTCCCCATAATTAAATACGCCATCATCTCCGGGAGGAGTAGCTGGCACCGATGCTGACAGAAAAGATGGGGTTGCAAATGAATTTGCAGTTGAAAGCCCCCACAGCAAACGCCCAGCGAAAGTCGCCCGGATAGATTACCGAAGAAATGGACGGTAATCGGTCAACGGTGAGCAGTAATCGGTAAAAACTGATTACGGATTACCGACCACCGATTACCGAACAAAGTAGACCGGTACGGGTAAGCCCGTTACAGCGCAACCCTGATGTTGGTCGGGGTAAAGTGTGCAAAATTTATCGTTTTGCAAAAAGAGGTGGTACCGCGGAATCAAGCCCATTTCGTCCTCAACGGATGATTTGGGCTTTTTAGATTCTGGCCACAGAGACCACAGAGGAAAAGAGAAAATTCTCTTAAATCTCTGTGTCCTCTGTGGCAAAAATGGAGGCAACTCATGTCTTTACCAAAACGGTACAATCCAAAAACGGCCGAACCCGCCCTGGAAGCACAGTGGCAGTCCGACGGCACCTATCATTTTGATCCCAATTCAGATGCCCCCGTGTTCAGCATCGACACGCCGCCGCCGTCGGTGTCCGGACATCTGCATTTGGGGCATGTTTATTCGTACAGTCAGACCGACTTCATTGCCCGCTTTTTTAGGATGAACGGCCGTAACCTGTTCTATCCCATGGGCTTCGATGACAACGGCCTGCCCACCGAAAAGCTGGTGGAGCGGCGGGAAAACGTTCACGCCACAGACATTGGCCGTCAGGCATTTATCGATCTCTGCCTGAAGGTGAGCGAAGAAACCGAGGGCAAATACCGCGCGCTGTGGCAGCGGCTGGGGCTATCAGTTGATTGGCGCTACACCTACCGTACCATCGACGACAATTCGCGGCGGCTGGCCCAATGGTCATTTCTCGATTTACACAAGAAAGGGCTGGCTTACCGCCAAAAAGCACCGGCCATCTGGTGCCCGGAATGTCAGACGGCCATCGCCCAGGCCGAGCTCAACGATCTGGAGCGGGAAAGCACCTTTTACACGCTGGCTTTCACCCTGGAAGATGGCACCATGCTGCCCATCGCCACCACGCGGCCCGAGCTGCTGCCCGCCTGTGTGGCCGTGTTTGTGCACCCGGATGACGGCCGTTTCACTCCTTACCTCGGCCAAAAAATCACCACGCCCTACACACACAAGCAGGTGCCCCTGCTGGCCGATCCTGCCGCCGAGCCGGACAAAGGGACCGGCGCAGTGATGTGCTGCACCTTCGGCGACAACGCCGATGTGACCTGGTGGCGCACGCATAATTTGCCGTTGATTGAAGCGATTGGCGCAGACGGCCGTCTCACCCCCGCCGCCGGTGCTGATCTGGCCGGGCACACAACCGCCGAAGCCCGCCAAATCATCATTGGCAAACTGCGTGAAGCTGGCGAGTTGTTGGGTGAAGAGAAAATCAGCCAGCACGTGCGCACCCACGAGCGCTGCGACACGCCGGTGGAATATCGCGTGGTGTCGCAGTGGTTCATTCGTCTGCTGGCGTTCAAGGATGAGCTGCTGGCACAGGGCGAGAAAATCAACTGGCAGCCGGCGCACATGAAGCTGCGCTACCGGCAGTGGGTGGAGAACCTGGCCTGGGATTGGTGCATCTCGCGGCAGCGCTTTTTTGGCGTGCCTTTTCCCGTGTGGATCTGTGCCAACTGCGGCGAGACGATTCTGGCCGATGCGGCTGATTTACCGGTGGACCCGTTGGAAGAACGGCCGTCGTATCCCTGCCGCGTCTGCCGATCCACCGACTTCATCCCTGAAGCGGACGTGATGGACACCTGGGCCACGTCGTCGCTGTCGCCGCAAATTGTGGGACAGTGGGCTTTCTCCGAAAGCTTGGGTAATGAAGCGCTTTACGAACAAATCTACCCGTTCTCGCTGCGGCCGCAAGCCCACGAGATTATTCGCACCTGGGCGTTTTACACCATCGCCAAATCGTGGCTCCATTTTGGCACGCTGCCCTTTGAATCGGTAGCCATCTCCGGCTGGGGATTGGCTCCAGCGGGTGAAGGCAAAATCAGCAAGAGTAAAAGCAGCAGCGTGATCGGCCCAATGGAGATGATCGAACAGTATTCGGCCGACGCAGTACGCTACTG
This sequence comes from Anaerolineaceae bacterium, assembly GCA_002699125.1. GTDB lineage: Bacteria > Chloroflexota > Anaerolineae > Promineifilales > Promineifilaceae > Leptofilum. The sequence continues at coordinate 33,378 of PABI01000172.1, forward strand.
GTCCGCCAGCACCGGCCTGGGCAAAGACGCCATTATCAGCGAGGAAAAAATTCAGGCCGGAGCCAAGCTGGTGAACAAGCTGTGGAACGTGGCCCGGTTTTGCAGTCGGTTCTTGGGAGATCAGAAATTGGAGATCAGAGATTTTCCATCCGAACCAATCTCCAATCTCCAATCTCCAATCTCTTTCACGTTGGCGGATAGATGGTTGCTGGCACACACACAGCAGCTTATTGAGCGGACCACAAAATTGTATGAGCAGTACGATTATGCGACGGCTAAAAGTGAAATTGAGCAGTTCTTCTGGCAAATTTTGGCGGATAACTACCTGGAGATGGCTAAGCTGCGGCTGTACGATGGCGGTTCGGCCAGCGAAGGTGCCCGGTACGCGCTGCACCACGCCTTGCTGACAACGCTCAAGCTGCTGGCCCCTATCCTGCCCTTCGTGACGGAGCAAATCTACCAGGGCATGTTTGCCGAAGATGATGGATTGACATCAATCCACACTTCAACCTGGCCAACGGGGAATGAGGCGTGGCGAGATGACACGGCCGTAAATCACGGCGACCAGCTTGTTGAAATTGCCACGGCCGTACGCCGCTACAAAAGCGAGCAAAACTTGTCATTGGGCGCCGAACTGGCCAGCCTGCACCTGCACACCGCCGATGCCGAACTCGCGGCCCATCTCCAGGAAGCCACCACCGATCTCACCAGCATCACGCGGGCCAAGGAGATTGTGTTGAATGGGGAAATGGAAGAGGGGATGTTGGGGAACGGCCGTTGGCAGTTAAGCATCCAGGCCGAAGAAAAGTAGTTTATACAGGTCAGGAGTGGCAGTCCTGCAAGCAAACCATCAAACCTTGCGAACATTGAGGACTGCCACTCCTTACTCAAAATAGATTTACAGGTTCGGAATCACATCCACCCACAGGCCAAAAATACCAATTCCCACCAGCAGAACACCAGAAATGCGCGTGAGTAGCTTGTAGTTCTGGCCCAACCAGCGGGTAAAGCGACGCTGAAAAGGCATGGCAATAAATGGCAGCAGCACCAGCGGCCAGCCAAAGCCAACACCAAAAAACAAAAAATAAGCAAGACTGCTTGATAGATTAGCCACACTGCCTGCCCCAAGTAAAAAGGCGCTTACGATCAACGGCCCGGTACAGGGCAAGGTCATGGGGCCAAGCATCAGACCATACACATACGCCCCAGCGTAAGGGTTACTCAGAACTGGCGTCTGGGTCATGGAAAGCCGGTTGAATGGATTGCGCCCTGTGAGCATCAGCAGTCCCAGCACGATGACAACAGCATAAATAACCGGCAGCAAAATAGTAAGAATACTGCCAAAACTTTGTTGCAGCAGATATAAAATCAGCCCAATCAGCAGCATCATGCTGAGCACGCCGCCCAACACTAGCAGCCCCAGCCATTTGGTTGCGGCCTGCGACCGTTCGTTCTGGGCATTCCCGGCCAGGTAAGCAATCAGACCAGGGTACAGCGGCAAGATACAAACGTTGGTGAGAATAGCGCTGTTACCCAGCACAAATGCTTCGATTAATTGATTCATTTTTCTTAACTCGCGTGAGAATTTGTAGCCGCGATTTCTTACTGCGCAAAGAAGCGTGGATTGGAAACCGCGGCTACGAGGTTAAAGGTTAACCCTGGGATTCAGCTTCCAGGTTCTGCAGAATTTCATCCGGGCCTTCAAAACCGGTGGTCAGCTCGGTGGTAGAGCCATCGGGCCGAATAATGAAATGTGGCGTGGATGGCGGATTGGTGATTGATTGGCCGAAGGTTTCTACTAGAGAAACAAGCATTTCTGGCGTGGCCACAGCAAAGGCCCAATCAAATCCAGTTTCCTCGGTGTAATTGGCCAAATCGCCATTACCAATGTTAGTTTCTACGCTCAGCGAGACAAAAACGACGTCTTCGCTGTCGCCTAGTTGGGCTTTAGCCTCGGCCACATTGCCAAGCTGGCGGCGGCAGTTGGTACACCAGGTAGCCATCGGCTCGACAAAGACAGTCTTGCCGGCGAAGTCGGCCAGGGTGAAGGTTTCGCCAGTGCGCACGTCGGTTACGGGGATGTTCATCCAGGCGGGGGCGTCGGTCATGGCCATATCGTCATCCATTTCTTCCGCCATTTCCTCCATCTCGTCCATCGTTTCTTCCATCTCTTCCATACCCTCTTCATGCTCGGTCATGGCTTCGTCGTCCATGGACTCATCTTCCATCATCTCGTCGTCCATCGATTCATCCATGGTTTCATCCATCAATTCGTCAGATGTGGTTGTCTCAGACGTGCTGGGTTCAACGGCCGTTTCTGCCGCACCGCCACAAGCTACCAGTAACAAAGCCAGCAAAAGCAAGAAATAAAGCTTTAAATTTTTCATTGAATGTTTCTCCTCAAGTTCATCTGTTTTAATTGGGCAGCACAAGCGCGGCTGCCAGGCAAGACGGAAGATAGCTCGCAACAATTACGGCCGTCTTCACAAATGATTACAGATTGCTTACGGAGAAAAGTAGGGGAACTTACAAAGTTGAGGAACTACTCATCCCGTTCTAAAATGAGCCAGGTAAAGGCAAAATTGTGTCGCTCGTCGGCAGGATGAGGCTGGCGGAACGTTTCGCGCCAGGCAAACCATTCAATTTCGGGAAAATAGGCATCCCCTTCCAATTCTGCCTCAACAAGCGTGAGGTACAGTCGGGTAGTTCGGGGCAGCAGTTGGATATACAAATTCGCCCCACCGCCAATAATAACTTCTTCCACATCGCCCGCCGACGCCAGCGCATCTTCCACCGAATGCACCACGGTGGCTCCGGGCGCTTTATAGTTACGATCCCGCGTCAGAACGATGTTGTGCCGCCCCTTAAGCGGCCGAAATTTAGCCGGAATCGACTCATACGTCGTGCGCCCCATGATCACCGGCTTGCCCATCGTTTGCTGTACAAACCACTGCATGTCATCAGGCAAACGCCACGGCAGTCCATTGTCTGCCCCAATCAGGCGATTTTTGTCCATCGCCACCACCATTGCAAAAGTCCGATTTTTGGTTTTCGATTGATGAGTGGATTCATTAATTGGAATTGACTCTTTCATTCAGAAGTACCATTATCAGGGGGTTGAGCAAGAACATTAAGAAGCTGTCGCATCTCATCTAAATAATGCAGCAACTTATGAGACCACTCCTGAACCTCATCAGACAGTTGAGACGAGCCCTCAATTTCATTTTGCAATAATGTTGCACATCCTATTGCCATATGTACAGAGCGCAAGGCTTCATGTCTAAATTCCTGCACCTGCTCCTCAAGTTGCATTTTCGGCAGGTTTTTCAGAAATCGCTGAAAGCTATCCATAGAATGCTGTCTCCTCTTGTCATTCTGAGCGAAGCGAAGAATCCCTCTAAACTCAAACAGTCATAGCCCACACCCTTTGCAAAGCATCTACTATTTTTAGGTATCAGGGATGCTTCGGGGACCTCAGCATGACAAATCAAGGGCCAAATGATATTCATGGAACTATTTTATCCAATGCCCATCCACAATTATGGTTCATCATACCGCAATAGGTGCTTTTATGGTGGGGTGGGATTGGTAGTTGACCAGTTCAAAATCTTCGTAGCGGAAGGCGAACAGGTCGGTGACGCTTGGATTGAGGTGCATTTGGGGCAGCGGGAAAGGGTCTCGGGAGAGTTGGAGTTCGGCCTGCTCCAGGTGGTTGAGGTATAGGTGGGCGTCGCCTAGCGTGTGGACAAAGTCACCTGGCTGGTAGCCCAGCACCTGGGCCATCATCATGGTGAGCAGGGCATAGGAGGCGATGTTGAAGGGGACGCCGAGGAAGATGTCGGCGCTGCGCTGGTAGAGTTGGCAGGAGAGCTTGCCCTCAGCCACGTAAAACTGAAAGAGACAGTGGCAGGGCGGCAAAGCCATCTGGTCTACTTCGGCAACATTCCAGGCGGAAACAATGTGGCGGCGGGAGTCGGGCTTATGCTTAAGGCTGTGCAGCACCTGGGAAATTTGGTCGATGGTACGGCCGTCCACCCCCTTCCACGAGCGCCATTGAGAACCATACACCGGACCCAGCTCGCCATTTTCATCCGCCCACTCATCCCAAATAGTTACCTTGTTTTCATGCAGGTAGCGGATGTTGGTCTCGCCGCGTAAAAACCAGAGCAGTTCGTGGATGATCGAGCGAAAATGCAGCTTTTTAGTGGTCACCGCCGGAAAGCCATCGGCCAGATTAAAGCGCATCTGGTAACCAAACACGCTGACCGTGCCTACCCCGGTGCGATCTTCCTTGCGCACGCCATTTTCCTTCACATGCCGCATCAAATCCAGGTATTGTCTCATCATGCCCCTCTTTTTTAACGCAGAGACGCGGAGACGCAGAGGGGTTTAATAATCTGCGTAATCTGCGTAATCTGCGGATAAATTCTTCTGAGGCGGGAGTATAGCATAGGGAGAACGGCCGTTCCCGTGAAATTATACCTTGTTTTTGCGCAAAGAGAGGGCATTTCTACTCCTTAATGCAAAGGGAAGGCATTTCTACTCATTAAATTGTGATGGTTTGAACCAAAATCGCTGGTCGGTGTAAAACTTCATTAGAGTTAGCCACTAATGGAGGAACACAAATGACACTTGAATTTGGTCAAACGGATGAATTTGTTAATACGCAGTATGCCCCTTTGGCGGCACTGCTGGCACATTACCAACAAAATCAGGTCTTCAAACCGCTGCATGGGATGCAGTTCGCCATGAAATCACGCGATTTCACACCTTATGACAAGCTCGAACAGGTGATGGTCAGCATTTTAGCCGGTTGTCAGACATTGTCTGAGGTGAATCAGAAGCTGAAACCGGAATGGCGCTTGGCATTGGCCGGTGGCTGGTCACGTTTTGCTGACCAATCTGGGCTTTCGCGGACACTCGATGCGCTAACTCTAATGAACATTGAGCAACTGAGGCAAGCGGGAACTGAAATTTGGCACGCCTGTAGCCAAACCATCCGGCATGATTGGCGCGGTTACTTGTGGCTTGACTTCGATTTGAGCGGTTTACCTTGCGGAAAACGAGCTGAAGCGAGCCAAAAAGGGTATTTCAACGGTAAAAAAACAGTACGGGACGCCAATTAGCGCGTGTCAGCGTTGTAAAATACCGTGAAACCATCTGGTCTGAACTCTATCCAGGCAACCAACATACCATTGCTTGTTTCCGCCCAGCCGTATTGGCTACCGAAAATGCTTTAGAGTTAGCTGAGGCACAGCGAAGACGTACCGTTTGGCGCATGGATGGCGGTGCTGGCAGTGATGACCAATTTCGCTGGCTGCTTCAACGTAACTATCATGTCATCGCCAAAGGGCTCTCCAATTTCAGAGCCAATGCTTTAGCCAACTCCGTCCGTCGTTGGGATACGTATGACGATTGTCAACTGGCTGAAGTTCCACCGCCAGTAGATTATGGTCCTCCCGTTCGCGTTTTCGTCAAACGGCGTTGGAAAGACGAGAAGTGGACACATAGTTACTACGTCAGCACCTTGCAACTTCCTTCCAAAAGGTATTTCATTGAGTACTACCACCAGAGAGGTGGTGTGGAAGTAGAGCAATTTCGAGAGGACAAGCAAGAATTGTATCTGGCTGCGCGACGCAAAGGTTCTTTCACGGGGCAACAGGGATACATTTTGTTAACCGATTTGGTTCACAATCTGCTGGCTGACTTCCGTTACCGCGCCTTGAAGGGAACCCGTTTTGCTGATTATGGATTGAAGCGCATTGTTCGTGACCTGCTGCACATCCCTGGTCGGCTGCATTTTGACGACCATCAACTCAAACGAATCGAGCTATTAAAGCTAAACCAAAATACGCAAGACCTGATTATTTGTTTGGAAAGGTACTGTTTGGGCGGGTAGAAATCGCCCCTGTTTGCACTAAGTGGGTAGAAACCCGCTACTTTTGCACAAAATTAAGGTTATACTTGTCTTTCTCTACCGGACACCTAAGTTTGTACAGGTTGCCCAAACAAATGAAAGGCAACCAGAATATCTAAATCATGCGTCATTGAATATTTCACCCAG
>PABI01000173.1 GCA_002699125.1 Anaerolineaceae bacterium
CTCCTGGTCAAAATATTAGGCTGGCTTTTCTTAGCAACGGCCGTATTCACCGCCTGCCAATCGACCCCAACCCCCACCCCGGAAGTAGAGCCTTCTGCCACGGCTGCGGCACTCAGCCAGGTGACGGAAAGTCCGCCAACCGGCTACAGCTATCCGCCACCGGCCAGCCCGGTTGTCACCGAAGCGTATCCAGTGGCCACAGGTACGGCCGCTCCCACCCCCACGATCGGTCCGGTTCCCACGCTGGACGACACAGCCAGCGAACTCTTTTTGCCGCTGGTGAAAAATCCCGATTTAGTCACCGCCACGCCTGAACCGCCAGCAGAAACGGCCGTTCCCAGCCCCACGCCATACCCCACGCTTGATTTTACGGCCGTGCGCGCTGAGCTGGCGGCGCAAGGCGTCGCCTTTGCCCCGGTCAAGATCGGTTTCCATGTCGGTTTAGGTGGCAACACCCACGGTTTAGAACAATGGATGCGGGCGCTTGACGCCGCCGGTATCCCCTTCTTCCTCAAGAGCGTGGATAATGCCCAACCCATCTTCATCGCCCAGGAAATCATGCGGCAGAGCGGCGTGCCCCACGTGCTCGTCTACCGCAAATCAATCCTGGGCGGCTCCGATTATGACTGGAACGTGCCCAACTACAGCCTGCCGCCTGAGCAAGCTGCCGAGCTGCATTGGCAGATGCACCGCGATGCCTTCCCGCCAGAGCTGGACCCTAGTCTGGTCTGGCTGGAAACGATCAACGAAGTAGACAAAAATCAGGCGGAGTGGTTGGGTCAATTTGCTCTGAAAACGGCCGAACTGGCCATGAACGAAGGGTTTCGCTGGGCCGCCTTTGGCTGGGCCTCCGGCGAGCCGGAACCAACCGATTGGCAAACGCCCAGCATGTTGGCCTTCCTGCAGCTGGCGGGGCAAAATCCCGAGCGGTTGGCCATTGCGCTACACGAATACAGCTATCTGGTGGATGAGATTGGCCATGAATATCCGTACAAAGTCGGCCGTTTCCAGACGCTGTTCCAAATTGCCGACCAGTACGGCATTCCCCGCCCCACCGTCCTCATCACCGAATGGGGCTGGACGTATGAGGACGTGCCGCCGCCCGATCAGGCGCTGGCCGATATTGCCTGGGCATCGGAACTGTACGCCGCTTATCCGCAGGTGAAAGGGGCGGCCATCTGGTTTTTGGGCGGCGGCTTTGGCGAGATTGCCGAACCGGCCCAGCGGCTCATCGCCCCCGTAGCGCGCTACAGCCTGCAAAACTACTTCACTGCCCCGCTGCCCCCAGCACAGGCTCCCATTCAGCCAGAGGTTTACCAACCTTGAGCAACAAAACGTGGCCCAGAGCCATCCTGCACCTGGACATGGATGCATTTTATGTCAATGTCCACATTTTGGAGCACCCGGAAGATGCCGGACGGCCGTTAGCCATTGGCGGCCAGCCGGACCAGCGTGGTGTGGTCGCCTCTGCCAGCTACGAGGCGCGCAAGATGGGTGTCCGTTCGGCCATGCCGATGAGTACGGCCGTTCGCCTTTGCCGCAATCTAAAAATTGCCCCGGCCAACTGGGAGCGCATCCGGGAATGCTCCAAGCAGGTGATGGCTATCCTGGACGATTTTGGGGATGTCGAGCAGATGAGCGTCGATGAAGCGTATGTCGATTTGTCCGAGTGGGATAATCCTGAAGATAAGGTGGCGGAAATACGAACGGCCGTTAAAACCAAAACCGCGCTGCCCTGCTCCGTGGGGCTGGCCAGCAGCAAGCTGGTGGCCAAAGTCGCCTCTGATCACGACAAGCCGGAGGGATTCACCGTCGTACCGCCGGGCGAGGAAGCCGCATTTTTAGCCCCACTGCCCACCCGCGTCATTTGGGGGATTGGCCCACGCACGGCCGAAAAATTGGCCAACCTCAACATCCACACCTGTGAACAGCTGGCGCTGGCCGATTTGGGACTGCTGCAAGGAGCGTTTGGCAACCAGGCGGCATCGCTCAAGCAAAGAGCCAGGGGGGTGGACGGCCGTTCCGTGGAGCCGGACCGCGGGCTGGCCAAAAGCATCAGCCAGGAGTGGACCTTTAGCCAGGACGTGGACGATCCGGACAGACTACGCAGCCAATTGCAAAAGATGGCAGGTAAGGTGGCGCAATCGCTGCAAAAACGACAGTTGGTGGCCCACACCGTCACCGTCAAGTTTCGCTGGGCCGACTTTACTACCTTCGCCCGGCAGCGCTCGCTGGAGGTGGGCATTGACGATGCTGACACGATTTATGCCGTGGCCGAAGCCATCTGGGAAGAGCATTGGCCTCCCGGCCAAAAAATGCGCCTGCTGGGCGTTGGCGTCAGTAAAATCGAAGCCCCCCAGGTGCGCCAGCTTGGCTTTAACTTCCTCGATTAGATTGGAGTTGCCCTTTTTGAAAATCTGAGCTTGTCATGCCCGCGAAGGCGGGCATCCACTCCTCCAATGAAGATGGATGCCTACCTCCGCAGGCATGACAGGTGAGGGTAGTTGTTAAATTAGGAACAATTCTTTTTCTGAATTGCTTATCAATCTGCTGAAGTCAGTTCCTTTTCACCAGCAGCAAACGACTCAATGCCGCTGATTTCCACCAAACGCTGCCGGGCCAAATCGAAACGGCCGTTCCGAATCAACGCCAAAATATCAGAATCGACCAGCTCATACCAACGCTCGCGGCGCTCGCCAAATGCAGGATAGTGCTGGCTCATCGGCGCGCGTAGCTGCTGCATCCACTCTAGAAAAGTGGCATATTCTGGGCCAAATTCCTGCTCCATTTTTTGGCGCAGGCGCACCGAAAGCGCCGGGGCCGCGCCGCTGGTGGAAATGGAAATGGTGAGGTGTCCTTGCCGCACTACCGAACCGGCTACAAAGTTGCAGTGAGCCACGTCATCCATCACGTTAACCAAAGCACCTTCAGCCTCCGCTTCCGCCCAGATGCGGACGTTGGTCTCTGGATCGGCTCGCTCAGCGATGATTAGAAATGCGCCGTGTAGATCACCGGGTTGGTACGGCCGTTGCAGCCAGGTAAATCTCCCCTCATCAGCCCACGCTTCCAATGTTGGCGTCAAAGTCGGATGAATCACCGTCACCGTTGCGTCACAATCCAGCAACCCCTTGACCTTGTTCTCTGCCTCATGCCCCCCGCCAATCACAATGCAATGCCTGTTTTCCAAACCAATCAAAAAAATAGGATAAGGTTTCATATTACCGCCCATCGATTACCAATCTACTGATCACTGACCCACTGATTACTGACCACCGATCACCGACTACCGTTCACCGCCAACTGACTCATCCGCACAATCGTACCGTCTGGCTGAATGTGAATGCCACACTCCAGCTTTTCCGTTCCGGCCCAACGGCCGGCTCGTTCTGCTTCACCTGCCGCCACGGGGCGGGTGCAGGGCATACAGCCGATGCTGGGGTAGCCTTCGTCGTGCAAAATGTTGGTGGGCAGGTCATGTTGCTCGATGTACGCCCACACCTGGTCCTTCGTCCAGCCGGCCAGGGGACACAGCTTCACCAGATGATTGGCGTTGTCCCAGGAGACAATTTGCGTCTGGCGGCGCGTGGCGGATTGGTCGCGGCGAATGCCGGTAATCCACGCTTTTTTGTCGGCCAGGTAGCGGCGCAGTGGCTCCACCTTGCGCAGGCGGCAGCACAAATCGGGGTTGCGCTGCCACAGCGCTGCACCGAATTGATGCGCCTGCTCATTCAGCGAAAGCCCAGAATGCACCTCGGTAAATTGCAGCCCCAACCGTTCGCTCAGCTCATCGCGCAGAGCTAATGTTTCAGGAAAAAAGAGATTGGTTTGCAGGTAGAAAACGGCCGTCTTCGGCCGAATTTGCGACACCATGTGCATCAACACAATGCCGGAGGGTCCAAAGCCGGTGGACAGCACAATGTCGTCAGCAAAGGTGGTTAGACCCCAGCGCAACACGTCAGTTGCTTGTAAATTTTCAAACCGACTATTAAGCGGGTCCAGATTTGCCGGAAACCAACTGGGACGCGGCTTATTTTCAACTAAAGTCAAATGATTCATTTTGCAACATACATCCTTAAAAATTTGCGGTTCTCTTTTTTCGCCGCGGAGGACGCGGAGAGCACAGAGAAAAAACTCTGCGTTCTCCGCGCTCTCCGCGGTTAGTTTTTTCAGTAGAGCCGTTGGTAATTTGCCACTGCCTGATCATGCCCCAAGAACCTTGCGCCGGCTGTTGCTAACTGCTCGTGTACACTCACAACATCACCCACGATGGTGATGGCCGGTGGCGGCAGGTGTCTGGCCTTGTCGGCGATGTCGGCCAGCGTGCCGACCACAAATTCCTGCTCGGGCAGCGTGCCGGAACGAATGGTGGCGGCGGGGGTTGTGGGGGAACGGCCGTTCTTCAACAATCGCGCCACAATTTGCGGTAAATGCTTCACCCCCATCAAAATGACCAGCGTGCCGCTTCGGGGCAAGTCGTCCCAATTGGTGCCAAAGGGATCGTCGGCCGTGTGGCCGGTGACCACCGTAAAGGTTTGGGCCACCTGGCGATGTGTCACTGGAATACCGATGGCCGCCGGCACGCCAATGGCGCTGCTGATGCCCGGCACCACCTCAAACGGCACGCTGGCCTGGGCCAGCGCCAGGCATTCTTCGCCGCCGCGACCAAAAACAAACGGCTCGCCACCTTTCAGGCGCACCACCGTTTTGCCTTGTTGCGCCTCGGCAATCAGCAAATTGTTAATTTCTTCCTGGTCCAGTCGATGGCGCTGTGGCTCCTTGCCGGCGTAGATTTTCTCGGCCCACGGCTGCACCAAATCGAGCAAGGCCGGGTTCGCCAGCCGATCGTAGACAACCACCTCGGCCATTTGCAAACATTTTGCTCCTTTCACAGTGATCAAATCAGGGTCGCCGGGACCAGCACCCACCAGATATACAATACCAATCTTGGCCATAAGTTACGCCTCCACAAGCTGGTGAATTGGTACCAGGCTGACGTTGAGGGTGAACGGCCGTCGCGCCTCAGTATGCACATGGGTTAGCACAATGTCATTTTCTGGATAGTAGGTTTGTAAAACGGCCGTGACCGCCTCGCGCAGTTCAGCCAACGTTTCCGGCGTATTGGGCACATTCAATCGATCCGGAAATGAGATTTCCAATTCATCGCTATGAAAAGTAATTCCTGGCAGTTCAGGTGCTTCCTGCAAAAGGGCAATCGCTTGATTCGCCCGTTCCAGCACGTGGTTCAAGCGATCCTGGAATGTGTTGCTGGGCCATTCCCGTTTGTGTTTGTAGAGCAGGCCGGTGCGATGGTAACGGCCGTCCCAGGCATAATCCGCCTCGTGCCCCATCAGCAGCACGCCTGGCCCATCCGGCACATGTTTGTAATCGGCCACGTCAATAGGCAGCCCCGGCAAACGCCGTTCCCGAATCCAGCGGTGAAACAAGAGGATCAATGCCGCCGATTCCACCGCTCCTCCATCATTAACAAAAAACTTCACGCTAATTCTTTCTGGTAACATCATTATTTCTCCCGTAGGGGCGGTTCGCGAACCGCCCCTACTAAAGTGACACACCACCGGCCAAAGCCCCGGCCAGCCGCGCATCACAGGCATGGCACGCTTCAATGAACAAATTTGTCTCTTCTACCAGCTGCCGCACTGAATCAACATCCAAACCCGGATTTTGGTTTTCGTGGCGGGCAAATAAATAGCGGGCAAACTTACCTTTGGCGTACCGATCATAAAAAAGCTGCGTATCGTAGAATCGCTGGCGAAATTCAGTAACAATGTCTTCCGGATCGTCGCCTACGTCTAAAAATTGGTTTCTGACCAGCGCCCGCGCCGCCAGAATCATCGCCTGGTAAGCCCGTTCATCGGCCAGGGCGTAATCGGCGTCATCTAAAGCCAGCAGTGCGTCAAACAGCACGCCCTCTGCTTTGGCGATCTCAAAGGAAAACAAAGTGACAACCTCACCGGCACATTCGCCCACGCCCATATCACCAATGCCAAACTCACGCGGGTCCCCCCAATCGGAGTAGAAGGATTTGTCGGCCTCATACAGCGGAACCTCTGTAAAGGATGTCAGCATGTCCCGCACTTCTTTTTTACCCAAACGGCCGATCCAATCCTGAAACCTCTCATCCCGTTCCCGCTCGACCACGTAGCGGTTGGTGATCGCGTCCAGCACCTCCGGCACCTTTTTGGAAGGCACAGCCCCTACCGCCAGTCCGTACGCCCCACCGTTTTCCTGCCACTTGCCACCCAACACCACCTGAAAATGGGGCACGGTGCGATTATTGCGACGGCGGCTGTTGCCAAAGAAGCCAATGTCGGCCACGTGGTGCTGGCCGCAGGAGTTGAAGCAGCCGCTAATTTTGATGCGCAAATCCTTCACCGCCTGGGGCAAGGTAGCGTTTTGTGCCGCCAGCCGGGTGCGCAGTTCGCCTGCCAACCCGCGCGAGGAAGCGATGCCCAATTTGCAGGTATCGGTGCCGGGGCAGCTGGTGATGTCGATGATGGTTCCTGCGCCGGGGGTGGCTAGATTTACGGCCGTTAATTCCTCAAACAGCGCCGGCAAATCAGCCTCCGCCACCCAGCGCAGCACAATGTTTTGTTCCACCGTCGTGCGCAGATTGTCACCTACATATTTGCGGGCAATATCGGCCAGTTGGTACGCCTGCTCGCTGGACAAATCCCCAAGAGGCAAGTTCACTGTGACCGTGGCGTAGCCCGGCTGGCGCTGCCAATAAACGTTTGTGCGCTGCCAATTTTTGTATTCTTCAGTCGCATTAAAATCTTCCAGGCGAATAGGCGGTCGGGCCGGGGTTTCGCTGTAGTTGGGCAAGTCGTCAAGGTAGGCCGTCCAGCGCGGATCGTAAGGCAGTATTTCGCGCTCTTCCGCCACCAACCGCCGAAACTCCTCGATGCCCACCTGCGCCACCAAAAACTTCAGCCGCGCCCGGTTGCGATTGCGCTTTTCACCATGCCGGGCAAAGACGCGGGCCACCGCCTGGGAAATTGGGAAAATCTCTTCTTCGGGCACAAATTCGGCCAGGAGCTTGGCCTGATGCGGCACCGTGCCTAATCCACCCCCGACGTAAATATCAAAGCCGCGCTTCAGCTCACCATCCTGCTCCTTTACCCGCGCCAGAAACCCGATGTCATGCATTTTTACCAGGGCACATGCTTCGTGCTCGCAGCCGGAAAAAGCGATCTTCACTTTACGGCCGAAATCCTGCACGTCATCATGTCCCAGCAAATAGTAGGCCAGCGCTTTGGAATAAGGCGTGACGTCAAACGTTTCGGTGTGGCAAACACCGGCCAGGGGACAGGCGGTGACGTTACGCACGGAGTTGCCACACGCCTCCAGCGTGGTGATGCCCACGGCCGCCAAGCGGCGCATCAAATCCGGCGTGTCTTCAATGTGGACAAAGTGGAGCTGAATATCCTGGCGCGTGGTGACGTGCAGGATGTCATCGGCGTACTCTTCGGCCAATTGGCCCATCACGTCTAGCTGATCGGCCGTTAGCCCACCAAAGGGGATTTTGATGCGCATCATGCCAGGGGCATCCCATAGCGTATCCGGCCCCTTCACGATATCGCTGGCTGGATAAGCAATTGTTTGCGTCTGCCGGCCATCGTGGCGCTGCCCATTGTCGTAGCGCTGGCCATAAACGCCGCGGCGCAGGCGGGTTTCAGCAAACACTTTTTCATCCAGCTTGCCCTGCTTGCGCAGCGCCATCTGGCCCTCAAAAATGTCGATCTCATGCGCCAAATCGTCAGCCATTTGCGTTTGCAGCCGGTCCTTCCAGGTTGAAGTTTGTGACATGGTTTCTCCTTATAGTCTGTGACTCGACCGAAAAAACCGCAGATTTCGCAGGCTTGTGGTGAGCTGCTCAACTTGGTTGAGTTTAGCCGAACCATTAACGCAGATTTTTCTCGAATATCTCTGCGCCTCCGCGTCTCCGCGTTGGCTTTTTCACCGAATCCATCTGTGTGAATCGGGAAATAAAAAAAGCCCAGGAGCAGTATCCTGGGCTTTTGAGGGCTTTCTCAACGGCTACTGCTCCAAAATCTTTCTGGGGCAGTGCCGCATCGTTCTTTTTTGGGTTTTAACTATCCGTTGTGTTTACCCAACCAAACGTGTTGCATCTGGCCCCAACTGGGACACATACAACACATACAGATGCAGTTTACGGAATAGGTTGAAAACGGGTTTTTCGTGTTCATTATTTTCAATGCTATCAGAGCGACCAGTTATCGCTTATAGACAATTTGACCGAAATATACGGCCGTCTTTCAGACAGAATAACCAAAATAGCATAGCTGTTAACTATTGAATGTAGGATTTTTACCAAGCAGCACCTATCAATCGGCGCTGGCAATTTGCACATCGCTGCGGCTGATGAGGCGGCCCATTTCGCGGGCAAAGCCCAATACATCAACGCGGGTGAGGATGAACACGGCCGCACCCAGCCCCACCCCTTCCAACAAAAAGATCAGACCATAGCCCAATCCGGCGCTCAATTCGAGGTTCAGCAAAAATAGATCACGCAGTGCGCCGCCGGCAAACGTGCCTAGCCCTTTAAACACCACCACGGAAATGGTCCACAATCCCAGATACGCCCCAGCTTCTTTGTCAGAAGACATCACGGCCATCAGGCTCAAGCCGCCAAAGGTGTAAACGCCAAAGCCCGCGCCAAACACAAGCAAGGCAACTTCGATGAGATGGACCTGGTGAAGAACGGCCGTTCCACCCAGCAGCACCATCCCCAAAGCCATTGTCAGCAAGCCGCCGTTGGTGATGCGCCGCTGTCGTTCCGGCGGCCGTTTGCGCCACAGATAGGCGCCACCTACCAACGTTACCACCGTGGCGGCCTGCCAGTAGCTGTTAAAGCGCGTCGTGCGCGATAATGGCAGATCAAACACCTCGGCGCCAAACGGCTCCAAAATAGCGTCTTGCGCCCAGGCAGAAAATGTTGCCAGGGAGAGGAAGATGAAAAAGCGACGGGTGCGCTTGTCTTGCCAGATACGCTGGATGGTTTCTAACAAATTGCTCTGCGCCGCCTGTTTTTTCACGGCACTCAATTCTTGCTCCAGAGTAAGGCCTTTTTGCCGCCGGATCGACCGCTCCACCCCCCAGATGGAAAAGAGCCAGAAAAAGCCACCGATGATCATCGTGGCAAAGATCATTTCCCAAAAGATGACCGGGTCAAATTCTTCCATCCAGAAGCTGAAAGTAATGCCGACGATGGCAAAAAAGATGATGAGCACCGTTTCGGCCGTGCTGATAGCCAATCCCTGCCGCGCTTTGGGCGCAGAATCCCGCACCAGCGCCAGGTAGGGGCTGCCGGAGATAAGCGTGCCCACCCCATACAGCAGCGAGGAAACCAACGCCAATACCCAGCCCAACACAGCAGAACCGCTGCCGGCATCATGTATGGCGGCAAAGCGCATCAGACTCCAGCCCAGGAGCGGCAGTGAGAGCACCATCAGCCCCCGCCCCAGCCAGATGTAGGACGTGCGCCTCATGCCGAGAAACGGCCGTGTATCCGACCGATAGCCCGCCCACAAACTTAACGGCGATAGCAAATAACGCAGGGCAATCAGCAAACTAACCGGAGCCGCCGGAATGCCAAACTGGGAAATCATCACCCGGTTCCAGATGCTGGTCACCAAAATATCGCCCATGGCCGAGCCAATCTGAAAACTGCTTAAGCGCAGCAGCCGCCACAGGCTAAACGAAAGTTGGTTTTGCTCACGCTTCATCGGGGTGTTTGTTCCTCATCCATGCAAAAAACTATAGCAAACTACAAATATCTGGCAATAAGTTTGCCGCTTTCTGCAGGATTTATGCTGCCGGCCTGAATCCCCGGGCCGCAAACACCAGAAGAAACGATCATGGCGCGCTCTTGCCGCACAAGCACGGATGGTATAAACGCTCGGTTATTTGGTTTAAGGGACGATAGGAAGGGAAATATCGAAGGTGGTGCCGTGACCAGGTTTGCTATCGACGTAAATGGAACCGCCCAGCCCCTGTATGAAGTCACGGGTCCAAAAGAGGCCAAACCCCATGCCGGCACCCTCTTTTTTGGTGCTCCACCCCATCTCAAAAATGCGGGGTAAATCCTCCGGTTTGATGCCGACGCCGTTGTCTTGAATAACAATTTGCAGCCGATCTGGCGCCTGCAAGCGGCTGGTAATGTGCAGCGTGCCGGCGTCGTTTTGGTCTAAAATCGCTTCGTAACTATTTTTCAGGATGACACGCAATGCTTCGGTGAGCATATCGGAGGCGGTTTGCACCGGCGGCAGGTCATTTGCCAGGTTTAGGGTGAGGGTGATGGGTTGTTCATTGGGCAGAGTGAGGGTTGTTTCGTTAACGGCCGTTTCCACCCAACGCCACCCAGGAAACAGCTCCCGCATCGCCCGCTGCAAACAATTGTTCACCGCCACGGCCTGATCAGTTGTGTGATGCCAGGGCTCGTGCAAATTATCCAGCAAGCGCAACGATTTCTGGGCACGTTCCACCATTTGCGGCATGGAAGCCGTTATTTCCTGCTGTTGATTATCCGAAAATTTGTCCAGATTTTGCAGCATTTGCAAGTAGTTGCCGATGACATTGAGATGGTTACTAAGGCCATGTACAGACGCCGTGGCGCTAAACGCCATGCGGCTAAACAGTTCAGCGATACGGCGCTGCTCTTCCGCCTCGCGATAGAGGCGGGCATTGCGGATGCCGGCCGCAGCCTGCTGGCTGAATGTCGTCAGCAGTGAGGTTTCCCAAGAGGAGAAATGATCGCGGCGCGAAGCCACAAACAGATTACCGACCACTTCATCCTCCACAAAAAAGGGCGCAGCAATCACTTGCCGGATGCCCAACATGCGCTGGGCAAAATCGGCCAGGGAGCGGGTGACAAACGGCCGTAACAAATCATACAAATGATCGGAGGTGAGGAACTTTTGCGGACGGCCGTCGATCCCTTTAACCGCACGCACGCTCAAGTTTGCCTGGTAGCGCGATTTGTCCAGATAAACCACCGATTTGGGGCTGAGCAAACTCATGCCCGCTTTGCTTTCCAGGTGGGCCAAAATTTGTGGCGTGTCATCCAACGCATAGGCGCGCACGGGTAACGAATTGCCATTTTCCAGCGTGGCGACCATGGCGCCTTCGTAGCCTAATTCATACACCACGGCATCAACAATGGTTTGTAGAACCTGGATTTCATCTGTCATGCGGGCCTGCATGCCAAAAATGACCCGCTCCAATGATTCCATCGCCGTAAGCCGATAATTATTTTGGATAGCGGCCGCTGCCAGATTGCCCAACGCTTCCAAAAAATCAATATCCCGATCGGTAAAGCTGTCTTGCGTCAGTGCCAGAACGGCCCCCACGACTTCTTTTTGCACCACCAGCGGCACGGCCACCACCTGGGCAACATCCAGTTCTTGCTGCATTTCATCAGCGGTAGCCCGATCGGTTAACGGCCGTAGCAAATCATACAATCTGTCGGAGATGAGATGATGCTGGCCGGGCTGGCCAACGTTGTTGGCGGTAACGCTGTTGACGGCGCTTACACCCAAATTGTAGCGATGGCGCGCATTGTTGAGGTACATCAACGCCTGATCCGGCTCTAAATTGACGTGGCTTTGGGCAAACACCTGCTGTAAACGGCCGTTTGGCACGGTAAACGCCGAGGCACGGACATACAGCCCCATATCATTTTCCAACGTCGTGGCCAAAGCGCCCAAGCAGCCCAATCGGTTAACAACATCATCGACAATTTGCTGCAAAACAGAGCGAAGGCGGGGTGAGACTTGAGCGTGGTGTTTGCGGTTCAGATGTAACACAAAGTTCCCTTTCTTCTCGCAGATCACACTTGGTGCGGTGCGGAATTTTTGATCTTTCTTATTGTAACGATTCTCCTTAAAGTGGCTGTTAAAAAGAAGCAAAAAGTGGGCAATTAGGAAATAATTCCTAATCGCCCACAGGAATTGTCAGAAGAGTTGTTAGAAGCAAAACCTCCCGCAGGTTTATAAAAGATGTGTATTGTTGATTGAAACCTGCGGGAGGTTATTAGTTGGCAATTACGGCCGTTGCAAAATATGGGTCACAATCGTTGCGCCGCTGCCGCCGATATTTTGCGTCATGGCGATGCGGGCGTCGGGGATTTGCGCCGCGCCTGCCTGGCCGCGCAGCTGCAAGGTGGCCTCGGCCAGCTGGTACAGGCCGGTGGCACCGACTGGATGCCCACGGGCCTTTAATCCGCCCATGGTGCAAATGGGAATACGGCCGTCTGGGAAAATCGCTCCTTCTTGTGCCAGGCGTACCCCCTGCCCCCGCTCGGCAAAGCCGGTGGCCTCCAGCGAAAGGGCGGCCATGACGCTAAACGCATCGTGCAGCTCAAACAGGTCCACATCGGCCGGACCAACGCCCGCCTGGGCATATGCTTGCTGCACCGACTGTTCTGACGCAGTGAGCCAGAGCAAATCATGCCGGTCGTGTACGGCCAGCGTATCTGTGGCGGAGGCAGAACCGGTGACGCGCACGGCTTGAGGTGCTTTTTCCGCCGGCACCAGCAGCAGCGCGGCGGCACCATCGCCAATGGGGGAAGCATCAAACAGGCTGATGGGATCGGCCACGATACGCCCCTTGTCGTAAGTGCGCTGGGTAATCGGTTCCTGGAACATGGCATTGGGGTTTTTGGCGCCGTTGCTGTGGGCATTCAGAGCAAAAGGCGCAAAGTCGCTCCGCTGGTAGCCGTATTCATGCATGTAGCGGCGCATGATGAGGGCGTTTAGCCCCACAAACGTAACGCCGTGAATAATTTCGTAGTCGGCATCGGCAGCGGTGGTGAGGGCAGCAGTGGTTTCACTGAAGGTGGTTTCGGTCATCTTTTCCACGCCGATGACTAAAACAGCATCCAGTTCGCCGCTGGCCACCGCCAGCAAACCCTGGCGCATGGCAGAACCGGCGGAACCGCAGGCGGCTTCCATCTTAACGGCTTCGGCGCCGTACTGATTGAGATGATCGGCTACCAGGGCACCCAGCTGCATTTGCTGGTTGAGCACGCCGCTGGTCATGTTGCCTACGTAGATGGCATCGACCTGTTCCACCCCGGCATCGTGCATGGCGGCGCGGCCGGCAGCCACGGCCAGCTGCCGAATGGATTGGTCCCACTGTTCGCGAACGGCCGTTTGCCCCACGCCTAAAATTGCTACTTCGCGCATATAAATCTCCTAAAAGCTTAACGCAGAGGCGCGGAGACGCAGAGAGTAGAGGAAACTTGGCCCCGCTTTGCCTTGCGCAGATCAATTGTAAAGAAAAAGGCCGGACTCATTTCCGAATCCAGCCCTGAGTATCACCCTGTTTTGCCGTCAGAAACTATCAATTGGGCAAAATTGGCTCTCAATAGGTGTCAATTCCCATCAATGGTTAAGGTCCAGTTGAAGCGGTCGGGGATACGGCCGTATTGAATCCCGGTTAGCTCGTCGTACAAATGTTTAGCCACTGGTCCCACTTTGTAATCGTTGATCAGGTACTCTTCGTCCTTAAGGCCAAATTTACCAACCGGCGCAATGACAGCGGCCGTACCGCAGCCAAACACCTCTGTCACCTTGCCTTGCTCTATGTCGGCCAGCATTTCATGAACGTCTACCGGCTCTTCAGCCACTTCATATCCCAAATCGCGCCCCAAATCAATAACCGATTTGCGGGTGATGCCGGGCAAAATGGAGCCCGTCAGCGGTGGCGTAACAATCTTTTTGCCTTCGTAAACAAAGCAGATGTTCATCGCCCCCACTTCTTCCACGTAGCGCCCTTCGATGGCGTCCAGCCACAGCACCTGGGAATATCCTTTTTGCTTGGCCTGCTCGCCCACGTACAGGCTGGCGGCATAATTGCCACCGGTTTTGGCATCACCCACACCGCCACGCACGGCCCGGCGATAGGTATCTGAGATGTAAACAGAAACGGGATTAAAGCCTTCCTTGAAGTAAGCGCCCACGGGACCGACAATAACAAAATGGAGGTAGGTTTTGCTGGCGTGTACACCCAGGGCCGGATCGATGCCAATCATGGTAGGGCGAATGTAGAGGCTGGCTCCCGCAGCGCTGGGCACCCACTCATGCTCCAGCTCAATGAGCTTAATAATGGCGCTGAGATGCTCTTCTTCATCTACCTGGGGCATGGACATGCGGCGGGCAGAATTGTTAAACCGCTTCATGTTTTCCCACGGCCGAAACAGATTGATCTTACCATCAGCGCGGCGGTATGCTTTGGTGCCTTCGAATATTTCCTGAGCGTAGTGGAAAACGGCCGTTGCCGGAGGCAAACTAAAATTTTCATACGGGCCAATACGGGCATCGTGCCACCCTTTGTCCAGGCTATATTTTTGGCTAAACATCCGATTGGCAAACTTGTTACCAAAGCCAAAATCATCGGTGGGCGGTGTTTTTAGATTAGCTTCGTCAAGCGCAACGACTTCAATGTCCATTCTTAACTCCTAATTTTTTTAACGCAGAGACGCAAAAGTGCCGAGAAAATATCTTTACACTGCATCAGCTTGTAGAATTTGCGATTCCAATTTGTAAAAGGGATTTTACTTGGATTCGTCAGATGATCCAGCCATCTTATTCTGCCGCGGTGTCTGTGCCGTAGAGGTGGCTGAGCCGCTGTTTGTATTCTTCGTAGTCGGTAAGCAGGCGCGGGTAGCTGCTGTGCATCAGGGGGGAAGAAATGAGGAAATCGGCCGTGGTGCGGTTGGTAGCCACCGGGATGTTCCACACGGTGGCCAGCCGCAGCAGCGCCTTCACATCGGGATCATGTGGCTGGGCTTGCAATGGGTCCCAGAAAAAGATGAGGGTGTCGATCTCCCCTTCAGCAATTTTGGCCCCAATTTGCTGATCACCACCCAGCGGGCCACTCATCAACTTGGTGATTTCCAGATTAAGTTCATTTTCTAGCAGCCAGCCGGTGGTGCCAGAAGCAAACAGGGAGTGCTCCCGTAAAATATCGAGATTGTATTTGGCCCAGGCCAACAGATCATCTTTTTTGTGATCGTGGGCCACCAGGGCAATATTTTTACGGGGCTGCATAAGGAGTTCTTGCTGCGCCATTTTTTCTCCTGTAAATCTTTTTAACGCAGAGGGCGCGGAGGCGCAGAGGGAAAACAGTAAATCTGCGTGCGCCATTTGCGCCAACGGTTCGGCTGCGCTCACCGCAAGCCTGCGATATCTGCGGATTAAAAAATGCGGATGCCCTGCCTTACGGTAACGGCCGAACCATCGGCCAGGAAGGCGGAAGCGGGGCTGTTTTGCAAGGCTGGAGCAAAATCCGGCCCGTACAGGGAAGCCACATCGCACTCAAATTGGTAATTGGCTGCCTGCCAGACGTTCCAGGGGGGATGTTCTACCTGGTATTCTACCGTGCCACCGTCCCGCTGGCGGGCGTAGCCCCAATAATGTTCGGTAATAAACTCCTCCTGGGAGCCAGGCTGCAAGGGTTGGGGCTGACCCTGTGCCTGTATTTGTACCGAATGCCACCCATTTTGCCAACGCCATTGGTAGGAGACGGCCGTTTCCCTTTCATCACTCATAATCTCATGCCGCATCGGCAACGAGACGTAGTTTTCGTTGTAAATCAGCCGGGCGATGGTGGCAATGGCCCAGCGCGGCACCAACTCCTTGATGAACACCACACCACGCCGCCAGCCCTCTGGCCCTTGGCGGCGCACGTAAAAGCGCAGGTTGAGCTCTTCAAAGTTGATGTGGCCGGGAATGGGCAGGCCCAACAGACGCGTGTTACGGAACATAAAACCGACGATGCTGATGAAGGTTTGATCTTGCCAGCTGTCTAACTCGGTGCCCTGGGGGACAAACGGCCGTAACACTGCCGGGTCGATACGATAATTCAACATGACCAGGTAACGCCATTCAGCCGTTAAAAAACGACGTGCCTGACTCACTCTTTTTCTCCTATCGGTATCTCCTGTGGCAAAATAGTTGGTGATGACTCAGCCCCTCCATTAGATGAGGCAAAAGTTTCCACCCGCGTCGGTTTGTGAACAGACAATAAGACGGAAAAAGTGGTTCCTTTATTGATTTCACTGACAACATCAATTCTTCCCTGATGCAGCGCCACAATCTCCTTCACGATGGCCAGCCCTAAGCCGGTACCGGGAATGTTAGACTGACCAGTTTGCTGCCCGCGATAAAAGCGATCAAACAAATGGGGTATTTCAGCAGCATCAATGCCCATGCCGCTGTCAGAAACTTTTAGGCAAATCAGGCCTTCCGCTTCGGTAAAAGAAGTTTCTACAAGGATGTGCCCATCCACCCGGTTGTAATTGATGGCATTGGTGATTAAATTCGTAATAAGCTGTCCCAGCTGCGTTTTGTTTCCCAATATCATGGGCAAATCTGGTGCAAGCTGCGTCGTCAAATGCAGGCCAAACGCCTCGGCCCGTGCCTGATGCCCCAACACAGTTTCTTCAACAATCGTATTCACCGCAACTGGGCCAAACTGTACCTCCTGGTTGCCAATCTCCAACTGTGAAAGGCCCAAAGTCGCTTCAACAAGATTCGTTAAACGATTGGCTTGCTGCTGCAATACAGAGACGTAATGGTCCCGTTTTTCCGGATTCCCATTTTGCAGCAGGTTGATGTAAATGCTGAGATTGGCCACAGGGGTGCGTAACTCATGGGAAACATCGGCAATAAACTTGGTTTTTAATCTGTCGAGTTCCTGCAGCTGCTCATAGGCAGTTTCCAATTCGTAGGTACGGTTGGCGACACGAGCTTCTAAGGTTTGCATGACCTGAATGCGCTGGAGGCCGTTGGCAATAATGTTACACATTGCTTTTAATGTGTGGATCTCATCATCGACAAACTCGTAGGTTTTATCTAAACCCAAATGGATAACGCCTAAAATGGTGTCTTCACTGATCAATGGCAACGCGATGGTAGACTGGAGATCGCTTACTGTGTCTGGTTCTTCAGGCTTATATTTCCGGCGCGGATCACCGTTGAGATCGGTTGCGATATATACTTTGCCGGTTTGAGCAACGTAGCCGGTTATTCCTTCGCCAAGCGCATATTGAATGCCCGCTGGATAAAAAGCAGCGGGATAACTTGCCTGAGACGTAACGGTTGTTTGTCCTTCATCAATTAAAAAGGCGACACCGATCCGGGCCGCTAAGATTTCTACCATGGCTTGCAAAACCGCCTGCAACATCGTGGGCACTGTTTCTGACGAACGTAAGGCGGCCGATACCTTGCTGAGTGCTTCGAGTTCCGAAACGCGGCGCTGGATTTCGGTAAATAGTTGGGCATGCTGCAAAGCCAGCGTGGCCTGATTGGCAAAGGCGGTTAAGCGCTCTTTGTGCTGGTTTTGATAAAAATCGGCCTCCGTTTTGTCTACCATCAAAAAGGCGATTGGCACATCACCGACGACAAGCGGCACGCCCAGCCAGGATTTAACGTGGCCGATTATTTGGACCCAACTGGATGATGTGGTGGTGTTGGAAATGAGCAACGGCCGTTTCGTTTCATACATCGTTTTAAGCGTGGGCATCTTCTCGATAACCATGTGATCGGTAGCCTGGATGGCAGTAGCCGGTTCGACTACCTTTTCAAAGCCCCGTCGGCGCACGATGTGGGCTTCACCCTTTTTTACCAGGGCAAAGTTAGCCGTGTCGTAGGGCACCACACGGGCAATCTCTTCCAAAATCCGATCCATTACCTGCTCAAAATCCAACGTGCTGGTTATGGCTTGCCCCGCTGCTTGCAGCGCTTCCAACAAGACGCGCTGCTCCCGTTCTGAGGCCAGCAAACGACTCTTGGAAATGGCCAGCGTGAGCTGCCGCGCAACTTGCTCGCCCCACTTCACATCTTCTGGGCTAAACACACGCGGCTGGTTATAACCAATTAGCAATGTTCCCATTGGTTGCGTATCGGCTATCATGGGCAATGCCAACAGGCCGCGTATTGGTAAAAGCCTGGCAACCCGCTGACTAAGGTAAGGGGATTCCAATATGTCTTCAATGGGTATTGCCTGCTTACGAGACCAGACTTCTTGCCAAAGCGAAGGTTCATCCGGCTGCCGCTTTATTGAGCGAGCTAAATCTTCATCAACCCCATGCGTGGCTACCGGTATTATCCTTTGGGTTGGCTCATCCCACAATGCAATGTAGCACGCATCGGCTTCAAAAACGCTTACCAGACGCTCCGTTAGTGATGATAAATCTTGATCAAGATCAAAGGTGCCAATGGCCGCCTGCGTAATATCGTTAAGCAGTGCCTGATTATAAGCGTACTGTTCAATGGCTTGATGGGCTTCGGTAATATAGACCTGGGTGCGTCGCTCCACGGTCAAATCTTCGATGGTACAGGAAGAACCAATGAACAGATTGTTTGTGTCGTAAACAGGACGAATGTCGAAGGTGAGCCACGTTTTTTGAACGGCATCAGGTGAGTGGGGGGTACGGCCGTCTATCAGAATCATCTCTTGCTGATAAACTTGCTTTGGCTTGAGCTTCATAGCCGCTTGCAGCTGGATGAGTTCATTCCGGTTTTCTACACGTGGCAGCAGGCGCTGTAACAGCTGGAACAACGTCAAATTTTGCTTATCTTGCGCCAGATCGATGGACAGCAGTTCAGCCGAATAAGCGTTGGCATCCATCAAATAAAGCTGTTCATCAAAGACCATCAGGCCAATGGTGACGTTATCGACCACCTGCTTGGTGGCCAATTCTATCGGTGAGAAAAAATTGTAGGAGCTCACCACCCAGGCTGCACCAACGGCCGCAAAAACGGGCGTGAGCATATTGCTCAAAGCGAGCGGGATATTAAACCAGGGCACATACAATAATCCAACAGCAATCGATAAAAACAAGAGGACGCGAGCGGCGCGGCGCAAACGCTCGGGCAGCATGCCGGAAAAGGCAAAAAACGCAATGGGCAAAACCAGAAGCGAGTTAAGTACCGTGATGTAAATGGTGTAGAGAAATCCACTGAAACGGCCATTTAATATTTCGTCAACTGATCTATAGCCACCGGTATACAGCTCTGGTCTAAATTCAAAGAGAAAGGTCGTTTCTGCTGCCCAATCAATTAGTCCCAAAACAGGCGGCAAAATGGCCATTGCCAGAAAAAAGAAGGAAATCCAGCGCATAAGGCGCAGGCGCGGCACAAACGCATATAACACCAGCAGCCAAAGTAACGGAGCGGCCGACATGGCGGTCAGCGCATGGATACGAGAAGCATCGTAAATGGTGGCAACATCAACGGCCGTATTGGCAACCAAAATAGTGTAGCTGCTGGCAGCCAGGGCCAGCATGTACACAGCAAACAGGCGATTGCTGGGCAGTTTTGGCTGCAACATGAAAATATACATCATTAGGATCAGTTCCAATCCTATGATGAGAAATGCCGATAAATATAATTTCGCTATGGGCGTCATGAACTAAACTTTGTGGTAACTATACGATCTTACTTATCTTCAAAATGAGTGGACCCACTGTTTTGTGCAGCCATATGACTCGATTATAGCATTGAGTTTCAACGGGACATGTTCGTATTGAGTGAATATCTATTTGTTTTAATAGTCAATTAGTCACTAACTTCACAGCAAAACATCCCAGAAATGCTTCTTCTTGTTTGCTGTCCAACCCTGAATTGCTTATGATGGACGCTATGCACCCCATTTTGACACGGCTCGGTCCATTTTTTGTGTACAGCTATACGGCCGTCTTCGCCATTGGACTTATGCTTTGTTGGGCCATCACCCAACGCCAGCTCGGCCAAAACCGTGTCGCTGGCTGGCGAGATGCAGCGCTGGCCACGCTGTTAACGGGCTGGTTGGGCGCACGCGGCAGCTTTATCTGGCTCAACTGGAGTTACTTTGCCGAACGGCCGTCTGAACTGCTTCAGCTGTGGCAAGGTGGGCTTTCCGCTTTTGGTGGATTAGTTGGTGGCTTGCTTGGTCTGGGACTGTGGTGTCGGTGGCAGAAGCGGCCGTTTCTACGTTACGCCACTTTATTTTCACCAGGTTTTTTACTGTTAATCGTTACCGGCTGGGCAGCCTGCTGGGTTGAAGGCTGTGCTTACGGCGCAGCCACCACGCTTGGCCCACTGTCTGCTAACTTGCCAGACCATTTTGGCGTTTTTGCCGTGCGTTACCAGACCCAGCTTCTGGGGATTGGACTAAACTTACTGGCACTCGTAATTGTGCTGCTGTGGCAGAGGCAGTGGGGAAACGGCCGTCTCTTTCCCTTCACCTTAATTTTGGCCGGCCTACTCCATTTTGGCCTCACCTTTTTGCGCGGAGATACCGTGCCTGTGCTGGCAAGTTGGCGGTTGGACAGCTGGCTGGCGCTGTTTTTCGCCATTGTGGGATTGATCCTGTTACAATACGGCCGTCATCTCAACAGCAGGCGAGTGGGCGAGTGAGCGAGTTTTTATGAACACTCCCAACACTCGCATACTGGCAAACTCACACACTGGCAAACGCATCCTATGAAACTCAAAGTTGGACTCGCCCAAATTACCCCCAGACTCGGCAACCTGGAAGCCAATCTGGAACGCCACCTGGCCGCCATTGAAGAAGCGGCCGAAAGCGGCGTGGAGCTGCTTATCTTTCCCGAACTTTCCCTCACCGGCTACCGCCTACGCGACCTGGCCTTTAGCGTCGCCATCCAGCCTACGTACAAAAACCCAATTTTTGCTCGCCTGCTGGACGCCAGCCGGGATATGGACCTGGTTGTAGGCTTTGTGGAAAGTGACAAGCGTCAAAAATTCTTCATCTCTGCCGCTTATCTTTCTGGCGGCGAAGTGGTCCATCTGCATCGCAAAGTGTATTTGCCCACCTACGGCATGTTCGACGAAGGACGCTACTTTGCCTGGGGCGACGCCATTCGCGCCTTCGATACCCGCTTCGGCCGTGTGGGCATCCTCATCTGCGAAGATTTCTGGCACGTCAGCGCCGCTTACACGCTGTGGCTCGATGGGGCCGACATCCTCATTCTCACCTCCTCCTCCCCGGGACGCGGGCTGGCCACCGAGCAAAAAATTGGCAGCGCCAAATGGGTGGAGCACATCAACCAGGCGTACGCCAGCATGTTTACCAACTTTGTGCTGCACACTAACCGCACTGGTTTTGAGGATGGCGTTACCTTTTACGGCGGCTCCACCATCTACGATCCCGAAGGCAATCTGCTGGGCCAGGGAGCTTACTATGAAGAAGCCATTGTCACGGCCAAACTGGATTTAAACGACATCCGCCGCGCCCGCATTCGGCTGCCATTGCTCCGTGATGAGCGCGTGGGATTGACCCGGCGGGAACTAAGCCGGATTTTGAAGGATAAATGAGTTGAATTATGAATGATTCCGATACCATTCCCACTGGGTACGAAACGGCCGAAAACCATCGCTCCGGTTTTGTAGCCGTCATTGGCCGCCCCAACGTGGGCAAAAGCACGCTGATCAACGCGCTGCTGCAAGAGAAGATCAACATCGTCTCGCCGCGCCCGCAAACCACGCGCAGCCGCCAGTTGGGCATCCTCACCACGGCCGAATACCAGATTGTGTTCATGGACACGCCTGGCCTTATGCAGCCGCGCCACAAGCTGGATGAGTTTATGGTGGAAACCGCCGTAGAAAGCCTTAATGAAGCTGACGTGGTGCTGTGGCTGGTAGACGGCAGCGAGCCAGTTGGTCCTGGAGATCAGGCCATTGCCGAACAGCTGCAAGGATTGGATGAAAACATTCCAGTCATTTTGGCCATCAACAAGAGTGATGCCACCGTGCCAGAAAACGTCATCCCCCATACTGAAGCATATCAGGCATTGGCCCCTGAAGCGGCCTGGATTTTCTTTTCGGCACAGCGGGGAGACGGCCGTTCCGAACTGCTAAACCTCATTGTGCAGGCCCTGCCCGAAGGCCCACGCTACTACCCGCCCGACCAGGTCACCGACATCTATTTGCGCGACATGGCTGCCGAATTTATCCGCGAACAGGTGATGCTGCAATTGCGGGACGAAATACCGTACGGTGTTGCCGTGCAGGTCGATCAGTTCAAAGAGCGCGACAACGGTGTCACCTATATTGGAGCCAACATTTTTGTCGAACGCGACAACCACAAGGCCATTGTCATCGGAGCCAAGGGAAGCCAACTGCGCCAAATCGGTGCCGCCGCCCGCAAGGAGATCGAAGCATTACTTGAAGGTAAAGTTTTCCTGGAGCTGTGGGTCAAAGTTGAACCCAAATGGCGACGCAACGAAAACGCCCTCAAACGTCTAGGCTACAGCAAACCAGACTAATTCACCCTTTTAAGCTAGAAATTTGTCCTATTGGCGTGACTTTTGGCACCATTCAGGTTTCCATTGAATGAAAAAGTAGAGTTGCCCGAATTAGAACATTCGTGCTAAAATGCTCGGGATTGGCCCAAACCGGTTGCGTTTGTTGAGCCAATTTTCTGGGCGCATTTGCAAGAGCACAATGTTTTTGCAATGCGGGAAATTAATTCCCGTCGTTGCGACAGGAGAATGGATATGACAAACCAGAATGAGCAGGTAGTCAGCCGTCGAAAGTTTATAAAGGCGGCGGCACTAACGGCCGTTGCCGCTTCAGCCACTGGTGCGGGAGCCGCCATCTACAATCAATCCCCGGCAAATGACGCGGTTGTCACCTCTGTGTCGAATAGCGCTGCACCCGTGATCAATTCGGCCGTCTCCCCCTCCGCCCCCGCCAACAACGATCTTTTCACCCGCCTGGCCACCGCCCAGGCGGAAAACGTGCGCCTCCAGTCTGCGCTGGATGCCGCGCAGCGTCAGCTTGCCAGCCTGGAGCAAAACAACCAATCGAGCGCCGGTAACAGTGAGGCCTTAACGGTGGAGCTAAATCAAGCAAATGAGCGAATTGGGGTTTTGGCAGGATTGGTTGCCCTATACGAACAGTTTGAGGCAGTGGATATGGAAACGGCCGTACAAAACGGCCTCAGCAATTTCTCTGGCAATATTGAAACGATGCTGGCCGAAGTGCCCACCCTGTCTGAAAGCATTCAATTAGGACGACAGGCGCTGGAGAATTTTGAATCCCAGATACCGGTGCTGGACAACGGCCGTCTCTGGCTCATTGATCACCTCAGCAAAATTGAGGGCTATTTCCAGGTGGTTGAACAACTCCTGGCCGATGCGGTAGATCGCGTTGGCCCCTTCCTGCAAATGCTCACCGATTGGTTTGAAAGCGTTAAGCGCTGGCTCCCCTTTGGCATGGGGCAGACGGCTGCGACCATCATGCAATCCATTACCGATTTGATCATGGAGACGCCCAACACGCTCAGCGGGCTGGACACCAACGTGATGCAGCCGCTCAACGTCTGGCTAAACCGCGACCAAAACAACGAAACCGCCCTGCACCAAACCCTCATCAAACCGATCCGCGACGACCTGATGCCCAAAGCCGATACCACCGTCAGCAAAGTGCAGCAGATGGATGAAACATATAAAACAGCCTTGAAAGAACCGGTGGAAACGGCCGTTGCCAGCCAACGCGTGATCCGCAATCTCATTGCCGAGTACCGGCAACAGCACGGGGTTTAGTGATCGGTAATCAGTGAAAAGAATGGGACGCAGATTTTCCTGATTGCCCTGATTTTATTGATCAGGAAAATCAGGAAAATCTGCGTTCTATTTTTAAGTTCAATTTAGGTGGGAGCTGTGTCTAACGGTGGGGCGACGGCCAGAAAGTCGTGGGCAAAGCGCTGGCTGTAATCGCGGATGAGCTGCTCGACGCGCTCATGTTTTGGCGAGGCGACGATGAGACCAGCGTGGTGCTGTTTGTGGACACGATACACAACTTCCGGCTCCTGGTAGTCGGATAAATCGGGCCACTCCTGCCGCGCCAGGCAAATCATGACTCCGGCGTATTCTCCTTTGTCTTCCGGCGCCTGGTAATCCTCGTCGCGTAATGCGGCCGTTTCCAGCCGCGCCCACTCTGCCCACAAATTAACGCCACTGGATGCTTCTACCAATTGCTCAATATTGGCGCCGCCAACGCGTGCGGCCGTTTCCAAGAAGTAAAAGTCGCCATCTTCCCCCTTGATAAACTCGGTGTGCGCCACGCCGCGCTCCATGCCCAACGCTAAAATCAGCTTGTTGTGCAGCTTGATCAGCGCTTTTGTTTCTTTGGCCTGGCGCGGCATCGTGCGCGTCACAAAGACGCCGCCTTCGTGGGCCACGTCGATAGGTGGCTGCAAATATTGGTGCGCCGCGGCAAAAACCACTTTGCCCTGCCACACAATGGCATCCACGTGATAAACCGGCCCGGCCACAAACTGCTCCAGCAAAAAGTAAGATTGCAAATCGCCCAGCTCATCCAGCTTGCGCCACAGCATTTCCGAATGGTCCATGCGCTTGATGCCCATTGCGCCTGCCTCAGCGCGCGGCTTAAGCAGCCAGGGTGGCGGCACCCGCCCCATAAAGTCGCGTAATTGGTCGTAGTTAAAGACGGCCGTAAATTCCGGCACCTTAAACCCTTCCTGCCGCGCCTTCACCCGCATCGCTAGCTTGTCGCGAAAGTGGCGGCTCACCGTCTCCCCCATGTTGGGCAGCCGAAAATGTTCGCGCAGCGCCGCCACGGTGAGCACGTCATAATCATCCAGTGGGATGATCTGCTCCACCGCTTTTCCTCGCATAAAGTAGGCAATGGCATAAATGATGTCCGGCTGCTTGGAAAGCTGCGGCATATAAAAGACTTCGTCGATGTTCTCCCATGGCCACGCTTCCCCCTGCAACTTTTCTCGCGTTACCAGCACCACCTGGCAGTCCGCCTGCTTGGCAGCGGTCAAAAATGTTGTTCCCTTAAAATAGCTGGCCAGGCACAAAATTGTCACCGACTTTTTCTCAGTGTCCGTGTGTAGCATAGAGTCCTTTTTAGTTTTTATATCGATGACTACAGCGAATTGAAGGAAACAACGAATTTATCTTACAGTGAATCAAATTCGTTAGTTCCTAAAACTCGTTGTACTCACCCTTTACCGTACCAGCAGCAAAACAATCGTCACAATAGCGGCAATGGTCAACACAAAGAAGCTGATGATGAGCAAAATCACCAGCCAATCGGTATCTTGTCGGTTAGCTGGACGGTAGCTGGTGGTAAGTTCTGCCAGCGGCTCTATGATTTCTTCTTCTTGAAAAGCAGATACTTCGGGGGGAACGGCCGTATTCACCGGCTCGGGCGGCTCAGGCGGTTCCGGTTCTGCCGGCATATACCTCGCCAAAAACTCCGGCGTCAGCTCCAATTCCTCCTCACTATCCATCGCCTCAGCCAACTTGGAGATAAGCGCTTCGTCCAGCTCAGCCTTCGGCGCACGGGGACGAACCGGCTCCGCAGTCTCAGCCTCAACCCCGGCAACTTCTACTTCTGGCGGGGCCAATTTTCTTACCCAAACGGGCAAATCCTCGCCTGTTTGCGTGGGCGCTACAGCTGCTCTCGCTTTCACAGCCGCCAGCGCAGACAACAACCCTTCACTTTCGGCCAATAATTCTCGCGAATTACGGTCAGGCGCACCGAATGGCTCAGACGTTACAATTTCAATATCGCGAGCCAGTAAATAATAGCGCAGCTGTTCCGCATCAAACATCAAATGGCCGCTGGCCCGTACTTCGTCCCCCTTCCCTATCTGTCCATTTTCATCGGTCTGGCAGTGTAAACGATGGGAACCTTCTGCCAGAATAAAGCCATCACTGTCTAATTGCTCAACCCGGCCTACGACAAAAACCAGTCCTAACGGTAATTCGGGGGGAAGCTTTGAGGCTAAACGGCCGTTCAACCCACTAACCGAAATATCCATAACCAACTCCAAAAACAATGCTCAATTGCTAAATTCATCGCCCATTATAAACGAACTCGACAAGCAAAGATACGCAAACTTGCTTAACGAAAACAATTTACTAACCAAACTTGCAATTTTTCCCAAAAACAATTTGACGAAAAAACCACAAATGCTATACTTATCCGCCTGAGGTTGCTCACCGAGCAGCGGAGGAGACTTGCCTGCAACCGCATACTTGCCGACGTAGCTCAATTGGCAGAGCAATGCTCTTGTAAAGCATAGGTTATGGGTTCAAGTCCCATCGTCGGCTTGAGCAGAACACTCCAAATTAACACATACACATATTTTTAGGGTCAGTGTCCCGAGCGGCAAAGGGGGCGGACTGTAAATCCGCTGGCGATAGCCTTCGTAGGTTCGAGTCCTACCTGGCCCATCTTCCTGTCATCAGTAGCTAGTCAATGGTTCAGTCTGTTTAACAACATAACCAACTATCAACTGACTAAATATATGGAAAAGCTGCCCACGTAGCTCAGGGGTAGAGCACATTCTTGGTAAGAATGAGGTCATGGGTTCAAATCCCATCGTGGGCTTCTGCCCCGTCTATCTTGTACTAGACAACAGGATGGCGGGGTATTGTTGTGAAAATGGCGAGCATCACAATATTTTTAATTGTTAAAAAGCTTGCCTTAAAGTGACTAAATTGGCAATATTAATTTAGATCAAACAATAAGGAACAAGGGTTTATTAACGATGGCAAAAGAAAAATTTGTGCGCGAAAAACCACATGTGAACATAGGGACGATAGGCCACGTAGACCACGGCAAAACCACCCTGACAGCCGCAATCACC
>PABI01000174.1 GCA_002699125.1 Anaerolineaceae bacterium
GGAATTGTCAAACGAAAACGAAAAAACGAGACATCTGTGTTTGAATTATGGCCTTTGACAATTGTCTCAAACCCTTAACTTGTAACCGATGAGTTAAGCGGTTGTTGCCTACTGAGAGCGATTGCTGGCAGATGCTTCATTCCCTTCTGTCTTGTCCCGAATAAAGTCGATCAGTTGATCCACCGAGGCAAATCCCTCCTGTTCACCCGTGTGTGGATTTTGCAGCGTGGCGCGCCACGGCATCCCCTCCTCTTCGCGCCAGATGCGTAAAAGATATGCATGATAATGCTGTAAATTTTTACTCATAAGTTTCATCCCCTACTGTTCGGGTAATCCTTGTCAGAGGTGCGACGCACTTCTTTAGCCAGTTTTGCTGTGCCATACACCGCGGTAAGTGCGTCGCACCTGTACAGTTCCGTTTGTGATATTGTTAGCCAAACTATGGCATCCTAAACTAAGGATTTGCCTTTCGATTTAAGCCTGTAGGTAAAAGGATACCCTATCTTCCCTCTCCCTCATGATCAGAGTGGGCTATAATGAAAACAACGCACCACACTGATACGATGGTATTTATGAAAACGAGTTTACCCGGGAAACGATCCGAAAACGATCCATCCGTCTGAACACACAGATTTTTTAGCAGCCTAGACCCGAAGGGTTTTGCCTTAAATTAGTTGACCTTTCAGCACCCTAAACCCTTCGGGTCTTAACTTGGCCGAAGCCATGACAGACAAGTTAGAACTTACCCTGCTGGGTGAAACAACCATTAAGCTCAACAGTAAACCGGCCTCTGGCCTGCCCTCGCGCAAGGCAGAGGCGATGCTTATTTACCTGGTCTGTACACAACGGCCGTATTCCCGTGACCTCTTAGCCGACTTCTTCTGGGACGATCGCGATCCCGAGCAGGCGATGGCCAATTTGCGCTCGCTGCTTTCCGGGCTGCGCCGTAAATTTAAGCCGTACCTGGACATCACCCGGCAAACCGTCGCTTTCAAAGAAGACAGCCCCCATTGGCTGGACACGGCCGAATTCCAGCGCCTGGCCCAAAGCGATGCCTTTGCCGATTGGGAGCAGGCCATCATTCTCTACCAGGCTGACTTCCTGGCCGGGTTTGACATTCGTGACAGCCGCGGTTTTGAAGAGTGGCTGTCGCTGGAACGGGAACGCCATCAGCGTACGGCCGTTGACCTGCTGCGCCGCTTAGTCCAGCACTGCCTGGACCAACAGCTGTACCCCAAAGGGATACGCTACGCGGCCCGGCTGCTGGCTATCTCACCCCTCAGCGAATGGGCCCATCGCCTGATGATGCTGCTGCTGGCCCGCAACGACCAGCGGGCCGAGGCTTTGCGCCAATACCAGACCTGCTGCGACATTTTAATGGAAGAGCTGGGCATCGATCCTTCGCCGGAAACCAGCGCCCTGTACGAACGCATCCGGGCGGCGGTGGATATTCGCCGCCACAATTTGCCGGTGGCGACCGCGCCTTTTGTGGGCCGTGCCCTGGAGTTAGAACAGATCCAGGCGCAGCTGGCACGGCCGTCTTGCCGCTTGCTCACGTTGCTGGGGCCGGGCGGCATTGGCAAGACCCGCCTGGCGCTACAGGTGGCCGAGACGGCCGTGGGCACCACGTTGAATGGCGTCTTTTTTGTGCCGCTGGCGGCTGTGCCCGCGCCAGAATTTATCATCCCTGCCATTGCTGAAGCTGTTGAGTTTACCTTTGCCGGCAGCGCCCCGCCCAAAACGCAGCTCCTCAACTTTTTGCAGGCCAAAGAGATGCTGCTGGTGCTGGATAATTTTGAACATCTGCTTAAGGGCAGCCAGCTGCTGGCCGAAATGAGCCAATCCCTGCCCGACGTGAAGCTGTTGATAACCTCCCGCGAACGGCTTAATTTACAAACTGAATGGACCTATGAAGTGGGGCCGCTGCCGCTGGACAATGAAGCGGAGGAGCAGCCTGCCGATGCGCTCCAACTGTTTGTGCAAATGGCCCAGCGCGCCCAGGCCGATTTTGTACTGACGCCCGAAGCCGAACCCTATGTGGCCAAAATTTGCCGGTTGGTGGCGGGGGTGCCCCTGGGCATCGAACTGGCCTCGGCCTGGGTGCGGCAGCTTGGCTGCGCCGAAATTGCCGAGGAGCTGGAGCAAGGCATTGGCTTTTTGCAGTCCCGAGCGGGGGATGTGCCAGACCGGCACCGCAGTTTGCAATCCGTTTTTGACCATTCCTGGAAGCTGCTCACGGCGGAAGAGCAGCAGGTGCTGGCCCAGCTTACCATTTTCCGTGGGGGCTTTACCCGGGAGGCGGCGCGGCAGGTGACCCAGGCAACGCTGTGGGCCTTGACTGGGCTGGTGGATAAATCATTGCTGCACCGGGAGGCAAACGGCCGTTTCGAGATGCTGGAAATGGTGCGCCAGTTTGCGGCGGCACGGCTGGCCGATTTGGCCGAAAGTGCCGCCACGGCCCAGGCGCGCCACGCGCAATATTTTTTGCTGCTGCTGCACCAGCAGGAAGATCGCTGGCAAACGGCCGCACGGCCGCAGGCGCTTGAGCGGCTCACGCCAGAAATTGAAAATGTGCGGGCTGCCTGGCGCTGGGTGGTCGCTGCCTTAGAAGACCCGGCAGCAAAGGAACTGGCTCCCGCGGCGGTGCAGTGGCTGGATCAAGCCATTATCTCTCTTTTCTTTTTATACGAATCGCGCGGCTGGTTCCAGGAGGGAGCGGCTGCTTTTGGGTGGGCATTGGCCGCGTTGGAAGAAACGGCCGTTCATGAAGCGGATGCCCGGCAAACGTACGGCAAATTGTTGGTGCGGTACGGCCGTTTTGCCACCTTCTTGGGCCAATATGAAAAAGCGCAGCAGGTGTTGGAAAAGGCGTTGAATGCTTTGCAGCCAGAGGGTGATCCCAAAGAAGTTTCGCTTGGCCATTGCTACCTGGCCATTGTAGACAGCTTCCAGGGCAACTATGAACAGGCTATGATCCGGGCAGAAACCAGCCTGGCGTTGACCAACCAAATCAACCACAGGCAAGGGCTGGCTTTTGTGCAGAATTTGCGGGGCACGCTGGCGCAGCGGCTGGGCAATTATGCCGACGCGCGCGGATATTACGAAGCCAGCCTGGCGCTACGGCGCGAGCTTGGGGATGAACACGGTACGGCCGTTGCCCTCAACAATTTAGGCAACCTGGCCATCGCTGAGCAAGATTATGTGGCGGCACGCCGCTACTATCAGGAAAGCCAGCTCATTTTCAAAGAGATTAATTACAAACTCGGCCGGGCGGCCTCGCTGGGTAACGCCGGGGTGGTCGCCATGCGCCTGGGCGAACTGACTGAATCCCGCCAACTGCACGATGAAAGCTTGCTTTTGAAGCAAGAGCTGGGCAATCGGCGCAGCATCAGCATTTCGCTGATCAACCTGGGCGAGGTGACAACCCTGCTGGGCGAGGTGGATGCCGCGCGCCGTGCCTTCCATGAGGCGCTGCGGCTCACGATGGATATCCAGGCGTATCCCCTGGCCCTGGATGCGTTGGTGGGGTTGGCGGAACTGCTGGTACGGGATGCGCAGTTGGAACAGGCAGTTCGACTATTGCAGCTGGCGGCTCGTCATCCGGCCAGCGGCAGCGAAACGCAGGCAAGGGCGGCGCAGCAGTTGGAATCGTTGCCGGTTGAACCGGATGTGGTGGAAGGGCTGCCTGATTTGGCAGACGTGGTGGCGGATGTTTTACGGCCGTATACCTAAAAAAAGACGGCCGTTTTCCAAACGAAAACGGCCGTCTCTTAATTTAATAGATTTCGGACTTTCGAGGAGCGGAGCATCCTCAGATGCGGAGCGGGTCATACACCAGCCGTTCGCATCTGAGGATGCTCACTCCACGTTACTCTAGCGTTCCACGTGTTCAGCTTCTGTTGCTTGCACGTAGAAGTCTACGTACTCACCTGTGTCAGTCTGCCCGGAGAACTTCCAGGTGGGCTGCACGATGATGGTGGGCTGTCCTTCGTACCGGATTTCGCCGGCATCGTCGGTGGGCCAGCTGTAGGTGTAGTAGTAAGCCAGCGATACCTCATTCACCGTGAACGATTCATAAGTGAACGGGACAAAACCGCGTCCGTCTCCATCGATGGGCAACGGCTCATCCGTGATGGGCTCTTCAATTGGTAACTCTTCCCCGGGCAAAATTTCTGGTTCAATATTGACAATCTTGTCGATATTTTCCCAATCGGCTACCGGGTGCGCTTGCCCCAGGTCACGAGCGGCCCAGGCAAACAGGTGTACTTCCAACCCGTCTTCCAGGTCTGCCGGCGCATCGGGCAAAATGTAGATGTTGCCTGATTCATTGCTGGTGAACAGCACCTGGTCACCTTCCCGGCTGATGATGCCGGGGCCGGCGATGGGTTCACGATTTTCTTCAACAGCTTCCCAGCCAGCCAGTTCAATTGTGGTGCCCTCGGGGCCAACTTGTCCCCAGATGTGCGTTTGCTGGCCTACTCGTTCTGCCAGGGCATTGAGTGTGGCTGAGTCTGCCTGCACCAAATAGTTACGAATCTGAATGCGCGGGTCTGCACCGCCGTCCACCGGCAGGAAGACAATGGGCCAATCGTACAGGTGAATCTCCTCGCCCGGCTCATATTCACGTACCCAGAACTGATACAAATCAGCATTTGGATCCGGCTCGATGGCGATGGCCGGTTCGGCAACGGCCGTTTCTGGCCCAGCGCTGTAGTTGTACAGAATACCGTTTTCAAACACGCCGCTTTGCAGTCGTTCCCAGGCGGCCTGGGCGGTGATGAGCGGGTAGCGGCCCAGACGTTGGGCATTGCGCAGCACCTGGTAGCTGATGAAGAAGATACGGCCGTCATGGCTCACACCCACTGTCAGTTCCGGCTGGTTTACCGGCTGTCCGTCGATGACGCGGACAAAGTTCACATCTGAGCCCCAGAGTTGCTGAATTTCATATTCAAAGTCCAGCAGCCCACGCTCCTGCACATATGCTTCAGCAATCGGTACCGCCTGCTCGAAGGAGATTGGGTTGTCCCAATCGTTTTCGATGCTGGTGTCGTTGTAGTAAGCACCCCAGGCGTCGATAATGAGACTGCGCGGTCCGTCAAAGATGTGATAGACCACCGGCGGCTGATAGTTCGGGTCTACAAACTCGCCTTCAAAGACCGGGTATTGTTCACGGTAAAGCTGGCCGCTAAAGCCAAACTGGGCTGCCAGTTCGCGCGCTTTTTCTACGGTTACGGCCGTATCCGGAACGTTTTGCAGCACGGTGGACAGCAAGGGTTCAGTTGGTAAGGTAGTGTTCAACGTAAACGTTGTGCCCGAGAATGGGTCAGTGTAAATGAAACTGCCATCTACGCCAATGGCAGCATCTTCAGCAGCAATGCCGCCGCCACCGGATTGTGGCCGGACGTTGGCGCCGCCACCGCCGCCCAGACCTTGCGCCTGGCCACTGCCTTCCAAAGCGGGCAGGGGGGGCAGATCGGCAACTTCAATGCCTTCAGTTTCATCTTCTGTATTGTCATTGCTGGCATCCTCGGTGACGGATGGCGTGCTGCTGTCTTCAGCAACAGAGACGCCCGGTTCGGTACCGCCGAAATTGTCTCGGTTCATCACGAGGTAAGCCGCAACAACAATCAAAACCAGCGCACCTAGAGCGCCAAGGAGATATTTATTGCGATTCATGGTTGTTCCTTCCTTTAACATCTGTGTAAGCTGCTGCCAGAACGACGGCCGTTCTGGCGGCGCTTGATTTCTTTGTGATTTGTTCTTTTGGGCGGCTCGCCGGGCCAGCTGACTCCCCAGGGCTGCCACAAAATCCGGGTCAGGATGCGTGTCTTGGGCCAGGTTAATCAGTTTGGCTGCCAGCTCCGCTTCTTTTTCGATTGCTTCGCTAACAGGTGGTTGGCCTTTGCCTTGCATCTCGGCTGCGATGCGACGGCTGAGCTCATCCGCCAGGATTGGATCTTTTTCCTTCATACGGTTGCCTCCTGGTTTGGATTAAGCCGGGTTTGCAGATCTTGCAGCCCCCGATGCAGCAGCATCCGCACGGCGGGTTCTTGCTTGCGCATCAGGCGGGCAATTTCTGGTATGTCCAGCCCACCAAACAGACGGAGTGAAATTGCTTCGGCGCGGTCCGGCGACAATGTTTGCAGCTTTTGTGCGACCGCTTCTATTTGTAACTTCTGGCTGACGAGATCGTCGGGCGCTTCTTGCGGATCGGCCAGATCGGCGGCCGTTTCCAGCATCAGTTCCGGTTTTTGGCGGCGGTATTTATCTGCCACTTTATGCCGGGCAATGCCAAACAGCCAGGCCAGAAACGGCCGTTCCCCACGATATTTATCCAGATTTTCCATCGCTACCAAAAAGGTTTGCGACGTTAAATCTTCGGCGTCGGCCACGTTGCCCACGCGCACCAGCAGGTAGCGGTAGACGCGGGTGACGTGCCGTTCGTACAATCCATTAAAGGCGCGCAGGTCGGCCCGGGCCGCCTGCACCAACGCCCGATCATCCTCGATCGTCGCAGGCGCTTCAGCCAAAAGCGCACTGATTGTCAACCAGAGTGGTGCCGCTTGCACCTGTACAGGTTGGTTTGCTAACATGCATGTTCTCCTAAGTCACGGGCAAATGAATGAGTGGATTTTGTGGGGTTGTGGATGGGGCGTGATGTGTGATGCGTCACGCGTGATTTATTTTGTCCATCCCACAATTTTCCGGTGAGCCGATGTTTCGGGTTCAAAGCTTCATTTGCCGTTCTGTGTAGTATGTCGTGGACAGCGGTGAATTTATAACAGGCAATTTTGAAATTGGTTGATTTTGGGTATGGCAAGAGGGGCGAATACAAAAAAAGTAAACTTTTCACTTTTTACTTATCGCTACGTACTGCTCACTCGTCGCCAATTCTCCTGCCCGAAGTGTATCCTAATTTGGTCGAGGAAGGATGATGTCTGGTCGATGTTTGGGCCACGTTCTTGCCCGTTTGCCCTACGCCAGACACAATTACGGCAGTTAGAAATTCCAACCTCCCGCAGGTTTTTTTTACGGTCGTCGTCCTGTTGGGAACCTGCGGGAGGTTTTTTCACACGAGGAGAAGATGATGGATGTAACGGCCGTACTCGACACACTCTTACACGGCAACCAGCTGAAACGAACCGCCCGCACCGGCTGGGTGCAGCGCGGCGTGCCCAATGCCGAAAACGTGGCGGCGCACAGCTTTGGCGTGGTTTTTGTCGCTCTGGTTCTGGCCCAGGTAGTTGAGGAAACAATAGATTTGGGGCGGCTGCTGGCCATCGCTGCCCTGCATGATTTGCCGGAAGCGCTGACGACAGACATTCCCACCCCTGCCTGGCGCTACCTGCCGCCCGGCATCAAAACGGACGTGGAGCGGGGTGCGATGCAGGAGATGCTAAACGAAACAGAGTTCGCCCTAGCCTTCATGGATTTGTGGGAAGAACTGCACGCGGCCCAAACGCCGGAAGCCAAACTGGTACACGACGCGGATAAGTTGGAGATGTTTTTGCAGGCGATGGTATATGAAAGGCAGACGGGGAATGTGCAATTGGCGGAATTTTGGGAACGGCCGTACACCTTCAACTACCCCCAGGCCCAGGCCATCTACGACGAACTCCGCTCACAACGCCCTCATTAACGTGGCTGGTACCTTGTCACCTAGTCACCCCCTCACTATACTTCCAGCCGATGAATACCCGACAAATCCTTCATGTTGAAAGCGGTGAGATGCTTATCCCGCAGGCCAAATGGTGCGACAGCTTTGCTACCAAGCTGCGCGGCTTTACTTTTCGGCGTGAGCTGGGGCCGCAGGATGGGCTGGTGCTGGTAGAAGCCAGAGACAATCGGGTGAACACCGCCATTCACATGCTGTTTGTCTTTTTTGATCTGGGCGTGATTTGGGTTAATGATGCCGGTGAAGTGGTGGGCACCGTCGTGGCCCAACCGTGGCGGCTCTCCTACGTGCCGCCTGCGCCGGCTCGATACGTCATCGAAGGCCAGCCGGACCTGGTGAACCAGGTACAGGTGGGCGACCATATTCAATTTTTGGCAAATCAGTAGGTCAATTTTTAAAAATTGACCAACAGTTTTTATGAAACGAATCGGACTTTTTTTTCTACTACTCTTGCTCCTGCCTTTTACGGTACAGGCCCAAACGGCCGATCCCACGCCAACCCCCAATCCAGACGACAGTGGCGACCCCATTCCCCGCGTCCACACCGTGGCCGAGGGGGAAAACCTCACCTACATCGCTAGCCTGTACGAAATCACCATTGAAGAACTGCTGGCGCTCAACGGCCTGAGCAACGCCGATAACCTGTTTGTGGGGCAAACGCTCATCATTCCCGGCGGTGAGGGAGAAGCGGTAGCAACGGTTTATACAGTGGGTGGGGGTGATACGCTGGCGCAGATTGCGGCCGTTTTCAACACCACCCCCACGGCCGTTCTGCAAAGCAACCGGATGATCAACCCGGCCCAGGAACCGGCCGCCGGTCAAACGGTGACGGTGGTCAGCCGCACCGGGTCGGCATTGCCCCAGCCGGTGACGGGCACGCCGCACGTCGTGGCTCCCGGCGAAACGGTGACGACGATTGCTGCCCAGTACAATATCGCTCCCGCCGCGTTAGCCGCTGCCAATGACCTGCCGTATCCGGCCTACCTGTTTACCGGGCAGCGGCTGCGCATCCCCGGCGAAGCACCGTTCCAATATTTAAGGGGCGAGTGGCAGCAGGTGGTGATACGGCCGTTTCCCATCATCCCCGGCAATACCGTTTCTATTTACGTAGAGAATTTGCTGGAAGGACGGCCGTCTGGCCAATTTGGCGACCAATCCCTGCAATTTTTCCCGGAAGGCGATGGTTTTGCCGCCCTGGTGGGCATCGACGCCTTTGCCGAGCCGGGTTTGTTTACGCTGCGCCTGGAAGGGTCCGGCAGCCGGCCGTGGCGGCCGTTTACGCAGCAGGTGCAGGTGGAGCCAGGCAATTACTCATTGCAGCAAATCCCACTCGATGACGATCCAGAGCTTCGTCAGCAGGAAGATGAAATACTGGACATCTTTTACCGCGTCAGCAGCGAGCCGCGCCAGTGGGAAGGCGTTTTCAGCTCACCTGTACCCGAGGCCGTTATTACCGCCCCTTACGGT
This sequence comes from Anaerolineaceae bacterium, assembly GCA_002699125.1. Lineage (GTDB taxonomy): Bacteria > Chloroflexota > Anaerolineae > Promineifilales > Promineifilaceae > Leptofilum. Next base: position 9,143 of record PABI01000174.1, read on the forward strand.
GATGCCCGGTCTTATAACGGCGGCCCGGTGGAAATTTACCATAGCGGTGTCGATTTTGCCGGGACGGTGGGCACGCCCATTTTGGCCCCGGCTAATGGCACGGTTGTTTTTAATGATCTGCTGGAGCTGCGCGGCAACACCGTCATTCTGGATCATGGGCAGGGGGTGTTTTCAGCCTACTTCCATTTGTCGGAGACGTTTGTGGCGGTGGGCGACCAGGTAGCGGCCGGCCAGACCATTGCTGCTGGCGGCTCGACGGGGCTTTCTACCGGGCCGCATCTCCATTGGGATTTACGTATTCACGGCGTGCCGGTGAATGGTTTGCAATGGCTGGAGACGCCATTTCCTTAGCACAGAATCGTATTCTTGGTCTTTTAGATATTGTGTAATGCGTGAAACGCGAAACATGATTTGATTTTGGTCACGCATCACGTTTCGTGCATCACGGGTCAGATCGTTTTTACGGCGTTTGCCTAATTGCCCTGAGATTGGCGCTGGGGTAGCAGGTTGGTATAATCTTACGCTGTGCTGCAACTCGAATTTACTCATAAAAAAGCGTTAACAGTGTGTGAGTTGAGCACGCAAATACCTGATTTTCCCTGTTGACGAGGAGAACGTTGTGATTCAGCCCCGAACCCAGAAAGAAGCTTATTGGGGACCGGATTTTGCCCTAACCAAGACCGACATCGAACAAATCTACAATCATTTTCTAGAGGTCGAACGGCCGCAAACCGCGGACGAAATTACGCGCATGATTATGACTTACCGTGTGGCCGAAGAAGCCAACACGGTAAAGAAAAAGCTGTCTGGCCGCACCATTTACCAGCCGCAAAACAGCTATGAAGTTGGTGACCAACTGGTATTTCCTGCCCTGCAATTTGCTCACGGCGATGTGACGGCCGTACGCGATGGTTACAACCCGCAAGATGGGCAGTTTAAAGTAATTAGCGTAGAAATTGACGACGACACCCGCGAATTTGCCGCCCTGCTCCAGGGTGACCATGTATTGAATGCCAGCAATGGCAGTGCGCTGGATGAACTGGTGCAGGTGGATGTGAATGAGTTGGTCACGCTGTATGGCGGTTGGGTAAAAACGGCCGTTGCGCAGGAACTCAAAGACCGCGACGAATTTGTTAAGCTGGGCGATGTCTGGTTTGTCAAACAGCTTATGGCCGAAGTCAATGCCGGACACTTGCATTTGACCGAAGCTGTGCTGGAGATTAACGAAGGCGGTCCCCTGCCTACCGAAGAGATTGTGCCCCATTTGGATATGGATCCGGCGCTGGACAAATCGGTGCAAAATTTTTCCCTGAATTATCACTTATTAAACGATAATCGTTTTGACGAAGTGGCTCCCAGAGGGGAAGTGTCCTGGTTCTTGCGTCGTTTGGAACCAGATGAAGTGCAAAGCACCCCGGAGCGTTTAATCTACCAGCCTATTCCGCATGACCGGGCGCTGTTAAGCCCGCAGCTGCTGCTGCTGGAACGCGAGCTGGACGATGAATGGTCTGATTTAGAAGAGCCGCCCTCGCCACAACCGGTGGTTTTCACCCTGATGTTCCCCCATCGTCATGCTGGGGTGATTCCGCTGAGTTCGCGGATACGGCCGTTGTTTCCCCACAGCAACTCTCCCCGCCAGCGCGTCATCTTCATCGATGACCAAACCGAAGAGGAAGTTGTTGGCTGGGTGGTGCAGGAGCATCGCTACATTTATGGTTTGGGCGACTGGTACGAGAAAAATGGTATTCCCATCGGCGGCTTTGTCCACATTCAACCGGGTCCGGAGCCGGGCGTGTTGAGCCTGGGCTTTGACCGGCGACGGCCGCAGCGAGAATGGGTACGTTTGGCAACGGCCGTTGATAACCGCATTCATTTTGAACTGCAACGCCGCTCCGTTGGCTGTGGCTTTGATGATTTGATGATTGTCGGCACCGATGTGGTAGCGGCGATTGATGCCCTGTGGCGGCGCGCCGAGAACCACCAACGCACCGTCTCTTCCTTGCTGGCTGAAATCTTCCCCAAACTATCTGAACTAACGCCGCAAAGCGCGGTTCATGCCAAAACGCTGTACAGTGCCATCAACATGCTGCGCCGTATGCCGCCCGGACCGCTGTTTGCCGAACTGGTGCGTCATCAGGCCTTCTTGCCCGTTGGCGATCATTACTGGCAGTTCGACAACAATCGCTGGCAAGAAGGGGCCTGATTCGAGGAGACTAATGGAATTGTTCCTTTATTAAAAAAGAAGAATTTTGGACACAGATAAACACAGATTTTCACAGATAAAGAAACAAATCTGTGTTCATCTGTGAAAATCTGTGTCCCATTTCTCCAGGAACAAAGCTGATATTATGGAGAATAAATACTTTGGCTAAAAGTCCACGACCACAACTAAAGCCGTCGCTGCTGAAAAAGGCAACGCCGGATACACGCTTTTACATCGACTACGAATGGTGGGACAAATCTGATCTTGACCTGAAAACATACCTGCTCACTCGCCTGGACATTGGTGAAGAGATTAATCTGGAATCTGAAACCGATGAGGTTGATCTGATTGATGCGGAGACGGGCGAGGTTACCCGCGTTGATGGTTTTCAATACGTGGTGCAGGCATATTTCAGCCAGCTGCCGGACGATTTTGTCACGCGCACTTCATTGGTTGACGCCGTTTTTTGCGTGCTGCTGGCCAATGCCAACAAGCCGATGACCGCCACTGAGATTGCCCAAAAAGTGAAGCGCCCTCCCAGTACCATTGTTAAAACAATGGGCGGGCCTAAAATTTACCAGGGTGTGCGTCCCATTCTAGATGATGATTAGCTGTGAAATGATCTTTTGAAAACCGTCGAGTTTGGCACGCCAGGCTCGGCGGTTTTTTGTTTAGGCTACACTGGCTAACCTCCCGCAGGCTTCATTCCAGAGTATGCTCATAGAGGAAACCTGCGGGAGGTTTTGGTGCGAAGCGAGGATTGGAATCCTCGGCTACGAGGTTTTTGTTGGAGAGCTTTGTGAAGGTAGAAGTGAAATTATACGGGATATTGCGGACCCATCGCCCGCCAGAGGCAGGGGGTGCTCCGCACCATCCATTTGACATAATGATTGAGACGGGAGCAACGGCCGTTCACCTGGCAAAACAGCTAGGTATTGAAGACGGGTTAGTGACGGGCGTGGCTATCAACGGCGAAACGGCCGAACTGGACACCATCCTGCAAGATGGCGACAAAATTAGCCTTTTTCCGCCTACGGCCGGGGGCAGCGAGCCATTGCGTGTTTTTATCGCCGGGGTGATGCAGGCCGACCGGCACGACACCCTGCTAGAAAGCCAGGATTATCGCCTACAGCTCAGCGAAGCGCTGCGCCGCCATCTCCCCAATGTGCAGCTCATCGATCCCTGGGCGGAAAATCCCAACAGCGTGGATTATGATGATGAGCAGGCGCGGCACACCTTCCTGACCATGACGGCCAAGGCCAGCGAGGCCGATTTGCTTATTGCTTATCTGCCTATGCCCAGCATGGGGACGGCCATGGAAATGTGGCAGGCGTACCAGGGCAATACCTACATCATTGCCATTACTCCTTTTGTGCATCATTGGGCCATTCGCTTTACAGCCAACGAAATTTTGCCGGATTTAGACAGCTTGCTTGAATGGCTGGAAAACGGCCGTTTCCAACAAGAGATCATCCCGGCAGCCCTGGCCTGTAAACAAAGTTGACGCTCGCTGCCTTGCCGTTTAGAATTGCCGCCTGAGTTGTTTGCCCCAGTAGCTCAACGGATAGAGCAACAGACTTCTAATCTGTAGGTTGGGGGTTCGATTCCCTCCTGGGGTACTTCACTTTTCTCCAGCAAGGCGTAAGAAAGTTAGCAAGTAGGTGAGTTTGCGAGCGTTACTCGCCACTTGCCAACTCGCAAACTGGCAAACCGTTCATGATTTTAGTCACAGGTGCTACCGGCTTTCTGGGCCATCATCTTGTTCCTTATTTGGTTCAGTCAGGCTATTCCCTGCGCGCCGTGGTGCGCGCCAACAGCGACACGCAGTTCCTGCAAAAACACGGCGTTGCGCTGGCCTACGTTGAGGACATCACCGACGTGGCGGCCATCGAGCAGGCGTGTGCGGGCTGTGAGCAAATTATTCATGCGGCTGGACTGTTTCGCTTTTGGGGCGAGATGGATGAGTTTTGGCAAACCAATGTAGAGGGAACAACGGCCGTTCTGCAAGCGGCCCAACAACACCCCATTAAACGGTTTATCCACATCTCCACCATTGCCGTCGTGGGCAAACCGCCAACCAATCGCCCCATCGACGAAACCACGCGCTGCAATCCGCTGGAACCGTACCAGCTCAGCAAGCTGGAGGCCGAAAAACGTGTCCTGGCGGCTTATGAACAGGATGGGCTGCCGGCCATTGTGCTGCGCCCGGGGGCGTTTTACGGGCCATGGGGTCGTTATGCTTTTAACCGTCTCTTTTTTGAGGAGCCACTCAAAGGGTGGCGCATCAAGGTCGATAACGGCCGTCACATCACCTTCCCCGTGTTTGTGCCCGATGTGGTACAGGGGGTGCAGCTGGCGTTGCGGAACGGCCGTTTTGGCGAAATCTACAACATTTGCGGTGAGTCGCTGGACCACAACCGGGTCAACGCCATCGTCAACGATCTGGCCGGGATTGGCCATTGGCGGCTCAATTTCCCCACCTGGATGGTGCTGCTGCTGGCTCGTGCCTGGACCGCGCTTTCCAAAGTCACTGGCCGCGAACCGTTTTACCCCATCAACATGGCCCCCTACGTCTTTCAGGATTGGCACGTCTCCTACCAAAAAGCGGCTGAGGAGCTGGGCTTCCAACCCACACCGTTTGCCGAAGGGGCAAAGCAAACGTTAGAATGGTACTGGGAGCGAGGATTATTGAAGAGATGAAGTTATTCACAGTGGAACAAATGGTGGCCGCCGAAAAAACGGCCGATGCCCAAGGCAACAGCTACGCCCAAATGATGGAAACCGCCGGGCGCAGTCTGGCTGAAGCGATCAGCGAAAGGTATTCCATTGAAAACGCCAGCGTGCTGGTGCTGGTTGGCCCCGGTAACAATGGCGGCGACGGCCTCGTCGCCGGGCGCTATTTGGCCGAAGCCGGTGCCGATGTTGCTTTTTACCTCTTCAAGCCGCGCGATCCCGCCGCAGACGAAAATTACGCCAAAATTCAGCAGATGGGCCTTTTTGCCGTGGAGGCCGGCTTTGACCAACGCTTCCGCGTTCTGCGCACCCGACTCAACATCACCGATATCCTCATTGACGCCTTGCTGGGCACCGGCGTTACCCGTCCCATCGAAGGCGATCTGGCCAAATTGATGCAGCAAGCCGCGGCGGGCCTGGAAGAGCGCCGCGCTGACCTGGCCGATGCTGGCCGTTCGGCATTAACCAATCTCACGGATTTTTCTGACAAGGTGACAAGGAGACAAGGTGACAGGGTAAACTCTCCATCCCAAATCACCTTGTCACCCGGTCACCTTGTCACCCCCTCACCCGGTCACCCTGTCACAGTTGCTGTAGACTGCCCCAGCGGACTCAACTGCGATACAGGCGAGCTGGACCCGGTAGCTCTGCCTGCCGATCTGACGGTAACATTTGCTGGTCCCAAGCGAGGACATTTCATCTTTCCGGGGGCGACGGCCGTTGGCGAACTGGTCGTCGCCGATATTGGCATTACGCCAGAAATGGTTGGTGATGTGCCGGTGGCGGTGATGACGCTGGAGCTGACACGTGAACTGCTGCCACCGCGCCCCAAAGATGGGCACAAAGGCACTTTTGGCAAGTTGCTCATCGCTGCCGGCTGCGAGCAGTATCGCGGTGCGCCGCTGTTGGCCGCGCGGGGGGCGTTTCGCGCGGGAGCCGGGCTGGTGGCTCTGGCCGTGCCTACGACGCTGCGGTTGGGCATCTCCATTGCGCTGCCCGAGGCGACCTATGCTGAAGTTGAGGAGGAGGGGATGTTAACGGCCGTTTCCGCCCAGCACATCCACCAAACAGCTGGCGATTACGATGCCCTGCTCGTTGGCCCTGGCCTCGGCGACGCCGATGACTTCATCACCACCCTCTTCCCTGCCGACGGCGGCGCACCAGACCTGCCAACTTTAATCGATGCCGACGGGCTGAACGGTCTGGCCCGGCTGGAGAACTGGTGGGAACGCCTGCCGGCCAACTGTGTCCTCACGCCGCACCCGGGCGAAATGTCCAGGCTGATGGACATTCCTTTGTCCGAGTTGAAGGGAAAGGATCGGATCGAGACTGCTTTGGCCCAGGCGCAAAAGTGGAATCAGGTTGTCTTGCTCAAAGGGGCTTACACCGTGGTGGCCGCCCTAGACGGCCGGGCCACGCTGCTGCCGTTTGCCAACCCGGTCCTGGCCGTCGGCGGCAGCGGTGATGTGCTCAGCGGCGTCATCACCGCGCTGCTGGGGCAGGGACTGGCACCTTATGATGCCGCCCGCTTGGGCGGCGCGCTCCACAGTTTAGCCGGAGAACTCAGCGGCCGGACTCAAGGGGCACTCGCTGCCGAAATTGCCGACTTTATACCTGAAGCCGCCCATCTACTAGCCGAGTGATAAAACTTCAAAAAAGCCTCCACAGAATGTGGAGGCTTTTTTAATCGGGATTTAGCCAGAGGGTGTAATAACTAACGGCCGCATGATGTACCCTGTGTCGAGACGCTGGGTGCAGGTAAGACACCAGCAGCAGCCCCAATCGTCGTCATCTTCAGGGTCTTCCGTTTCGGGTGGGTCTTTTGGATCGGGATCGGGTTCGACGGTAGGTTTGGGTGGGTCATCCTTTTCGCCGTCTGCCAGCGGCCAATCCGGCAGGTCACTGCCGCCTCCCGTTGAAGTGCAGCTTTCTGTGTAGCGTGCGCCACCAACCAACAGATCAGCTATGATCAGCTGCGACGGTTCGTAAAATTTGCTGAAGTTAGCCATGCATTCCGCTTTGTCAACGCCAGGCAAAAATTCCCCGTTTTCATCCACACAGCGCGTCCGAATCGGTTCCATCTCGCTGCTCAACCTGTCCAGATTTCCTTTGAGGGTGACGCCTACCGAATGCAATTGTAAACATTGATTGCGATTTTTGGGCTGTGGGGGAATCCATTGACCGGAGCCAGGCCCGTTTTCCTCGCTCATGCCCACGGCATTGGTCAAATCTGATCCAGAAGCGTTTTCAAACAGGGCACAGCTTGTTAGCCCGCCAGTCAATATGAAGAAGAAAAGAATTAAACTACCGACAATAAACTTTCGTTGGTGCATTTGCTGCCTCCTTAACATATTACTTCGATAAATGAGGATGCATTTTGTGCATCTACTCATTTAGTGTAAGGAGGCAGCGATCAGAAATCGATCATTAGCGGTGGACGAGCTTGAAGGCGATGTTGCGGCCAAGCCCTTGCTTGATGGCCAGATTGATCCAGACCAGCGCCATTGGCTCAATGAGGCGGGCCATTTCTAAACCGCCCACGTCAGCTACGTCGAAACCGAGCGCTTCGGCCAGTTCGGTGACGGTGGCCTTGGCTTGTTCGTCATCGCCGCAGATGAACATGGTGATGGGATCACCTTCGTATAGGGGGTCGCTCATGTTTTCGGCGCCGGTGGTGTTAAAGGCTTTCACCACGTGGGCGCCGGGCAGATAAGCGGCCAGCTGCTCGGCGGCGGACGTTGTATGCCCCACAGCCAACTGCAAGCCGGGGGCAATCGGGTTGGTGGCGTCGATGACAATTTTGCCCTGCCAATCAGTCACGGATTGGATGACCTGGCCCACAACGTTCCAGGGCGTGGCCAAAACGATGATGTTGGCTTGTTGAATGGCGTCGGGGATGGATACGGCCGTTCCCCCATCCCCCACCTCCGCCAACAGCTTCTGCACCTTCTCACTCTCCGGCTGCCGCGTGCCAAACAAAATGGTGTGTCCTTTGCCGGCCCACCCTTTGCCTAAGGCGCTCCCCACATTCCCCGTGCCAATAATTGCGATTTTCATCTTCACATCTCCTTAAAAGCTTAACGCAGAGGCACGGAGGCGCAGAGAAAAAGCAAATAAAATCTGCGTCAATGGTTCGGCTGCGCTCACCACAAGCCTGCGTCAATCTGCGGATTTTCTTCCCGAACTTACAGCGTTAGTGCGTGTTCGCCATGGTACAGTTCGCGGCGCAGGGCGGTAATGGTGGGATCTTCCAGGTACGCTTCCAGGCTCATCATCCGGTCGATGACGCCGCCGGGAGCAATTTCCACAATGCGGTTGGCGATGGTGTTGACAAATTCGTAGTCGTGCGAGGCAAACAGGACCACTTCGGGGAATTTGGTTAGCCCTTTGTTCAGCGCCGTGATTGCCTCCAGGTCCAGGTGGTTGGTCGGCTCGTCCAGCATCAGCACGTTGGCCCCGCTGAGCATCATGCGTGACAACATGCAGCGCACTTTTTCGCCGCCGGAGAGCACGCGCGTGTTTTTGAGCGCTTCCTCGCCGGAGAAGAGCATCCGCCCCAGAAAGCCGCGCAAAAACGTTTCGCTGTCGTCAACGGTGGCGTATTGCCGCAGCCATTCGACCAGGTTTAGATCGGTGTCGAAGTAGGCGCTGTTTTCCTTGGGGAAGTAGGACATGGTGATGGTGGTGCCCCATTCGTAGCTGCCGTAATCCGGTTCCAGCTCACCTGCCAAAATGTCAAACAGGGTGGTTTTCACCAGGTCATTGTCGCCGATAAAGGCGATTTTGTCATTCTGGTTCACTTCCAGACTGAAATTGTTGAGGATAAGCTGGTCATCGACTGATTTGCAAAGATCTTGCACGCGGAGGACGACTTTGCCACACGGCCGTTCCGGGTCGAATCCCACAAAAGGGAAGCGGCGCGTGCTGGCGGGCAGCTCATCCATTGTCAACTTGTCGATGAGTTTTCGGCGCGAAGTGGCCTGCCGTGCCTTAGAAACGTTGGCGCTAAAGCGACGCACAAATTCCTCTAGCTCCTTGATCTTGTCTTCACTCTTTTTCTTCTCGTTTTTGCGCTGCTCCATCGCCAACTGGCTGGATTCGTACCAGAATTCGTAGTTGCCCACGTAAAGCTGAATCTTGCCAAAGTCAATGTCGGCGATGTGGGTGCAGACGTTGTTGAGAAAGTGCCGGTCATGCGACACTACAATGACGGTATTGTTGAAGCGGAACAGAAAATCTTCCAGCCAGCGGATAGTGTCCAGGTCTAGCTGGTTGGTCGGTTCGTCCAGCAGCAAAATGTCTGGATTGCCAAACATGGCCTGGGCCAACAGTACGCGCACTTTTTGGGTGCCTTCCAGCTCACGCATGTGCCGCTCCAGCAGTTCCTCTTCAATGCCCAGCCCTTTCAGCAGGGTGGCCGCCTCAGATTCTGCTTCGTAGCCATTCAGTTCGGCAAAGGTAGCTTCCAGATCAGCCGCCAGGATGCCGTCTTCTTCGGAGAAGTCCGGCTTGGCGTAAATGGCGTCGCGCGCCTGCTGCACTTCGTAGAGTTGTTTGTGCCCCATGATGACCGTTTCCAGCACGGTGTACACATCAAAGGCAAACTGATCCTGCTGCAAAACGGCAATGCGCTCGTTGGGATCGGTAATCACTTCCCCTTTGTCCGGCTCGATTGCACCGGCCAGCACCTGGAGGAAGGTGGATTTGCCCGCGCCGTTGGCCCCGATGAGGCCGTAGCAGTTGCCGGGCAAGAATTTTAGATTGACATCTTTAAAAAGCACCCGCTGCCCAAAGGAGAGGGTGATGTCGTTGGCGACTAACATAAGGCTGAATCCTATCCCCTCTTGCCTGAATCGGCAACGAATATGTTAAAATATTTGGTGAGGATTGGAAGCAGATTAACATAGATGACGCAGTTTTCTAGAGGATGCATTGTCATGGACGAAAAGATTCGACAGGCGTTGGCTACGGACGAAATAATTGACATAACGACGATGGGGCGCAAAAGTGGGCACCCGCGACGGATTGAGATTTGGTTTAAGCAGGTAGACGGCCGTATCTACATCACCGGCACACCAGGACCGCGAGACTGGTACGCCAACCTGTTGGAAAATCCCCGCTTCATTTTCCACCTAAAACAGTCGGTACAGGCCGATTTGCCTGCCTGTGCCCGCTTTGTGCTTAATCCGGCTGAGCGGCTGGCCATTTTAAGCGATCCGGTGATGGCCTGGTATCATGAGCAGGTTGATTCAATCGATGAGTTAGTAACAGGGAGTCCGCTGATTGAGGTGATTTTTACGGAGTGAGCAGGTGTTTCGCGTGCCCAAATGAATCCAAATAAACAATGAACGAACCTGTTAAGTTGTTGACCATTGGCGGCTCGGACAGCGGCGGAGCGGCTGGTATTCAGGCGGACCTGAAGACGTGGACGGTGCTGGGTGGGTATGGTATGAGCGTGCTAACGGCCGTTACCGCCCAAAACAGCCTCACGGTAAAAGATGTTGCCTGGATGACCCCCCACTTTGTGCAGGCTCAACTAGATGCCGTGCTGTCTGACTACGGTGCCGCAGCGGTGAAGACTGGCTTTTTGGGCCGAGCGGAGCTAATTATTTTAATTTCCGGGCTGCTGCAAAAATATAAACCGGCCCACATTGTGATCGATCCGGTGCTGGTAAATCACCGGCACCAACCGATGTTCTCCCATGAGGTAAACTTGCTTTATTATTACTATTTACTGCCGCTGGCGGATTTGGTCACGCCTAATGTGACGGAAGCGGCCGTTTTGCTCAACACGTCTACGTTGGACAGTCTTGGGAAAATTCGCCGTGCGGCCGAATCGTTATCCAGAGCCGGTCCCAGGTACATTCTTATTAAAGGATTCCGCGAGCGTGAGGAAGTGGTAGACATTCTGTTTGACGGCAGTAAGTTTACTGAATTTCGCCAGCCGTTCATCGAGACGCAGAATACCCACGGTGCTGGCGACACGCTTGCGGCAGCGATTTGTGCACTTTTGGCAAAGGGGGAGGCGATGGAAACGGCCGTTGCCCAAGCCCAGCAATTTACTCACCATGCCATACAACGGGCCGCCAACTGGCAGCTCGGCGCCGGACACGGACCCTTAGGAATTTTTAGTGAAAAGTAAAAAGTGGAAAGATTGGTGAGCAGACTTTTTACTCTGTCACTTTTCGCTTCCCCACTGTGTTGACGCGGTTTCAGAACTTTGCTAACATCAGGTACATTCAAAACGTTCTGAACGCAGGGGAAAACGATGCACAAAAATTTAACGGCCGTAAACGATAGTACCGTGGCTGGTTTGGGGCGATTGGCCCGCTTTTTTGGCTTTAGTGAAGTGATGGGGCGGTTGTATGGGACGCTCCTTATGAATCCAGAGCCGCTTTCGCTGGATGACCTGGCCGATACGCTGCGTATCAGCAAAGGCTCCGTGAGCATGAATATGCGCGCCCTGGAGCGGTGGGGCATGGCCACCGAAGTGTGGATGCGCGGCGAGCGCAAGAAGTATTACCAGGCAGAATCTGACCTGTGGCAGGTGATCCGCAATGTGCTGGACAGCCGCGAGCGGCGCGAAGTGCAGATGGCGCTGCAAGTGCTTAATGAGAGCGTGGGGAAATTACAGTCGGCCAATGACCAACTCTCCCCAGAAGAGCAAGAGCTGGCCAAATATTATCTAGAGCGCATCGACGACCTGCAAGCGTTTTTTGAATTTGCCCAGATGGCTCTGGAAACGGTCCTGGGCGGCCAGGAATCCCTCGATTTTGAAGCCGTCACCAAAATAGAAATTGGATAAAAGTAGGGTCAAGGCATGCCTTGACCCTACTTTGCGCTCTTTGCGTTGAAAACGATTCCATGAAAATTGCCGTAGGGTCCACAAATCCGGTGAAGGTTACGGCCGTTCGCCAAACCATCAAACGCATCTGGCCAGAAGCAGAAATTGTGCCCATTGCTGTGCCCAGCGGCGTCAGTGACATGCCCCTGAGCGACGAAGAGACGCGCCGCGGTGCCCACAATCGGGCCATTGCCGCCCGTGAGGCGCTGGATGCCGATTTTGGCGTGGGGCTGGAAGGCGGCGTGCAGCCGGAACCGTTTGGCCTGACGCTACATGGCTGGGTGGTGGTGGTAGATCGGAACGGCCGTACGGGTATTGGTGGCGGCGGCCGGCTGCCCTTGCCGGACCACATCGCCCAAAAAGTGCTGGCCGGCACCGAGCTAGGCGACGTCATGGACGAGGTGCTGGACGACCACAACACCAAGCAAAAAGGGGGCGCGGTAGGCGCACTCACCAACGGCCTGGTGTTGCGCGGCGAAACCTTTGCCCTGGCCGTGGCCTATGCTTTTGCCCCCTTCGTCTCGCCAGGCCTTTACCGTGAACCGTGAACAGTAATCGGTGATCGCTTAAAAAAACCGCGGAGACCGCGGAGGAATAAATAAAAACTCTGCGTTCTCTGCGGTCTCCGCGGTGAAAATAAATTCAGTTTACGTCAGTTTGATAACGGACTACAATAGCGCCCATGACTCTGGAATTTGAAAAGCTAACCGCCGATTTGGAAAAAATGGCCCAAACCACAGCCCGTCGTTTAAGTCAACGGCGCGAGCGTGTGGCAGAGGCGATGGAGACCCTGCACACGTACCGTACTAACTGGACGGCCGTCGCCCAGGCCCTCACCATCGCCAAAGAACAATCCGACCCCAAGTTTTACCGCTCGGCACGGCCGTTTTCCGAGAACGAACCACTGGACAGCCACATCCCCGCTCTGCCACCGCCGCTGCAGGCCACCCTCATCGCCGCCGACGGCAGCCAGATCATGCCCGACCGGCACGCGGCACATCTCTACTACCTCATCAACGTGGGCGGGATTATTTACCATCATGGCAGCGACCGTACGCCCGAAACTTTCTCCCAGCCAGACATTTTCTACCCGGAAAGTGACGAAGCGATCAGCGATTTTAACAGCACGCCGGGTGCGGTAAGCATTGAGCGGGATCGGCAAGAGATTGAAACGCTGGCACGTAAAACAATTGCAAATCGACACAATGCCCAGCCGCTGTTGGCGCTGCTAGATCAGCGGCTGCTCTATTGGCCCATCGGCTCGGCTGGCGTAGCAGACAATGCCGTGGTCACGGAATGGGGCGAGCACATGACGGCGATGCGTCACGCGGGGGCCTTGCTCTGCGGCTACATCGACCGCCCCGGTACCAGCTCCGTGATGACGCTGCTGCGTTCCATTTTTGGGTTGACGGATGCTCACTTCAATTGGAAGGAGTTGGGACGACGCAAAGCGACGCAGGGTCTCACCGATGCCGATCTGTTCAGCCAGATTTTGGCACCGGGCGAGCGCAGCGCCGTTTTTGCCAACATTTCTGATCCCAACGATGTGTTTATGGCCCAGGATGCAGCTAACGAAGTTTGCTTTTTCTACCTGAATCCAGGGCTGTCTGGGCAGAACATTGCGCGGGTGGATATTCCCCGGTGGGTGGCTGAGGATGAGGGGGCGGTAACGGCCGTTCACAGCCTGCTTATCGATCAATGCCGCATTATGGGCAACTATCCCTACGTCATCGCCCGCGCCGATGAGATGGCCGTGGTGGGGCGGCAAGATGCCGGCGAGCTCAACTTCATGATCGACGTCATCATGGAGCGGCACGGCATTAGCAACGACATCACCTCCAAACAAGGCAGCAAGGAACTAGCCCGAGGCGGCCGTACCCGCCACGAGGGATTTTGAGATGAACGAATATTTTAAACTGGGTTACCCACTAATTTTTGGGCTTTGGTTGGTTGTTGGCGTTAACTGGATAAAAGCTGGAAGGCCCCTGATAAAAAGGCAAAAACAGTATCAGCCTTGGCTAGAACCTAATTCATATTTAAATAAATATATTGGATACCATTTTTTCATTGGCGGAATCTTTTTTTCGTTTGGCTGCGCTTTAGGAATTCTCGGCATACTTATTGAACTTGTCTTACACCATCAGTTACAAGTTAAGCTATTTTGTGAGTTGTCAAGCCAGAAATTGGCTACAATTCACGTATGAAAAAAGCAAACCAAGAATCCAAAAGCACA
>PABI01000175.1 GCA_002699125.1 Anaerolineaceae bacterium
CGATCAGAGCTCTGACACGACCTTCGCGGTCTAATGACAATCGATCTACCGTGTCTTTCTCTTTGTACCACACTTTTTAGATACTAATGACGGGGGGCGAGGGTGCGGTAATGGGTGACAGTGGCTGCGGCCGTTTCCCTCCAGGAAAACTGTGCTGCCTGCAACAATCCCTGTTTTGCCATCCCCTCCCGCTTTTCTTTGTCTTGCAAAAGAGCAATCAGAACTGAAGCAATTTGTTGACTATTTGGGGGATCAAAATAGGCAACGGCTTCTCCGCCGACTTCGGGCAGGCTGGAGGTGTGGGCGCAGGCAACGGCCGTTCCACAAGCCATTGCCTCCAACACCGGTAAGCCAAATCCCTCTGCCAGACTGGGAAAAACAAACAGCATTGCGCCGCTGTAAAGCGCGGGCAGGTCAACATCTGCCACTCGACCAACAAAGCGAATGTGCTGCTCAAGGTTTTGTTGGATAACGGCCGTTTTTACCTCCCCATACCGTTCATCCCAGGCTCCGGCAATCACCAACAGCGGCGCATCTGGCAGTTTTTTTGTGACCGTAGCCCATGCTTTTACCAACCTTTTCAGATTTTTATGTGGCTTGTTGATGCCCAGGTAAAGCACGTACTGGTCCGGCAAATTCAGTTTTTGGCGCAGGGCAGCCACGGCCGTTTCCGGCTGTGGTTTAAATTTATCATCAGCGGCGAGGGGAACGGCCGTTATTTTGGCCGGATCAAGCGGATAATGGGCCAAGAAATCCCGTCGGGTTGCGGCCGAAATGGCCAGAAAATGATCGCCGGCGTGCAGCGCCAGCCGGGTGGCAAACTTGGTCAGCAGCCGTGCCCGGGGCGACACCAACTGCGGGAACTGCTCCGGGATGAGATCATACAGCGTGAGCAGGGTGGGTACGCCAGGGCGGTAGGGCGTCAGATAATAAGTGCTGTGGTAAACAGTGGCATTCAACTGACGCAGAAGTTGGGGGATTTGCCATTGTTGGGCGAAAGAGAAGGGAGAAACGGCCGTGGCTACCAGGTCCACATTTGCCTGCTTTTGAGGCAGCTGCCAGCCGGAGGTGGCTTGTGGATTATGCAGCAGCAGCAGGCGTTCATCCGCAGCCAGCAGCGGCACCAGGTGCATCGCCAGATGGCTGACGTAACGGCCGATTCCTGGAAAATGGTCTGTCGCCGGGCGCGCATCCAAAACAAAGCGTTTCATTTTTCCTCCAGCACGTTTTGTAACACGGCGGCTACTTTAACGGCCGTTTGCTGAATAGTGAAATAGTTTTGCACACGCTGCTTGCCGGCCTGCCCATACTGCTTGCGCCCCTCTGGCGAGTGCAACAAAGTGATGACTGCCTGGGCCAGGGCGGCACCATTTCCTGGTGGAACAAGCAGGCCAGTTTCTTCATGAACCACAATTTCTGGCAGGGCGCCATGGGCAAAAGCAGCGATTGGCTTGCCTGCGGCCATCGCTTCAATGTTAACCAGACCAAAGGGTTCTGGCTCACCAGGATGAACAAAGATATCCAGCGCCGCCAAAGCTGGCCGAACATCGGCCAGGTGGTCGGTAAAATGCAGGCAGTGTGTTAGTTTTTTTTCTTGGGCAAGTTGCTTAAGTTTTTGCGGATAGGCATCTTCAACGGCAAAGGGAGAACCCCCAACGATGACAAAATGTGTCTCCGGCTGAATGGCAGCCACGGCGGCGGCCATCTCGATGAAGCGTTCTTGTCCTTTCCACGGCCGTAATCGGCCAACCATCCCGACCAACGGCGCATCGAATGGAATGTTGAATCGGTTACGGAAATCGGCAGCGTTTTGCGCTGTCTGAAAGCGGACCAAATCAATACCGTTATGGACGATAGTAATTTTTTTGGCGCAGGGCAGGTGCCGTGCTGTTGCGGCTGAATTGGTGATGATATGAGCGGCGGCCCGACACAAGACTTTCTTGAGGGCCCAATCTAGCTGATGATAGCGAGGTTCATTTTCAGATAGCCAGAAGTCGCGCATGTGCCAGATGAACGGCCGTTGCCCAATTTTGGCTGCCAACGCAGCATAAATAGCACCTCTGACCGTGTTGGCGTAGAAAGCAGCAGCGTCAATCTGCTTCGCCACCTGCACCAGTTGCCGGGCATGGTGCAGCCAATCCTTTGGGAAGTGCACGGAGCGCCGCAGTCGGGGCAGGGTCACTGGATGCCAGGGGATGCCGTGCTGCCGTGCCTGCTCTGCCAGGACGCCAGCGGGACAGGCAAGATGAGGCTGCCATTCAGCGACGTCTAAATGGGACAAAAGGAGCAGCAGGCTGTGTTCAGCGCCACCTAAAACATTGCTGTGATCTACGTATAGAATTACGTGTTTGTGACTGCTTTTTTTATCCATTTGTATAGCGAAATATTTAATGATATTTTGATGGTTGCCCAATGTTCCTTTGCCTGATGACAAAATGATTTCCAGCCAAGCAGGCAGAAAATGCCAGCAATACCTGCCCGGAGCAAAGACCCAATAATTTGGGCTATCACAAACAAGGGCAGTTGCCTTAGCCCAAAATGCTTGGCGAAAAAGTAATAATTAGAGCGCACTACGTGAGCATATCTGTAAAAATTGAACGCTTTGTCTGCGCTGGCGCTTTTGTGATGAGTAATTGTTGCTTGGGGCACAAACTCAATTGCCCAGCCAGCGAGTTGTGCCCGATAGCACCAGTCGAGTTCTTCCCCATACATGAAAATTGAATCATCCATGCCCCCAATGTCATCAATGAGTTCTTGTCGTACAAACATGGCTGCACCCATTACCCAATCAATGGCCATGGGCTCTTTGATTTGTTTAGCCCGTTTTTGTCCCCAAAGTCGGTAACGCCATACGTCTGTAAAGAAGAGGTTTCGCGCCCATTCTCGCCATAAGGTTGGGAATTGATGGACGGAGAGGATTGCTTCTCCATTGGGTGAAACTTGCGCGGGAGCCGAAATACCTATTTTGCTTTTTTTACTGTGGTAATCGTAAAGGTTGGCAATAGTATCTTCTAAAACGAGAATATCGCTGTTTAGTATGAAGTAAAAACGGGCAGATATGGCTTGTAGCCCTTGGTTTATCGCTTTGGGATAACCAACATTTTCCTGGTTTTGAATAAGCTGAACTGTGGGGAAAAATCTTTGCACCATTGCACTGCTGCCATCATCTGAGTTGTTGTCGATAACGATGATTTCATGAGGCAACTTGGTGTGCTGGATAATTGATTGAAGGCAAGCTTGTAGTAAATCGACTGTATTATAATTCACAATAATGAAGGCGATTTCGGTTCGTTTTTTCAATTCAGGTATCCCAAATCGCGCAGCTGTTTTTCTATTTGTGCTGCCTCTTCTTCAGTGAATTCTTCCGATTGCCTGGCCTGATATTGGCTTGAATCATATTTAATTTCGCGTTGGCGAACTGCCGAATCGGGGGTGAATAGGTCCAGGCAAACCTGACCGTCCATCGCTTCTGGTATTGCCAGGCCCAGCAGATGTAACACGGTTGGGGCAATGTCTATCAGATTTGCGTCAATGTTTTGGCCGGGTGCCATATCTGGGCCAGCGGCGATGAGAATGCCTTCTGGAGTATGGTTACCGCTACGTAGGGGGGCGTGGTCAAATAAATACCCCTTTCCCAATTCTGCCATAACTTCGGTATGGAAGTCATCCATGTTGATAATGAGTTCCGGTGCTCCCGCCAGGAATGGGCCGCTGTAAACGGCTTCTTTACGATGGATTTGTACTGAAATAGGTTCACCGGTTATTGGGTCTTTTATTTGTCGAAGCTTTTGTTCAATTTCTGTTAAAAGCTTAACAGCGGTCTCACCTTGAGGAACAATACCTTGAGGATCGCGGCCAACAAGGTTTAAGTATAGGCTGCTTTCATCTGGACTGTAGGCACGTGTCCGGGTCCAATCCACTGGCAGATGATTGAGCCGAACCAGCCCTTCTTGCATGGCCTGTACGTAGGCGTCACGAGCCAGGTTAGAAAGCGCTCTTTTTTTAAAGGGATCGGCTATTTTGCGGAACAATGCCGATCTTTGGTTAAGCCAAAACAAGGGGGCACTTAATTTACCTAGCCACTTGTGCAAGCTGCTGGCTTGCCCTATCTGTCTGCCTTCTTTTAGCACAAGATATCCTTCTTGGCGCAGCCATTCATTGATATAAAAGGTGCGGTAAATTGGCCCAAAGCCGTGATCAGATACTATGAAGACCCAGTCATCTTCCCGCAGCAGGTTTAGTAGACGGCCGATTTGATTATCACTGGCTTCATAAACCTGTTGTAGGGCGGTGCCATGCTGTTTGGCCAGTACCGGATCATGCTGAGGATGATCTGAATCCATGTGTCGCCAAAATTGATGGCTGGCTCTGTCTAAAGGGCTTAGAACAACAACGGCCACCTGCCAAGCCTCTCTTTGCAGTAAATGACAGGCGGTATCGCCATGCATTTTTAGAATACGCAGACGCTCAGCGAGCATTTCGGTATCATTATCTAGCTGGATGCTTTTGGGGCTTACGAGTTCAAATGGCCGTTGCAAAAAGCTGTCAATTTCACGACTCAGCACAGCTGGGTAAGTAAAAACTAAATTGCCTCGATTTAATGGGCCTGGCCAGCCAGAAACCATAAATCCTTGAATGGGTCGCGGCGGGTAGGTGCCTGGCAAATGGATAATGCCTGTGTTGAGTTCTTGTTGATTAAGCCAATGCCAGAAAGGTGGTGCCTGGCAAAAGGAAAAATTAGCAAACGTGTAATCATACGTGCTCGGACGGCGTTGGCTAAAGCCAAATACCCCTAGCTTGGCCGGATTCATCCCCGTGGCAAAACAGTACCAGGCCGGAATTGAGCGCGGCGGCACTACGCTAGTCAATACGCCAGTGCTGCCTTCCTGCATGAGGCGTGAAAGGTTGGGCAACGTGTCTTGCCACTTTCGTACCAGGTCTGGCGATGCGCCATCCAGGCCAATGATTAACACTCTGCCATTTTTGCTTGAATTGTCCATGCCTATTTGCTTCCAGATTGCTTACACAATAGCTGTTTGACCATTTCGCCGCTTTTTTGCAGCTGTTCACGTTCAAAAATGAGCAAGATTATGGTGTAGATAACGCTAATGATGAGTCCTTTTTGTGCCAGGGTTACGGCCGTATGCATCTCAGGCAGCAGAGAAATTATCCACATAGAGCTCAACAACGCTGCGATAAGGGCCAGAATCGGAATAAAAACCATTTGGCGTAGTGAAAAATCAACGAAATGGCGCAGTTGCGGCACAATAAAAATAAACCCCAACGCTAACATCAAATCTGCTGCCACAGCCACTCCCTCAATGCTAAAGAAACGGCTAGCTATGATAACGAGTGGCATAAAAAAAATCATCTGCCAAGTTTGTATTTTAGCCAAAGTTTTAGTTTGGCCATTGGCCAAGACCAGTTGAGAAGAAAGCGTTAGTAGCGGATCGAGCAGCGTGTAAATCAACATCAATTGGAATGTTAGCTGCATCGGCAGCCATTTCTCACCTAAAAAAAGCCGAACAAATTCAGGCGTGACAAAAACAAAAGCGCCAGCTACCAAGAATCCAACCCGCACCAGCAGGCTAGCCGAGCGAAAAAAAGCGCGTGACAGTCGCCGGCGATCATGTTGCAGGCGGGCAAATGCAGGAAAAAAGACGCTGTTAATTGGCTCAGCTACAACGGCACGGGGATATTGAGCAAATTCGTATGCTTTGGCATAAAAACCCAGGCTGACACTGCCTAAAAAAGTGCCAACCCAGAAATCGTCAAACGTGTCTAGCAAGACAGCGATATTTTTGGAAACAAAATGGTATTTTCCAAACTGAAAATACCATTTAATGATATCCCATCGGGTCTTTAGGGATAATTTCCAGGGTCGGCGAATGAACCATAGCCCGGCTAGTTCCACAATAAAGAAACAAAAATCCTGGGCGACCAAGCTCCATACCCCCGCGCCGCTCCAGGCAAGCCAGCCGGTCAGGAAGAGTGCCAGCAAAGAGCCACTCACCCTAAGCACAGCCAGCCGCCGAAATTGCAGTTGCTTGGTTAGAATAGTTTTGGGAGTATCATTGAAGGCCATAATGAGTCGAACAACCGTAATTACAATCACTACCTGTGCCAATAGCTGTTCCTCTGGGTAAAAGTGGCGCAGCAGTGGTGCAATAGCCAGGGCCAATCCAATCACCACAATAGCCGATCCCAAGCGCAGAATGAAGTGAGCAGCGACTTCAGCCTGCGTTTGGTCTTGTTTGTGGATAAATGCGGCCGTAAAACCAAACATTTGCACCCGCTCAAGCAGCCGCACAAAAAAGAAAGCCAAGGCAAACAAACCAAAATCCTCGGGGAAAAGCAGCCGGGCTAAAATGACAGATCGGGTAAACCCGATCACTAAAGTCATGGCGGAGGCGGCGATGGTGTAGGTAGAACCAACGGCCGTCTGCCGAGCCACGGAATTATTTGCTGGCTGAAGGGAAGGGGGCGGAATATTGACCATTGCTTTAGTTTATCCTATCCAGGCGGCGTCATAAAGCTTGTAATAAATACCGGATAAAGTCAGAAATAGCCCAGGGTAAACATACCATTGGAAAAGAGCCTAGATATGGAGGAAGAAGTAGTTGTATGCCCGTGCATTCCTTATAATTCACCGAAGCCATGAGTTTATCATCACCTCCCCACTCTTCCATTGAAGGCACCACTGGTCAATTGCGGACGTTGGCTCAGCGACTGGCTGCCTATATCCCTGTCACCCTATCACGAAAAATTTTGCAAGATGAGCAGTTAGCGCCGGGCCAATCTGAGCGCGTAAGGGCGGCCACAATGTTTGCCGACATGTCGGGGTTTACGCCCATGGCCGAAGCGCTGGCGATAAATGGAGCCCGGGGTACAGAAGCACTCAGCCGGGCGCTGCTCATGACCTTCACCTCCCTGATCAACGCCATTCATGATGCCGGTGGGGCTGTCAGCCATTTTCACGGCGACGCGATGATGATCTACTTCCCTGATACAGATGGCCGGGCTGCGTCACGGGCACTGGCTTCAGCACAGTTTATGCAGCGCCTGATGCAGACAAACTTTGCCGAGGTCAACATGATGCAGGCCAAAGCAGAAAACAGCTTTACCCTTTCCATCAAAATCGGGGTAGGGTATGGTGACTGCCTGGAAATGCTTGTAGGCGATGTTGAGAATATGGAGTTTGTGTTGGCCGGTACGGCCGTAGACGAGGCTGTCGACGCTCAGATGCAAGCGGCTGCCGGGCAGGTCGTTGCCAGCCAGGCGGTGCTAAAAGCCGCCGCCCTGCCTGCCGCAGAGCCGTTTCGCCTGGTAGATGAACTGCCACCCGTGCCGAACGCCCAGGAAGGTCTCTTCTGGGAAGCATACGAACAACCCGCTCTCATTCGCTTGATAACGGCCGTTCCCGCTTTCATCCCGCCTTCACTCTTTGAACGACTTCAGGACCGCAACAGCCAATCTATCTCCGAACACCGCTCTGTGACCTCTATGTTTGTCCAGTTCGACGGCATCAACTTTGATGACGATTCGGCGGGGGAGCAGCTGCAAGCTTATTACCAATGGGCCTGGCAAATGGTGCAGCGCTATGGTGGTCCCAACAGCCGGGTGAACCGGATTTTGATGGGGGATAAGGGTAATCAGCTCCATATTTTGTTTGGCGCGCCTGTCGCCCCGGATGCGCCAGAGCAGGCACTGCGCTGTGCTCTGGCCATGCAGCAGCAGCGGCCAGACTTTATTCGCTGCCAGCGCATCGGTCTGACCGCCGGTCGGGTTTTTGCCGGGGCCGTGGGCTCGTTAAACCGGCGCGAGTACACGGTGGTGGGACGCATGGTCAACTTGTCGGCCCGGTTGACCCAAATTTGCCCGCCAGACGGCATTTTGATTGATGCCGAAACGGCCGTTCGCGTGCAGCCACACATTATCGCCAAGCCGCTGCCGCCAATGGAGTTGAAGGGGCATCGTGAGCCGGTTTCTATTTTTCAGGTGCTGGCCGAGCAAACGGCCGTCACCCAGGCACAGGCCCGTTTTCAGCAGTGGCAGCAGCCGCCTGCCGGACGGGACCAGGAGCTTGAGCAGCTGTTTGCGCGCATGACGGCGGCGCTGGCCGGCGCTGGTGGTTTGGTTGCCATTCACGGTTCTTACGGCAGCGGGCAGATGCCCTTTTTGGCTGCTGGCGTGCGGCATTGGCTGGAGGCTGGTGGGCATGCTCTGGTCGGTGTGTGCCAGCAGCACACTTCCGACGTGCCGTATGCTCCCTGGGTTTCAGTCTGGCGCGATTTTTTTGAGCTGAGTCCAGAAATGCGGCTTGTTGATCAGGTAGATCAGGTGAATGACCGCATTGCGGAGCTGACGCCTGATGTGGCGAATGGGTTAAGCTTATGGCGCGAGCTGCTTGGCGCGCCGCTGCGCTCAACGGCTTTGCTGGTTGATTTACCGGCAGTGGTGCGGCAGATGCGGCTGTTTAAGCTGGTGCAAAAAAGCGTGACGGCGGCGGTGGCGGAACGGCCGTATCTCATTGTGCTTGAGGATATTCATCTGGCTGACCCCGCCTCGTTGGACCTGCTGGATGCGCTGGCGCAGCACAGCCAAAATTTGCCGCTGCTGCTTCTGGTGACTTACCGTTCCGGGAATGATTTTAATTTTAACAGCTTTGCGCGCGCCGCCAGCAGCCAGATTGTGCTCAATGACTTTACACCACAGCAAGCGCGTCACCTGATTCTGGAGCGGCTGGGCACAGATGAACTGCCGCTGGTGGTAGAGCAGCGATTGGGACTGCGTGACCGGCAGGGGCGCGAGTCGGCGGTGAATCCGCTCTTTCTGGAAGAAACGCTCCAGCTGATGCTGTCGCTGGATGTTGTGGCGGTGGACCCGAATAAATATGGCAACGGCCGTTTGCGCATCGATGAGGCCCGGCTGGCCCAAATGCAAGTGTCAGACACCATCTATACACTGCTTTTGGCGCGCCTGGATCAGCTGCCTGCAGCGGAACGAGGCTTGCTGCAATTTGCTTCGGTGATTGGGCGGGAATTTGATCTGGCTACGCTGGTCGCCATTTCTCCCGGGATGAATCGGGAAGTGGCCATTGAGCTGTTGGAGGCGTTGGCGCAGGCCGATTTGGTGCAGCAGTTAACTGGCGGCATGGTGCCGACCTATCTATTTCAGCACAATCTGGTGCACCAGGTAGTGTACCAAAGTTTGACCTATGCCCGGCGGCAGACGCTGCACGCCAATATCGCTGAGCTGATTATTCGTGATTCTGGCGAGCTGCTGCCCACGCAATATCCGATTCTGGCTTATCACTTCAGCCAGACGGATCAGCATCGGGATGGCCTGAAATATGCCCTGCTGGCTGCTGAAGACGCGGCGGCAGCTTACAACTATCGCGGGGCGGCCGAATTTTATAAGCAAGCAGCCCATCATTTGGATTCTTTGGGCGATAAGACACGGTGGGAAACGGCCGTTGCCATTGCTATGGCCCGCAGCAAGCTGTTGCTGCGCCTGGGGCAGTTTGCTCAGGCGTGGGAGTTGGCCGTGCTGGCTTTGGACCTTTGTCAGAATCAGAGAGATGGTCGAGTTAAAATGTTGGCGATTTACAATCTGATGGCTGAGATTCGCTTGCAGCAAGCGCGCTACGCAGAAGTGCCAAAACTAGCAGAAGAAATCATCAAATCATCGCTGCCAGATAAGCCAGCGGTGGAGCTGGGCCAGGCGTATCTGCTTTGGGGCAAAGCGTTGGCTGCCTTGGCCGATTATGCGGCAGCGCTTGAAAAACTAACGCAGGCTGAGACGATTTTCCGTGGCAGCCAGCAGCCAAAAAAGCTGGGCCAGGCGCTCATCGCCCAGGCAGAAGGGCGCAGCCGTCAGCAGCCAGATGCGACTCCTTTACAAGCAATGCACGAAGCAGAAAAATTGTTGCAGGAAGAAACAGATCCGGCGCTCCTGGGACAAAAAGCATTGACCCTGTCGCGAATACAGCACCGTTTAGGGCAGGTTGATTTGGCTCTGGCTGCGGCAGAAACGGCCGTTACCAATTTGCGGTCCGCGGGTGCAAACAATCTGGCACATGGCTTGATGCACCGCGCCGAACTGCATCTTTATTTGGGGCGGTATGCTTCCGCGTTAGCCGATTTGGAACGCGCCAATGATTTGCTGGACGGCATGGATGATGTGCCGGGCCGGCTAAAGCTGCATTTGTTATGGAGTGTTGGCTACCATGGCGGTTTGGGTGATTGGCAGCAGGCACAACAGCGCTTGCCGCAGATGCGTCAACTGCTTGCCGACCAGCCGAAAGAGAAAAACGCGGTGAGTGAAGCCGATATTCAGCTCTGGCTGGGCTTGGCCAGCGTGGCGCTGAATACAGAACGGTGGCCGGAAGCGGAATCATTGCTGAAGCGGGTACAGACGGCCGTTACGCCGCCGTGTCTGGTTTGGTGGCAGCCGGCAGCACAGTATGCCTGGGGTATGCTGCTGCTAGGGCGGGCCGCTAAAGATGAACGGAAAACGGCCGTCTCCCAAGCCCACCAAAGCTTCCGCGCAGGCTTGGAAGCCATTCACGCCGGTGGCTGCCTTGATGAATTGCCCCTGATTTTGCTGCGATTGGGCCAGACGGCGCGGGAAATGGGGGACGAGCGCTGTTGGCACTATCTGGAAACGGCCGTGCAGGCCGCCCAGCAACGCGCCCGCCATGCTGATCGCTTATTGGTGCTGCGTGAAGCTGGACATGCGCTGCTTCACGCCCCCAAAGAAAATTTGCAGCAGCTAGGCCAGGAAATTCTGCAACAACATATCTGATCTAAATCAGGTTGCGGGCAATCTTTTTGGTCCAGGTTTTATGGAAAACACGGACCGCCCCCTCATAAGCTTCAAGTATATTTGAGATGTAGAAATGGGTGGCATCGGCCGTTAATTTGCTTTCCGTTTTCATCACTACCTGCCAATCCTCCCGTTTATACTCCAGCCGATACACCACTTTTTGTTCCAGGGAAAGCGGGTTATCATCGTGCACGGTGAGGGTGTGGGTGCTGACGTCGTCCAGCTCCAGGCCGTGGTTTTTGTAGCGAACGCGGCCGGAATCCTGGTGGAGCGTGAAGGTGGTAGTGCCGGTAGTGGCTTCGCGGGTCACGGTCTGGCGGCGGATTTCGTGGCGCAATGTTTCGATCGGTTCGGGCGGAGCGATTTCGGCGGGGGGAAAGTCGGGTAAGGTGTTGTCCGTGGGTTGAAACGGCCGTTCCGGCACCACTAATTTACATTCCTTACCCAGCAGCAGCGTCAACGTCACCGGCTTTGGCGAAGGCCAGGCGTGGCGCAGGTATGTCGGTGAAATACTGACGCGCCAGCGGTGCCCGGCAGGCAGCCGGTAAGCCATGAGGTTGAGCGGCACGGTGACGGTGTAAATCTGCCCCGGTGTGAGCAGCTCAGGCTCTTCGTGGCTGCGGTGGTGGGTGAGGTTGAGCAGGCCCCAGGTGATCAGGGTGGAACGGCCGTCCGGGGCCACATCACACAAACGCACCGCCACCAGCGCCAATGGCTGATCGACCTTCAACGCCAGCTCGACCTTCGCATAACCAATCAGATTCATGGGTTCATCTAGCGACTGGCTCGTAAAGGTGAGACTCTCGCCGTCGGCAGGGCGCTGGTTGCCAGGGGATTCGCCCGGTGAGCCGTGCCCGCCCCAGCCGCCACCGTCAAGCCCATGATTTTGCAGCCCCACCAAGCTGATTTCTTGTGTGGGCTGCGGGGTGTCATCCAACTGGTTTTCGTTCAAAAAGAATATTTTTTCCTGGATGTTGGGTGATGGCCAGGACGGTTCGGTAAGCCAACGGCCGTTTCTCACCTTGTAATTTGGCGCGGGCGGCACGGCGTCTTGCAGCCAGCAGCGAATCATCGGCTCGTCCATGATGCCCGTGTCGATCCCTTTCAGCCAATGATCCCACCAGCGCAAGCTCTCCTGCAAAAAGCCAATCGGCGGCCCGGGCGAATCGCACTGCTCGGGGAAGGCGTGGGACCACGGCCCGATGAGCGCCTTGCGCGGTACGGTTAGCCCGGCCATCAGACGGGGAATCGAGTTGTTGTAGCTGTCTGCCCAGCCACCTACCATATAAACTGGAATCTGGATGTCGGCGTAATTTTCGCGGACGGAGCCGTGTTTCCAGTAGGCGTCACGTGTCTGGTGTTCCAGCCATGTTTCGATGTACGGCGGCGACTGCGCCAGCCGCTCCAGCCACATTTCGCGCCATTTGTCGCCCACCCAGCGCGGGTCGGGCGGGGACGGGTTGTAGGCAAACATGAGTGACGCCCAGGGCAGCATTTGCGAGGTGAGCAGGCAGCCGCCCATGTAATGCACGTCGTCGTGGTAACGGTCGTCCGTCGCGCCAATGGCGATGATCGCTTTGAGTTCAGGCGGGCGGCGGGCGGCCACTTGCAGGCTGTTGAAGCCGCCCCAGGAGATACCGTGCATGCCGATGTTGCCATCGCACCATGGCTGGGCGGCAATCCAGGCCAGGACTTCCAGCGCGTCGTCCTGCTCCTGGGGCAGGTACTCGTCGTAGAGGATGCCGTCGGAATCGCCACTGCCGCGCATGTCGACGCGTACGTTGGCGTAGCCGTAGCCGGCAAAATACGCCTGCCGCTTGGCGTCGCGCGCGGAGGTGTAGTCGCTTTTGCGGTAAGGAATGTATTCCAGCAGGGCCGGGACGGGCTGTTCGGGGGCGCTGTCGGGCAGCCAGATTTTTGCGGCCAGCCGAGTGTCGTCGGACAGGGGAATCCAGACGTTTTCCAGGATGGTGACGGTGTGGGGGAACTCTGTTCGGATTTTCATAGGTGTCTCTTTCTTGGGAGTTTTTTTTGGAACACAGAGTTTCGCAGAGGAGACACAGAGTTGCACAGAGATTTATTTTTCTCTGTGTCACTCTTCGGTTTCTCCGTGCCCCTCTGTGTTCCGCTTTTTGCCCTGAAGTATAGCCAGTTCCCACTGCGCGAAGTAGGTTTTGCCAGTTTCTACCTGTTGTGCGGGGACGGCCGTATAAATAAAACAAGTTGTGCTACAATGCGTTTCTGGGAGAATGGAATGAATACTTTGGCAGCTGAGATTCAAACTGTAAAAGGGCGCAATGTCGTTATTAGTGAAGACACTTTGACGGTGGAATTAACAGACGGCCGTTCCCTTTCTGTGCCGATTGCCTGGTATCCTCGTTTGTTTCATGGTAGCCAGCAAGAACGTGAAAACTGGGAACTCATTGGTGACGGTGAGGGAATTCATTGGCCCGATTTAGATGAAGACATTAGCGTTGAAGGGTTGATTTTAGGCAGACCTTCCGGTGAGAGCCAGCGTTCGTTGCAGCGTTGGCTGGATGGGAGAAAAGCCTAAATTATTTGGTAATCCAAAATCGACCTTTTTTCAAATAGCAAACGTATAATCCTCCCTGATTTCTAAATTCAGGGAGGATTTTTTTATGAGCGTAGTACGTAACCCCGATGGGCAAGTGATTGAGGAAAAGTACGAACGGCAAGGATGGCCCGCCGTCAAGCGGCCAGATTTGAAGCCGCCGGACGGTTGGGACACGGCGCTGATTCCGGCAGTGAACCGGGTGCGTAACCATCAGCTTTCGCCTGATGGTGAACAGATTGCGTTCATCTGGGATCGCGAGGATCAGTCAGACGTGTACGTGATGCCCAGCGCGGGCGGCTGGCCCCGGCGCATTTCCACACGGCGGGCGGCGGCGGCGTACTGGGCCGATGAAGTGCCGCAATGGTCGCCAGACGGCCGTTTCCTGGCCTTTACCATGCAAGATCACGTGTACATTGCGCCTGCCAGCGGCGGACTTCCACAAAAGATTAGTGACTTTGCCTCATCGGCTTCCTCCCCGGTGTGGCTACTGGACAGCAACCAGCTGGTGGTTAGCGTGGAGCGCAATGACCAGGTGCAGCTGCTGCTGACGGGCCGGGACGGCCGTTGGCCGCGCCAAATCATCAAAACGCCAGGGGATGCCTGGGATGCGAAACCTTCGCCCGACGGCCGTTTCCTCCTCTTCACCCACCGCCCCTTCGACGACATGAACCGGCTGGACATCTGGCTGGTGGAACTGGAAACGGGGCAACTGCGCGAGCTGACGAACACGCCCAAGTTGCGTAACTGGGGCGGCATCTGGTCTCCTGACGGGCAGCAGATTGCTTTTATTTCACAGCGGCCAGAGTTTAACGAGGTGTGGCTGGTGCAGCCGGACGGTTCCGGCCTGCAGCAGCTGTCGCACGAGGGGGCCGACTTTGCCGATCTCGCCTGGTCGCCCGATGGCAGCCAGATTGCTTGCTCGATCAATCGAGCGGGCGCGTATGAATTGGCGCTGCTGGATGCCCAATCGGGCCAGGTGCGCACGCTGCGGGCGGGCAACGGGGTTCACGCCTTGCCTAATTGGTCGCCTGACGGCCGTTTCCTGACCGTAGAGTATGAAGATCCGCTGCTACCGCCGGATTTGTACAAGGTGGCGGTGGCAGACGGCCGTACGACCCAACTGACCTTCTCCAATCTGCCCGCCCTCGCCGCCAATCCGCTGGTGATGCCCGAAATTGTCAGCTACAAAAGTTTTGACGGGCTGGAAATTCCCGCTTTTTTGTACCGCCCGGCCAAATCGAATGGGGCGGCAATTGTGCATCCGCACGGCGGGCCGTCGTCGCTGTACAACTTTGGCTGGGACATTTGGGCGCAATATTTTGTGGCCAAGGGGTATACCTGGCTGGCCCCGAACTATCGAGGCAGCACCGGGTACGGCGTGACGTTTGAGCACGCCAACTACAACAATTGGGGCGTCGGCGACACGCAGGATTGTTTGCACGGGGCGCGCTATCTGCACCAGTTTTCTGAGATTGACCGGGAGCGTATCGGCATTTTTGGCGGCAGCTACGGCGGCTACATGACGGCCTGCTGCCTCAGCCGCGACCCGGATTATCTCTTTGCCTGCGGCGTGAACAAGTACGGCGACTCCAACATTATCAGCTCGTGGGCGCAGTGCAACCGTGATTTGCGGCTGTACACGGAAATCTTCCTGGGCCATCCGGCGCAGAACCGTCCGGTACACGTGGCGGCATCGCCCATTGCCGAAGTGGAGAACGTGCAGAAGCCGGTGCTTATCGCCCACGGGCTGGACGACACGGTGGTGCCGCCGCAGGCGTCGGAGGAGTGGGTAGAGGCGCTGCGCCGCGCGGGCAAGACGTTTGAGTACAAGACGTATGCCGGGGAAGCCCACGGCTTTTTGCACAAGAAAACGGTGCTGGATTTTTACGGCCGTATGGAAACGTTTTTGGATTGGTATCTACTTCCACGTAAGGGCGGGTCGCGACCCGCCCCTACACCGACAACCCAATGACCCGACAACGCAACACAAAACGAGCCGAACGGCGGGCGGAGCGGTTGGCGCTGCCGCTGTTGCAGATGGAGTTTGGCACGGTGCGCAATTGGCAACGGCCGTACGATTTCCTCACGCCCGACCAAATTGAAACCATCCACAATGCGTCCCTCCATATTCTGGAAAACGTCGGGGTGGATTTTCTGGACGACGAGGTGCTGTCCATTTGGGCCAAGGCCGGAGCGAAGGTGGATTTTGCTGCTAAACACGTCTGGATTGACCGGGGGCTGCTGTTGGAAACAATTACCCACGCTCCGCCCAGCTTCACCTGGCGCGCCCGCAATCCGGCACATGACGTGCTGATCGGTGAAAACAGCATTGCTTTTGGGCCAAACGGGGGCATGGTGTACGCGCAGGATTTGGTGAACGGCCGTCGCCCCGGCACCTTTGCCGATTACCAGAACTTTGTCAGGCTGTCGCAAATGGCCCCGCAGCTGCACTTTGCCGCCTGGGAGCAGGTGGCTCCGCAGGACATCCCATCCAACACCCGCCATCTGCACCGGCTGCTGGCCGGGTTTACTCTGGCAGACAAGGCAGTGATGGAGGCGGCACACGGCCGTATTATCACATCCGACTGCCTGAAAATGGCCGAAGTCGTCTTTGGCTCGCTGGAAGGTGATCCGGTGATTGGCGACGTGATCAACGTCAACAGCCCGCTGCGTTTTGATGACCGGATGCTGGGCGGGCTGCTCACCTACGCCCGTGCGGGGCAGGTGACCTTTATCACCCCGTTCATCCTGGCCGGGGCGATGAGCCCGGTGACGATGGCCGCGGCCCTGGCGCAGCAAAACGCCGAGGCGCTGGCGGGCATCGCCCTGACACAGCTGGTGCGGCCAGGCGCGCCGGTGATTTACGGTGGCTTTACCACCAACGTCGATTTGAAGAGCGGCAGTCCGGCGTTTGGCACGCCGGAAGGAGCCTGGGCGCTGCTGGTCGGTGGGCAGTTGGCCCGTTTTTACAACCTGCCGTATCGTGGCAGTGGCAGCCTGACCAATGCCCAAATTCCCGATGCCCAGGCCAGCTACGAGACGCTGTGGAACTTGTGGCCCGCCGTCCTGGCCCACACCAATTTGATTATGCACGCTGTGGGCTGGCTGGAGGGTGGCCTGACCGCCTCGTTTGAGAAATTCATCATCGATCTGGAGAATTTGGCAATGTTTCGCCATTATTTGCAAGGGTTTGTTGTGGATGAGGCGGCGCTCGCGCTAGACATGATTGCCGAAGTGGGGTCGGGTGGGCATCACTTTGGCACGGCGCACACCCAGGCGCAGTTCCAGACGGCGTTTTACCAATCATCGTTGGCGGACCGGCAGGGGTATGAGAGTTGGGTGCAAAGCGGGGGGATGGATACGGCCGTGCGCGCCCACGCCATCTGGCAATCCATGCTCAAACAGTACGAGCAGCCGCCGCTTGACCCGGCTATTGCCGAAGCGCTGCAAGATTTTGTTGCCCGGCGGGAGCGGGAACTTGCCGGGCAAAATTTGTATGATTAGGAGAATAGGTGACAGCACTTCCAAAAGTGCCTGACACCTCGATATGTTACGCTTTGGAATTGAGCTTTGCCAAAGTTTCCTGGTCCCAAAGCAGTTCATCAAACCAACGGCCGCCGATCTCTCGGCTGATGGGGAAGGCCTGATTGGCTACCTCGGCGCGGAAAACTTCTCGGTTGCGACGCAGGATTTCGTCGCCGATGCGCGCCAATTCTCGCTGGCGTACTTTGGGGTCCGGCAGGCAGTCGATTTCATGGACGATGTCTGTGAAGGCCAGGGCATCATCAATGCGGTTGCAAATGTGCTGCCCTACGCCCCTGGGGTAGATGCCGTATTTGGCCTTTAATTCGGTTAAGCGCCGCATTGCCCAAAAGCCCACGTGGACGAGGTCAGCTCGGCTGAGCCAGTTTGTTTCATAATTAATGCGGTTGATCAAAGAGGCGCGCGTCATGCCCTGGCGATGTTCTTCCAGCGAGCGGAAAAAGAGCCGGTAGCCGTGTGGCTCTGGCTGGTCAAAAAAGTTGGAGCCGGGGTCGAGAAAGGGGATCATGGGGCAAATGTACGGGTATACACGCTGTCCCTGGAACTTCTTGAGGAGACGGTCGCAGTAGTCGAGGGTTGCTTCGACCGATTTTTTGTCTTGCTGCGGCATGCCTACGAAGTACCAGATGTCAATCTGGTAAATGCCGACATCAAGCGCTTTGGCAATCCATGTTTCCATTTCGGCTGAGGTGTAGGCACCGCGTCCGGCCAGCCTGGCCACGCGCACATCGTGGCTTTCTGGTGAGAGGGTGATGGAGGTCCGGGGATTCATAGCCGCCATCTTTTTCAGGACGTCATCGGGCGTTAGCTTAAACTGCTCATAGCTGACCGATTTAAAGTTAGCCTCGCCCACGCGATCCAGGAAATAATCGAAACGGCCGTGTGTCTCACTGTATGAGTTGACCGTGTAAAAATGATAATTTTCTTTGTCGGGAATCTGCGTCATCGTCTGGAATTCGTAAGCGGTTTCTGCCAGCGGCTTGTGGATGGTGGACTTCATGTTGTGGTCGAGCTGGTTGATCCGCAGATAAGCATCGCGCGAGCCACCGCACCAGCCACAGTTGTAGGCGCAGCCGGCATTTTGCGTGGCGATCACTTCCTGAATGGGAAACGAGGTGCCGCCGGGCTGTTGGGTGGGAATGGTCGACCAATCGATGCCACAGGAAAGCGTGCTGGAAATATGAGTGTAGCCATTATCCACAATCTCTCCATCTTTGTTTTTCCAAAAAAGGTTGGGGATTTTGTGCAGCTCTGGCTCATTTTCCAGGGCACCGAGCAGTTGCGTCATCGGTTGGTGCGTATCGTAGCCACGCATGACCATATCTACAAAAGGATAGCGGATCAATTCGTGGGCAAAATAGGTGGAAGAAATGCCGCCAAAGATGACCGGCGTTTGCGGGTGAACGCGCTTGAACAGTTCGGCAATGGCCAGGCTGCCCTGTACATGAACCATCCAGTGCAGGTCGATCCCCAAAATACGAATATCGAGCGCCTTAAACAGGGAGGCAACATCAATTTTGGGGTACTTGAGCAGCAGCGAAGATAGGTTGAGCAGTTCTACCTTGTGCCCGTTTTCCGTCAAGACGCGTTTTAAGGATTTAAAGCCAAGCGGAAAGTAGTCGTACAGTGGGGTAATGGGCACATCGCCGGAGGTGCTGAGGTAGGGGAAATAGATGTCGGTGCGGTCACGAAAGTCGAAGATGGCGGGGACATGCAGGAATAGCATGTCGGCGTGAACGGTGGGGAGGGTTGGGTTGAGATTTTCGATCATGGCTTTCATTTACCTGTTTCGTTTGTTCTTAGATTGAATGAGAGATAGAAAAATGGGCAAAGATGCGCCTATTCCACAGATTTTGCTAAAATTTTGGGTAAAGAAGGGCGAAAAATTAAACTTCGGTGGAACCTCCTGGGGCAGGCAAGCTGCGATGAATGGGTGTAATGCCTGAGAACTGCCATCAGGCGACGTTAGCAAGAACCACGTTTGGGCATAAGTGCCGGATGGCACATTTACCGTATGATAAACCTCATTAAGCTATGACAGAATTTTTTGCCTACGATGAATTGACCTGGCCGGAAACGGCCGTATTCCCCCGCACTACTCCGCTCATCATTCCCCTGGGCACCGAGTATGATCTGGCAAAACTGGCCGACTGTTTAGGGCAGCCGGCGCGGGTGGGGCTGCTGCCGGCGATTCCGTTTGGTTGGCGGGGCAGTGGATTGGCAGTGGCGGAAGGGTTGTTAAGTGCCGTCCTACAAAACCTGCTCAACAGCCTGCGCGAAGATGGTTTTACGCGCGTGTTTGCCCTGCTGCCGCAAGATATGAACCTGGGGCTGAACGATCAGGCGATTGTGCTGCCACATCCCAGCCAAGTTGAACCTGCACCTTTGCTGCCGCCGGCCAGCGAGGTGGGCAAAGTCGTCATCATCCCCATCGGGCACACGGAGCAGCATGGCTACCATTTGCCGCTGTCCACGGATAATTTGATTATTGAGGCGATTGGGGAGGGGGTGAGTACGGCCGTTCCCGACCACGCCGTCACCTTACCCACCTTTCCCTACGGGGTGAGCACCCACCGGCAGGCGTTTGCCGGGACGCTCAACGTGCAGGGGCGCGCCTTTGAGGATTTCTGGCTGGCGGTGGTCGATGGGCTGGTGGGGCGCGGTTTTGACCGCTTTTACTTGATGAGTGGGCATGGGGGGAACTGTTCCTTTTTGGTCAACGTGGTGAAATATGCCGGGGAGCGGCACCGCCGTATCTTTTGCGCCACGGCCTGGCTGCACACCTCCGGCCATATCGCTGCGCCGGTAGTGCAGGAAACGCGCCGCTCAAAGCGGGGCGGCATGGGGCACGCGGGTGAGCTGGAAACGGCCATGATTTTGCACCTGCGCCCCGACCTGGTGCAGCAAGAGAAGGCGGTGGACGAAATCGATTTTATCAGCACGCCGAGCTACTATATGGATTGGATTGAGGGGGGCGAGCTGACAGCCAACCCGCCCTGGGACGACGACACGGCGACGGGGGCGTATGGGGCGGGCAGTGTGGCGACGGTGGAAAACGGCCGTCGCTGGCTGGAAGCGGGCATTGCTGAAAAAGTGGCTCACGTCCACGAGATTCATGAGCAATACGGCCGTCGCGAAGCCCGGCGCAATGAGGGGTTTGGCTTGTGGGGGAAACGGGGAATTTAGCAGAGATGACTGTAGTAGTTGGGAAAATGATCTACTAGTTAACAAGTGTGTCTTCGCCGAACTTATGCTTCAATCAGCTGAAGCGCTAATAATTGGTTAGTCTGATTTATCAAGTTTAGTTCCAGGATATATTTGTACAATCTTGTAAAGAATGCCACCAACTTCTCTAGTTATATTTGTGGTTTTAAGTTCGTCTTTTTCAGATAATGGTGGAACATAAAGAATTCCATTCATTACTCTAGATGCAGTTAGATAGTTCAACAATTGCTCTGTACCATTGTTCAAAACTCGACTTAATCCGTGTGTTGGATTCTTTACTTCTATAATTAGCTTTTCCTCTCCTTGTTGAAGAAAGAAGTCAGCATGATATTTTAGTCTTTCCTGCTCCCTTGATATTGAGAATTCAGGGAATACACTGATTTCTTCAGCTAAATTATTAAGGAAAGCGGTCAGCGAACCAATTAATTCTGCTTCAGTTATTCGGGGAAGCGATGCTCCAGATACTTTTGCCGGGACTTCCTTAGAAAATAAGAACAGTAACTTAATAACCCTATCCAAAATCGACTCATATTTTCCTGTCGGAAAAGGTTTGACATCCTGAGATTTCTTGAGCGCTTTCGCTTCCCTGTCATAGGCCCGTTTTTCGATCATTTGATCAAGAAGAATGTTAATGAACGCCGAAATGTTTACTATTCCTAAAAAAGCTTCCTGTTCAGAGAAATAAAGCTTGTAATCATGTGTGGACTTGTTTCTCCACTCTGTTCGATAGTTAGTGAATAACTGCGAAACTCGTTCTTTCAAAACATCATGTTCTATAAAATATTTTTCAATTCTATGAGGTGTCAATCTATCAGGGTCTTTCCCAGCAATTATTCGATATGCTTCTTTTAGTGCTCCTTCAAAGGCTTGATTCGTTCTATAGATCACGTCGTTAAAAAGGTAATCATCACCTGTCTTTCCGTTTTCATAATGCCTTTCAGCAATTTCAATGTGATTGACCACAATCGAAACCCCTGTATCTTCCTCTGAAGTAGAAAAGTATTTTGCCTTTTCCTTTAGCAATCTTAATAGGTCCATAGGATTCCTAATCACTTGCTGCGGCACGGTGTCTCGCCGCGCCGCTTGCGTTGCCTGCCGGAATAAACAAAAGCGCGCACGAACAGTTTACAAAAAATTGGGGCAAATTCAAAGCTGCTTTGGCACGGTTTCGGGGTAGTGAGAAGGTTTGTGGTGGTGTTCACCGCCCCATACTGCAAAAAATGTTGGCGGAACCAGTTTGGACTGCCTACATGTAGGGAGCAAGCAAGGGCAGTAAGAGTAAGGGGGCGTTGATCACCGCATGAATAATCACATTGAGCGCCAGGTTGCGTCGCCATAGATAGAAGAGTGTGAGCATGATGCCGCTTGGCAGAACGGCCGTAACCACATGAATCCAATCCCAGCCAAATAGATGCAGCAGCGTGAAGGCCAGCACCGTAATCAACGCTGCCAGCCACGATCTACCCGTCATCTAGGTCAGGCGCTCAATTGGATAACTCCGAAAAAGCACTTCTTCAGTAAAAGAGCTGGTGAGCCAGGCTGGAATCAAGACCCAGGCTGGCAACATTTGTACCGCATTTAAGGCCGGTGCCGGCTCATCAGTCAGGAGAGTGCGCACATATCCTGAAAACAAAATGATGACACCGCCGACAAATACAGCTGCCAGCACAGTGAGAATCCATTCAATCAGGCGGGTACGCAATGTCTTCTTACTACGTTGGAAGCCAAACGCGGCCAGTGGAAAACCTTCGGCGAAGTGAGCAATCCCCAGGGCTAAAATCATTGCAATCCAGAATACCCCGAGACTGACAAAGCGATTCATGGGAAAGGCAAAAGTGCTTTCAAACCACGGAATCAAAAGTCCCTGTATCAGTGGGGCGCTTAAAGCAATAAGCACGCCTAGCAGTCCCAGCCAAGGGCGTGGCTGGGGTTGAGAATCATTGCGCTCAATCTTCATAAATTAAGGTGTAAACAGCCGCCACTGTCCCTCAGAGATAACTTCGACGGTGTCATCGACCACTTTGACGGCCGTCTCATCGTCCATCGCGTATCCCGGCACCTGTACACCGGTCGCCCATTTTTCGGCGTTGGCCAGGGTGTTGTCCGGCAGCATCTCGTGATCCAGATGCGGAAATATGGCAAAATCAACCAGCCCCAGCGTTTCATCGCCACCGCTGGGCGGCTTCCAGCCCACAAATTCCTGGCCGATGCGGGGCGTCATCACCATACTTCCCGCGCTCAACCCCACCCAGACCGTCTCGCGCAGCGATGGTAAAAGGTCCGCCAATCCAGACTGCCGCATCCAGTAGGCCAGATACAAGGGGTCGCCGCCATTCACCAGCAGCACATCGGCCTCTCGAACCCAGGGGATCCAACGTTCTTTGTCGATGCTGGGCAGGGCGGTGAGCTCCAGAATGCCCACGGAGTTCCACCCCAGTTCGACCATCGGCGTTTGGGGTTCTTGCCCGCTAATGAACTGCCAGGCCATGACCGGGCTGACCATGCGATGCCCGTACGACGCGGTGGGAATGCAGAGGGCGTTGCACTGGGCAATCGGTTTGCCCAGCAGGTCGAGCAGCGCATTGTGAATACTCGTGTTTTTGATGCCTGCGGAAGTGAGTAGTAATTTCATGAGGCTTCTCCTGGTGTCACTTTAAAAACTGTCGGCTGTGATGGTGCCAGCCCGCTCGTAATTCACAACAATGACGCCATTCGGAGTGACTTGGCTTTCCGTTACCTGGAACGCCGCCGGAACGGTCCCCCCGGCAAACAACCGCTTGCCTTTACCCAACGTGACCGGGTACATCATCAGCCAAAACACATCAACCAAATCATGCGTCATGAGTGTCTGTAGCAGATTTTCACTTCCCCAAATGTGCAAATCCGGCCCCGGCTGCTGCTTGATTTGGGCGACTTGTTCGGCAATATCCCCATTTATAAACACGGACGGCTGCCATGCACTAGACGTCCTGGTATTCGAGGCGACGTACTTGGTTGCCGTGTTAACGCCCGGCCACACGTTCCCGTGTTGAGGCCAGTACGGTTCCCAAATTTCAAAGGTTTTGCGCCCCAATAAAAGGTCAAACGGTAGGTTCATCTGCCTTCTCAGAAGCGTGCCCAGCACTACATCGGAATGTGGCGCTACCCAGCCACCATACGCAAAATTGCCACTGGTATCTTCCTCTGGCCCGCCGGGGGCTTGGATGACGCCATCCAACGAGATATGTTCAAGCACAACAATTTTCCTCATGGTTAAGTTCCTTCAAAATAACGCATTACTGCCGCAGAATCTTCTCCATTGCCTTGCCTTTGGCCAGTTCATCAATCAGCTTGTCTAAATAGCGTATTTTTTGCATCAATGGATCTTCGATTTCCTCCACGCGCACCCCACACACGACGCCCTTGATAAGCGACTGGTTCGGATGCATAGTGGGAGCTTGGGCAAAAAAGGTTTCAAAATCGTTTTCCTGTTCGATTTGCTGCTGCAATCCCGCCTGGTCGTAACCTGTCAACCAGTAAATGATTTGGTCAACTTCTTCTTTCGCCCGATTTTTACGCTCTGCTTTTTGCACATACAGCGGATAAACCCTTGCAAATGGCATCGTAAAGATGCGATGTTTAGGCATTGTCATTCCTCCGGTAGGTTTTTGGGCTAAATCTCAACTCCAGGCAGACCGGCCGCACCCAGCAGCAGTGAAAGCTCTCCGGCGTGGGGCAGGTCGTGGTCGAGAAGTCCCCAGATCGTCTGCACAATTGATATCTTTTCCTCAGGAAGTGCATCGGTGGGTGAACCGCTCATCAGGCAATCGGTGATGAACCGCCAGGTTAGTTCCAGCCCCTGCACAATTTCAACGGCCGTGTGCGGTGGGTGATCGACATCGTCCCAGCGGAGCAGTGGCATTAATTCCGCCGCTCTCTCACCCAGCGTGTGGTGCAAATGCAGGGGTGCGCAGACCGGATAGGAGCCGCCGTTGCAGCTGTTCCTCGGTGAGCGGCGCGATGGCGCGCTTGAGGGCCTCTTGATAGTCTTGCCAACTTGCAAAGGCACGTGCTTCTGCTACTGTTGCTCTTGTCATTACCTTCACTCCCATTGCTTTGTATTGGAACATGCGTTCGTATCTTAGCACGAGCTACAGGCAGTGACAACTGATTGATTTTCGGCTCCAAAGCGCGTACGAATATAGGTTTGATTTACCAAGAATTAGGCAGCGAAGCTAACCCTGGCATGGTTTTTAGGTGATGGGGAAGCGTTGTTCTAATTCAGAGATGGTAATCATTTTTCTTGCCTTTGCTTTATTAAGCCAGCGCTAAAATCTGGCGACTTTCTCAATCATCGACAATCACTCCGTTTTCCAGCGCCTGCGCCTGATTTTGAAAAATTGCCATCGCGGTAGCCATGCGTTTGAAGCCAAGCTTTTTGTAAAATGGCTCCTTGCCGGCGGCGGCGTACAAAATGATCTTTTTGTGATCCTTGGAGAAATCGACCAGCCTGGAAACCATTGCCTTGCCCAGTCCTTGCCCCTGGTAGGCGGGATGAACAGCGATGTCACAAATGTAAGAGCAATCTTTGCCATCGGCCAGGGCTCGACCGGCGGCGATTAGTTGCCCGCCATCATAAACAAAGCAGCTGAACATGCTGTTGGAGAAGGCAATCTTTAAGTCAGCCGGGTCTTTCTGCCCGAGCGGCGCAATGAGGTATAAATTGGAAAGTTCTTCCCAGTCCAGATTTTCTGCTGAATATCTCCATTCAAGTGTCATATTATTTCCCCATCCACACCAAATACCCCTCAAAATCCAGCTCGCCGGGCGAACGGCCGTACCCCGTAAGTATAGCCGCCGCTTCGCTGCGGTGATGGGTGCCGTCGTTAATCACGTGCAGAATCGTTTGCCAGCGTGTCCGCTGAATAGTTGCCTCTTCGCGCCAGACGGCATTGAGCGCGGCTTCATCCAGGTCGGCAACATAGGCTTGCCACGCTGCCGCTTCTGTCTGCCAACGTGCCCGCAGGCTGCTCACATCGGGGAAGTCGGCCTCGTCGAGAACACCATCATCCGGCAGGTTTTGCAGGGCAGCCCGCCAGCCATACTCGGTGTCTAGCAGATGCACCAGCGTACCGCGCAGGCTGTGCCAGCCGGGGTTGGGCGCTACCTGGCGCGTGAAATCTGCCACAGAAATGTGCGTGCAGGCGGTTAATATTTCGTTGTCGGCCCAAAAGTTGTAGGCAATAAGCGTCTCGATATCAGTTTTGTGCATGGTTGCTCCTTGGTCATGATGAGTTGTTGGGTAAGGTTGTTTTCTACCACATACTGGTGGAACGGCCGTTACCATTGGTTCTACAAGCCGGGATGATAATTTAGGATGCATTTTCGATGTGATAACGGCCGTATTTTACACCATTTTGCCCCCAAAACGGCCGTTTCTATTCCCCAATTCCTTGACATTTGCCCAGTCGGTTATACACTTCCCCATCTTTTTAACAATTTGGATGAGAACTGTTTTTAGCCCTTAGAGAACCAGCTTTGTCAATCATTGTGGAGATTAAACAGTGCAGGAACCGGTGAAGAAACGAACGTTTCAATACCTGGTATTAGGCTTGGGGGGCATTGGTAGCGCAGCTGCGTACTGGCTGACAAAACTGGCCGGCAATGATGTCCTGGGGCTAGAGCAGTTTGCTTTAGGTCACATCCGGGGCGGGTCGCAAGATCATTCACGCATCATCCGACTTTCTTACCACAATCCCTTCTACGTCAATTTAGCCAAAGAAGCATACCGCGCCTGGGCCGCCGTTGAAGCAGATTCAGGCGAGCAGCTTGTCTACAAAACCGGCGGCCTTGACTTGTCTCCGGCTGGTTCTCGTCTGCCCCTCTCTGACTACACCAATAGCCTGACGGCCCTCAATATTCCCTACGAACTGCTGGACGCCAGCGAAATCATGCGCCGCTGGCCCCAATGGCAGCTGCCCGACGATGTGCGCGGCCTGTACCAAGCCGAGAGTGGGTTAGTGGCGGCGGCCAAAAGCAACGCTGCCCACCAACGATTGGCCCGTGAGTACGGTGCAACCCTGCGCGACGATGCGCCGGTCACAGACATCCATGCCTCAGGCAATGAAATCTCCGTCGTGGCTGGCGGTGAAACGTACACCTGTGAAAAGTTGGTCATCGCCAGCGGCGCGTGGAGCAACCAACTGCTGGCCCACTTTGGTCTTAATATTAACCTCACCGTCACGCAAGAGCAGGTGACCTACTACGCTTCGCCCCACCTTGCTGACTTTGCCCTAGAGCGGTTCCCCATCTGGATTTGGCTGGATGAGCCGTGCTACTATGGCTTCCCCGCCTTTGGCGAAGCCGGTCCCAAGATTGCCCAGGACGTAGGCGGCCAGGAAACTACGGCCGAATCCCGTACCTTTGCCGTGGATACGGCCGCTTTCCAGCGCACCGATACCTTTTTACGCCAACACCTCCCCACAGCCCATGGTCCCGTCATCACCAGCAAAACCTGCCTCTACACCATGCCGCCGGACCGAGATTTTGTATTGGACACTTTACCCGAATATCCAAACGTCGCCGTGGCAGTGGGGGCCGGACACGCCTTCAAGTTTGCCTCGCTGTTGGGCAAAATTTTGAGCCAGCTAGCCATTTCAGGGAAATCTGAATACGACCTGACCCCCTTCCAAATCAGTCGCCCCATTCTCTTCGCCGAAAATCCGGTGAAGGAATTTATGGTGTAAGTTTGCAGGTGCGACGCACGTTTAAAGTGCGTCACACCTCCGTTTTCAACAAAGGAGAAGAAAATGAAAAGGCACAAGATTTTTAAGATTTGGTTATTGTTACTCATCGCTGGCTTGCTGGTCGCCTGTGGCGGCACGGAGGGAACAAGCGACACCACCGACGACACAACCTCAGATACCGCAGACGACCAGCCAGTTGCCGAGGAATCGGCTGAAGAAGTAGCCGATGAAGAGGAAACCGCCGACGAACACAAAGTGGCCACCTTTATCTTTACCCAGGAATTTGACACCCTGAGCCCACTTTACACCAGCATGTGGTTCACCACCATTACGTACCAATTTTGGGAAGTATGGGCCTGGCACTTTGACGAAAACAACGAGCCATTTCCTGTTCTGCTCACTGAAATGCCTACTGTGGAAAATGGCGGCATCTCGGAAGATGGCACCGTGTTAACCTTTAGCCTGCGCGACGATATTGTCTGGTCTGATGGCACCCCCATCACCTCGGCTGATTTCATTTTTACCTATGAAATGGTGGTTGATCCCAACAATATTGTGACCTCAACCTACCCCTATGACCAGATTGCCACGGCCGAAGCGCCGGATGAGCGCACGGTGGTTCTGACATTTGACGAACCGTTTGTTCCCTGGCAGGCAACCCTGTGGCGCGGCGTCCTGCCGCAGCATGTTCTGGGTCCGGTCTATGAAGCTGACGGCACTCTGGACAATGCCGAATGGAACCTGGCACCCACCGTTGGGGCCGGCCCTTACGTCTTTGCTGAATGGGAATCCGGCAGTTTTGCCCGTTTTGTGGCCAACGAAAACTACTGGGGCTCCGCGCCCAATATCGACGAAATCTTTGTCCGCTTTGTACCGGATGACGCCTCTCAGATAGCCGCGCTGCAAACCGGTGACGGTGACCTGGGTACCTTTATTGCCTACTCAGACATCCCCGCGCTTGAAGATGCCGGCGTGCAAATCCTTTCTGTACCGTCCGGGTACAATGAAGGTTGGTTCTTCTACTTTGGTGATGAAGCCGCACCGGGGCACCCAGCCGTTCAGGATGTGCGCGTGCGCCAGGCAATCGCCATGGCCATTGATCGGCAGACAATTGCCCAGGATTTACTGCTGGGTTTGACCGAACCGGCGGCCACGTTATGGGACAATATGCCTTACGTAGACCCGGCCATCGAACCGTGGCCTTACGATCCGGAAGCGGCCAATGCTTTGCTCGACGAAGCCGGCTGGATCGATACCAACGACGACGGCGTTCGCGATAAGGACGGTGTTGAATTGGTCCTGTCACATGGCACTACCATCCGTGAAATTCGTCAGGATATGCAGGCTGTAGCCCAGCAGCAGCTGGCTGAAGTTGGTATTCAGCTGGATATTGTCAGCTATGACGCCGATATTTTCTTTGGCGGGCTGGCCGATGGCGGTCCGGCAGCCAGCGGTGAACTGGACATCTTTGAATGGTCAGACGGGCCATCGTACCCTGACCCTGATCATTACTACTGGTATTGCAGTGAAATCCCCAGCGAAGAAAATCCAGACGGCGGCAACTGGCAGCGCCTATGTGATGAGCGATTGGACGACTTGTTCACCCGACAAACCACCGAGATCAATTTTGAAGACCGGCAGCAAACGTTCTACGAAATTACGGACATCATGTTCAACGACGTGATCTGGCTGGGTATCTGGCAAGACCCGGACATCTGGGCCCTCAGCTCCAGACTCACCGGTGTGAAAATGTCTGGCGCAACGCCATTCTTCAACATCGCTGAATGGGATTTGAACGAATAAGCTTTATTCTTACTTCGACTCAAGCCTGTGAGGTTTAATCGTTGACTAAAACATAATCAGATAGACTTTGCGAAATACCTCAACTTGTCATTTCGAGCCGTTTTTGGCGAGAAATCCCTCTAAATATGGCAAAGCACAAACTTAGCTGAGCTTAGAGGGATTTCTCCCGCGGCCTGCCCTGAGCTGCTCAACGTTGTTGAGCCAACCGAAGGGGTCGAAATGACAAGTGAGGTTTAGGTGGAAGCGGGAAAGTTTTTTATGAGCCGATATATTATTCGCCGACTGCTGCAAGCTATTCCCTTGCTGTTCATTATTAGCGTCGTCCTTTTTGCGCTCATGCAGAATATGGGCGATCCGCTGGCGACGATGGGCGGCCGTCGGGCAACACGGCCTGATGACCGGGCGCGGCTAACGCGGCAGTTGGGGCTGGACCAACCGATTTACCTGCAATACGTCTATTGGCTGGTGGGGAATGATTGGTCCACATTCGATGTGGATGGCGATGGTGTTGCCGAAACGCCAGGCCACCGTAAAGGGGTGCTGCGCGGCGATTTTGGCACCTCTTTGGTCAATAGGGGCAAGCCGGTGCTGGAGGTGATTTGGGACAGGGTGCCTAACACGCTGATCTTGATGGTGGCTGCGGAGATTGTCATCATTGTGCTTGCCTTGTTGATTGGCGTTTATTCGGCGCTGCGGCAGTATTCTTTGTTTGATCATGTGATTACGGCCGTATCCTTTATCGGTTATTCTATGCCCATCTTCTTCATTGCGTTGCTTTCTATCTATATCTTTTCCGTCAACTTCCAGCGCTGGGGGCTGCCCCACTTGCCGGCGGTGGGCATGTTCGATCCCAAAGTGGGTAAAACGACCGGACAGGTGCTGCTGCACTTGATTTTGCCGGTGCTGAGCCTGGCCATTATCAGTACGGCCGCTTACAGTCGCTACATCCGCAGCACCATGCTAGAAGTGATGAACCAGGATTATATTCGCACCGCCAAAGCCAAAGGGTTAAAAGGGCGGACCATCGTTTTGGTACACGCCTTAAAAAACGCCTCGCTGCCCATCGTCACCGTGGTTGGCCTGGACATTCCCTTCTTGCTAGGCGGCGCGGTGGTGACGGAACGCATCTTTGCCTGGCCGGGCATGGGCCGCCTGTTTCTGGACCACGTTTCGCGTAACGACGTGCCCGTCGTTATGGGCATCCTGATGCTTTTATCCGTGGTTGTCATCATCTTCCAGATTTTGACCGATATTACCTATGCCGTGTTAGACCCGCGCATCCGTTATGAGTAAGGCTGCCTTATGAGCACTGTCGAACCTTCTGTGGCAACCCTCAATTTAGGGGCCGATGATTT
This sequence comes from Anaerolineaceae bacterium, assembly GCA_002699125.1. Lineage (GTDB taxonomy): Bacteria > Chloroflexota > Anaerolineae > Promineifilales > Promineifilaceae > Leptofilum. The sequence continues at coordinate 30,054 of PABI01000175.1, forward strand.
GGAAGCCCCGCCTCTAACATTGGGGCAAATGACCTGGCGGCGCTTTCGTCGGCACAAGATGGCGCTGGCCGGTGCCGTTGTTATTGTTCTGCTTTTTGTCTACGCCTTTGGCGGGGCACTGATTTACAGTGAAGCCGACGCCAATTTTACCGACACGGGACTGCGCCTGACCAGTCCCACGGCCGAACATCCATTTGGCACCGATACGGTGGGCCGCGATATTTTGATCCGCACCATTTATGGCGGCCAGATTTCATTGTTGATTGGGTTAACGGCCGTTATCTTGGAAACAGCTATCGGTGTGCTTATTGGTGCCATTGCCGGTTACTATGGCGGTAAAATTGATTCGATCCTCATGCGTTTCACCGAGGCTGCCCTGAACATCCCCCAGCTTTTTCTGCTAATCGTCATGGCTAAATTTTTTGGCGGCTCCATCCCCGACGTGACCGTGTTGGGGCGCACCTTTAGCGGAAGCGTCATCGTCATTATTCTCATTATCGGCCTCACCAGTTGGATGTACCTGGCCCGCATCGTCCGTGCCGAATTCCTCTCTGTGAAGGAGAATGAATTTATCCTGGCGGCCAGAGCTATCGGTACCCCCAATTGGGAAATTATCTTTAAGCATATTCTGCCCAACAGTATCGCTCCCATCGTCGTTTCCGCTACGCTGGGTGTGGCCAACGCCATCCTCTCTGAAGCGTACATCAGCTTTTTGGGGCTGGGCGTACAGCCGCCCACCGCCACCTGGGGTAACATGCTCGATGGCTCTTATAACTACATCGAATCGGCTCCCTGGCTGTGGATTTTTCCTGGCTTGCTGATCGTGCTCACCGTCCTCAGCATCAATTTTGTCGGCGATGGCCTGCGCGATGCGTTGGACCCGCGGAGTCGGGCAGTTTAACTATTAGATTGGTCCAATCTCTCAGATTGGACCAATCTTTACACTATTATGAACCCAGCCAAAAACAAAATCCTCCAGGTCGAAAATCTCCAGGTCCAGTTTGATACACCGGAAGGCACAGTTCACGCGGTGAACGGCATCTCTTACCACATCAAGGAAGGGGAGGCGGTGGCTGTGGTGGGCGAAAGTGGCTGCGGCAAATCGGTGAGCATGATGTCTATTTTGGGGCTAATTCCCATACCGCCGGGCAAAATTGTAAACGGCCGTGCCCTCTGGCTGGACCGCGACCTGCTGCAACTGCCCGAGCATGACCTGGAGCAGCTGCGCGGCAGCGAAATCGGCATGATCTTTCAAGACCCCATGACCTCGCTCAACCCTGTCCTAAGCATTGAACGCCAGCTCACCGAAGCGCTGCAAAAGCATTACGGTATGGACATAGAACAGGCACGCAAGCGGGCTGTTGATTTGCTAGAGTTGGTTGGCATTCCCGACGCCGCCCGTCGCCTGGGCAGCTACCCGCACCAATTTTCCGGCGGGATGCGCCAGCGGGTGATGATTGCCATGATGCTGGCCTGTAACCCCAGCCTGCTTATCGCCGACGAGCCGACGACGGCGCTGGATGTGACCATCCAGGCGCAAATTGTCGATCTGGTTATCCGTATGCGTGAAAAAATGGGCATGGCCATGATCTGGATCACCCACGACCTGGGCGTTGTGGCCGGCATGGCCGACCGGGTGATTGTGATGTACGCCGGTTACATTGTGGAAGAGGCCATTGTGGATGATTTGTATGAACGGCCGCAGCATCCCTACACGCTGGCCCTGCTGGCCGCGCTGCCCCGCGTGGACCAGCGGCGCGATAGTCGGCTGAAATCCATTCCCGGTGCACCGCCCAATCTGCTTGTTGCCCCGCGTGGCTGCCCGTTTGCCCCCCGCTGCGACTATGTGATAGACCGCTGCCGCACGGAAATGCCGCCACTGGGCCCGGTTGCTGCCGGGCACAAAGCCGCCTGCTGGGTCGATATTGCCACAGGAGAACCACGATGACCGCTACGAACAATGGTGCAGACACACTTGTTGCCGTCAAGGATTTGAAGAAACATTTTCCCATTCAGCGGGGAATTGTGATTCAGCGCACGGTGGGCATGGTGAAGGCGGTGGACGGCATTACGTTTAACATTGCTCGCGGCGAAACGCTGGGACTGGTGGGGGAGAGTGGCTGCGGCAAAAGCACGGCCGGACGCACCATCCTGGGACTGTATCCGGCCACCGATGGGGAAATTTCCATCGCCGGTTTGGATGTGCGGACGGCAACCGGAAAAACGTTGCAGCAGGTGCGGCGCAAAGCGCAAATGATCTTCCAGGACCCATTTGCCTCACTCAATCCGCGCTGGACGGTGAACGCGATCGTCAGCGAGCCACTGCGGGTGCATAAGCTGCTGCCCAACCAAAAAGCGCGGGCAGAACGGGTGAAGGAGCTGATGGAATTGGTCGGGCTGAGCAGTCGTTATGTCAACCGCTTCCCTCATGAATTTTCCGGCGGGCAGCGGCAGCGCATTGGCGTGGCGCGGGCATTGGCCTCCGAGCCGGAGTTCATTGTTTGCGACGAACCAATTTCGGCGTTGGACGTGTCGATTCAGGCGCAGGTAGTGAATTTGCTGGAAGATTTGCAGGCGCAGTTTAACCTGACGTACCTGTTTATTGCCCATGATTTAAGCATGGTGCGCCACATTTGCACGCGGGTGGCGGTGATGTACCTGGGCGTGATGGTCGAACTGGCAGAGAAGGATGAGCTGTATGAGAATCCGCTGCATCCGTATACGCAGGCGTTGTTATCGGCCGTTCCCGTCCCTGACCCCAAAACATCCCGCAAACGACAGCGCATCATCCTTACGGGCGACGTGCCCAGCCCAATTGATCCGCCATCCGGCTGCCGATTTCATACCCGCTGCCCCATTGCACAGCCGCACTGCACGCAACATGTACCGGTCTGGCGCGAGATCAAAGAAGGGCATTTTGTGGCCTGTCATGAGGTGGAGCCGAAGTTTGTAGGAGATAGAATTTCCTCATAGCAATATGAGTCAAGAATTCATATTAAACCCAAAATTGTGTCATTAAGGAGAAGAAAAGAAAGATGAGAAAGAACGTTGTATTCAGGTTATGGTTGTTTTTATTAATAGCTGGTTTGCTGGTGGCCTGTGGCGGTACCGAAACCGACACGGGCAGCGAGGCCGACAGTGACGGGGAAACGGCCGTAACCGACACCACCGATGACGCTACCGAAACAGAAACCGACAGCGGCGAGCCGGTAGTTTTGCGAATTGGCTGGGCGGGCAGTCCTGACACGCTGAACCCGGGAACGGCCGTTCTCGCCGAAGCGTACACCATCTTTGAGATTGTCTACGACTCAATGTACCAACTAGAGCTGGACGGTACCTACAGCCTGGAACTGGCCGACAGCGTCGATGTCACCGAGGATGGGCTTGTTTACACTTACCATATCCGCGACGGCATCACTTTCCACGATGGCGAACCGCTCACCGCCGCCGACGTCGCCTTTTCCTACAATTTGTATGCCACCCAGGAAGATTTTCCCTTCCTGCCCGTTTACACCGAGTTTTTTGAATCGGTTGAGGCTGATGACAGCAACAACGTCGTTATTACCCTCACTGATGCCATTCCCAATATCGAGAGCCAGCTCATCTTCCTCTACGTGCTGCCGGAACACATCTGGGGTGGCCTGGAAGGAGCGGCCGTCGCCGAGTTTGAGAATGAGGCGATGATTGGTTCTGGGCCGTTTAAGATGGTGGAATATGCCCAAAACGAATTTGTCCGGCTGGAAGGCGTGAAAGATCATTCCCTGAAAGGCCCCATCATCGACGAGGTGGTTTTCCAAACGTTTGAAAACCAGGATGCCCTGGTGCAAGCCCTGCGCACCGGCCAGGTGGATATGATTACGGAAATGCCGAATACGGCCGTTGCCTCCCTGCGCAACGAAGAAAACATCGAACTGATCTCTGGCCCACCGCTGGCCCCCAGCGTGACGGACATCATCTTCAACCAAACATTGCCCGAAAACTGTCCGCCTGATGATGGCGTTTGCACCGGCCATCCCGCCCTGCAAAACCGTAGCGTGCGCCTGGCTTTGGCCCACGCCACCGACAAGCAGCAAATCATCGACGTGGTTCTGCTTGGCCTCGGTGCGCCCGGTCTCACCCTCATTCCCGACAGTCTGGGCGTTTTCTACAACGACTCCCTGGAAGATTATGCTTATGATGTCGCGTTGGCCAACCAGATTCTGGATGAGGCCGGTTACCTGGACAGCGACGGCGACGGCATTCGCGAAATGCCCGACGGCAGCAACCCGCTGAATCTGCGCATGAACTGGCCCAGCGACAGCACCAATGCCCCGCGCATGGCTGAACTGCTGGCCGGCATGTGGGCCGAAGTGGGCGTGGGCACACAGCTGCAAGCGCTCGATCCCGATGCGCTCACCTCCGTTTGCTGCCCCACCTTTGACTTCGACGTCATCCTGTGGGGTTGGGGCTCTGATCCCGATCCCAGCTTCCTGCTCAGCGTTATGCTCACGGAAGAGATTCCCACTGGCAACAGCGAAACGGGATACTCTAATCCCGAGTACGATGCGCTTTATCAGCAGCAGGCGGTGGAGCTCGACCAGAACGCCCGAATCGATATTGTTTGGGAGATGCAGCGCATCGTTCATGAAGATGTGGTTTACATCATCCCCTTCTATGAACAATCGGTTCAGGCCTTCCGCACCGACCGCTTCACTGGCTGGCAAACTGACGCCGGTAAAGTGGCCCTGGAAGATCCCAGCTCTTTGCTGGTGATTGAACCCGTTCGGTAAACAGTAATCGGTAATCGGTGAACCGTAATCGGTATATTACTGGTTACCGTTCACCGATTACCGTTCACGGAATATGAGACAATCTCGCTATCTTCTTAAAAAAATCGGCTGGGCACTGCTTACTGTGCTCATCGTCATCTTGCTCAACTTCTTCCTCTTCCGCATTTTGCCGGGTGATCCGGCGCGGGCAGGCATTCGCGATCCGCGCCTGACCCAAGATGCCGTGGCCGCCATTCGTGAGCGGTTTGGCCTGGACAAGCCAGTTATCAACTGCTTTGAATCGCTCAACCCGGTGGAGTTTGGCAGCTGTGGCGTTAATCCGCTGGATACGCAGCTTTTCATCTACATTGGCAATTTGCTGCAGGGGGAATTGGGTATCAGCTACCATACCAATCGCCCGGTGGCCGACATGCTCAAGGAGCAGCTGTGGAACACCGTGCTGCTCATCGGTGTGGCTCAGATTTTGGCCATCGTGTTGGGGATGGTTTTGGGTATTTTGGCAGCGTGGCGGGCCAAAACCACCATTGATTATGGTGCGCTGCTGGCCAGCCTCACGTTCTGGAGCTTGCCTACCTTTTGGCTGGGAATCATCTTGCTCTTTTGGGGCAGCAATCAGCTGGGTTTGCCCACAGGCGGCAAGGCGACCCCGGGCGGCAATTTTGCTAACATTTGGCAGGAGTGGGCCGATGTCGGTCGTCATCTGCTGCTGCCTACGCTCACCTACACCATCGTCTTTTTAGGTGAATACATGCTCATCATGCGCAGCACGCTGCTGGATGTGTTGAGCGAAGATTACATCCTGACGGCCAAGGCCAAAGGGCTGCGCACGGCGCAAATCCTCAAGGACCACGCGCTGCAAAATGCCATGCTGCCGATGGTAACGATTATTGCTCTGAACCTCGGTTTTACGGTGGCGGGCGCAATCCAGATCGAGACGGTTTTTTCCTGGCCGGGATTGGGTGGGGCGATTTTTACGGCCGTTGGCCGCAAAGATTATCCCATGTTGCAAGGGGCTTTTTTGCTCATTGCTGTGAGCGTAATTTTTGCCAATTTCGTGGCCGATTTACTGTATTCGTATCTTGATCCGCGAGTGAAAGCAGGTTAGGCGATGAGTGAAACAAGCATTGGCACAACCTCCATGCGCGGCTTCTGGCGCAGCTTCCGGCGCAGCCGCATGGGGCTGGTAGGGTTGTTTATGCTGGTGACGGTTGTGTTAACGGCCGTTTTCGCCCCCGCCATCGCCCCCTATGATCCCAAAGAAGTAGTGCGCGTCACCATTGACGATATTTACGCTCCCCCCAACGCTGCCCATTGGCTGGGCACTGACGACGCCGGCCGCGACGTGCTGTCTAACTTTATCTATGGCTCGCGCGTTTCATTGATTGTTGGTTTTTTTGCCTCGTTTATCTCCATCTTTATCGGCAGTCTGGTGGGAATTGTGGCTGGTTTTTATGGGGGGCGCGCCGAAAATATCCTCATGCGCTTTACGGACATCATGCTGGTGATTCCCGACTTGCCGCTGGCGGTGGTTATTGTTGCCCTGACGAAGCCCAGCTTGTGGAACATTATTTTTGTGATTGGGCTGCTGGGCTGGACCGGCTCGGCGCGGCTGGTGCGCTCGCAAACATTGGCAGTGAAGCAGCGCAAATTTGTGTTGCGCGCCCGCTCGCTGGGGGCGGGCAATATGCACATTATCCGCTACCACATCTTCCCGATGGTCTTGCCGCTGATTGTGGTGAACACGGTGCTGGTCATCTCCCTGGCGATTTTGAACGAGAGCACGCTCAGCTTCCTGGGCCTGTCTGACCCCACGGCGTTGAGTTGGGGGCAGATGCTGAACTTTGCTTTTACCCGCGGGGCGATGAGCGCCCGCGCCTGGTGGGCTTTGGTGACGCCGGGTTTGGGTATTGTGTGGGCGGTGCTGGCCTGCACGCTGCTGGGGCAAGGGCTGGAGCAAGTATTGAATCCTCGGCTGGAATCGCACCATCTGGCGGTGGGCAAACACATGATCGACCGCAGTACAGAGATGACCGCAGAGGGAATAGCAGGAGAAGCGCGGATATGAGGTCATTAAAGCAAGCGCCTATTTTGCTGGATGTGTGTCACTTAAGCACGAATTTTTTGGTGCCAGGGGATACACCTGCACGTGCTCTGGTGGATATTAATTTTACCCTGCGTGAGGGCGAGGTTTTGGGCATTGTGGGGGAGAGCGGCTGTGGCAAAACGACGTTGATGCTGTCTTTGATGCGGTTGCTGCCGGGGAACGGCCGTATCACCTCCGGCCAGATCAACTTCATGGGTCAAGATTTGCTTTCACTCTCTGAGCGGGAAATGGACGGCGTGCGCTGGAAAAACATTGCCATGATCTTCCAGGGGGCGATGAATGCGCTGAATCCGGTACACACCGTAGGCAACCAGATTGCCGAAGCGATCATCCAGCACAACTACATAACCGATAAGAAATTGGTGACTGATCGGGTGGTGGAGCTGTTGGAACTGGTGGGCATCGGCGCCGAGCGCAAGGACCAGTACCCGCACCAATATTCCGGCGGAATGCGCCAGCGGGCCATGATCGCCATGGCCCTGGCCTGCAATCCACAGGTGGTCATTGCCGATGAGCCGACCACAGCGCTTGATGTGATGATCCAGGCGCAGATTTTGGAACTTTTGGGCCAGCTGCGCGATAAGCTGGGGCTGTCGATTTTGTTTGTGACGCATGATTTGGGCGTGGTGGCCGAGATGTGCGATACGGTGTTGGTAATGTATGGTGGCGTTACGGCCGAATACGCCGATGTCGATACCGTTTTCAACGATCCGCAGCATCCCTACACGCAGGAACTACTGCGCGCCTTTCCCGATTTGACAAAGCCGACCGAAAAGCTGGTGAGCATTCCCGGCTACCCGCCGCGCTTGAACGCGCTGCCACCGGGCTGCCGCTTTGCCCCGCGCTGCCCCCAGGTGTTCGAGCGCTGTCATATTGCCGAACCTGCGCTGCACCGGCTGAATGGTGCTCATTTTGCCAGCTGCCATTTGGTCGAATAATTCACAATTTTGTCATGCCTGCGAAAGCAGGCATCCATATTGACTGCATGGCTGGATTCCCGCATTCGCGGGAATGACAGTTCAAATCTGTTGGACTAATGACCGAAAATTACATAATTCAAGTCAAAAATTTACGAAAGCTGTTTCCCGTTAAGAAGACGACGCTGTGGGAAAAAGAAGACAAGTTTGTCCATGCCGTGGACGACGTAAGCTTTGTGCTGCATCCCGGCGAGGTGCTGGCGCTGGTGGGGGAGAGCGGCTGCGGCAAATCCACCCTGGCCTTAACGTTGATGAATCTGGAAACCTCCACTTCGGGCCAGATTTTTTTTGAAGGACAGGACGTGACGCACCTGAGCGGTAAGCCGCTGCAGGCGATGCGGCGCGACATTCAGATGGTATTCCAGGACCCCTACGAATCGCTTAACCCCACGATGACAATTGGCGATATCGTGGCCGAGCCGTTGGTGGTGCATCGCCTGGCGCCGAACAAGCAGGAGCGGGAAGCACGGGTGGTCCGGGCATTGGAGGATGCAGGCTTGAAGCCGGCCAGCAACTTCATGCATCGCTATCCGCATGAGCTGTCCGGCGGGCAGCGGCAGCGGGTGGTCATTGCCGGGGCGCTGGTGCTGGAGCCAAAGGTGCTGCTGGCCGACGAGCCGGTGTCGATGCTGGACGTGAGCATTCGCGCCGAGATTTTGAATTTGCTGGCGTCACTGCGGGAGACGCGGGGCATCTCGGTGCTGTTCATTACCCACGATTTGGGCACGGTGGCTTATTTTGCCGACCGGATTGCGGTGATGTACCTGGGCCGGATTGTGGAGATGGGCCAGACGTTGGCTGTTTTGCAACGGCCGTTACACCCCTACACCAAAGCGCTCCTCTCCGTGATGCCTGTGCCCAATCCCCGGCTGCGGCGAGAGCGCATTATCTTGCAGGGCGAAACGCCAAATCCGATCAACTTACCGAGCGGCTGCCGTTTTCACCCCCGCTGCCCTGTTGCCCAACCCCACTGCCAGGAGAGCGATCCTGAGTGGCGCGAAATTGAACCGCTGCACTGGGCTGCCTGCCTTGAGGCCTGAGATTTGACGCCAATAACCGCCTGCCTGAGTTGGACCCCAGGCTAAAAGAGTCCATCTTACCAGAATGAAATGATTCTTGTATCATTGGCAAGCCTGAATCACGGCCGAACTGCCGTGGCGCAGCGTGCTTCTGACAAGACCTTCATTGAGAGGAAAGGTGGAAAATGACCTCAGCAGAAAACCTCCCTGACTCCCCCAGTTTTGTCGCTCGGGAAACTGAGCTGACCCGTTTGCAAGGTTATTTAGCGCAGGCAGTGGATGGAAACGGCCGTGTCATTTTTGTCACCGGCGAAGCTGGCGCCGGCAAGACAACCCTGGTCACCGAATTTGCCCGTCAGGCCCAGCAAAACAACGGCGAACTCCTGTTTGTCGTGGGTAACTGCAATGCGCAAACGGGTCGCGGGGATCCGTATCTGCCATTTCGGGAAGTTCTGGGGCTGCTCACCGGAGACGTCGATGAAAAACTTGCCCAGGGCGCGATCACGGCCGAGGGTGCGCAGCGGCTGCAAAAATTTGTCAAGATTTCTGGTGAGGCATTGGTGGAGATTGGCCCACTGTTGATCAGCACCCTCCTGCCTGGCGTGGGCTCTTTTATCGGCCGTATCTCTGTTTTTGCCGCAGATAAGCTGGGCTGGCTGGACAAACTAAAAAACCTTGCCAATAAACCAGAAATTGAGCACACTGAACTCAGCCAGGAGCAGATTTTTGCCCAATATACAGCCATATTAAAAACCCTCTCAACCAGGCAGCCCTTGCTGCTTTGGCTGGATGATTTGCATTGGGTGGATCCTGACTCTGCGGCTCTATTATTCCAACTGGGCCGGGCGTTGGAACACAACAGCGTTCTGATCATCGGCACGTACCGGCAAGAGGATGTGGCGTTGCTACATGGCGGTGAACCACATCCGATGGCTAATATTGTCAATGAGTTCAAGCGGTATTGGGGCGACATCCAGATTGATCTCGATCAAGCGCGTGCCGGCAGCGGGCGGGATTTTGTTGATGCTTTGTTGGATACCTTTCCTAACCAGCTGGGTGAAGATTTCCGGCAGGCGTTGTTTAATCACACCGGCGGCCATCCATTGTTCACCGTAGAACTGCTGCATGACCTGCAAGAACGGGGCGATTTGCAGCCAGATAGGAATGGACACTGGTTTGCTGTCCCTGCGTTAGATTGGCGTTTGCTGCCGGCTCGTGTAGAAGGCGTCATCGAAAAACGGATCAACCGGCTGGATACTGAACTGCAAGAAGCATTGACTATTGCCAGCGTCGAAGGCGAACAATTTACCATAGAAGTGGTGGCGCGTATGCTGCAAATTCCCGCCCGCGATCTCGTGCGTCGATTCAGCCGAGAAGCGAGCAAACAACATCGGCTGGTGCAGGCGCAAAGCAGTCAGCATGTGGGCCGGCAGCGACTTTCCCGCTACCAGTTTCGGCACAGTTTAATTCAGAAATATCTGTATCACAACCTGGATGAAGTGGAACGCGCTTATTTGCACGAAGATATGGCCAGTATCCTGGAAGAAATCTACACAGAATCAGCCGAGCTGATTGAGGACCAGCTGGAAACGCTCGTATACCATTTTTATGCTGCCGAATTGTGGCCCAAAGTGTTAGAGTATGCCCGGCGTGCCGGCGAGAAAGGGTTGGCGTGGTCTGCACCGCAAACGGCCGTTGACCAATTCACGGTTGCCCTCACCGCTGCCGAAATGCTGGATGATCCGTCTATCTCGTCTCTTTACCGCAAGCGTGGCCTGGCCTTTGATACATTGGGTGACTTTGATCGAGCGCGGAACGATTATGAAACTGCCCAAGACAAAGCCCGTGCCGCAAATGATCATTACTTGCTGTGGCAAACAATGCTCGACCTGGGGCTGTTGTGGGCGTCGCGCGATTATGAAAAAACGGGCGAATATTGCCAGGCAGCGCTGGCGTTAGCCCGTGAAATAGCCGATCAAGCCACAATCGGCCATAGTCTCAACCGGTTAGGCAATTGGGTAATGAATAAAGGGGAACCGGCAAAAGCCCTGACCTACCACCAGGAGGCGCTGGGCATTTTCAAGGAACTGGATGACCCGCGAGGAACTGCCGCTACACTGGATTTGCTGGCAATGACCAACGGACAGTACGGCGATTTCCCCATCACGGCCGCTTATTATGAACAAGCCATCCCCATTCTGCGCGAGCTGAATGAACAAAAAACTTTGGCTTCCAGCCTGACCAATTTGGCCTCTTTTACCCTGGACATCACGCAAATTCAAGAAGCTATCTCCATTGCCCGGGAAATTCGCTGGCGCTCCGGAGAAGCCTATGCCTTAAACAACCTGGGGTTTATCCTGGCCGCCAAAGGCGATTATGGTGGAGGATTGACGGCCGCGAATCAAGGTCTGGCCTTAGCCCGGGAGATCGGCCATCGCCTGTGGCAATGTGCCTGCCATGTGCCTTTGGGTGAGATCTACCACGATCTGTTGGCAGAACAGCAGGCGCGGGACCATCTAGAAGAAGGGTTACGACTGGCCCAGGAAGTAGGCTCTCATTTTTTCATTAATTTCAACCGCGGTTTATTAGCTTCTATCTGTGTACAGACAGGCCAATTGGACGAGGCTGATGCACTGTTGGTAGAACTGCCGGATCGACCGACGATGATGACTGATTTTGTCTGGGCTAAGCCGGTGGCGGAATTGGCTCTGGCTCGCGGTGAAGCAGATCGGGCGCTGTTGATCCTGGATGGTATTCAATTGCCGGATCCAGCGGTTTGGAACGGCCGTATGACAACCTTTTTTGGCCCGCTGTTATTACTCAGGGGGAAAATCTTGCTTTCTTTAAACCAATTGGCGGAAGCCGAGCACTATCTGCAAAAGGCCATCCAGCTGTATGAACAATCGGGAATCAAATTGGGTTTGTGGCCAATGTACCTTGTCCTGAGCCAATTGTACTTACAGATGAATGACCTTGTCCGGGCTAACGACGCTGTTCAGGCAGCACGTGATGTAATCTCGGCTATTTCCGCTACGCTAGATGATGACACGTTGCGTACCGCCTTTCGCCAGCGAGCCGAGGCAAGAATCCCGTAAGAGCGCAAGAGGATTTAGGGCGTAACGAATTGATGGAAAATCGAGCCACTGCGTTGGGCTGTTTCCCCTGAAGTTTAAGACAAATTCAACGCCTCCGTCACGTCTGCGGGAGTGGCGGTAATGCCTAGCGTTACGTCTGATAATCTTTCCAATTGGCCCAGCTTAAGCAACAGCTTTGGCTAAACTCGGGTCGAAAGTTTAGGTGGGGTGCTATAAAATAGGATCGTATGCTACCAAGTATCGAAAACATCCAGTTTGAAGAAAACAATGAACGGCTAAAGGTGGTCCTGCCGGTGAAAAAGCAGTGGATTTACCTGTTGTTGTACAGTGTGATGCTGCTCACCTGGGTAGGCATGTTTATTTTTGGGCTGGTTTTTACCTTCCAGATGGCTTTTTCTGGGGAGCGGTTTGCTTTTGTTTTTACGGTGATGCTGTTGGGGCTGCTCTATCTTTTGTTTTTGCTGGGGCGCATTGTTTGGCGACAGTGGCAATTTTATGCGGCCAACCGGGAGATTTTGTTTGTGCATGATGATATGCTCATCGTGCGCCGCCCCGTTTCGATATTTGGCATTACTACGGCTTATGATCGGGCGCACGTAACGCCATATTATTACAGCGAAAAGCACAACAGCCTGGCTTTTGATTATGGGCATCAACACGTTTATTTTGGACGAGATTTGCTGCCAGATCCGGCCAGGAGACTAATTGGCTATTTAAATGCGCGATATTATCCCCATCATGGAGAAGAGGATGAGTAGGTAGCCATTCATTCTATCTTGAATAAGCGATTAGAGATTGAGCAATCTCCAGTTTCTAATCTCCAATCTCAATATCAGAAATAATGTCCACGAGTACAGTAAGCGAAGAAATGTTGGTCACAGGAGATGCACTGCGCCAGTTGGCGGCGTATATTCCCACCACGTTGGCGGATCGCATCTTACGGCAGGGGCTGCCCACGCCGGGCGAGCCACACGCGCTCAATGCCGCGACGCTGTTTTCGGACATTTCTGGCTTTACGGGCATGTCGGAAGAGCTGGCTTCAGATGGGCCGCGGGGGGCGGAGGAGCTGAACCGTGTTTTGCTGGTGACGTTCACGGCGATGATTGACGTGATTCACGAGCTGGGCGGGGCAGTGAACCATTTTTATGGCGATGCGATGTCGGTCTACTTTCCGGACACGGACGGAACGGCCGCACAGCGCGCCCTGGTTTGTGCCCAAAGAATGCAGCAGCTCATGCTGGCCAGCTTTAGCCGGGTGGTGACCAATCGGCCACCGGGTAAACATCCCTTCTTTGATCTGACGATTAAGATTGGCGTGGGCTACGGCCGTTGCCAGGAACTCGTGGTGGGGAATCCGCAGGAAAGCCTGGAATTTGTGCTGACGGGAACGGCCGTTGATGAAGCAGCTATGGCCGAACGACAGGCCAGCGCCGGCGATATCATTGCCAGTGCTGCCGTGCTGCGCCAGGCTGGCCTGGCTGCTGATGCGCCGTTTCAGAAGTTGGATACGGCCGTTGCCCCGCCACCAACCCAACCGGTCCTCAACTGGTCCAATTATGATGAAGCCGCTCAGCACCGCCTGGCCGAACTAATTTTGCCTTTTGTACCGCCGGCCCTGTACCGTCGCCTCGTTTCTACTGGCGCAACAGAGATTGCTGAGCATCGCCCCGTTACTACCATTTTTGTCCAGTTCGATTACAAAAACCGGCAGGATGATTCTTCGGCCATTGAAACGGCCGATTTGGGCCGCCAGCTGCAAGAATATTACGAATGGGCCTGCGCTGTCGTCAGCCGTTTTGGCCAGGAAAATGCGCGGGTGAACCGGGTGTTAACCGGTGACAAGGGCAACCAGCTGCACATCATGTTTGGCGCGCCGGTGGCGCCAGACACACCGGAGCAGGCGCTGCGCTGCCTTTTGGCCTTGCAGCGGGAGAAGCCTAACTTCATTGAGGCCCAGCGTATTGGCGTCTCGGTCGGCAAAGTGTTTGCTGGTCCGGTGGGATCTTCCACGCGGCGTGAGTACACGGTGGTGGGCGATGTGGTTAATCAGTCGGCGCGGCTCATGCAGGTGTGCGATCCGGGCGCAATTTTGACCGATCAAATTACGGCCGAACGCACGCGCCAGGTGATTGAATGTGAACCGCTTCCGGCGATTCATCTAAAGGGCAAGCAAACGGCCGTAACGCCCCATTTGGTGCAGCGGGATCGGGCTGTGACGACGTTGATGCAGGCGTATATTGATCGTTGGGAACGGCCGTTGGTGGGGCGCGAAGCAGAGCTTGATTTGCTGTTAGGTGGCATGGATGCGGCTTTGCGCAGCATTGGTGGGGCTGCGGCCGTTTATGGCGGTACGGGTGTGGGCAAGTCTCGACTGTTAGCCACCGGCGTGCATCATTGGTTGGACAATAAAGGTCTGGGCCTCATCGGCATTTGTTATCCACACACGAAGGACACGCCATACAGTCCGTGGCGGGACGTCTGGCGCGAATATTTTGGCCTGACCACCGGCATGCCGGTGATGCAGCAAATTGCCGCCGTGGTGATGAAGACCCAGTCCCTGGCGCCCGATGTTGGGGATGACGTTGGTTTGTGGCGTGAGCTGCTGGGACTGCCAATGCCACAGCCGGCCAGCCTGGGCGAGCTGACGGCCGAAGCGCGGCAGGTGCGCCTGTTTTCGCTGGTGCGCCGCTGCTGTTTGGCCATTGCCGCTGAGCAGCCGCTGCTCATTGTGCTGGAAGGGTTGCAGTGGGCGGATCAGGCCACGCTGGCGCTGCTGGATGATGTCAGCAGCCATCTAGACGGGGCGGCTGTTTTCCTGGCGTTTACTTTTCGCGCCCGTGATTCAGTGGAGATTGCGGCCGTGGAACGGCCGTCTTGCATTCCCATCCCACTTGTCGATCTGTCGCCTGGATCGGCCCGGCAAATGTTGGCCCAGCTGGTGGGCACGTCTGAACTGCCCCAGGCGGTGGAACAGCATTTAGGTTTGCGCGACCGTGAAGGGCGTGACAGTCCGGTGAATCCCTTGTTCCTGGAGGAGGCCCTTAACGTGATGATGGGGGCGGGGGTGCTGCGGGTAAACGGCCGTGTGCAGGTAGACGAGACCGAACTGGCGCGAATGCAGGTGCCAGACACGATTCATGGCTTGCTGCTGGCCCGCCTGGATCGCCTGCCGCCGGCCGGCCGCGATTTATTGCAGGTGGCCTCGGTCATCGGGCGGCAGTTTTCTGCTGAGCCGCTGCAGGTGATTGCCGACACACCGTTACAGCAAACCGTTCTGCAACTGCTGGCAGACTTGTCCGAAGCGGAAATGACCAGGCTCATCACCGCCGATCCGGAGTGGATCTACCTATTCCAGCACGCCATGACGCATGAGGTGGCGTATGAAAGTTTGCCTTACGCCCGACGACAGCAGCTTCATGCGGCCGTAGCCAGCTGGTTGGCCACGAAATATGAGCACAACCTCAAACCGCTCCATCCGGTGCTAGCCTACCATTTCAGCCGGGCCGATAACCACAGCAAGGCGCTGGAATTTGCCCTGCTGGCCGCCGACGAGGCGCGTCATATCTTCGCTAACAGGGAAGCCATAGATTTATACAATCTGGCAGAACGTCATTTGAATGCATTAGAGGATGAAGGTTTGTGGGAAACGGCCGTGCACCTCTATCTCTCACGCGGCAATGTTTTAATCTTGCTGGGTGATCTGGCCACTGCTTTTGCCGATGCGGAAAAAGCCCTTGGCCTGGCGAACGAAAATGATGATCAGGGATCTACGGCCGTTGCCTACAATCTCATGGCCGAAATCCGTTACCGTCAGGGGGCTTTTGATGAAGTTCAGTCACTGACGGCAAAAACAATAAATGAGTTGAAAAGTGGAATAGATAAAGATCAGCTTGCTCGTGCCTATATTTGGGCCGGCTGGGCTGCTAGCTCGAAATTGGAGCACAAACTTGGTTTGAACTGGTTGCAAAAGGCAAGAGATATTTGTAAAGAGACAAACAATAATTATCGTTTGGCTCTGACTTTAGAAGCAATTGGATTTACTTACTACGGTCAAAGGAATTTAGAGAGTGCTCTAGAAGCGATGCAGGCAAGTGTGCGGCTTTCTCGTGATTTTAGTACGCCTGTGAATATTGGCTTTGCTCAGAACAACGTTGCTTTTATTGAGTTTGAAGCTGGTAGGGCGCAGGATGCCCTCAAAACATTTGACGAGGCCGTGGAATTAGGAAGGAGCACAAGTAGAAATTTACTGGCTATCACACTTTATAATCAAGCGGCCGTTTATGCTTATTTAGGTAGATTTGCTGATGCTCTAAATAATTTTGAGGAGGCATCAGAGCTGCTTGATCCTGTTCAACATTCCCGCCAGCTAATAGAGATGAATTTATATTGGGGCTATGATTACAGCAGTGCTCTTAAGGATTGGCATGATGCCAGAATTCGTTTTGCTGCCGCAAAAGAAATGATTGATCGGCAGCCGGAAAGCTATCCAGAAGAACGTGCCCGTTGGCTTATTGGAGTCGGGCAACTTGAAATAGAAGCTGAAAATTTTGAGTATGCTGAGAGTTTGTTGCAAGATGCGCAAAAATTAGTTGAGGAAAGACAATTATCATGGTGGGCACCTGCGGTGCATTACTATCTTGGTTTGCTCAATAGTAGAGAAAACAATTTGCTGGAGGCGACCTTTCATCTCAATCAAGGGCTAGCCAAAATAGATCAGTCTGGTTGTCCAGATTACAAGCCCTTGTTGTTGGTGCGTTTGGCCGAAATTGAAACCCGGGAATTTGAAAGGATTAAGTGGTTGGAGGCTTGTATAGATGCGGCAAAATACCGTTCTCGATATACAGATCGCATATTTTGCTTGAAAAGAACTGGAGCATTACTGCTCCAGTTTTCAACCGGTGCATATACAGAGTTGGGGCACAATAGTTTAGATGAAGCAAGATTGCTGGAACAAAATTTGGATTATTAGCGCCAGTTCTTTCATAAAAATGCCCAGCTGTTGTATTGCTGGGCATTTTTAATATGCAGCGTGTCGTTAGCCTGTTCCGGGCATAAATCCTTGTGAAATGGCAACTATAACTGCAAGAACCAAAGGTAAAGTAGTTAAGACGTAAGTTTTGAATTTGGCCTTCATATTTTTACCCTGTCCCAGGAATAAACCCATTTGTAGTGGCAACAATGGCAGCAAGAATGAACAACACATACGGTGATAGAGAAATAAACTTTTCTTTCATTAAGCCTCCTACTAATTGTGTGGATTTTGTTTAGATAATAGAATGGAGGGTCGGATTTAACATAATATAATAAAAACTTGTCAAAACGGTTGCTCCCATTCAGACTGGAAAGTATCCACAAACCAAACTGAACAGGAGCAGTC
>PABI01000176.1 GCA_002699125.1 Anaerolineaceae bacterium
CTCCCGCCACGGCCGTTCCGGCCACCAACACACCGCGGCCCGAACCCACCGAACCAATCCCAACAGCCACAGACGAGACAACGGCCACACGAACACCCAGCCCCACCCCCACGGCCACCATCTGGCAAGAGGTAGCCAAAATGCCCAGCGCCCGCTCAGAAATGTCGGCCGGGGTGATAGACGGCCGTATCTACGTCCCCGGCGGCTGGACCAACGGCTACGGCCAATCCACGGCGCTGGAAATGTACGATCCGGCCACCGACAGTTGGACCAAACTGGCCGACCTGCCTTTTCATCTGAATCATCATGCAACGGCCGTTTACAACAACGCGCTTTACGTCTTCGGTCCGGATGATACCGCCCTGCGCTACGATCCGACTGTAGACGCCTGGGAAGAATTGGCTCCCATGCCGGAAAATCGTTGGGCCGGTGCTGCGGCCACGCTGGGTGACTATCTTTATTTTGTCGGCGGCAGCGGCAGCGGTTCAGATTTGCTGCGCTACGATCCCAATACCGACAGCTGGACCCGCCTGGCCCCGCTGCTGCAAGCGCGAGAGCACACCCAGGCAGTGGTTTTGAATGGCAAACTGTACGCTCTGGGCGGCCGCTGGGATCGCGGACTGAACAGCGTCGAGCGTTACGATCCGGCCACCGACACCTGGACTCGCGTGCCCAGCATGAACCAACCACGCAGCGGCTTTGGTGCGGCCGTTTGGGATGGCAAAATCGTGGTGGCCGGTGGTGAACTCCTTTTCCCCCTGGCCATCATTAATTCAATAGAAATCTATGACCCGGAACAAAACCGCTGGGAAATGGCAGCGGTCACAATGCCGGTTCCTTTACATGGCCTGCCCATCGCCGTTATTGATGATGAACTTTACCTGCTGGGTGGTTCAGGTCTGGCCGGTGATGTTTCTAACCGGGGCAATCTTTACCGTTATCAACTTGCCTCACCCTAATTTCCTACACACCGCAATAACCCGTTCCTCTGTGTGCCATCTTGCCTAGTGACATTGGGCTATAGGTATCCTGATCCCCATCTTTTATGCTAATAAAGTTAATAGATTCAATAATCGCGAACTGCTTCTCCACAGCCCACCATATACTTTGAACAAAGCAAGCGATTTGTTATGGAATTTTTCACTTTTGACCTGATCTATTGAGGAGAAAAATGCGGCAAAATTTACGGACGATATTAAATAGGCCTCAATACGCAGATCCAGACAAAACACGCGTAGCGCAGTTGATCTGGGGCATGTCGCTGATCTTTTTTGTGGGCACACTTTTTGTCAATATCCTGCGAACCTACAATATCCCCGAGGCCTGGCATCTCTCTATTATTGTATTTGTCATCGTAGCCACTTCGACGTTAAGCACGCTCTGGTTATTAAGACAAGAAAGAGTTCAGCTGGCGGGGCATCTGTTTACCATTAGTTTCTATACAGGATTGCTCATCAACGCCTATTTTTATGGTGGCGTTCGCGGTGCCAGCGGGGCCGCCTTTATCATCCTCTTAATCATTGCCGGCGTACTTTTGGGCACACATGGTTTGTTAAGCTATCTTGTGCTTTCCTTGCTGTCAATTTTTATGCTGTATCAGCTAGAATTCATTGGCTTCATTACAAACGAGACCATGGGGCCTATTCAGATAACAGACGTAGGCATGACTTTGGCGGCCCTGAGTATTGCTGGTTTTTTGTTACATACGGCGATTGAAAGCATCGACAAAGGATACAGCTTGCTGAACAGCGCTCTGCTCAAGTTGCAAAAAACCACCGTCTCCAAGCATTACGTAGACAACATTATTGCGGCACTGCAAGATATGCTGTTTGTAATCACGCCAGAGCTGCGCATTGAAAAGATTAACCAGGCCGTTACCTACTTGCTGGGGTATGAGGAGGCAGATTTAATAGGCCAACCCATCCAGATGGTTTTGGCTCCGGAAGAACGCTTTCCTCTGCAAACGCCGCTCAACTTAGATTCCCCCTATTTCTCTATGCGCGACCAGGGGATGAAGTTAATCGCGAAGGATGGACGAGTGCTGTATACGGCCGTGTCCACTGCCCTCATGCAAGAAACAGACACCGACACGCCACACATCGTCTGCGTCGCCAACGACATTACCCAGCGCAAAATGTTTGAAATTGAGCTAAAGACGGCCAAGACTGAGGCTGAACAAGCAGCTAAAGTCAAGTCAGAATTTTTGGCCAGCATGAGCCATGAAATTCGCACCCCCCTCAACGCCGTGCTGGGCATGACCAGCCTGCTGCTAGACACACAGCTCACACCAGAGCAGGAAGATTACATCAAAACTGCCCGCACCAGCGGCAGTGGACTCCTGGCCATCATCAACGATATTCTGGACTTCTCCAAGATCGACTCCGGTAAATTGGAGCTGGAGCGGACCGCTTTCAACTTACGCTGCTGCCTGGCAGAAGCGGTAGATTTGCTCAGCACTGAGGCGATAGCAAAAGGCCTTGGCCTAAACATTCATATCGAGCCAGGTGTTCCCGAAATAATCGAGGGTGACGTGACGCGCTTGCGGCAAATTCTGGTGAATTTGTTGGGCAATGCTGTTAAATTTACGGCCGTAGGCGAAGTCAATCTTAACGTAGCCGGGCAGAAAAAAGGCGGTTGTTACGAGCTGTCTTTTGCCGTGCACGATACCGGCATCGGCATTTTGCAAGATCGAATTAAAAACCTGTTTGAGCCTTTTCACCAGATTGATTCTTCGACAACCCGCAAGTTTGGCGGCACCGGGTTAGGCTTAGCCATTTGCAAAAACCTGGTGCAGATGATGGGTGGAGAAATTGGGGTCCGCAGTGAACCGGGCAAGGGAAGCACCTTCTACTTCACCATTCAGACAAGCATTCCCGCGGCAGCGTTGGGCAATGAGGGAAACGGCCGTTTCCCCAACCAGATCACCCCCGAACCGCAATTTAATAAGGCGTTGGGCCAAGACCATCCGCTGCGCATTTTGCTGGCCGAAGATAATCCCATTAACCAAAAAGTAGCATTGCGCATGTTAGATCGCCTGGGCTACATAGCCGACATTGCCGCCAACGGCCTGGAAGCCATTCACGCGCTTTCCCGCCAGCCCTATGACCTCATCTTGATGGATATTCAGATGCCGGAAATGGACGGCCTCCAGGCAACACAGCAGATTCGTCAGGCATGGCCTGCCAGCCAGCAGCCGCGCATTGTGGCCATTACCGCCAATGCCCTGGTTGGCGATCGAGAAACGTATCTGGCCAGCGGTATGGATGATTACGTAAGCAAACCCATCAAGGTAGAGGAATTAAAGCGCGTCCTGCAAACCAGTGAGCCCATCAATGAGCCAAACATGAACATGGTTGCAGATTGAGAAAATAACATTTAGCCAGAATCGCCGGTTTCAGTTTCATCGCCATCATCTGCCGCATCTGACGCTTTGGCCTGTTCTGCTGCCGCTTCTGCCGCCAGATATTCCGCCTCTGTCATGTAACGGCCGCCCGTAATCTCATGGCTCACCATCTGGTAACTGCCGTCTAACTGCACCACCGTTTGGATGCGCCGGAAGCAGCGATTGTCTACAATCGTTTTGTGCCACTCGTAGCCATCGCCCGTGTTTTGCAGATCGTGCTGTTTGTCGGCGCGCACCTTCACCCGCGCGCCGCAGTCGTCACATTCCACGAAAAAATAAAGTCCCTGCTTATCGACATACTTTTCCGGCTCGCCCCCGCCAAACAACTTCTTCAAAAATCCCATCTCACCTTCTCCTGTGAAAACAGCCTCACGCAAAGTCGCAAAGAACTTTGGCGCACTTGGCGGCTTGGCGTGAAATTTGCATTCGTGGTGGTGTGCCCCACTCATGGGGAACCCCTTAAGAAATAGGACGCAGATTTGCCTGATTTCCCTGATCAGGGAAATCAGGGTTAAAAGCGTCCTATTTTTAGTGCTGTGTATCCTGACCCTACCGTCAGTTAGCAGTCTTTGATGATTATAGCCCAACTTTAACCACAACAACTTGCCCCTTCACCATCCCCTTCACTCATGCTAAACTTGCGTTATGTCCACCGAACAGTTCTGGCAGGCGCTAGACGATGCCACCAACCCCACCGCCTACAAGCCGCTGCGTAATCCGCACATCGTCGTGTCGCGGCTGCAAAGCAGAACGGAACCTTACTATGTCATCAAGGAGCCAGAAACCAAATCATACCTGCGGCTGGGTGAAGAAGATTACGCGCTGTGGTGGCAGATGAACGGCCGTAAATCCGTCAAAGATCTCCTGTTCTACAGCCTCAAACGGTACAAAACCTTACCCATCGGCCACCTCGCCGCACTGATTGGCGAACTGAAAGACGGCCGTTTCCTGCAAGCCCCCAACGTCAAAGTGTACGACCAGATCGAAGCCGCGCTGGCCGCTCGGGCTCCCGCCAGCCGGGGCCAAAAACTGCTCAAAAGCTTCCTCTACACCGAGCTGGCCACCTCCGGCCTGGACGACTTTTTTACCCCACTCTACAAGCAGCTCAAGCCGATCTTCTGGCCCCTGAGCCAAACGCTGCTTTTTCTGCTGGTGATGCTGGGCGGATTCCTGTTTGGCCTCAACTACTTCTTTGGCAACTACAACATCACCGGCAGCGGCCTGGGCGTCCTCACCCTGCTGCTGGCCAACCTGCTGGTCATTGGCCTGCACGAGCTGGCCCACGGCCTGATGACCAAACACGTCGGGCGCGAGCTAGATCGAGGCGGCTTTTTGCTTTATTGGGGCTTCCCCGCCTTTTTTGTCGATACCCGCGACACTTGGCTGTCGCCCCGGCTGGACCGCATCAAGGTCTCCTGGGCCGGGCCTTATTCCGGGCTGATGCTGGGCGGATTGGTGGGCGTGGTGATTACGGCCGTTTCCGCCTACTCACCCCCCGAGTTCCAACAAACCCTCCTGGCCACCTTCCTCTTCCAGATTGGCTTTCTGGCTTACCTCAGCGTCTTTGTCAACCTCAACCCGCTGCTGGAGCTGGACGGCTACTTTATGCTCATGGATTGGCTGGAGATGCCCGGCCTGCGCGACCGCGCCTTCCACTTTCTGCGCCACGAAGCGTGGCCCCGGCTGCGCCAGGCCGGCGCCCCCCGCCAGTTTTGGCAGTCGCTCTCCCGCGCCGAGCGCATCTTCATGCTCTTTGGCGTGCTGGCGCTGATTTATTCCATCTTTGCCCTCTGGCTGGCCTTCACCTTCTGGGAAGGGTACGTCAGCGACTTCTTTTTTAACCTGTGGAACAGTGGGCAGTGGTGGGGCCGATTGGCGGTGGGATTGATTACGGCCGTTCTCATTCTGCCCGCCATTTATTACCTGGTCTTGTACGGCTGGAGCCGCATCCAGGCCGGGCTGGAATGGCTGGCTCGCCGCCAGCTGCTGGCTCGCCGCGACGTCCTGGCCTTGCTGCTCGGCCTGCCTATCCTCATCGGCTCCCCGCTGATATATTTTTCCCTGGACCGTATCACACCGGTTCAGACCACCTTTTGGCAGGGGATTTTCGTCTGGATGTTGCACATTGGCACGGCGGCAGCGCTGGTGGGCGTGGCGCGGCAGCTGCCGGGGTCACGCTTCCAATGGGCACTGTGGGCCTTAACGGCCGTTCCCCTCACCCTCGCCTTTGCCTGGATTAGCCCCACCACGTTTGGCCGCGATTTGGCCCTCATCGCCACCGCCGGGGCCATTCTGGCCGCGGGCATCGTTGCCTGGTACACCATCAATCCCAGCTACCTGGCAGCCGGCGACCGCCTGCTAATGGTGCTGTTCATCATCCTGGCGGTGGCCACCTACACCGGGATGGCCTATTTGATTGGCGTCGATGAATTGGCGGCGAACGGCCGTTGGCTGGCAACGGCCGTTATTTGTTTGGGGATTGGGTTGGGATTGGCGCTGATGGCCCCGCTGCTGATCAATTTCGGCCGTTCCCGCTTTGCCTTGCCTTGGGGATTGTTCACTCTGGCCATCCTCATCACCCCCTGGTTGCAGCTTTATCCCCGATTAGATTTCACCGTCATCACCCTCTGGCTGTATGCCGCCCTGCTCTATCTGCTGCTGGGCACCCTGGCCCAATTTGCCCGCTCTGAAGTAACCGAAGCCAGCGAACCCGGCATCTTCAGCGAGCGGCAGCGGCTCATCAACGGCTTCAATCAGTTTATGTTTGCCCTGTTCACCAGTTACGAAACCATCTTTGGCCGGCGGCGTCTGGCCCTCATCCAAGGCCAGATGGCCGCCCTGGGCGCACTCGACGCCGACGCCACCATCATGGACCTGAGCCAGCACGCCCAAAAAGCGCTGCTCCTGGCCGTAGACCGTCTGGACGATCTGGCCGGAACCCCCTTCACGCGCCAGGCTGGCCAGGCCGCCTACGACAGCCTGGATTGGCTCGATGCCGAAACGCTGGCGCGCCACGTGCTGGCCAAAACGGAGTGGGGTACGCAGCTGGCCCAGGGCTTCATCCAGGCCCGCGACAAGCGCCTCGACCTCATTCGCCAGGCAGATATTTTTGCCGGATTTGACCAGGCAGGCGTGGAAGCATTGCTCAAACTGCTGCGCCGCTGGCAGGTTCGCCCCAACCAGGTCATCGCTCATGCCGGGCGCGAGTCACTCTACTTTTACCTCGTCGAGGAAGGCGAAATTGGCGTGTTTCACAATGGTGTGCAGCAGGCAATTTTGTCGGCGGGTGGTTATTTTGGAACGGCCGCACTAGCCGGCAGCGGCAATTACCAATTCACCTACCGCGCCCTCACGTCGGCCACTACGCTGGTCGTCCACCGCGACCAGTTTGACCCGCTGCTGCGCGCCGATACGACGCTGGCCCAGCAGGTCAGCTCCGGCGCGCAAGAGCGCGACCTGCTGCGGCAGATGCCCTTGTTCAGCAGCCTCAGCCCACAGGAGCTGGCGACGGTGGATGCCCGGCTTCAGCCGCGCCGGGTCGCTGCCGGGGAGCAGTTTGTGCAGCAGGGCGCACCGCGCAGCCACCTGTTCATCATCGCCGAGGGGGAAGTGGAGGTGTTTGTCACTGAAAACGGCCGTGAGCGGGTCATTGGCAAGCTGGGGCCGGGCGAGCATTTTGGCGAGTACGCCCTCTTTGCCGACACGCCGTACCACGCCAGCGTCCGCGCCGTGGTAGACAGCCAACTGCTGCTGCTGGACGAACCCAAGTTCGACGAGCTCGTGGCCACCTGTGAACGGATGACCCATTACGTAGAGCAAATCGGCAGCGGCCGTCTCATCGCCACCCGCCGCCGCGCCACCCCCGCTGCCTTGATCTCTTGACCAATGAGGAACAAAACTATGCAAAGAATTATCTCATTGAAATGGTGGTTCTTGCTCACAACATGCTTAATGTTACCAGCACTTGCGTGTGAGCCTTCACAGGAATATGAACGGGCCGTCCTCACTGGAGATAATTTATCTGGCTTAGATTTTAGTTTTCACAACTTTTCAAATTTTGATTTTTCGGGCAAGAATTTACAAAATGTAGATTTTTCGTACGCACAATTGGATGGTGCGAATTTTTCCGAAGCAGATCTAACCGGAGCTATTCTTGACTACGCCGACTTGGCTGAGGCAAACTTTACAGATGCTATCCTGGATGAAAAATGGGCCTTAATAATTGATCTTTTGACAACTAGCAATGGTGCAGGACGTGATCTCCAAGGCTATGATTTGAGTAGAACACGTTTATGGGCCGCAGATCTCTCGAATGCAAATTTGCAGAACGCAAACCTATTGGGTGCAACGCTATCGTTCACAAACTTAAGCAATGCGAACTTATCTGGTGCAAATCTTCAAGAAGCAAATTTTGAAGGAGCCCATCTACTTAACACAAATTTCTCTAATGCAAACTTGAAAGATGCGGATTTTTCCACGACTGATCTCACAAGTGCAATTGTCACCCCTCAGCAACTACGAACAGCGGAATTTTTATGCACCCGTATGCCAGATGGGACAATTCGCAACAAAAAGTCGTATTGCATGCCTCCGACACCGCTCCCTTAATATTCGCAATTTGCTTCAAACCAGACGGTAATTTTGTTAAGAGACGGCCGTTCCCCCACCACCATCATCGTAAAGCGCTCCAATCCTTCATTTCAAGTTTCCGCTTTTTCTTGCCTTCTCAACAACTCGTTGGTTAAATTGCAAAATTACATTGAAACTTTAGCAGATAGTCCTAATGTATTCGATCACAGACGAAGAATTCAAACACAAATATCAAACCGTCTTTCAAAGCATTTTCAGCCTCAATGCAGAGTTTAACGATTTTTGGTTTCAAAATTCGCTATCCCATCGCCTGCTTATTTATCCCCAAATGTTCTCACTAAACAACAGCCAATTTTCTGCTTTGGCAAAAGCCGCTTCTCTACATGGAGAAACCGAATTCGTACTATCAATTAGTGAGCTATTTGAAAGCAAAAAAACAAAACATTGGTTAATTTCCTTGGATGATTTTCATGCTTACCATTCAGTTAAACTCAATAAGATGCTTGAAAACGTTATTTTTTCGATCTCTGGAAATTGGGGAATAAGATTCACACAGGACATGTTTGCCATCGTCGCTGGATCAGAGCCATTTTTAAGCAACCTTGTTCAACAGTGGCCAGAAGACTTCAGGAATAACATCCCAAACTTTCTAACAGATCTGAAAGAAGATTCCAGCGTGAACAGGGTCTGGTTGAAAGCATTTCTTGAGCACGTCTGTGGCAAAACACAGGCCCAGCAATTTTTATTAGAGTTTGAGTTTATCTAATCGAACTGCTCTACTTCACTTTTTAGCCTTGCCATCCCCACAGCTTACCCGTAAAATCACTTTACTACACATAACAACTTCGTTGGTCAATTTTTAAAAATTGACCGACAGCTTTTGAGGAAACATACATGGACGCAGACGTAACCAAACGCGCCGCGCAAAAAAAGGCGCTGGAAAATATTAAAAATGGCCTGGCCACCAAAGTTCGCATCATGGTCAATCGGGACTGCTGCCCCGCCTGCCGCGCCGCCGAAGGTGCCTACGAGTTCGACGAAGCGCCGGAACTGCCGCTGGAAGGCTGTTCCCATCCCGACGGCTGCCGCTGCTCTTATCAACCAGTGCTAGACATGTTTGGCCCGTAAAAACAACTGCGTAATTGAGTAATTAGGTAATTGGGCAGCTTGCCCACCAATTACTCAATTACAACTCTCCACCCAAATGCCCCTTCGCTTTAAATTCTGCCTGCTCCTTTGCCTGCTGTTTCTGATTGCCTGTGGCGGTAATTCTGAAGCGCCGCCGCCCACACCCACACTCAATCCGCAGGCCCAATTGGGCAAACAAGTCTTTTCCCGTGATTGTGGGGCCTGCCACAGCACCACGCCGGACACCCTCATCGTTGGCCCATCACTGGCAGGGATAGCCAGCCGGGCCAGCAGCCGCGTTGAAGGCCAGGACGCCTACAGTTACCTGCTCACCTCCGTCATGCAGCCCGATGCCTATCTGGTAGAAGGCTTCGAAGACCTCATGCCCGCCTCACTCAGCAAACAGCTCACCGGCGAAGAGCTGGACGCCGTCATCGCTTACCTGCAAACCCTCGAATAGCACTGGTTGCGCATGGCTAGTTGCTGGTAAAATGCACGAACACTAGCAACTTTCTACTATCAACCAAATGAAGAGGAGAAACCCATGTCCACTGTTCTAAAATGGATCGTCCGCATTTTTGGCGTCCTCATTGGCTTGCTGCTGATTGTGTTTGTTGTTGCCGCGGCCATGCCGGCCCAGGCTGACCCTGATGTTGGTGAGGATCATGGCGCGGGGGCCAGCAGCGTGCAGCCATCGTACACCGGCTTGCAGCGTGAATTCCCGGCGCTGAACGAAACGGCCGCAAACCCCACCACCGATGCCAAAGCCGATCTAGGCCGGCTCCTCTTCTTCGACCCGGTGCTCTCGGCCAACAACGACACCGCCTGTGCCACTTGCCACCAACCCGATTTGGGCTTTGCCGACGGCCGTTCCACCGCCATCGGCCCCAACGGTACAGAACTTGCCCGTAACACGCCCACGTTATGGAATGTTGGCTATGCGCAGAATTTATTTTGGGACGGCCGTCTCGATTCCCTCGAAGCCCAATCTAACATCCCCCTCACCCACCCGGACGAAATGGGCGTCACCGACACCGATGCCCTGGTGGCTGAAGTAGCCGCCATCGGCGAGTACGAAACGATGTTCAATGCCGCCTTTGATGACGGCGTCACGCTGGCCAACATCGAAAACGCCCTGGCCGCCTTTCAGCGCACGCTCATCACCGACAACAGCCCGTTTGACCAGTACGCCGCCGGTGATGTTGACGCCCTCACACCCAGCCAGCGGCGCGGCCTGGCGCTGTTCCGCTCCGGGGCGACGCGCTGCTTTGAGTGCCACACCGCCCCCACCTTCGCCAGCGACACCTTCCGCGTGGTTGGCGTGCCCAGCGACGATCCGGGCCGGGCCGGCGTGACGGCAGACGGTTCCGAAGGGGCATTCAAGGTGCCCACGCTGCGCAACATCGCCCTGACCGCACCTTACATGCACAACGGCTCGCTGGAAACGCTGGAAGCGGTTGTTGATTTTTATGCCGACGGCGGCGGCCGTCTTCACGGCCAGGAAAATGTAGACGTGTTTGTCCAGGGATTTGAGCTAACCGACCAGGAACGGCTCGATTTGGTGGCTTTCCTCTACGCGCTGACGGATGAGAGCGGGATGCCTGAAGTGCCAACGGCCGTTCCCTCCGGCCTGCCCGTCATTCAACCAACAGAAAATCCAGCCCGGGCTGAAGTGGCAAACCACAACGTCGGCGGAGAAACGGGCATTGAGCTGGACGACCGGGAGCCGATGACGATTGTGGTGCAAGAGGGGGAAAGTGTGCAAACGGCCGTGGACCAGGCCCGCCCCGGTGACATTATCGAAGTGCCCTACGGCGTCTACCACGAGCGCGTCGTCATCGACATCAACGACATCACCCTGCGCGGCATCCCCAACGAGGCGGGTGAACGGCCCATCTTCGACGGCGAAGGCGTGTTGACGGAAGGGGTCATCGCCTCCGGCAACAACTTCATCGTGGGCAACCTGCACGTGCGCAACTACACCGACAACGGCGTCCTGGTCGAGGGTGTGACCGGCGTCCATTTCCACGATATTTTTGCCGAAAACGTAGGCACCTACGGCGTCTATCCCGTGCGCAGCACCGACGTGCTGATTGAGCGCGTCGAAGTGACCGGGGTGGATGATGCAGGTGTGTACGCCGGGCAGTGCGAAAATGTGATCGTGCGCGACAGCGTGGTGTACGGCAACGTGCTGGGCATTGAGCTGGAAAACACGATCGGCGGTGAAATCTATAACAACCACGCCTACGACAACACCGTCGGCATCTTTGTCGTATTGTTGCCCCAGCTCACCTCCAAAATCTCCGCCAACACGCTCGTCTACGGCAACCTTGTGGAAGACAACAACCACGAAAACTTTGCCCCGCCGGGAGCCACCGCGGGAATTGCTCCCTCTGGCGTGGGCATCCTGCTGCTGGCTACAGACAATGCCGACGTGTACAACAACGAAATTCGGGATAACAAAACCACCGGTGTGGCTGTCTTTAGCCTTACCAGCACCGGTGCGTTTGATGTGAACGAAGTAAACGTGGGGCCGCTGCCAGAAAACAACTGGGTACACGACAACACCTACGAGAACAATGGCTACGACGCCGACCCGTTTGTGAAGGATCTGGGCATTCCCACGGCCGATATCTTATGGGACGGCACAGGCATGAACAACCGGTTCAATGAAGCAAGCGCCTCGTCATTCCCGCCGCTGGTGCCGGGCGATGGCTGGCCCAACTTCGTACGCCGCGGCTACACCAACATCCTCGGCTTTTTGGTGAGCCAGCTCCTCTAAACCAGATTGATTTGTAGGGTCAAGGCATGCCTTGACCCTACACCAATTTATTGTTCGGGGGAGAGGGCAGCCACACCCCAGAACGGGCCAGGGCAGGAAACTTTGTTTTCGAAGAAACGGTAATCTACGGCCGTTTTCTCACCACCGGGCAGCGTAATCTCATCCCCAACGGCAAACATTGTCACCTCAATACCATTGCCGCGGAATACAATTTGCAGCGGTTCGGCGTCTTCATCCGGCCAAACGTTAGGCGGCCAAAGAATCGTGTGGCCATCAACCCGGAAGCAGCCATCATCAATGGCCAAAACGCCACTGATACTGCCTTCATCTGCGGCCCATTTAGACTGAAAATAGAAAATAGCACTCCCCACAGGCTGGGTGTAAATGTCAGGAATCGCTTGCTCAGCCAGCGTCTCGATGCTGCCCAAAATCCAGTAAGGGCCGGGGCACGCTTCTGGCATCTCTGGCTCAATCACAGTGCCGCTTTCGCCACCACCCATCCGCGTCCACTCACCGACGCGGCCAACCGGCTCCCCCTCGCCATTCAAAACTATAATTTCCTCACCGTCGATTTCCAGCGAAAAATCGTAATGCCAGATGATGACCGGCGCTTCGGACAGAGGGACGCTTTCGTGCTGCACGCGCAGGCAGCCGCTGTTATCCAGAATAAGGGTACCTTCTAACAGCGCATCCATGCCGGCCACGGCCAGAGCCTGGCGGGGAAACTGAATCGTCTGGCCATTTGGTCCGGTGTACTCATCGACGCCACCTGCGTTGCTTTCAGGAATATTGTCGGGATCGATTGGCTCAACGACTACCATTGGCGGCAGCGCAAGGCCAGCATCGGCCACCGCCTGTAAAAACAGCTCCGGATTCGCCACGGTCAGGTAAACCCGGTTCTCCTTGACGTCCACGCCGCCAGCGATGGACATTGGTTCCAACTGTTCAACAATGTTGAACGCTTCTTGCTGGGCGGTTTCCAGCTCCGCCAGTGTGTATTGTGCGGTGCGGATTTCGATGATATCGGCCAGGGCGGGATAGGTTTGCAGATACGGCCGTATCACTTCCGCCCCATCTTCCCCGGCAAACGCCACCACAACCTTGTACGCTGGCTCATGCTCCAGCCAAAGTCCAGCAAAACTGTCCACCTCGTTGGCTAACAGCTCGGCTTGCAGCTCGCCAATGCTGTCTTGCAAAGCCAGGCGTTCATTGGCTTCTTCCAGGCTAACGCCCAGATCTTCGGCGTAGGCAGCGGCGTCGGGATTGGCTTCTTCGGCAGGAACGGCCGTTTCTGCCAATTCCGGTTCCGCCCCACCCGGCGCACAGGCCGCCAGCAAAACGATAAGCAGTAAAATGAGTTTTCTTCCAAATTTCATCTAATTCCTCCGTGCGGCATGACAAATAAAAGAGCGCGCCGCCCGCTCTGGTTTTGTAACGTCATCCGCAGCCAGAATGTTCCTGTTTTTGAGATAGTGCCGGAAAACGGCCGTAGCCTTCGTTCATGAAAGTAGCGTACCGTAAAACTGTACTGTAATGGAGGTTTGCGTAAATGTCTGCCACGCAAGATAAATTGTTTGAGATTTGCGATAACACCTGGAAAATTGGATTTGCCACAATTCTCGGTTTAATTGGCGGCAAGATTTCGTGATCTGCCAACTGGACAACACGTTGACTGAGGGAATTCATCAACAAATTCCTGCTTGACGCCAAAAAAAAGGCATGGTAGACTGTCCGCCGTAGCAATTATTAAATTCTTAAAGGAGGTACCCACAAGATGGCTCAAGTGAAAAGTAACATCTTCGGAAACGTAATCGGACGTTGTGTGGGTACACCTGCTAACTGCTAGAAATCCAAGCTTGATCCTTATTGGATGATTTTGCGGCCACGGGTGTACACAACCTGTGGCTTTTTTGTTGCCTGTTCCTGGCAATCCCCAGCCACCGTCACACAACATTGATCGGTGGCTTTTTGTTTCTCTCTTGACTTCCAACATCAAACAAAAGCCACATTCCCTGTCTAAAAAACTATTGGGATGTTCGCCGGATCATTCTAAAACCGGCCTAAATTCAATCTAATGGACAAGTTTGAGGCTTTTGAAAAATACGAAACGTATCAATATAACGACAACAGTCGGGAGGCCCGGCGTAACCGGCCTGGTCCCCGGAAAAACAAGAAAGATCGACGTGCCCGGCAAGTTATGCGCGAAATCAGCGAAATGGATGACGGCATAAACACCTGGGTGCCCAGCTACGCCAAAGCGCTGGACCCGCGCCACCACGAGCGGCAGTGGGTCATTGAATCCGTTGGCCCTTTCTACCGCGACCAAATTGTCACCGATGTCACGCGGTTGGTTAAAGGCGGTAAAGAAGCCAACGTATACACCTGCATTGGCCATCCAGCCAGCGGCATGGACCTGATTGCCGCCAAGCTGTACCGCCCGCGCATGCTGCGCCATCTGAAAAACGATGCTGTGTACAAAGCAGGCCGTATGCTGCGCGATGAGGAAGGCAAGCAAATGAAGGGGCGGCGGGTGAAAACGGCGCTGCGCAAGAAAACCAATTTTGGCAAGCAAGTAGATATTCAATGGTGGATTGGCAATGAGTACCGCACTCAAACCCAGCTCTTTAAGGCTGGTGCCAGCGTGCCTAAACCGATTGCCCACCAGGGCAATACCATCCTCATGGCATATATCGGTGACGAGTATGGCCCAGCACCTACACTCAGCGAAGTACGTTTGCCACAAGCGGAAGCAGAGCCGCTGTTCCAACGCGTGATGGACAACGTGGCGCTAATGCTGGAGAACCACCTGATTCACGGCGATTTGTCGGCATATAACATTTTGTACTGGGAAGGCACGATTTATCTGATTGATTTCCCGCAAATGGTGGAGGCGCGTCACAATCCACATGCCTACGAGCTTCTGGAGCGGGACATTACCCGTGTGTGTGAATATTTCAGCAGCTTTGGCATTGAGTGCGACCCGGTGGCCCTGGCGCGCGGCTTGTGGGAACCGTACATGGGGCCAGGAGGTTAAGTGTATGGCAAAAGAGATGAATAACTGGCAGTTGATGAAGCGGTATTTACGGCCGTACACCGCCCGTCTCTTCGGCTTAAGTACCTTGCTGGCAATCAGCATTGGCTTACAGCTTTATGGTCCTCAGGTTATTCGGGACTTTTTGGATGCGGCGCAGAGCGGTACGGCCGTTCGCCTGCTCGTTAGTCTGGGGGTGCTGTTTTTTGTGGTAACGGTGGCCCAAAAGGCAGTGGCGCTGTGGACCACCTACCTGAGTGAAGATTTGGGCTGGGCGGCCACCAACAGCCTGCGTGCCGACCTGACCGAACACACCATGCGGCTGGACATGGGCTTCCACAAGCTGCAAACACCGGGCGAGCTCATTGAGCGCATCGACGGCGATGTAAGCAATCTGGCTGAATTCTTCTCCAGACTACTCATACAGGTATTGGGCAATGCTGTTCTGGTCTTGGGTATTCTGGTGCTGCTGTTTCGGGAAGATTGGCGCATTGGCCTGGTGGGGCTGGCTTACGGGCTGCTGACGCTAGGGCTACTGCAACTCATCCGCAAACCGACAGTCAACGTGTGGCGCGACGTGAGCAAAGGGTATGCTGCCCTGCACGGCTATGTGGAAGAACGCATCGGCGGCACGGAAGACATTCGGGCCAACGGGGGTGAATCTTATGTTTTTCATAAGCTGTATCCGCTGCTGGCCGACGTGGCCAAAAGCCGGATTCGGGCTGACTTGATTGGCGGCTACACCTTTAGCAGCAGCTACATGCTGTACGTGGTGGCCATTGTGGCCACGCTGGCATTGGCCGGTACGTTCTTTTTGCAAGGACAAATCACGATCGGCACGCTGTTTTTGCTGGTGGCCTACGTCCGCCTGATGGAATCACCGATCAAATACATCCGGCGGCAAATCAGCGACATGCAGCGGGCGGTGGCCAGCATCGGCCGTATCAATGAGTTCCTACAGCTGGAACCAGACGTAAAGGAGTCTGTGAGTGCCACATTACCTGATGGGGCAACGGCCGTTTCCTTCCGTGATGTCTCCTTCGCTTACAAAGACCAGTTGTCGGTGAACGGTAATCGGTTATCGGTAAACGGTGATCGGTCTACCGATAACGGATTACGGATTACCAATAACGGATCACCAAACGTCCTCCACAATGTGACTTTCACGCTGGAGGCGGGCAAGGTTCTCGGCCTGCTGGGGCGCACCGGCAGCGGCAAAACCACGCTGACGCGGCTGCTCTTCCGGCTGTATGACGTGGACACAGGCAGCATCACCCTGGACAGCGTCGATCTGCGCCAGGTCAGCCTGGCCGACGTGCGGCAGCACATTGGCATGGTTACACAAGACGTGCAGCTGTTTGAAGCCACCGTGCGCAACAACCTGACGCTGTTCCGCCGCTACGATCCCAGCAAAACGCCGATCTCTGATGTCCAAATCGAGGCGGCGCTGCACACGCTGGGGCTGGGCGATTGGCTGGCTGGTCTGCCCGATGGTCTGGACACAGTGCTGAAATCGGGCGGTCAGGGCCTTTCGGCCGGGCAGGCACAGCTGCTGGCCTTCACGCGGGTCTTTCTGCGCGATCCACAACTGGTGATTCTGGATGAGGCATCGTCCCGACTAGACCCGGCGACAGAGCAGCTTTTGGAACGGGCCATCGACACGTTGCTGCACGGCCGTACCGCCATCATCATCGCCCACCGCCTGCGCACCGTGCAAAGAGCAGATGACATTTTGATTTTGGAAAACGGCCGTATCCAGGAACACGGTCCACGGTTGCAGCTGCTCAGCGATCCCGATTCCCGCTTTGCCCAACTGCTGCGCACCGGCATTAAGGAGGCACTGGCATGACCAATAACAAAGTGATTTTGATTGGTGGCGCACCCGGCGCGGGCAAAACAACCTTGGGCTCCGCCCTGGCGGTCAGGCTGGGCGTTACCTCTTTGACGATTGATGATTTGGTAACGGCCGCTATCGCCGTCACTACGCCAGAAACGCATCCAGGGCTGCACGCCATGCGCAAAGGGCCACATACGGAATATTACACCAACAGCTCCGTAGAGCAGCTCATCGCCGACGCCACCTTGCGGCATGAAGGCACCTGGCCGATGGTGCGGCAGGTCATCCGCAAATACGTAAGCCTGAGACGCGGCATCGTCATTGATGGTTGGCACATGCGGCCAGAATGGGTGGCCCAGCTGCCGCGGGAAAATGTGTGGACCGGTTGGCTGGTGATTGATACGGCCGTTTTAGAAGCGCGCGAACGACAAAACGATGATTTTCTGGAAGGCTCCGCCGATCCAGAGCGCATGTTTGCTAACTTTATGGGACGCAGCCTTTGGTACAACAACCTGATCAAAGAAGAAGCGTCTGCTTTAAAGATGAATATTCTCCATCAAGATGGGAACAAATCTGTTGATGCGCTATGCAAAATAGTTTTGGATAGCGTGGTAAGCGAAAATAAAAATGTCTGATAATGTGATCACCAATGGTGAGCAGGTAACATGTGGCTGGTTAACAGATGTTCTCAGCCAAAACGGTGCGTTAATGCAAGGTACCGTCACGTCAATTGAGCGTGATGCCGGGGCAGGAAATTGGTCAACCAACAGTAAATTTAGGCTGACATACACAGATGATGCCCAAGGCACATTGCCCCGAAACCTCTTTCTAAAACTAACCAATACCGATTTGGGTGACGGGGAATCTTTTGACGATTCCGAAGTCCTTTACTACACGCGTGACTATGTAGATGTGCCCAACGCGCCACTGCTGCACTGTTACCATGCAGCTTATTCAGCACAGCTAAAACGGTACCATATTCTGCTAGACGACGTTTCAGAAACCCATATCGTAGCTGGCGAGAAAAAGCCCACGCTTGAATATGGGCTAGCGCTGGCTGAAGGACTCGCTATTATGCACGCCCGTTGGTGGGGGGCAAAGCGGCTGGCCGAGGCCAAGGCAGAAATTCACAGTGCCGAGCATATTCAAACCTTTGTGGATATTTCACATCCCGGTGTCGCACACATCGTTAATCGTACCCCAAACGATCTAAAACCGCATTGGCCTGAGGCAATGCATACGCTGTTTGCCAAGCACCCAGGCGCACTTATTTCTCGTACTCAAGAGGCAAACGGCTTTACGCTTATCCACGGCGATGCGGGTGAGCACAACATCCTGGTACCGTGTGAGAGCAATTGGCCAATCTATCTGATTGATCGCCAGCCATTCAACTGGAGTTTGACGGTTTGGTTAGGCGCGTATGATCTGGCGTATGCCATGGTGCTGGATTGGGACGTTGACCTGCGCAGACAAAATGAAATCCCCGTTCTGGAACGGTATCATGCCCATCTCATCCAGAATGGCGTGACCGATTACACCTGGGAACGCCTGTATGACGATTACAGATTGTGCGTGGCGATGTGCGTCTACATTGCCACCGAATATTGTCGAGGCGGCGTGAACAAGCGCTGGTTCTCTGTTTGGCTGCAGATGCTGCAAAGAGCAATGACTGCTTGTGACGATCTGAATTGTTACGAGCTTTGGACTATATGATGACTAATAAACTTGCAATTAAAACTGGTACCTGGTCACTGATTCGCTATCGGCCGTGGCACTTTTTTCTTGGCGTATCGCTGGAAATTTATGTGATGGCCATGCGGTTGGTGCCCGGTTGGCTGGAAAAAAGTTACTTTGATCAGTTGAATAGTCAGGTAGAAACGGCCGCATCCCCCGCCACACTCTCCAATGCCCTCTGGACACTGCTGCTTTTCATCATTGCCGTAGAGCTGAGCCGCATGGTGACGAACATTGTGGGCAATTGGGGTTCTGCCAAAGTGCGCATGGCGGGCCAATCGCTGATGCGAATTAACCTCATGCAAAGCATTTTGCGTAAGCCCGGTGCACAGCCGCTGCCGGTACCCACCGGGGACGTCATCAATCGGATGGATGATGATCTGGCCGACTTTGCCGACTTTCCCACCTGGGTGCCGGAGGTCGTCGGCAGCGCGACGTTTGCCATCTTTGCCCTGATCATCATGTTTCGCATTGCGCCGGGGATTACGGCCGTTGCCCTAATCCCCCTCATCGGCGTCTTTTTCCTCACCCGCTGGGCCTGGAATCGCTTCCTAACCTACATACGTATCAGCCGGGTCAGCGACAGCCGTGTCGCCGCCTTTTTGGGCGAGACGTTTGGTGCCATCCAGGCCGTCAAAGTCGCAGATGCGGAAACGGGAACCATCGGCTACCTGCGCGAGTTGAGCGACGAACGGCGTGTGGCCAACGTCCGTTTTGGCCTCTTTTGGGCCATCTTTCAATCCGTGACCGACAACATGGGAGATGTGGCCGTGGCCCTGATGGTGGTGATGGCTGGGTTCTCGATGCAAAACGGCACGTTTAGCGTGGGCGATTTTGTGCTGTTCACCAGCTATCTCTTCTTCGTCTCCCGCTTCCCGGCGCAAATCGGCAGTTACCTGTCTGAGATTGCCCAGCAGCGGGTGGTGCTGGATCGGCTACAAGAGATCACGCCCGACGCCCCGGCAGAAAGCCTGGTGGCCCACGTGCCCATCTACGAAAATGAACCAGCCCCCGCCATTGGCAAACCGGTGAAAACGGCCGAAGATCGCCTGGAGGTTTTGGAGGTTGAAGGGCTGAGCTTTGAATATGGTGAACGGTATTCGGTAAACGGTAAACGGTTATCCGAAGAGGGTGAACCGACTACCGATAACGGATTACCGCTTACCGATCACTGGTCCCTCCACAACATCAGCTTCACCCTCCCGCGCGGCAGCTTTACGGTGATTACGGGCAAGATTGGCTCGGGCAAAACGACGCTGCTGCGGGTGCTGTTGGGCTTGCTGCCTGCAACTGGCGGTGAAGTGCATTGGAACGGCCGTCTCATCACCAATCCCGCCACCTTTTTCACGCCACCGCGCACGGCGTACACGCCGCAGGTGCCCCGCCTGTTCAGTGAACCGCTGCGGAACAACATCCTCCTCGGCTTGCCGGAGGATGGGCTGGAGTGGGCGTTGGAAACGGCCGTGCTCAAACCAGATATCGTCCAACTGGAAGCCGGCCTGGACACCATGGTCGGGCCGCGCGGCGTGCGTCTGTCTGGCGGGCAGGTGCAGCGCACTGCCACCGCTCGCATGTTGGTGCGCGACGCTGAGCTGCTGGTGTTCGACGATCTGTCCAGCGCGCTGGATGTGGAAACGGAGGCGCAGTTATGGGAAAGAATCTTTGATGCAGAAAAGCCGACCCAGACCTGTCTGGTAGTGAGCCATCGCCGCGCTGTGTTGCAGCGGGCGGATGAAATTATTGTGCTGGAAAACGGCCGTATCGCCGCCACCGGCACCCTGGATGAACTGCTGCTCACCGCGCCCGCCATGCGCGAACTGTGGCAGCAAGAAGTGGAGGACAAACAACATGTCTAGCATGGAACTATTAAAAAATGAACTTTTCGTGGCCGAGATGCCTGCCGTATCCGGTCTGCACTTTCGCGGTTTTCAGGGCGAAAGCGATTACCCGCACATGGTGGCTATCATCAATGGCAGCCAGGAAGCTGACCAGAGTGAAATGCTGGCCTCGGTGGAAGAAGTGGCAACTGACTATGCGCATTTGACTAACTGCGACCCAACGACAGATATGATTTTTGCCGAGGTGAATGGGGATGTGGTGGGATACGGCCGTTGCTGGTGGAACGATCAGGTAGACGGCAGCATCGCCTACGGCTTCTTTGCCCACCTGCTGCCAGAATGGCGCGAAACAGGCATCCGCCTGGCAATGGTGCATTTTCTCAAAAAGCGCCTGCGCCAAATTGCCGCCGATCATCCTGCCGAAAAGGAAAAAACCTTCGTCAACTGGGGCATGCAAGCCGAGACAAACTGGACCAACCTGCTGCTGGCCGAAGGGCACAAAATTGTGCGCTACGGCCTGGATATGGTACGGCCGAATCTG
Organism: Anaerolineaceae bacterium; assembly: GCA_002699125.1. GTDB lineage: Bacteria > Chloroflexota > Anaerolineae > Promineifilales > Promineifilaceae > Leptofilum. The sequence goes on from PABI01000176.1 coordinate 20,885, forward strand.
GACAATATCCCCGACTGCCCCGTGCCCGCCGGCATCGAGGTTCGGCGCGGTACGCTGGCCGAATGGCGGCAGATCTGGGAAGGGGCACGCGAGGCGTTTCGCGACCACTGGGGCATGCAAGAGTGGACCGAGACAAACTTTGCCGCCTGGAGCGAGTATCCCACTTTTAATCCCGACCTGTGGCAGATTGCCTGGGCCGGTGATGAAGTGGTCGGTGGCGTGTTAAACTTCATCGACAAGAAGGAAAACGAGACGTTTGAGCGGCTGCGCGGCTATACCGAAACCATCTTTGTGCGACGGCCGTGGCGCGGCCAGGGTGTGGCTAAAGCGCTCATCGCCCGCAGCTTCCAGGTACTCAAAGAGGCCGGTATGACCGAAGCAGCCCTGGGCGTCGATGCCGAAAATCTTTCCGGCGCGCTGCACCTGTATCGCAAGATGGGCTTTGCGGAAGTCAAGCGTCATATGACCTTCCATAAGCCACTGTAAATCCGCAGAATACGCAGATTGGCGCAGATTTTCCTCCTTTTCTCTGTGAAGTTCTGTGCTCCTCTGCGTAACTCTGTGTTGCGCTTCTAAAAAGGAGATTAGTTTGGCAGTAAACACCAAAGGAAAACGCAAGGTAAAAGTGAAGGGACGGCCGTACATCTGGTACGTCGAAAGTAAGGACGAGCACATTCCCGAGGAAGGTGGCTTTGTTGATTACACGCCGGAGCGCATCGTGCACATCATTGCTACCAACAAGAAATTCATCGTCCATTACCGCATCCCCAAAGAGGGGGATGAACACACCACCCTGCGCGTGGAAGGGGAACAGTTTCCCCGCCAGCCAGGGGCCAAGGAGGTACAAGTGCCGCGCTGGAAACATGACAGCAAGCCGTACCCCACCAACGACTTCGTGCGCCGCCTGATCGGTTGGTGCATGTCCGAAAAATAAATATTGGAACGCAGATCAGCCTGATTTTCCTGATAAAAAAGATCAGGGAGATGTCGCTAAGCGACCGTTCCACGTACAGGAAAATCAGCGTCCTATTCTAAAAGAGCAAAAATATGAGCAAAAAGAAAAAAGAGATTCGCCAGCAGCAGCGCAAGGCATGGGATGCCGAAAAAGGGCAGCGCAAGAAGATTCGCCACAATACGGCCGCCAACCAGGAAAAACACCGCGTCGATTGGCAGCCGCTGGTACCTGATGAAGAAGGCGAAATTGCCGACCAGCGCATCATGCCGTTGGACGAGCGGGATCGGCGTGAAGCGGTTGAAGAGCAAGCCACGGCGACTCTACAAGCCTCGCTGGACGACACCCAATGGCAAAACATGGCCGACGAGACGCCGTTTTTGCTGGGCAAAGTGGTAGAAGTAAGCCGCGGCCTCTGCCGGGCAGAGGTGAACGGCGACACCATCGTCTGCGACGTACGCGGCATTCTGACGGCCGAAGGCACCGGCTATACCAATATTTTGGCGGTGGGCGACCGGGTGTTGGTGCAACCATTAGCTGACGAGCGCGGGCTGGTGGAGGGTGTGCTGCCCCGCCGCAGCGGCCTGGCCCGCAGCGACAGCTACGACATGCATCTGAAGCAAATTATTGCTGCCAATGTGGACCAATTGCTGGTGGTAGCTGCCTGGCTGGAGCCAAAAATCTGGCTGCAAATGATTGATGAATATTTGATTGGGGCACAGCGGAATGGGTTGAAAACGGCCGTTTGCCTCAACAAAATCGATCTGGCCAAAGATGGTGCAGAAATTGAAGCAGTCGCTGCTCCTTATCGCAGCCTGGACATCCCCGTCTTCCTTACCAGCGCCACCGAGAGCGAAGGCATCGAACCAGTGCAGGACTTTTTGCGCGGGCAGGCCACGGTGCTGGCCGGATTGTCCGGCGTGGGCAAATCGACCCTGCTGAATGCCGTGCAGCCCGGCTTGCAGCTGCGCACCAGCGAGGTGAGCAATCTGAAAAGCCGCGAAGGGCGGCACACGACCACCCAGGCCGTCATGCTGCCCCTGGCAATGGGCGGCAGCGTCGTCGATACGCCGGGAATCAAGGATATGGGCCTGCTTGGCCTGCACCCTGACGACCTGATTACGTTCTATCCTGAGCTGGCCGATGTGGTGGGCTACTGCCGCTTTAACGACTGCACCCATTCACACGAGCCGGGCTGTGTGGTGAAAGAGGCAGTGGCAGACGGCCGTATTGCCCAATGGCGTTATGATAATTATGTCAACTTATACGACATCCTGTCTGAAGCTGTTTAATCATCCTTGCAGAATTGAGCCATTGGCATGTCATTCCTGCGTAGGCAGGAATCCATTTTCTTAGCAAAAAGGAAGTCGATGCAATCACAAACCGGATTTGCCCCTGTCAACGGGGCACAGCTTTATTACGAAGTAGCAGGCGCGGGTCAGCCACTTATCTTGCTCCACGCCGGCGTGGCGAATTCGCGCATGTGGGACGATCAATTTGCCGTCTTTGCCAAGCAGTACCACATTATCCGCTATGATTTGCGCGGTTTTGGCCGCTCCGCCATGCCCGCTGGCCAGTTCAGCCACCACGACGATGTGGCCGGGCTGCTCGATTTTTTACAGGTTGATCAAGCCATCGTGCTGGGTATCTCTTTTGGCGGCAAGGTGGCCCTTGACTTTGCCTTGGCCTATCCACAGCGTATGTTGGCGCTGGTGTTGGGCGCGCCCAGCGTCGGCGGCACGCAGCCATCGGAACGTATCCTCCAATTTTGGGAGGAAGAGGAAACGGCCGTGAAGCAAGGCGATCTGGATACTGCCATAGAGCTCAATCTGCGCCTGTGGGTTGATGGTCCCTCCCGCCAGCCGGACGAGGTAAACGCTGACGTGCGGCAAAAAGTGAGCCAGATGCAGCGGGAAATCTTCCAGATGACAATCCCGGAAGATGTTGAGGAGTTGAGATTGGAACCGGCGGCGAACGGCCGTTTAACTGAAATCACCGCCCCCACGTTGGTGTTGGTGGGCAATCTGGACTTGCCGGAGAAGGTTGAACAAGCGGCATGGTTGGCTGAACAAATTCCCAGCGCCCAACATGCCGTCATTCCTGGCGTGGCCCATATGCTCAACATGGAAAAACCAGCGCTGTTTAACCAACGCGTTCTAGATTTCTTGAGTGATTTATCTACGGAATAAGACGCAGATTGCCCTGATTTGCCTGATCAGATCAGGTAAATCAGGTTATCAGGTAAATCAGCGTCCCATTTTTCAGGAAAGGTAGCGCCCATGATTCGCTTAAAACTCGAACAATTTAGCCAGGCCGTGCCGCTGTTTGCGGAGATGGCAGCATGGAATGTGTATGTAACGGCCGTTCTCCACCAAACAACCCCCGGCCGCGTCTACATCGACAACCTGGACGCCCCGCGCAGCGGCTTTGCTGTCTCATTAGACTGCGCTTACCTGGTAGGCGATCCAGAGAACGCTGCCTTCAACCAGGCGCTCAAACTGGAGCTGGCCGAAACGCTGCTGGCCGGCGACCGGGTTAACCCGGCTGATCCCACGCTGACCGTTTGTCTGGATTCGCCCGATTGGGAACCGGCCCTGGCCGACATCCTGGGCGACTGGCGCTGGCCGCCCATTTGGGGCAGTAACCATCATTACCTTTTTAAGGCGCCGCGGCTGGATTGGCGCGAGCGGTTACCTGCCGAATACACTATTGTCAGACTGGATGGCAAGCTGCTGGCGGCACAAGGCGACCGGCTGCCGCAAAACATCGCCGATTCCATTCGCATCGGCTGGCAAGATGAAACAAACTTTTTGCAGAACGGCTTTGGTTTTGTGGCGCTGCATGGCCAGGAAATTGTGTGCTGGTGCCTGGCAGATGTGACGGTAGGCGATGCCTGCGAAATTGGCGTTGAAACGGTTCCAGCGCACCGAAGATGCGGCCTGGCAACGGCCGTCACCGCCGCCACCGTGGAATATTGCCAACAGGCTGGCTTCAAGCGCATCGGCTGGCACTGCGGTGCCGATAATCCGGGGTCGATTGGAACGGCCGTAAATGCCGGATTTATGCTGGAACGGCCGTACAATTTCTACGAATTCCACTATGACGAACCACGCCATTACGCCGAGCTGGGCCGCTTCTACTTCTTTGAAGCCCATATGTACGAAGAAGCCGCCGACATGCTGGAAATCGCTATTGAGGTTGATGAATCGCCGCCGGCCTACGTTTATTTTTTAGCGGCGCGGGCGCTGGCCCATTTGGAAGAACCTGTAGCGATTGATTATCTGCAAGAAGCAATTGCCGCCGGATTCAAAGACAAAGAGTTGCTGGAAACCCTCCCGGAGTTTATCCCCTACCGTCAAAAACCGAAGTGGGTCGCGTTGTGGGCCACGTCACCGTAGGTCAATTTTGCAAAATTGACCAACAATGCGCAGATGGAAAAACAATTGACCGGTGTCGAATCTTATTAAGTCGTACCCGTCACTATCTTAAAAAGTCGTAACACCCTTTGCGAGTCCCAATCAAAGGGAAGGGCAAG
>PABI01000177.1 GCA_002699125.1 Anaerolineaceae bacterium
TCTTCATGAGCCAATTTAACCTGAGTTCAATTATGAGAAAGACCCGCCTATTTTTCGCATATGTCTGTCAGGCGGTGAGCCTGACAGGTTTGCACCGAATCTAGTCAAAAGTGGATCTTTGTCATGCAAAATCGGTTTAAGTCCATGCTCATTTGGAAACCTGTCAGGTTTATCAACTTTTGTCCGTAAATGTAACAGTTATTAATTTTGGAGGTTCAAAATCATGTCGAGTAAAAATAATCAATCCGCAGTACAAACCATGCTCCACGCTTTTCAAGCGCAGGGCGCAACCGTCGCCGAAAATAGCTTCTTTGGTATCCCCGTGCGAGCCTACTTTGGCGAACCGGTTGTCAATGAAAGCCCCGTTGCAGCCCCGTCTGCCCCGTGGCAGGCAAATCGCGCACTGTCTGGGCAAATGATGGCCGAATTTGAGGCAATGGGTGCCCGGCAGACCGATCCAACCTTTTTCGGTGTCCCCGTGGCTGAATATCTCGGGCGTGTGGAAAAGGGTATTTGGCAAAAAATTGTTGAAGATTTGGCAGCCATGACTCCCGCTGCCCAACCGGTCAATTAGGCAAACTCTCTCCCCAAAGTCGATGCGGGCGGTGTAAAGGCCGCCCGCATCGTTATGGAGATAAAATCATGTCACAGGCAAATCAGATGACGCCGGAGCAGGTTGACCTGGTGCAAACGACATTTAAACAAGTGTTAGTCAACGCTACAGAAACAGGGGACCGGTTTTATGACCATTTGTTTGCCCTGGCACCGGAGTTACGGCCGTTATTCACCAACAACATACATCATCAAGGGGATAAATTTCTGGCCGCGCTGGCCATTTTAATCTTTAGCCTGGAGCGACACGCCGACAGACCGCCATTCATCAACCACCTGGGTTTGCGGCATACTCACCATGGCATTCCCCAGGCCACGTATCGCTTTGCCGGACAAGCCTTGTTGCAGACCTTGGCAGAGATGCTGGGTCCGGTGTATACGCCAGACGTGGCGCAGGCATGGGGAAAATTGTTTGACTGCCTCACCCTCGCCATGACATCAGATTAAGCAGAAACAGCTTTATAGCAGATGGTCCACAATTGCCGCCAGTGTGAAAGAAGCCGCTGACTGTTTGGCTTCGGTAATGATTCCCTCTGGCAGCTCAGTCAATAAATCATCCACCATAGTCCGGTAACTGTCTAAATCGATTTGGCGCACTTCTTTCTGGCTTTGCACAAAGAGCAAAATAGCCAACGCCTGGCTCAGCTCACCCTGCTGCGCAATGGCTCTGGCATAAGCAGACACAATTGAAAGCGCATCGGGGATTGTTTGTGCCGACCAGCTTATTTCCAGACCGGATTTCAATGTGCGTTTGGCCTGTAACAGATCACCCATTTCCAGGTAGGTCAGGCCCAGATTCTTTAATTGGGAAGCTGTAATCCGTCTATCGCCTAATTTTTTGGATATAGCGATGCTTTGCTTTAGATAACGCTCAGACTTGTCGTAATCTCCCAGGGCGCGGGAAGTGCCGCCAATGGCCCCCATAACTTCCATTATCATTCGCTCATAACCCGCTTCTTGGGCACAGGCCATACCCTCCTCATAGCTGCCCAGGGCCAACTTGTGCTCTCTTTGTCTGGAGTACACGGTGCCAATATTGTGCAGCACCATTGCCATCCCCGGCGCAAAGCCGTTGGCGCGAAAGAGCGCCAGCGATTCCTGGTAACGGGCATGGGCCAGTTCGTAATCACCCTCATCTACCGCTACCACGCCTAACACTTTCAGGGCATCGGCCTCAATATAATAATCATCTGATTTGGTGGCGTAATCCAGGGCAGTGAGCAGTTGTTTTTCTGCCAATTCGCGCTGCCCGCGCAGAATGCTGGCTTTGGCCCAGCAGTTGTAGGCAAACGCCAGCAGTGGCTCATCATTCATTTCCTCAAGCCAGGGCACTGCTTTTTCCAGATATTGATCGACCATTTGGTAGTGGCCCAGACCCACGTTAAAAAAGGCGGCTTTGGTTTGCAGATCGGCAATTACGGTTTGGTAGGCGTTGGCCACGGCCGTATCGCTAACAGGTCGCCGGGTTACGGCCGTTTCCAGTTTTTGCACCGTCTCGGCAAACAGGTCGCGGGCGGTGGCCAATGGTCCCTGAATGTAGTAATAAAATTGCCAGGCGGTGATGAACGGCCGTAACAATGCCAAATTTTCTACCGTGGGCGGCTGCTGAGTGACGGCCGTTAGCAGCCAGCCCCATGCCTGGGTCAGATTGCCCTGCTCTGTGGTAATGCGGCGCGACGCTTCCTGGTAAGCGGCACGCTGAATGCCAGGCACCAACTGCGCCATAAACGTGGCAAAAAAGGCGACAAACTGCTGCTGTAACGAGGTGTGTTCGTCTGGGGGAAGCTTCTCCAGCGCATATTGGCGCAGCAGCTCATGCATCTCGTACCGCTGCTGCTCGTTGGCCGAAATCAGTGAACGGTTCATGAGTTGGCGCAGCAAGCGTAAATTGGCACCGCAAACCGTTTGGGCTGCCTCGCGCGTAAAGCCGCCGCTAAACAGCGCCAGCCGGGGCAAAACGGCCGCTTCCTGCGGCGTTAATCGTCTCCATGAAGAATCGAACACGGCCCGCATACTGCGCTGCCGTTCAGGCAAATCCTGCAAATCGGTTTCTAAAAAGTCCAGGCATTGGGCAATTTCATCCCCAATTTCGGCAAAGGAGAGCATGTTGGCCCAGCCTGCTGCCAGCACCAGCGCCAGCGGCATCCCCTGCACCAGGCGGCAAATGCGCACCACGTCGGGCCATTCTTCTGGCTGAACGGCCGTCCCGGGACGCACCAGGTTCACATGCTGCAAAAAGAGGGTGACGGCGCTGTGGGATTGTTGGGAAACGGCCGTTGCCTCCTGCGGTACCGCCAGACCCTGCAGCACATACACCTGCTCCCCCACCAGCTGTAAGCGCTCACGCGAGCTGGCCAAAATTTTGATGCCGGGTGCAGCCTGCAGCAGATCAACCAGCAGCGGCACGCCGCTGAGCAAATGTTCCAAATTGTCCAGCACCAGCAGCATCTGCCGCGAGGCCAGCGTGCGCAAAAGCTGTGGCAATGGTTCATCGGACCCGGCAAGGCGAATCGAAAGCGTCTCGGCAATGGTGAGGGGAATTTCTTCGGCAGTAGTAAGCGGCGCCAGCGGCACAAAATAAGCACCATCGGCAAACTGGGACTGCACCCGTTCGGCCGCGGCCAATGCCAGGCGGGTTTTGCCGCTGCCGCCGGGACCCACAATGGTTAGCACGCGGCAGTCGGCATTTTCTGTGAGCGATTGGCCAATGTGGTGCAATTCCTCTTCGCGGCCAATGAAGGGGGTGGCCTGTGTTGGCAGAGCAAGCCGGGGCCGTCCTTGCGGCGTGGCATAAGCGATGATGCCCGGCTGCCAGGTTCCAGCGCGAATCGCTTCCAGTTCAGCCGACACCTGGCGCATGCTGGCCAAACGGCCGTCTCGCTCTTTTACCAACATTTGCTGCAGCAGCGGGGCTAATCCCGCCGGGGCATCGGGCAGCACTTCGGCGATGTTGGGCACCGGGTCGTTCAGGATGCTGATCATGATGGCGGTGAGATGTTCGCCGGTAAACGGCCGTTGGCCTACCAGTAGCTCATACAAAATCATGCCAAACGACCAGATGTCGGCGCGGGCATCCAGCTCTTCACCGGTAAGTGCTTCGGGGCTCATGTAGGCGGGGCTGCCTAAAATGGAGCCGGTGGGCGTCAGCCGGGCGTCTTCTCGTTCCAGTCGGGCCACGCCAAAATCGGCCAGGCGCGGCGTGCCGTCGGCAGCCAGCAGCACATTATCGGGCTTTAAATCGCGGTGGATGATGCCCAGGTGATGGGCCCGGCTGAGGGCATCGGCCAGCTCCTGAGCAATGCCCAGCACGCGGGTGGTGTCCAAGAGAGTATCCGCTTCCAGCAGATCGCGCAGGGAGCCGCCGGGCATGTATTCCATTACAATCGTTTGTTTGCTATCTTGCTCGAAGATGTCCAGCATGGTGACGATGTTGGGATGATCAAGCTGCCGCAGCGCTTCTGCTTCCCGCTTAAAGCGGGTCACAAACTCTTTGGGGCTGTTGATGAGCTCGGGCCGAATCTGTTTAATCACCACCGGCTGATCTTGCAGCTGGTCGTGCCCCAAAAATAGTTCGGCGTGGCCGCCAGCCCTGAGCGGTTCCACAATTTGGTAACGATCCGCCGGAGAAAGGGGTTTTGGGGCAAGAGGTGTGGTGGCAACGGCCGTATCCCGTTGTGGCGGTGGCTCCAGCTCACGCCGTTTGATGACTTCATACAGTTCTTCGGTTTCCGGCTCCGGCTCCACGCCCAATTCTTCTTGCAACAGTTCAACGCAGGTTTCATATTGGCGTAGCGCGGCGCTGTGCTGCCCGGCCCAGGCATAAAGCTGCATTAACTGTTGGTGGGCCGGTTCATGCAGGGAATCGAGCGCCAGCCAGCGACGGCCGTATTCAATGCCCTTTTCAAACTCGCCGTTAAACGTGTGCCAGCCAATGAGCAGTTGCAGCGCTTCGGCCAGCTTTTGCCGCAGGGCTTCGCGCTCAAAAAATTGCCATTCGTCGAATTCGGCGCAGTCGGGCAGGTTGAAGCCGCTCATGAAGTCGCCATTGTACAGGGCTACGGCTTTGGTGACGGCTGCCAGGCAGTCGTCGCATAAATTTTGAGGGTCATGGGCGTGGGCTTCGGCTGCCTGGAGATGGGTGTGGAAGACGGCCGTATCTACCACAATTCCCGCCGTTGAGTCCAACCCAATTTGCAGCCGGTCCACCTGCAAAACCTCTTCCCCCACAAAGCCCTTCAAACGTCCCAAATCCCGCCGCAGGTTTTTCAGCGCGCCGGATTGGTCATGTTCGGGCCAGAGGAGGGTGGCCAAATAATCGCGCGTGTGTGGCTGGCTTGTGTGGGCTAAAAATGCCAGCAGCGCTACCACTTTGCGGCGACCGATGACCAGGGGTTGTTCATCCCGCTCAAAATGGGGTGTTGCCAACAAAAATGCACGCAAGGAGACCATGGCCCATTTTACCCCGGCTTTTTTTGTTTTCACAGGTTGAATTTTAGGACGGCGCTCTCGCCAGGGATTTGGTTTAGGGACGGCCAGAGGGACGGTGGAGAGACGGCCGTTTTCTAAACTAAAAACCATCGAATACACATCAGGCACTGACCAAATTTACCCCCAGCTCCTAACCTTAGTTAGATTACAACGGTACGGCCGTTGGGGCATCATGTAAGGAGTTAATACAAATGAACAGTGAACAGGAATTTTACATTTGCCCATTTTGCTTTTTCGCTTCAGAAACCAATGCCCCATGCCATGATCGGACAATGATCCGTTATCCGGGATTTCCAGCAGGCGATAGTCGGCTCAAGCCCGCCATGGCTGAATCTGGCGATATTAAAACCAGAATGCCCCGCTGGATGCTGCACGTTCAGGCGTAAATCATTTTTAGAGGAGTAAAACAAATGCACGCAGTTGACATGCTAACTTATGGTCATCAGACAGTGGCCGAAGCTGTTGAAGGTTTAAACGAATCCGAATGGGAGCAGGCTGGCGTTTGTGGCCATTGGTCTGTTAAAGAGATCATTGCCCACCTGGCATCTTATGAAGTGGTTTTGGTCGAAATTTTGCAAACGATTCTAGAGCCAGGGACCGCGACGCCACAGTTGGAACAGCTGCTTACCGGCTACGAAACTTTTAACGATGAGCAGGTGCTGCGGCGGCAGGCGATGACTGCTGCTGAACAGTGGCATGAATACGAAACTGCCCAGCAACAGGTAATGGTCCTGCTGCGGCAGGTGCCGCAAGAAAAACAGCGCCAGGCCGGTATTCTTGACTGGTATGGTCCTGATTATGATCTGGAAGATTTTTTGGTCTACATGTATTACGCCCACAAGCGGGAACATGCCGCCCAAATTCATGTGTATCGCGATCAATTGGCTCGGGCAGAAGCCATCTAAAACCCCAAGCCAAATAAAGCTATTGTAGATTTCTTTTCTTTTTCTCTGCGTTCTCCGCGCTCTCCGCGGTTTCTTATGGAGGTAAGCCTCATGTTGACATCCGTTCAATCACGAAAAGCGAATCAGTTTCTATCCATTCCCCGCGCCTACGATCATGCCGTGGTCATTGGCAGCGGCATTGCTGGCCTTACGGCCGTTCGCGTCCTCAGCGACTATTTCAACCAGGTCACCATCATCGAACGAGACATGTTGGAGACGCCTCACGAGTTTCGCCGGGGCGTACCGCAGGGCCGCCACACGCATACGCTGATGCCGCGTGGACAGGTAATTTTGGAGCAGCTTTTCCCCGGTTTGCTGGATGAAATGAAGGCTAACGGGGCTGTGTCTATCGAAGCTGAAACAGATATTGCTTTTTACAAAGACGGCCGTTGGCAGGCGCCCTTCCAACGCGCGACCAACATCGCCAGCAGCCGTCCCTTGTTGGAGTGCATCCTGCGCCGGCGTGTCATGGCCTTGCCCAATGTGTCTCTGATCACCGGCTGCAACGTGATTGGCCTGCTGACGGATGCCGGCGGCAAACGGGTCACCGGTCTGACGCTGCGCCCCCGGCGCGGGGCCGTCTGCACAGAAAACGAGCTGGCGGCTAATTTGGTCGTAGACACCAGCGGTCGTGCCTCTAAAGCTCCCCAGTGGTTGGAGGATCTGGGTTATACGCCGCCAGAAGAGTGGCGCATCAATCCCTTTGTGGCCTACACATCTTGCCTGTACGAACGCCCGGCAAACCATGATGGCAGTTGGAAAACGCTTTACATCAGTCCAGAACCGCCACACGGTACGCGAGGTGGCATCATTCTGCCGATGGAAAACGGCCGTTGGTGTGCCACGCTTATTGGGGTTGCCGGCGATGTGCCGCCCAATGATGAAGAAGGCTTTTTAGCGTTTGCCCGCAGCCTGCCCACGTCCAGCTTTTACGACGCCATTAAAGAGGCCAAACCGCTATCCAAACCAATCGGCTTTCAGCGCACGGAAAACCGGGTGCGCCGCTACGACAAAATGCCCGAATACCTGGATGGCTTCCTGGTTTGTGGTGATGCCGCCATTGCTCTGAATCCCATCTATGCCCAGGGGATGACGGCCGCGGCCCAGGCGGCCAACGCCTTGCAGCGCAGCCTGCAGGCGCAGCAGCGGCAGTCGCCAGATAGTTTGGACGGTTTGGCGGCCCGCTTTCAGCAAACGATGAGCAAAGCCGTGCAGCGCCTGTGGCGCATTGCCACCACCAACGACTGGGATTGGCCCATTACCGAAGTCACCGACGATTTGGATGATCAATAATAAAAAACCTCACGCAAAGACGCGACGGAGGAAAATCTTAGCGCCTTAGCACCTTTGCGTGACATAAGATGTTGATCCATAAATATTGGCGTATACTCGGCGCATGGAAAATAATAAACACGCCAAAGTTGCTATCGTAACCGGTGCGGGCCAGGGTTTGGGGACAGTGATTGCCCAAACCCTGGCCGCTGTTGGAGTGCGGGTTGCCGTCAATGACATTAATCCGGACCGGGCGGCGCGAACGGCCGTATCCATTCGTGAGGCTGGTGGTGAGGCCCTTGCCATCGCCGCCGACGTGGCCAACAAGTTCCAATGTGCCCACCTCATCGAAACCACCCGCGCCGAGTGGGGCCGGCTGGATATTTTGGTGAACAACGCGGCCATTATGCCTCGCTCAACCATCATTAAGCTGGACGAGTGGGAGTGGAATCGCTGCCTGGAAGTCAACCTGAAAGGCACATTTTTTATGAGCCAGCTGTGTGGCCGGGTAATGGCGGATGAAAATCAGGATCGCGGCGGTGGGGTCATCATCAACATCGCTTCCACGGCAGGGGTGAATCTGCCGCTGGAAAATCGAGCCGCTTACTGTGCCAGTAAGGCGGGCGTGGTCGGTTTTGCCCGCGAATGTGCCCGCGAATATGCTCAGTACGACATTCGGGTGCATACCTTACTGCCGGATGAGGAACGGCCGTCTCCTCCACAAATCATCGCTGAAACAGTGCGTGCCCTTTGCTACCAGCCCGGCGATGAACTTATCCACCTTACTGATTCTGCCGATTAATCTCTGACGCGTGAAACGTGATGCGTGAGAAAAATCACGTTTCACGCATCACGTTTCACGCTTCACGCACCCCTAAACTGATTACACTGAATTCTCTGTGGCTTTTGGCCTATTTTGCACAATTGGGGGAACCTTCTATACTGTTAACAAATTGTTAACAATGCAGCCTGGTTGGCTGTGTCAGGTTTTTCATGAGCTTTCCCTTTATCCTGCTGTTACTCACTGCCCTCATTTTTGATTTTCTCAACGGTTTTCATGACAGTGCCAATATTGTGGCCACGCCTATTGCTTCCCGCGCCATGGCCCCCCGCAAAGTGCTGTGGCTGGCGGCGGCTGCCCACTTTGTTGGGCCGTTTCTATTTGGTGTTGCTGTCGCCGAAACGATTGGCAAGGGGTTAACCGATCCGGCACACGTGACGATGCCGGTGGTCATTGCCGCCATGCTGGCGGCCGTCATCTGGAATGTGGTGACCTGGTATTTGGGCATCCCGGCCAGTTCATCCCATGCGCTGGTAGGCGGTGTGGTGGGGGCAGTGCTGGTGGCCGAAGGCGCAGGAGCCATTCAGGCCAGCGGGCTGACAACCGTGTTGGTCGCCCTCTTCTTGTCCCCCATTTTGGGCTTGCTCATTGGCTACCTGCTCATGAAGCTGACGCTCTTTTTGGTGCGCGGTGCCACGCCACGTATCAACATCTTTTTTAAGCAGTCACAGGTGATTACGGCCGTAGGCCTGGCCCTCAGCCACGGTGCCAACGATGCACAAAAAACGATGGGCATCATCACCCTGGGGTTGGTAGTAGAGGGTATGATTACTGAGTTTGTCGTGCCGGTGTGGGTGATTGCCGTCAGCGCCGGGGCTATCTCTCTCGGTACGGCGCTGGGCGGCTGGCGGCTGATTCGCACGCTGGGCGGGCGCATCTACAAAATTCGGCCGGTGGATGGTTTTGTCTCGCAAATTTCCGGGGCGTCGATCATTTTGGGGGCGGCGCTGCTGGGCGGTCCGGTGAGCACGACCCAGGTGATGAGCTCCAGCATCATGGGAGCTGGCTCGGCGCAGCGTTTCACCAAAGTGCGCTGGCAGGTTGGGTATGAAATGGTCATCGCCTGGGTGCTGACCATCCCGGTGTCTGGCATTTTAGCGGCATTGTTTTACTTTCCCTTAAACGCCATCCTGTAGGTCAATTTTTAAAAATTGACCAACGGTTTTGGAGGCAAAAGGTATGGAATGGCTTAAACGATTCATTAAACCCAGACAAAGTAACTTTTTACAACTGCTCATTCAGCAGGGTGAGTACACCATTGTCAGCGTGGAATCGTTGAAAGCGTACCTGAAGAAACCTAACGAAAAGCGCAGCGTGCAGGCTCGCCAGGTGGAAAAAGATGCCGATGAGGTGCACCGCATTTTGGTGCATGAGTTGGAAGACAGTTTTGTCACGCCGCTGGATCGTGAAGATATTTTTGCCCTGTCGCGAGCATTAGATAACTTTATTGATTATGTGTATGACACGATAGAGGAAATGGAGATTTTTGATTTGGAGCCGTTTACGGCCGTTTCCCAAATCGCTGATCTCTTATTGGAAATGGCCCGCGAACTACATCTCACGATGGAACGCTTAATTGACCATCCCCGCGTAGCCAATGAACACGCCCGGCGGGTGAAAAAGCTGGAAAACGCCGTGGAACGCGCCTACCGCCAAAGCCTGGCCGATCTGTTTCAGGGGCCGGAAGATACTGAGCACATCATGCACATGCTCAAATGCCGCGAAGTGCTGCGCCACCTCTCCAACGCCGCGGACCAGGGGGACAAAGCAGCCGATATTGTCATGGACATTGGCGTGAAGTGGAGCTAAGGGGAAGTAACTTTGTAGTTTACAGATTGGTCCAATCTCACAAGATTGGACCAATCTTGCCTCAATTATTTATTCGTACTTCAAAGCACGGATGGGGGAAAGCGTCGCCGCACCCAGCGCCGGATACAATCCAGAAATTAGCCCAACAATCGTGGCAAACACCAGAGCAAACACCGGGAGCCAGGTGGGGGTGGCCACGGCCACCGTAGGCGGCGGCGCGCCGGTTTCCACCGACTGCCCAGCCAGATAAGCCAGCGCCAGGACGTTCACCACCTGTCCCAGCCCCCAGCCCAGCAGCACGCCGCCCAATCCGCCCAAAAAGCCAATCCCGGCCGATTCGCCCAAAAAGACCGCCAGCACATGCCGGTTGGTCGCTCCCACCGCCTTCATCAAGCCGATTTCGCGGGTGCGTTCCAAAATGGCCATGGCCATCGTGTTGGCAATGCCGATGGCCGCTACCAGCAGGGCAATCGCCCCCACGCCGCCAAAAATGACCTGCAAGATGGTGTAAAAGCCGCTGATCCCCTGCACAAATGATTGCGGCGTATACGCCTGATAGCCCAGGGCCACAATCTGGTCGGTGATGTCGATGACGTTGTCGATGGAGGCGGCGCGCACTACCAATCCTGGATAGCCGACTTCGTCCCGGTTGATTGGTTTGCCCTGGACCCAGGTGTTGTAACCGGCCATCTCCGGCAGCGAGATGTACATGGACCAGTCCGGTTCGTCCCGCGCTTCGGCGATAATGCCGGTGATGCGTATGCGCACCGTTTTGCGCGTTTCGGTGCCGTCGTTGTTCCACTTTACCAGCACCAGAGAGACCTGCTTGTCCAGCAATTCCTCAGCCGCAGGCGGCTCGATGGATTCGCCGGGGCGCGGGCGGGGGTTGTACAAATTTTGTGGCACGGCCGATCCAATAATCATCGTGCCCCGTTCCAATTGCAATGTGCCCGCCAGGGGCTTGACGCCCAGGTTGCTCAAATCATCGGTGCCGATACCCACGAGCTGCCCGCCGCCTTCCAGCCGGTCCACGGTGATGAAGCCCCAACCCTGGAAATATTCTTGGGGGATAACGGCCGTTACCCCCGGCAGCGCTTGAATATCAGCCACGGTCTGGTCGGTGATGACCGTGACGTTGCCCGGTTCACCCGTCTCCGGGTTGGGTTCACCCCAGTTGGGCCACACCTGAATTTTGGTCAGGTCGCCAATGCCGCCCAGCTGGCTGGCCGCGTTTTGCTGCAAGCCATTGCCCAAAGAGACTAGCAGCACCACCGCCGCCGTACCGATGATGACGCCAACGGCCGTTAGCATCACGCGTCCCTTGCGCCGTGCCAGGTTTTCCCAAACAAGTGAAAGTAAATCGAGAATGCCCATAATCAGCCTTCAGATAAAAAGTTTTTGACGCAAAGGCGCAAAGGAGGAAAGATTAAAAAAAATTCTTTGCGCCCTCTGCCTCTTTGCGTTCTTTGCGTTAAATTTGCGCTACGGTCCAAATACCGGCCCTTCTACTGGCGCATCGATGGGACCGTCTACCGGGAAATCACCGGGGACGCCGAAGTCAGGCTGGGCTGGCTGCGGCACGCCGCTGCTGAGGCCCAGCAGGCCCAAAATGAAGCGCCACACCTTTTGGCCGAACGTTTCCGTTTCCGGCTCGGCTTCCGGCAATGGTTCTTCCGGGAAGCCTTCAATCGGTTCCTCAAAGATGGGGGCGTCGATGACGTTAATGGTGAGCGTTTTGGTGAGCACCTGCGCCTGGTTGAAGTCGTCGGTGTAGTTGACGCTAAGCACCAAATCCAGCGGACCGCCAACCTCCGGGTAGATCACGGCATCCAGCGGGAAAAAGCCGCCGGGGTCCAGCGTGCCGACAAAGAAGCTGTTGTTCTCAAACGTGGCCCCTTCAGCCGTGACGCTGAAGTTGCCAAAGACAGATGAGCTTTTGCCGCTGTTCACCAATTGCAGCGGCAGGCTGCCCGGCTGCCCCACAAAAAAGTCAAACACCGGGGTGTAGAAGTTCATTTCGACAGACGGCCGTTTGTAAACCAGCAGCGTGATCACCTGATCATCCTCGTAGCTGTTGTTCCGCTGATCGGTATAGACAAACGTCACCTTCACCGGATACGCGCCTGGCTCTGTGGCCGCATTCACAATGAGCGCCATGCTGGTTTCCAGCGAATTGTCCTGGTCCAGGTCGCCCAGCGTCTGCACGTTGGAGGCACCCACAGGCGCAAATTCGCCAAAATCGCCGCTGGCCCCGTCCAGCCCGCCGCCCGGCACCGGCGTGCCGTCAACCGTGCCGCCTGTGGTGGAGCCACCGCCCAGAATCAGCGTTACCCGCTCGGCATCGGCATTGCCCTTGTTTTGCACCGTCAGGTTGAGCGTAAAGCCCATGCCGGGCTCCAGCTGCTCCTGGTCAATCTCATAGCCGGTGACCAGAAGCTGGGGCCGCAGGATGGGGCCGCTGGTGGGTGTGGCGGTGGCTGTTGCTGTGGGCGTGGCCGTTGGCGCAGCTCCGCCGCTGGCGGTCCGTTTAACGGGGAAGGTGAGGGCAAACGTTTCGCTGTAGGTTGTGCCGTTCACGTCAGTGTAATCGACCTTTACCTCTAATGTGCCCATGCTTTGCCCGGCCAGATCGCGGCTGGCGGCTAGCGGCTGCCAAAAGCGCACCGAGCCACCGGGATCGATGATGCCCAGCGCCTGGACGCCGCCCGTATCGCGAGCCGCAAAGTTGCCGGCAATGAAGGTAGCCACCACGTTGGTGGCCCGGCTTTGCCCAGCATTGGCGATGGTCATCTCGAAGGCCAGGTTTTCACCGGGGCTGATTTCGGCCGAACTGGCCCCGTAGCTGTTGACAACGAGCAACGGCCGTACAAAAGCGGTCGGTGCCGGGGTGTTGGTGGGGGCCGGTGTTTTTGTCGGTCCCGCCGGAGCCGTCACCGTCAGGGCATTGGCCAGCGTGGCCGCGGCCGCGTTCGGATTGATGACCGTGACGCTGTAGCTGCCGGGGGCGGCCCCGGCGGGCAGGCTCGCCCGCAGCAGGCTGGCGCTGACGAAAGTCGTGTTCAATCCGCCTATGCCGGACAAAACAATGGCCGCGCCATCGGCAAAACCACTGCCGGTAATCACCAGTTCCGTATCGACCAGGTTGCTAACGCTGTTGGGTTGAACGGCCGTCACCGCCAGTGAAGCCGCAGTGGTAGCCGTCGACGTTGCCGTTGCCGTATTGGTTGCCGTCGGTGTGTCCACCTGCGCGGCTGCTGGTTTAGGCGTCAAACTGCTGGCCAGCGATCCGCCGATGAACAAAAGCAAAAACAAAATCAGAATTAATTTTTGTATACGAGATTGTTTCATGGTTGACCTTAGCCTGGGATTTTTTCTCCAGGTCATTTAGTGAATAGTCGTCGCCGCCTCATATTCGGCGTCGGAAACGATACGGCCGTCCAGCATGTGTACCGTGTTGGTGGCATAAGCCGACATGCGGGGATCGTGGGTGACGACAAGGATGGTACGGCCGTTTTGATGCAGTTCAGCCAGCAGATCCATGATGCTGCTGCCGCTGGCCGTATCTAAATTACCCGTGGGTTCATCGGCCAGGATAAGCTGCGGGTTGTTCACCAGGGCGCGGGCCACGGCCACACGCTGCTGTTGCCCGCCGGACAACTCCGTCGGTTTGTGGTGAACCCGGTCGGCCAGGCCAACCCGTTGCAGCAACTCAAAGGCGCGGGCGTAGCGCTGGTGGCGCGGCACGCGGGCAAAGCGCATGGGAAAAGCGACGTTGTCCAACGCGCTCAGGCTGGGAATGAGGTTGAACGATTGAAAGATGAAGCCAATCGTCCGCTGGCGAAAAATCGCCAGCCCGTTTTCATCCAGCGTGTCGATGGACTGGTCGCCCACGCGAATCTCGCCGCTGCTGGGACGATCCAGCCCGCCCAGCAAATAAAGCAGCGTGCTTTTGCCCGAGCCGGAGGGCCCCATGACAGCCCAAAAGGTGTTGGCCTCAATGCTCAGGTTCACGTCCGCCAGGGCGTGGACTTTTTCGCGTCCCATCTGGTACGTTTTGCGCAGGTGGTTGATGGTGATGAAAGTCATTTTGGTGACCAGTAGGTCAGTAATCAGTAGGTCAGTAATCAGTAGGTCAGTAATCAGTGGTGTGTTTACTGACCTACTGTTTCACTGAATACTGATTACTAGAAAAACGGCCGTATCACCGTCAAATCACTAAATTGGGCGGAGATGAGGGCCGGGACGCCGCGCAGCAGGAAGAGAATGAGGACGGTGAGCAGAACGGCCGTCCACGTTTTTAGCTTGCTCAAGTTGGCCCCAGCATTCAGGCCGATGCCCAGCAGCAGCCAGTGCCACAGCAGGTAAATATCTATGAAGGTGAGCAGCGCCGCGATGTAGAGCATCATCGGACCTTCACCGGCGGGGGCAAAGCCAGACAGCCCCAGGCTGCTGAGCGTTTGCCCGTTGTTCCACATGGCTACGGTGCGCACCACGTCGCGCAGGGCAAAGGGTAGCAGCGACCAGGCCGTGACGTTGAGCACCTGCTGGCTGCTGAGGCGACCGCCCAGCAAGGTGAGCCCCAGGTGCAGCAGCCAGCCCAGCAGCAGCCAGCCCAGGTAAACGCCCAAAACGGCAATCACGGCCGGCAGCAGATAGGTGAAAACCGGGCCGCTGGTGGCGGTCATTGCTTGCTGGAACTGGGCCTGCTGTTCTGGCGTGTAATATTCCCAGCCCGGCGGCAGGCTGATTTGCCCGCTGGCGGCGGCGGCCGCTTTGAGACCACCGTCCACCAGTGTGCGCACCAGTCCGGTGAGAATGAGGATGAGAATGGGAGTGTGCCAGACGGCCGTATCCATCTCTACCATGCGGGCAAAAGCACGGCGCGGTTGAAATAACACCGGCAGCACCCAGTTAAAGCGCCAGCGTCCACCTGGTTCATAGGTTGAAATTGATAAATCGCTCATACAAAACATTCCTCTGGCGTGCGTCTGTTGCCAAAAACAGGCTTCGGGATCACCG
This sequence comes from Anaerolineaceae bacterium, assembly GCA_002699125.1. GTDB lineage: Bacteria > Chloroflexota > Anaerolineae > Promineifilales > Promineifilaceae > Leptofilum. Next base: position 14,986 of record PABI01000177.1, read on the forward strand.
AAAATCACAGACACACATTTGTGACCCAATAGATTTTTATAACATGCCATTTACTTGTAAGGGGATGCAATGTCCGGCCTTCTTCCACCAAACATCGCTGCGTATTTTAACGCTTATTTAGTTGGCTAACTTGACGCTGCAAGGCCAAAAAACGGCCGAAATCAACGATTGGTATACGCAACTGGGTCTGAGAGTGGCAAAATGATTTTCGGGAACTACACCAAAATTGTCACAGAATCTCACGCGAAGATGCAAAGGCACCGATTTTTTTCTTTGGGCCTTCGCGTCTTTGCGTGAGCCGGTGAAATTTGCCTGACAAGCCGTTCGTACATATCGGTTCTCGTTCGGACAACTAACAATTTAACGAACTTTGTTATAATGGCGGTTGATTAATCGGAAAGAGACATCACTTGCTGTGAGAGAGACTGAAAAATACCGTATGAAAAACAGAACACCAGAACAGATCGAGACGATGCTGGAACGCATCTTACCGCGCGTGACCAAGCCGGGGCGCTATACCGGCGGCGAATACAACCAGGTGGTAAAGGATTGGGTGGAGATTGATTACAAAGTCGCCCTCGCCTTCCCCGATATTTACGATTTGGGCATGTCCAACCTGGGCTTGATGATCATGTATGACATCATCAACAAGCACCGCAACTTGCTGGCCGAACGCGTTTACTGCCCCTGGGAAGATATGGAAGCGGTGATGCGCGAACGGGAGCTGCCGCTTTTCTCCTTAGAAACGAAGCATCCCATTCGTGAGTTTGACATGCTGGCGATCAGCCTGCCGTACGAGCAGCTGTTCACCAACGCACTCAACCTGATCGACCTGGCCGGAATGCCGGTTCGCTCCGAGGACCGGGATGCCAGCTACCCATTGGTGATTGCCGGCGGCCACGCCTGTTATAATCCAGAGCCGATGTCGCCCTTCATTGACGTGTTTGTTATTGGCGAAGGGGAAGAGGCCATTTTGAAGATCATCGGCGTGATGCGCGCCGCGGCCCATTTGGACCGCGAGACGCAGCTGCGCTACATTGCCCAGATCGAAGGCTGCTACGTGCCCCGCTTCTACGATGTGACCTACCACGACAACGGCACCGTCGAAGCGATCACGCCCAACATGCCGGAAGCACCGCCCAAAGTGATGAAAACCATCGTGCCGGTGATGCCGCCGCCGGTGACCGACTTCATTATTCCTTTTGTAGAGTTGGTGCACAATCGGGCACCCATCGAAATTATGCGCGGCTGCACGCGCGGCTGTCGCTTTTGCCACGCGGGTATGGTCACCCGCCCGGTGCGCGAACGTCCGGTGGAAGAAGTGCTAACGGCGATGGAGCAAATTCTGGAAAGTACCGGCTACGAAGAAATTGCCCTGCTGTCGCTGTCGTCTAGCGATTACACGAATGTGCTGGAACTGACAGAAAAAATTGGGCAGCGCTTTGGCCATTTGGGATTGAACATTTCGCTCCCATCCCTGCGCACGGAGTCGGTTTCTACGCAGCTCATGGACAATTTGGGCGACGGCCGTCGTGGTGGATTCACTTTAGCGCCGGAGGCCGCCACAGAAAAGATGCGCAACATCATCAACAAATACGTGTCGCATGAAGAACTGCTGGAAACGGCCCGCGAAATTTACCGGCGTGACTGGCGTAGCATCAAGCTGTACTTCATGATTGGCCATCCCATGGAAACGATGGAGGACGTGCAGGCAATTGCCGATTTGTCGCACCAGGTATTGGCCGAGGGGCGCAGGTTCCACGGCAACAAGGCCAGTGTCAACGTAGGCGTGAGCACGTTCATCCCCAAGCCGCACACACCTTTCCAGTGGGAACCAATGGACCAGGTAGACCAAGTGTATGCCAAGATCGCGCTGCTGCAAGAGCAAGTGCGCGGGGCCGGTTTACGCCTGCGCTGGAACAATCCGGAAGAGTCGCTGTTTGAGGGCTCGTTGAGCCGCGGCGACCGGCGCATGGCCGAGGTAGTGGAGCGGGCCTGGCGCAAAGGGGCTAAGTTCGACGCCTGGCACGAGCATTATTTGGAAGATGCCTGGAACGAGGCGTTGGCTGAGGTCGGGTTGGACCCCCGCTTTTACACCCATCGCAAGCGCACCATTGACGAAATTTTTCCCTGGGAGCATATTGACATTGCCGTGACAAAGAAGTTCTTGACGCAGGATTACCTGATGAGCCAGGAACAGGAAACACGAATCGACTGCCGTCACCAATGTTTTGCCTGCGGCATTTTGCCCAAGCTGAAGGATTTGCGCCGCGAAACGGCCGATTCCGCCTGGGAATGTCCACCGGTGCCCACGCGCAAGCACCATAAGCCGCGCCAGGAGCCGGTGCCGGAGGTTGAGGGGATTGCGCTGACTGTGATTCAGTGAGAAGTGAGAAGTAAAAAGTGTCGAATCTTATTAAGTCGTACCCCTAACAATCTTAAAAAGTCGTAACACCCTTTGCGAGTCCCAATCAAAGGGAAGGGCAAGTTGAAATACCGGCAAATGGATAAAAGCAAA
>PABI01000178.1 GCA_002699125.1 Anaerolineaceae bacterium
CTGCCAGAATGGTGCCGGTGAGAATACCGGGCAGGGCGCTGGGCAGCACGTGGGCCCAGATGGTTTGCCACTGGGTAGCGCCTAATGCCATGCCCGCCTGCCGCAGCGAATTGGGCACGGCGCGAATTGCCTCTTGCGAGGCGATAATGATGACGGGCAAGATGAGCAATCCCAAAGTGAGGCCGGCAGAGAGGATGGTACGGCCGTTTGCCGTCGTCGCATCCCCAATACCAAACAGTGAGCCACTGGTAAACGGTTCTAACGCCCGCACAAAAATGGCCAACCCCAACATGCCATAGATAATTGACGGTACTCCGGCAAGATTGTTGATGTTGGTCTGAATAATCCGGTTCAGCCGGTTATCGGCCGCATACTCTTCCAGATAAATGGCCGCGCCCACGCCAATGGGAAACGAGAAAAGAATGGTGATGGCCACCACCCACAGCGAGCCAAAAATAGCGGTGCGCACCCCGGCAAACTCCGGCGTGCTGGACTGCGGGCTGGAAATAAAATCGGCCGTCAGCCAGGAGCGGAAGGAAAGCTCGGCATTAGGGTATTCGGCGGCAGCTTCGGCTTCAATTTCGCTGCGGGCGAAGATGGAATCCATCAGCGACCAGGCGGCCACCACGTCCGGGGACACAATTTCCTGCACGACCAGATCGTAAACGTTTTCCTGGCTGCGGGCTGACAGTACACATCCTTCCGGTGGTTCCTCGCCGGCGCAAACTTCGGCAAAAAGCGCCGGGTCTTCAAAGACAAAACTATCATCATAAAAACGCTGTTCCCGCTCCAAACGGCGGCCCAGCCCTACGGAGATGTTGGCTGCTAAAATTTCCACCAATGTTTGTTTGGGGAGATCGGCCAGCTCAATGGGGAAGACGGTTCCGGTAAAGAAGTCGAGCGTGCCGCTGTCGGCACCGGGGATGTAGCGATCAACGGCCGTATCCGGCCAACTCCCATCTACGTCAGACCAACTGGTGGCTGTTGTAAAGATTTCCCGCAGCTGCGCCGGGGAAACATCGTCCACAAAATCATTGGCCGTGCTGGTGACAATGGCCAGCGCGTCGGTGCCAATGCGAATTTCGATGGGGCGACGGTCGTTTTCGCGGCACGCTTCAAATTCGCCAGGGGTGATGGCCCGGCTGGCGGCGGCGATTTGGGCGGTACCGTCTTCACAAAAGGCGCGCAGGCCGGCGCTGCTGCCCACGCTTTGCAGGTTAATGTTGGCGGCAAAGCCATCGGCCGTGATTCGTTCAGCAATGCGTTCATTGACGGGAAAGACGGTGGAGCTGCCCACCACGTTAAAGCTGCCGCCGATGCCTTCGGGATTGACGCTGGCCCACTGGCCCGGCTGCAAATCAAAGCCGCTGGCCGTAATCCAGGCGGTGCGGGCTTCGTTTAGGCGTTCGTCGCTGGCCGGGAAGTAACCAACACTTTCAATTTCTTCGTTGATGTGCGTCAGGTAATAATTGAGATAAATGCTGGCCGCCTGGTTTTCGGCCAGGATATCGGCGGTGGTGTAAAGGTACAGTGGTCTGGCCAGAGGATATTCGCCACTTTCGACGGTTACGGCCGTTGGTTCCACACCATTCACCGTTAGCAGTTTTAGTTGGTCACTGTTTTCCTGGTAATAAGCGTAGCCAAAAAAGCCAATTCCATTGGGATCATTGGCAATGCCCTGCACCAACTCATTGTCATCCTCGCTGGTAATGGTATTTTCGGCCGTGAGCAGCCGCTCTTCTTCAACCGCCAGCACCAGGCTGTCTGGTTCTATCTTGTTTTGGATGGCCACAATGCCAAACGCTTGGTTGGTAATGTTGTACAGCAGCGCCACCAGGGCAATAATGCCGATGATGGTGGAAATTTGAAACAGAAGCCGCCAGGTTGTGCCGCGGCGATGCCGTCCCGTAATCTGTCTGTTGAGCGCGTCTCCCTCTGGGTAATTGGTGATGTTTTGGCTCATTCGTAAACCTCGCGGAAGCGGTTGACAAAGCGGCGGCTGAGCATGTTCAGACCCAGCGTCATCAGGAACAGCATCAGGCCAATGGCAAAGATGCTGTTGTAGTCAATGGAGTCATAGCTCAGGTCGCCGCCGCTGATGCGCACGATATGTCCGGTCATCGTTTCGGCAGCCACAAATGGATTGAGAATCGTGCCAAACAGAGAATCCTGGCCAATGTCGAAGTTTTTGGGGCCGGCTCCGGCAGCGATGGCCACAATCATGGTTTCGCCAATGGCGCGGGAGATAGCCACGACGAAAGCGGCCGTAATCCCCGAAAGCGCCGCCGGTAACACAATTTTGAGCGACGTTTCTAGTTTGGTGGCTCCCAACCCGTAAGCCGCCTGTCGCAGTCCATCCGGTACGGCATGCAGGGCATCTTCACTTAACGAACTCACCAGCGGGATGATCAAAATGCCTACGACAATGCCTGCCGAAGCGGTGTTAAATATCTGCACATTTTCCGCGCCGAAGATGTTGCGCAGCAGCGGTGTCATGAATGTCAGGGCAAAATAACCGTAAACGACGGTTGGGATACCGGCCAACACTTCCAAAATTGGCTTCAGCGTATTTCGAGCCCGTTCGCTGGCATATTCACTCAGGTAAATTGCCGTGCCCAAGCCAAGCGGCAAAGCGACCAGCATGGCGAGCAAGCTGGTAAAAATTGTAGCCAGTACCAGGGGCCAGATGCCAAAATCCAGGATAGCGGGCTGCCAATGGGTTGAGGTAAAAAACTCAAACAACGTAACATCGGGAGACCGGAAAAACAGCAGCGCTTCTTTGCCTAATTCATAAATAATGCCAATGGTGGTAAGAATTGAAATGGCCCCACATAAAAAGAGAAAGCCCTGAATGAGCGTTTCTCCAATGCGCGGCCGTTTGATCAATTCATCATGAGACACCTGCGTCCCAACCAGTTGCTGAGCTGGGTTCTGTGTCGCCATAGTTTTTCTCCTTCGTCTAAAATCCATTCTCTATGGGTGTGCGGCGTATGAAGATTGGTCCAATCTCGAAAGATTGGACCAATCTTGGCGTACTGCTTATGGGGTAGGATTCGCGTTAAGCCAGTTAACTTTGGCCTGGTTTAGGGCCGCGGTGCTGGCCGGGAAGTAGCCCACTTCGTCAATTACTTCGTTCACGTTGGTGAGGAAGAAGTTGATGTAATCGGCCACCTGCGGTTTTTCTTGCATGATGGTGGCGTCGCTGTAGATGAACAATGGACGAGCCAACGGGTAAGAACCATCTTCCACAGAAGTGGCGCTGGGCTCAACGCCTTCAATGTTGAGGATGGTCAGCGTGTCCTGATTTTCCTGGTAGTAAGCGTAACCGAAGAAACCAATGGCATACGGGCTGCCGGTGATGCCTTGAACCAGCACGTTGTCGTCCTCAGACTGCTGCAAATTGCTGGCGCTCAAGGCAGGGGCTTCATCTTCATCAAAGATTTCTTCAACGAAGTAGTCAAACGTACCGGAGTCAGTGCCCGGAATGAAGCGTTGGATGGGTTCGGCCGGCCATTCGGCACGCACATCGGCCCACGTTTCGGCCGTGGAGAAGATGGCAGTCAATTCTTCCAGCGTAACATCGGTCACAAAGTCGTTTTCGGCGCTGACGGTGACCGCCAGAGCGTCGGTGCCGACGCGGAACTCGATGGGCGTGCGGCCGATTGCTTCACAAGATTCAATTTCACTGTCACGGATGGGGCGGCTGGCGTTGGCTACATCCGTTTCGCCGGCCACACAGAAGCGCTCTAAACCCGCGCCGGAGCCGATGGAGTCGATGGTGATGTTATCGCTGTACCCTTCATTGCGGAACAGCTCAGCCACGGCTTCAGCCAGGGGGAAGACGGTGGAGCTGCCAGCGGAAACCACATCGCCGCTCACGGCCAGGGGGTCCACAGCGGGGAGCGTAACGCCTGCGGTCTGGCCACCAGCCAGAGACACATTTTGTGCATTGGCCCAGGACTGCTTGGCATTATTCAGAGCCACGGTGCTGGACGGGAAGTAACCCACTTCATCAATCACTTCATTTACGTGCGACAGGAAGTAGTTGATATAAGCCGCTACCTGCGGTTTTTCCTGCATGATGGTGGCGTCGCTGTAGATGAACAACGGCCGTGCCAACGCATAACTGCCATCTTCTACAGACGTAGCGCTTGGTTCAACGCCCTCGATATTGAGAATGGTCAGCGAATCAGCATTTTCCTGGTAGTAAGCGTAGCCAAAGAAACCGATGGCATACGGGCTGCCGGTGATGCCTTGAACCAGCACATTGTCGTCCTCAGACTGCTGCAAATTGCTGGCGCTGAGGGCAGGGGCTTCATCTTCGTCAAAGATTTCTTCGACGAAGTAGTCAAACGTACCGGAGTCAGTGCCCGGAATGAAGCGCTGGATGGGTTCAGCCGGCCAATCGGAACGGACGTCGGCCCAGGTTTCGGCCGTAGAGAAAATAGCTGTCAGTTCTTCCAGCGTAACATCGGTCACAAAATCGTTCTCAGCGCTGACGGTGACCGCCAGGGCGTCGGTACCTACGCGGAACTCAATGGGCGTACGGCCGATTGCTTCGCAAGATTCAATTTCAGTGTCGCGGATGGGACGGCTGGCGTTGGAAACGTCCGTCTCGCCAGCGACGCAGAAGCGCTCAAAGCCAGCGCCGGAGCCGATGGAGTCGATGGTGATGTTGCCCGAGTACCCTTCATTGCGGAACTGCTCGGCCACGGCTTCGGCCAGAGGGAAGACAGTGGAGCTGCCGGCGGAGACGACATCGCCACTGACAGCCAGCGGGTCTACGGCGGGTAAGGCCAATACTTCAACCGTTTCCACCACTGTTTCGGTTTCAGTCACGGTTTCGACAACCGTTTCTGTTTCTGTGACCGTGCGGGTAACTTCAACCTGAACGGTTTCGGTGATGGTTTCCGGCTCGGTGGCGTCTGAGCTGCCGCCACAGGCTGCCAACAGCAGGACCAAGGCGAGAGTTAATACAGCAAATAGTTTTAAACGCATGTTTCTTCTCCTAAATTCCTAAATTCTCATTGTTAGCAAAAATAAAGCGCAGGCAGAGATGCCGCGCTTGGGTTAACTGCTTTTTTTGTAAAGGCAGATTGTAAACAGAGTTTAGCTGGCGCTTGTTAAGATTCAGGGATTTTTTGGTTAAGGATTGGCTATGGTTTTGTAAACGGCCGTTTAACAAAATCCCGCAAAATCACCGTTGTTAACAATCTGTTAACATGGTTTGGTTGTGGCTGTCCCATTCGCCAAGTAAAATCTGTAGCCGACTGTAAAAGCGGGAAAGTTTTTGAAATTAAGGAAGCCTGATTTGCCCACTTTTACTCTAGAGGAAAAAGTCCGCCATACCTTATGAAAAATAAACATTGTGGGAAGAGGACGGCGTTTTTGCCAAACGGCCGTTGCCTGTTTTGGCTTGCAAGTTTGTTGCTTGTTGCCTTAACTTTGCTGGTGGGGTGCCGTTCCACAGAAACAGATTCAAACGGTGAAGTTGCCTCAGGTGAGGCAATTCAAAATAAGGGGTCAGATACCCTGGTAAATATTGCCCTGGCCTGGGCCGAAGCGTACCAACAGGTAGCACCAGAGGTGACCGTAGCCGTAACCGGTGGGGGTTCAGGGACCGGCATTGCCTCCCTAATCAACGGCACGGTAGACATCGCCAACGCTTCCCGAGATATGAAAGAAAGTGAAATCGAAGAAGCGCAGGCCAACGGCTTTGACCCTGTTGAGCATGTGGTGGCCATTGACGCCCTGGCGGTGATTGTGCATCCCGATAACCCGGTGAGCGAATTGACCATCCAGCAGTTGGCCGATATGTACACCGGACGCATCACCAACTGGCAAGAGGTAGGGGGGCTGAACGAGCCCATCGTTTTACTCTCCCGTGAAACAAACTCGGGTACGCATGTTTACTTTCTGGAAGAAGTGGTGCGGGAAGGGGATTCGGAGAATGAGGATATTTTTGCCCCACAAACGCTTCTGATGCCATCTTCCGTGGGCATTACCAGCGAACTGCGGCGCAATCCCAACGCCATTGGTTACGATGGGCTGGGCTATGTGGACCCGGCGCATGAAAAAATTCTCGCGATCGCCCGCACGGCGGACGGCCCCTACGTGATGCCTACCGTGGCTACGGCATCTTCTGGCGATTACCCTTTGTCCCGCAATTTATTCATGTATACAGCCGGTGAGCCGCAAGGCAACATCGCCGATTACCTGACCTGGATCATGGGTCCGGCCGGCCAGGAAATTGTGACCCGACTCGGCTTTGTTCCCCTCACAGCTGGGGAATGAAGCTATTTCTTTGGAGGATCTGATTTGACCGCAAAAGCACCCGCACCACCTAAGGCACAGCTGCCTGGCTGGCGCGAAAAGTTGATTGAAAATTTGATTCGCCTCTCGGGGGTATCGGCCGTGGTGATCATGGCGCTGATATTCTTTTTTTTGCTGCGGGAAGGCATTCCTACGCTGGGGGAAGTTTCGTTAGCCGACCTGTTTGCCCGGCGCTGGTATCCCGTTGAGGATTTATACGGCATTTTGCCGCTGCTGGCCGGCTCGTTTCTGGTGACGGTGGGCGCGGTGGTGATTGCCGTGCCGCTGGGGTTGGTAACGGCCGTTTACCTCGGTGAAATTGCCCCAACCTGGCAGCGTGAAATCCTCAAACCCATCATCGAAGTGCTGGCGGGTATTCCCTCCATCGTGCTGGGCTTTTTGGGCTGGGTTTCTCTGGCTCCCCTCATTCAAAACATGGGCGCGCCCACCGGGCTAACGGCTTTTTCCGGCTCGCTCATTTTGGCCTACATGGCCTTGCCCACCATTATCAGCATCACTGAAGATGCGCTGTATGTAGTGCCCAAAGAGTACCGCGACGGGGCGCTGGCGTTGGGAGCGACCAAATGGCAAACGATCTGGCGCGTGGTGTTGCCTGCGGCCCGCTCCGGCATTGTCATTGCCATCATGCTGGGCATTGGCCGGGCCATTGGCGAGACGATGGCGGTGCTGCTGGTGACGGGCAACGCAGCCAACTTGCCGCCGCTGGATGCCGGCATCTTTTTCCAGCCAGTGCGCACGCTCACGGCTACCATTGCCGCCGAAATGGGCGAGGTGGCGCAGGGCAGCACCCATTACCACGTTTTGTTTGCCCTGGGCATCATTTTGTTTCTGATTACCTTTGCTATTAATTCGCTGGCTTCCTGGCTCGTGGGCAACGGGGAGCGTAAACGCGCATGAAACGCCAACAAACACAGAAAATTGCTACGGCCGTTATCACCACCATCGCCATCATCGTCATTTTGCCCATTATCTACGTGATTGGCTTCCTCTTTTACAACGGCATTGGGGCTATTAGCTGGGAATTTCTTAGCCAGCCGCCGCGCAACGGCATGACCGAAGGTGGCTTGCTGCCGGCCATTTTGGGCACGATATTTTTGACGCTGGGAACGGCCGTAGCCGCCATACCGCTCGGTATTGGGGCCGCCATCTACCTGGCCGAATACGCAGGCGATAATCGGCTGACCCGGCTCATTCGTCTGGCCATTGTGAACCTGGCAGGCATTCCCTCGATTGTGTACGGTTTGTTTGGCCTGGGCGCTTTTGTCCTATTCCTCAACTTTGGTACCTCCATTTTGGCCGGGTCGCTCACGCTAGGATTGATGACTCTGCCGGTGCTCATCAGCACGGCCGAAGAAGCGATTCGCTCCGTGCCGGCCGAATTTCGCACGGTGAGCCTGAGCCTGGGCGCGACGCGCTGGCAAACCATCCGGCATCAGGTGCTGCCCCACGCGCTGCCGGGCATCATTACCGGCGTCATTTTGGGGTTGAGCCGGGCTGCCGGGGAGACGGCCCCGATTCTGTTTACGGTGGCGGCTTTTTACCTGCCGGAGCTGCCCAACTCCATTTTTGATCAGACGATGGCGCTGCCTTACCATCTTTTTGTTATTTCCACCCAGGTGCCGGGAATGCCGCTGCAAATTCAGTACGGCACGGCCCTTGTGCTCTTGCTTTTTGTTTTGTCGTTAACCCTGGTAGCGACAGTTTTCCGCACCATCATGCGGCGGCGCAGGGAATGGTGATCTTTTCATGACGGCCAAACTTTCCATCCAAAACCTCTCGTTTACCTACCCCGACGGCGCGCAGGCGCTCAAAAATGTTGAGCTGGACATTCAACCGCGTGAATTATTTGTGTTGATGGGACCATCGCGCAGCGGCAAAACCACCTTGCTCCGTTTGATGAACCGTCTTTCTGACCTGGTCGAAGGCCATGAGCGCGAGGGCACTATCCGGGTTGATGATCAGGATATTTTTGGCCCGGAAACGGACGTGTTTGCTCTGCGGCGGCGGGTGAGCATGGTGTTTGCCCTGCCCACGCCACTGCCGGGTTCCATCTATGAAAATTTGACCTATGGCTTGAAGATGGCCGGGATGCGTACGCCTTCGCTGTTGGACGAGCGGGTGGAGCGTTCTTTGCGGCAGGCAGCCCTATGGAATGAGGTGAAGGACCGGCTGGGCGATTCGGCTTTTGCTCTCTCTGGCGGGCAAAAGCAGCGGCTGTGCCTGGCGCGCAGCCTGGCGCTGGAGCCGGAAGTGATTCTGCTGGACAATCCGACGTCCGGCCTGGACCCGATTTCCACTTCGCTGGTGGAGGAATCGCTGTTTGAGCTGAAGCAGCAGTACACGGTGGTGATGGTGCCGCACAGCGTGCAGCAGGCGGCGCGGGTGGCTGACCGCATTGCCTTTATGCTGGACGGCCGTGTCATCGAAGTCGGTGATGAATCGCGCATTTTTGTAAACCCGACCGACAAACGAACTGAGGATTATGTGACGGGCCGTTTTGGCTAACGGCCGTTAGATATTAAAGTCAAATCAATGAACAACAAGCTACTCGTAAACGACTTTAACTTTTTCTACGGCAGCTTCCAGGCATTGGAAGGGCTTAATCTGCCCATCAAAGAGAAGCAAATCACGGCGCTGATTGGGCCATCCGGCTGTGGCAAATCCACATTTTTGCGCTCCATCAACCGGATGAACGACACGATAGCCGGAACCCGGGTAGAAGGGGAAATCCTGCTTGACGACAAAAATGTCTATGCCCCTGATGTGGACGTGGTGGAACTGCGGCAGCGGGTGGGCATGGTGTTTCAACGGCCGAATCCATTCCCGCAAAGTATCTTTGACAATGTGGCCTTTGGCCCACGCGTTTTAGGCATGACCAAAGAGCGCAATCTGGAAGAAATGGTGCAGGAGAGTTTACAGGAAGTACTGCTCTGGGATGAAGTGAAGGATAACCTGCACGGTCCGGCGCAAAACCTGAACCCCGGGCAGCAGCAGCGGCTGTGCATCGCCCGCACCATTGCCGTGCGTCCGGAAGTGATTTTGATGGATGAACCGTGCTCGGCGCTGGACCCGGTAGCCACCCTGAATGTGGAAGACCTCATGCGTCAGCTGGCCGAGGAATACACCATCGTCATTGTGACCCACAACATGCAGCAAGCCGCGCGGGCATCTGACTGGACCGGCTTTTTTTGGTTGGGCAAGCTGATAGAGTTTGGTGGGACGTCCGAATTATTCACCACGCCCAAAGAAGAATTGACCGAACTGTATATTACCGGTCGTCAGGGGTAGCAATGGGCAGCGTGAAGTAGAAGCTGCTGCCTTTGTGCTCTTTGCTCTTGACCCAGATATGGCCGTTATGTGCCTGCACAATATGGCGCGAAATGGCCAATCCCAACCCCGTCCCGCCACGGCCTCGCGTCCGTGCCCGGTCCGACTTGTAAAACCGCTCAAAAATACGCCCCGCGTCCTCTTTGGGGATGCCAATCCCGGTATCATGTACCGAAATGGCGACGGCGCTTTCGCCTTCGGCTTTATGAGCTTGCAGCGTGATTTTGCCTCCGTCCGGCGTAAATTTAATGGCGTTGTGCAGTAGATTGGTCACAATCTGGTGGATGCGTTCGGGATCGGCTAATACTTTGGGCAGGGCCGCGGGCAAATCCAGGATGAGTTCGATTTTGGCCCGCTCGGCCTGTGGCTTGAGTCGGTCTAATGGTTTGAGCAGTAGATCGGCAACGGCCGTTGCCTGCAAGCGCAGCGGCACCTGGCCAGACTCAATGCGCGACAGCTCCAGCAATTCCTCCACCATTTGCGTCAGCACGTCCACCTCATTGGCGGCGCGATCCAGAAAGTGTGCGGCCGTTTCCGGATCGTCTTTGGCGCCGTCTTGCAATGTTTCAATCACCACGCGCAGCGAGGCCAGCGGCGTGCGCAGCTCGTGTGAGATGTTGCTGATGAAGTCCCGCCGCACCGTTTGCAGATGGCGCACCGTGGTCAAATCTTGCAGGATCACCAGGTAACCTTTGGCCCACCCTTCCTCAAACGGCGTGATGATCGCCTGTAAAAACAGCTCGCGGCCGATTTCCACAGCGGCCGTCACTTCCTTCCCTTCGCTCTGGCACTGCTGCCACAAATCAATCAGCTGGTGATGGCGCACCACTTCGGCAAAGGAGCGGGACAGCGCCGTTTCTTCTGAGAGATCGAACAGTTTGGTGGCGGCTGGGTTGATGAGTCGGACGTTGCCCTCGCTGTCGGTGATGAGGACGCCATCGACCATGTAGTTGAGCACCGTGTTGAACTGGCCATTTTCCTCCAGCAGCGCCAGGTGTTGCAAGCGCAGCTGATCGATCATGTCATTAAAAGCCAGGATAAGCGCCCCCATTTCATCCCGCGTTTGCGGCAGGATGCGCGCTTCCCATTCGCCGGCGGCTATACGCTGAATCACCTGGCTGAGTTGGCGCACCGGGCGGGTGGTGCGCGCTGCTACGGGGAAAGCAACAATGGCTGTGCCCAGCAAAAGCAGGATTGCGGCCGTAGACACCGCCTCTCGCACGCAGCCCGCATCACCCAGACAGCCCGGCCGGGACAGATACGCGGTCAACCCACCCATGACGACGGTGACCAGAATGAAGTATGAAATGGCGATGCGCCAGCGGATTTGGGGGAACATTTTTCGGTAATCGGTGGTCGGTAATCCGTAATCGGTGATCAGTTACTGTTTACCGATTACCGTTTACCGGCTTCAGCCGTCGAAGCGGTAGCCGATGCCGCGCACGGTGAGGATGCGGCGGGCGTTGCCGGGATCGGCTTCGATTTTTTCGCGCAGCCAGCGGACGTGGACGTCTACGGTGCGGCTGTTGCCGTCGTAGGTCCAGCCCCAGACGCGCTCCAAAATCAGGTCGCGAGAGAGGGCAATACCCTGGTGTCGGGCCAAAAACAAAATGAGATCAAACTCCTTAGGCTTGAGGCGTAACGGCTCGCCGGTGAGCCGCACCTCACGCCGATTTTGATCGATTTCCAGATTGTCAAAGGTGAGCAGAGGAATCGGTTCTTCTAGGTCGGCCGCGCTGGCGCTTTCGCTGCTAATTGCCTCGCGGATAAGATCGACGCGGCGCAGCAGGGCTTTGACCCGGGCCAGAAGTTCTCTCATGCTAAATGGCTTGGTCAGGTAATCATCGGCACCCATCTCCAGGCCGACAATTTTGTCTACCTCTTCAGTGCGGGCGGTGAGCATGAGGATGGGGAAGCTGAACTCCTTGCGCAAAATACGGCACACTTCGAAGCCATCAATTCCCGGCAGCATCACATCGAGCACGATCAGGTCTGGTTTTTCCTGGCGGGCAAAGGTGAGGCCAGAACGGCCGTCTTTGGCCGTGACAACCTGGTAACCTTGACGGGACAGGTTGTATTCGAGCATTTCTAACAAGGTGTTGTCGTCTTCAACGACGAGAATTTTGCTTTCCATTTTTTCTTTTGTAACCCCGAATGGTGGCGGCGTCAATGGGAACGGAACAGATTGGTCCAATCTTTGCCCGTTTAACCTGAAAAAACATACGGTTGAGATTGGACCAATCTAATGAACTCGCTACTCGCCGACTCGCCCACGTCGTACTATACTCATTGGCGCAAAAATAGCACAACAGGAAGAAACCAATGACAATAACCGGAACAGACCGCATTACGGCCGCTTTCCAACAAGCCCAAAGCAAGCAAACGGCCGCTCTCATGCCTTACTTCACCCTTGGCTACCCGGATGCCACAACCTCGCTGGACATCGTTGAGGCTATCGCCTCATATAGCGATTTGCTGGAGCTGGGCGTGCCCTTCAGCGATCCGCTGGCCGACGGGCCGACAGTGCAGCACAGCACCCAGGTGTCGCTGGAAAACGGCACGACGACGGCCAAATGCCTGGAGATGGTGCGCCAACTGCGGCAGCGCGGCGTGCAGACGCCCATCATGTTGATGGGCTACGTCAATCCAATTTTGGCCTACGGTGAAGCCAACTACGCACGCGATGCCGCTGACGCCGGTGCCGACGGTTTCATCGTGCCCGATTTGCCGCCGGAGGAGGCTGAGGATTTTGACGCGTTATCGGCCGAAGCGGGGCTGTCGCTCATTCATCTTCTGGCCCCCACCAGCAACCAGAGCCGCATCGACCGAGTGGCGGCGCGGGCGCGCGGTTTCATCTACCTGGTGAGCGTGACCGGCGTCACCGGGGCGCGCAGCCAGGTGCGGACTGATTTGGCCGGGTTTGTGAACAGGGTGCGGGCGGAAACGGCCGTTCCTCTGGCGGTCGGTTTTGGCATCAGCACTCCGGCACAGGCGGCCGAAGTGGGGCAGGTGGCCGACGGCGTGATTGTAGGCAGTGCGTTCATCAATGCCGTCAATGCGGGCGAGGATAAGGTGGAAGCGGCCGTGCAGTTTGTCAAATCATTGCAAGAGGCGCTGCTAAAGTGACTTCGTGCAGTTGTTCTTTAAGAAAATGATTGCGTTGATTGTCATTCCCGCGAAGGCGGGAATCCATACGCCTGGACTCTCGCCAGCCTGCCCTCGCGAAAGCGCGGGGCGGGAGTGACACGTAAGGTTTCAATTGCTTGCTTAAATTTCAATCGACAAGAGTATGACAGGTAATCCAAGATTTACTTTCTTTGCTGTTCTGACGGTGCTGTTTCCCCTGGTGCTGGCGCTGGGCATTGTGCTCATTCCGGTGGTGCGCAATTACGCCGATCATGAATTGGCCGAAACGGCCGCAGCCAAATCGAAGCGGTGGTTTTGGGGTCATTTGCTCAGCGCCATTGGTTTTGGCTTGGGTATCGTGGTGTCGGCCGCCGTCAACCTGTATTTGCTGTGGTCGATCAATCGCTTTTGGGCCGGCTTTGGCCTGCTCCTGATGATTGTTGGTGGCACCGCGCAGATGTTTGGTTTGGGTGCCGATGGCATCGGCCCGCTGGCGGTGCGCCGGGCAGGTGGCTCGGCCAAACTGTTTTTCGACGGCAGCCGGGTGTGGGTAACGGGTACGTTCATCGCCGGATCGATTTTGTTCAGCCTGGGACAGATCATCATGGTGATCCTCATTGGCAACTGGGAGTTTTTTCTCCCGGCGATGACCATCACCATGCTGGTGGCGGCGACTTTGTTTAGCCTGAGCACGGCCGTTCCCTCCGGGTATGGGTTGTATGTGACGGCCGTTACTGCTTTCATCATTTACCTGCCGCTGGCGGGGTTGTTCTGGCAGCTGGCTACCATATGACGACAACGAATTGCAGGAAATAACGAATTTCAGCCAGAATTCTAACCTTATTTTTGCGCAAATAGAGCGCATTTCTATTCAGTTTGACATAATCTATGCAAACAGAGGCCGTTTCTATTCCAAATTCGAGCGAAAACGGCCCAAACAATACCTTTCCAAACAAATACTCAGTTCATCAGCATACGGATGTGCCGCCAGTAATTCGATTCGTTTGAGTTGTCCCGAGCGGAAATGGAGCCGACCAGGAACGGCCAACAGGTCGCGGACGATGCGCTTGAGACCCCAAGTAGTAAAACGAGAATCGACTAAAGCACGGTTGTGAAAATCGGCCAACAGATTATGGGCCAGGTCGGTGAGCAGGATCAATGCTTTTTGGGCGACAAAGCGCCGCTTGCGACGGGCGGAGAGGTGTAAACCATCTTTGTCCGCTCGAAATTGTTCAATCTCAGCACCACCTCTCTGGTTGTACCGGTTCATGAGCGCCCTTTTAGAAGGGAATGACAAGGTGGTGACATAGTAGCTATGCTTCAGCTTTCCCTTGTGCAGCTGCCGTTTGACCACAACCTGGAGAGGCTGACCCAGGTTAAATGTCGGCGCTACCCAACCCAGCCAGCTTTGCTCGTCGTAGACATCCCAGCGGGAAACCTGGGCGGCTAACGCTTTAGCCCGCTTGCCGGAGAAGCCTTTGGCTAACACCATCAGTTACAAGTTAAGCTATTTTGTGAGTTGTCAAGCCAGAAATTGGCTACAATTCACGTATGAAAAAAGCAAACCAAGAATCCAAAAGCACA
>PABI01000179.1 GCA_002699125.1 Anaerolineaceae bacterium
AACGAAAACGAAAAAACGAGACATCTGTGTTTGAATTATGGCCTTTGACAATTGTCTCAAACCCTTAACTTGTAACCGATGCTCTAAGGCCTAAGTCTAAGAAAAAAAGCCCGGCATCTCACCGGGCTTTTCTCTTTGTACCTTGCCGGAAAACGGCCGTTTCCTCCGTTCATTTATGGGAATAGAATGATCATTTCATCTATTCCAGTTTGTAGGAAGAGGTAGCACAAATCACACATCCCTTCCAAAAGTTGTACGTCGAGCAGAGTTTTAAATACGGAGGAAACAATGAGTAACGTAAAAAAGAGAAACCAAAAAATTATTATCGGTGGCGTGCTACTGTTATTTCTTGGGATTGCAGGCTGCATGGTAATTTTCTCGGTTGTAAGTTTCATTTTTGATACAGGATCAAATGTAGAATCATCTAGCGAGCGCTCTCAAGTTGACGATGATGATGACTCGGATAACCAAGATAGATCTGCCAACCCATCAAGTCAAGACGAGACCTACATACTCGATTGCGAGGGCTACTTCTCAAACTATTCTGCAACACTTGAGGGAGAAAGAGTTTATAGTCCTTATAATGCGCTGGGCGATGGTTATGTCACCTTTAGAGGAACCCTAACCGCCAACGGCTGGGACTATCCAATGGAGTATGAAGGATACACAAACACAGCCCCATTTGATGGATTTATCGAAGAATCGCGGGATCAAATATTACATATTGCTGTCCTAGACAATACGGCCGGAAACTTCATTATTTATGATGGCCGACCGACTCTACAGGCACCAGACATTTGGGGTGAGTTTGATTGCCGTTGGAATTAAGAAACAAGAGCAAGAAAGCACGAATTCTTGCCCCCGTCATATCCAGTCGTTAGAGATTCACCAGAGTTCCTTCATGAGTTTTACTAAAATGAGGAGTTTTTATGTTAACTAACAACGAGCAAGGACGTGCCTTAATTAATAGCGCAGCCTATGCCATTATCAGCGAAAAAGCCCCACATGAGCTGCCATTATATGTCAGCTACCGTGACAGTTATTTCGCAAACCCTAAGCTATTTCTAGAAACGCCACAGACAAAAGATGAAGCATTGGGGTTTGGTACAAGTATTCATTTAGAAGCATTTTCTCAAGTGGTGTTCCCAATTCTCTCAACTATGCTGACACTTCTAATTCAAGAAGCAGTAAAAGCAATGGGCAAAGACACAGGCACAAGCGCAGTTAAATGGTTGCAAGGTTTATTCGACAAAAAACCAAATGATAAAGCACCTACCTTTACATCAAAGCAACTGGCAGAAATCAAAAAAGAGTTAGACAAAATTGCTGATAAAGAATCGCGCTGTCTTAACATAAAAAAACCTGAAATAGAGATTATTCGAGATGCCTTATTGGCCCGACTTGCTCTACACAATAGCTAAATGCAGTTTTAGTAGATTCGTTCCAAAGTCAAACTACGCTCTGCCAAACTGCTTAAAGTACAGTGGGGCTTGTATAACTCGGAACATACTTCAGCAAAGCTGTTCTAAGAAAAGTGAGGCTCTAATGTCCCATTCTGAAAAAAAATTATCTTTAAATCCTTTTGCCTTTCCGACAGAAACAGACGGTCAATTTCTGCTTCTGCTGTTTGTTGTTGGTGGCAGCACATTTAGCATAGTACGCCAGCTGCTAGGGGTTTATACAAAAATATCTAACGAGTTATTACTTTCATTTATCAGTTTAGGAGCAACTCTGTTTGTTTTTTTGTGGGCTCACCTGCGGGCAAGCCGAATTGCAGAAAATGAAAGTAATCGGGCTGGTTGGCAAAAATTGTCCACAGTCGAAGCTATTCCCTCAGAACAGCAAAGTTTTGACAGTTTCTTGGCTCATCTTCATGAAATTAGAAACTGCTTGCCTGATGTTCCTAAAAACCGACTCTGCTTTTTATGGAGTGGCAAAAATCGTGCAGTAACGGGAAAAGCTTTCGGTTATAGAAAAAAACAGTTTTTGCTGCTGCGTCGAGGGGTATTTGAAGCGTTTATTATCAATCTTAAAACCTTTGAGACAGTTCTATTACATGAGTTAAGCCATATTGCCAATCGAGATGTATCTAAAACAACCTTCTCTATTCAACTGGGAAAATGCTTCAACAAAGTTGCCGTTGTTATCACTGTTTTTCTGAATCTTTTTGTATTTTTCCATATTGCTCGGCGGTTGAGCGCCAATCTCTCCTTAACTCCTTTATGGGACGGAATCTTTTTGTTTGGGGAGATAAATGTCAAAATTGTCCTTTTGTTTCTATTTGTAGAGGTCACGCGAAGCAGTGTGCTGCGTGTTCGTGAATATTATGCCGATAAGCGTACGGCCGTCTGGCTAGGCAGTGCCAACACAATGATCGAGCAAATACAAAGAGTTGCAAAAGCCCGGAAAAACACCGGAACGTATAGTTGGGAGGGGGTTAAGCAGCAGTTTCGGCAGCGACTAGCACCTTTGCATCCAACAAATCAACAGCGGGTAAGCGCATTAAGAAATTTGCTCTATTTATTTGAACCCCGACGTGCAACAGCGATTTTATCCGGCATGCTTGTTGGACTATCAATAAGCAGCAATTCTGGTTGGGTAATAGAAATATTGAATCAATCCATTATACTTATTACAACTTTAGATACAGTCACTGCCAACAGTAATAATCTATTGTACGTAACCTTCATTTTCATATTTGGTTTCATTCTATTTTTTATTGGGCTGCTGATCGTCATGGTAATATTCGGCCTTCTAGGAGCTTTTCCTGTAGCGGTTACCGTTGGATTGCAAGTACAAAAAGCGGCCTTTGCCGATCAGCTGCTGTCAAAACGAAACCATTTGCTGCCAGGCAGCAAATTGATCGAGCAGTCTATCTTGCTCAGTATCGCATTGATCGTCGGCTTGTTCATGAATCCAACCCCCAATCCTGTTAATATCGGAACTCTCGCCATAGGCCATCCGGCATTGTTACTATCTCCCATTTATGCTCTAGGCTGGATGGTTGTCTTTTTGCTATGGTTGTTGCCCATTAGTTGGATGGCCGGACGACTGTACTTATCTCATCGAACAAAACAACCGCCCAGCAAAAACTACCGAAGCTTGACAACTTTATCAATCTTTGCCCTTATACCAATATTTAATGCTATGTCATGGACGCATGTCATATTTAGCTCCCTATACGGATTGCCAGAAAATCTCCCAGGTTCTGAAGAAAGGTTAGTAGGAATAGCTTTTGTTATTGCGGCATGGGCACTTTCCTTGATTCTGTACGGAATAGTGTGGGCTTGGGGATATTATTGGCTGAAAAGGAAAAAGTGGTTAACAGTCGATGTAAGCCATCATTCACCACCAGTATGGTCAGTCGCTCCACCCAGAATAAACTTACCTAAACCCCTGCTAATAAAAATTGGCGTACAAAATACGCCTCCTCCTTTATGAAAATTGCTGGGGAAATCAATTGTGCCGGAAACGGCCGTCCTCACATCGTTCATCTTCCCAGGAGAGGTGTGTTCAAGTCGTTTCCCGTCGGGCAAGCCCATCAATTATGGGCTTGCCCGACCTGTTTCTACCTGTTGATTATTCCCTCATTGCAAGGTAAGCTACATTTTATTAGCGCCTGCACCCGCGCTGGAAAGTGTAGCTATGTTCGAACCAAAAACTGCTCCCCAACCTTTTCTCACCTGGCTCCTTGTTGTTGGCGGGGCGCTGGTGGTGTTGGCTTTTTACCTGGGCTTTGTATTGCTCAATAAAAATGCCACCAAGCCAGACAAGGTGGAAGCCACCACCGTGGCCCTCATCGCCACGCAGATTGCCACCTTGCAGCCCACACCGCCGACGCCAACGCGCTTTGCCATGGTGACGCCGTCGCCGGTGCCGCGCCCCAACTCCTGCACCATGATCAAGCAGCAGCAGCCTGCGGCTGTGGATGGACCGTATACGATTTATTTAAACGGCCGTTCCCCCGCCGCCCTCTACTGCCACAACATGGACACCACACCACAGGAGTACCTCACGCTGCCCGCCACCGAAACCGGCGGCAACTTTAGCCTCATCAGCTACCCGGAAGGGGCCATCGTCACCCAGTACGAGAAAGTTCGGCTCAATCCCAGTTCGCTTATCATCGATCCCACCGATATGACGTTTGCCACGCTGGCCGAAAGTTTGGCCGGGTACAATGCTATTTTGGGTGAACAGTTAGCCACCTACCCCGTTACTGCCTCTGATTTTGGTGTGGCTACCGGCTGCAACCGCAACCAGCAAAACGCACCGCTGGGCCGGGCCAGCATCGATCTCACCGGCACGCCGTTTATCATCAGCCCGGAGATCACCTTTACCAGCTTTGGCGGCGAGGTAATGGAGACGATTAGTGAGGTAAGTGCCGATGGTAAAATGGTAACCCTGGCGGTGAACGGCCGTTGCGGCATCCTCAAGCCCAGCGGCCCCATCCAGCTTGTCTACCAACAACCCTGACCTTATACTGGAGAAAATGTATGTGTCGCAGTATTAAGCAGTTACGCAACGCCGAAGTTCCGGCCACGCCGGACGAGATTGAAGCCGCGGCTCGTCAATTTGTGCGCAAGGTGTCTGGCTACAGACGGCCGTCTCGCACCAACGAAGCCGCCTTCGAGCAAGCCATCACCGAAATCAGCACCGCCACTGAAAAGCTGCTCAACAACCTGGTAACACGGCCTTAAAAAACAGCTCTGCGCCTTTGCGTTAAAAAAAATTGAAGGAGTTCGCCATGCCCACTGGCCCACTCAGAACCACCACGCCCACCATCGACGTCTACATCAAGCTGGCTCAATATCCCATTCTCAGTGACCGTATTCGCCTGCGGATGCGTGAAGAGCTGTTCCGGCGCGGCATTGTCCACAAAACTGATTTTGAGCAAGAAGTAAAGGATTTGGCCATCGAATCGCAGCGGCGCGAGGGGCTGAACAACCCCACCGTGCAGGAAGATGAAGGCGCCTGGCAGCGCCGCCTGGATACCATTCGCGATTTGCACACGGACAACTATTTTGCCAACAATTTGGGCAGCACCCTGCTGGAGCAGCTCATTGAAGAAGTGCTGAGCAATCAAGACAAAGCACCCCAGGCAGTTGAACTCACCTTTAACCCGGAAATTGCGCCGTGGGCGATGTTGTTTGAACAGGGTGAAGTGTATGACGCCTTGCCCCCGCCCGACCAGGAAAAAGTGAAACATCACCTGGAAGAAATAAAAGTAGTGCTCATTAAACGCCTGCTCAGCGACCAGCTCCCTTTTATCCGCGTGGCCAAGCACGTTTTTTCCATCAAAGATTTGAACTGGATTTATGAACGGCTTATCGGCAGCGGCAAGATTGGCGGCAAGGCGGGCGGTATGCTCATGGCCTGGCACATTTTGGAGAAGGCCACCCACGATTTTGGCCCGGACATTGCCCGCCAGGTCACGATTCCCGACACGTACTTTATTGGCTCGGAAATCATCTACGAATTTTTGCTGCAAAATAAGCTGGAACGGTTTGTCAACCAGAAATACCTCTCCGTCGAAGAAATGCGGACCCAATACCCGGAAATTGTGTCCCACTGCCTGGCAGGTAAGATTCCCAACTACATTAAAGAACAGCTGCGGGATGTATTGAACCGGCTAAACGGCCGTCCCTTCGTCGTCCGTTCTTCCAGCCTGTTAGAAGACCATCTCGATTATGCCTTTGCCGGCAAATATGCCTCCATTTTTTGCCCCAACCAGGGCGAGCCAGAGGCCAATTTTGCGGCCCTACTGGAGGGCATTCGCCGTGTGTACGCCAGCACCTTCAATCCAGACGCCATGCTGGAACGGCAGAAGCATGGCTTGATCGATTACGACGAACGCATGGCGATTATGATTCAACCGTTGATTGGGCATCAATACGGCCGTTACTTCCTGCCCACCATCGTCGGTGCCGGCCTCAGCCAAAACCCGTGGTTCAAGCAAAATGACAGCCGGGCCAAAGACGGCTGCCTGCGCCTGACCTTGGGCCTGGATGAACGGGTCGATCTGCCATTGGAGGACAGTAAAGCGTGTATCATCTCCCTCAATGCGCCCGACTATCTGAACGAGAGCCAGGCACTGATTCAGAAGAAAGTCAAAGTGGTGGATCTAGAAGGAAACGACTTCAAGCTGCTGCCCATCAGTGAAATTTTGCAGACAGATTATCCATACGGCCGTTACCTGCTGGACCCCCAAACCCAACGGCTTTCCTATGATCACCTCATCGAAGATGAAAAGTTCATCCGGCTGATGCGCACCGCCCTCACCCGCCTGGAAAACACCTACGGCGTCCCCGTCCAGTTTGAATTCGCCCTGGAAATCATCGACGCCCCCGGCGGCCCCGATTACAAGCTGTACATTCTGCAATGCCATACGGCCGCATAAACAGTTCTTAGGCACACTAACGATGTTAGGAAAAGAGATGACAAGTTTAAAGCGTAAGCCTCGGCCCATTAAAACTGAATATGGCTTTCTAGCTGGTAGAGATTGTATATTCTTGGATGATGTCTCTTTTCTTGACGGAACTCATAAGTTGAGATTAAAAGGGAAAATAAACAAGAATTTAGTCTCTGATCCACCAGATACATTGGATCATTTTATCCCCTATGAACTTGTTTTCACGGGAGTTTTGGCACTTAAAATGATTGAGCTTGATTCTTGGGATTTCAAGTGTGCATCAAGCTTTGATGAAGTTCTCGATTCCGAATGGGTCGCAAGCTTAGGCGGCAAAGTAACACATGAGGACAAGCATATCTTTATTCAAACATATGATGATGTTTTTGAAGTTGTTTGCTCTCGTTATGAGTTTAAGTTCTTGAAGTGACAAAAAAGTCATTTTTATAACTTTGGTTATAAGCTTTCCTTCCCCTAATTCTCTAGCCCAAGTTTTACCCCTCGCCAGAGTACAAAAACCTTCCCTCCAACTACACTGAAAGCATCAAATTTTAACGAGCCAGGACTGGCAGTCCTTTGGCTCATTACCCTGGCAAACCATTGTCTAAGGACTGCCAGTCCTAAAAAGCCAAAAGTTGGAGGTAAACATGACACAAAATGGAAAGAATACGGCCGTTGCCATCCAGGTCGATCGGCTACAGAAATCATACCCCGGCGTGAAGGCGGTGGACGGCGTTTCGTTCACCGTGCCGCGCGGCGAGATTTTTGGCCTGCTGGGGCCAAACGGCGCGGGTAAAACCAGCACCCTGGCCATTTTGGAAGGGCTGCGCCAAGCCGACGGCGGCCAGGTGACCGTGCTGGGCTACGACATCCAGCGGCAGCCGCGTGAAGTCAAACGGCGCATCGGCGTGCAGCTGCAGCAAACCAGTCTGCTGCCTGATCTCAGCGCCATTGAACAGCTTATTTTGTTTGCTAGATTGTACGGCCGTTCCCTCAACAAAACCGCTGCCCACCACCTGCTCAACGAAGTGGGTCTGGCCGAAAAAGCCAACGCTCTGCCCGACAAGCTCAGCGGCGGCCAGCAGCAGCGGCTGGCGCTGGCCCTGGCGTTGGTCAACGACCCGGAAATCGTTTTTCTGGATGAGCCGACGGCCGGGCTGGACCCGCAGGCGCGCCGCCGCCTGTGGGAGCTGGTGCGCCAACTGCGCGACCAGGGCCGCACCGTCGTGCTGACCACCCACTACATGGAAGAAGCCGAAGCGCTGTGCCATCGCGTGGGGATTATGGATCACGGCCGTTTGCTGGCGCTGGACACCCCTGGCGGGTTGATTAACCAATTAGCCGGCAGCAGCACCATCACCACCACCGCCCCGCTGCCGCTGGACGAAGTGAAAAAGATGGTCGGCGTGCAGCAGGCCGAGCAAGAAGGGGCACTGCTGCGCCTGCAAACCAGCGATCCGGCTACCATCAACACCGCCCTGCTGGCCCTGGCCGACACGTTAGGTATCCCCCTGCGCGACCTGCACGTGCAGCAGCCCAGCCTGGAAGATTTGTTCCTGCACCTCACCGGCCGCACCATTCGTGACGCGTGATATTCACCGCAAAGGACGCAAAGAGCGCAAAGTTTTTTTGTTTCTTTGCGTGCTTCGCGCCCTTTGCGGTTCAAAAAAGATAAAAGGAGTTTATGATGACAACTCAAACCATTTCCCGATTCAACACAGTTAGCCCGATTGTTTATTTCGCCCGGACGCAGCTGTTGGCGATGCTGCGCAATGTCAAAACGCTGCTCATCGGCATTTTGACGCCCATTTTTATGCTGACGATTTTCTGGTTCACGGCGCGCGGCACTGAAGGAGCCGAGACAATCGGCCTGATGTTCCCGGTCATTGTGAGCCTGAGCGTGATGCTGTGGGGGTCGAATACGGCCGTACGCGCCGTCAACTGGCGGCAGCAGAATCTGTTCCAGCGGCTGGCCGTCACACCGGTGCCCGTGGGCCAGCTCATGCTGGGCGATGCTGCTGCTCAAACGCTCACCAGCCTGATTCAGGGCATTGTCACGCTGCTCTTTGGCACGCTGGTGCTGGGCTACGCCATCGAACCCACTGGCCTGCTGCTGACGCTGCTGGTGCTGCTCCTGGCCGGAGCCTGCTTTATCGCCTTTGGCCTGGTGATTGCCTCGTTTGTAAACCGGGCCGAGGTGGCCAATCCGATTTACATGTTTACCCTGCTGCCGCTCTTCTTTTTGGGCGGTGGCCTGCCCGGCATCCCGCTGCCTACCGTGCTGCAATGGATTGGCGACTGGTCCCCGGTAGGCGTCACTAACGCCCTGGTGCTGCCGCTGCTGTTTGAAGGCCAGGTGCCGGAAGGTGCGCTTTTGAAGGTATTGGCGCTGGTGGGGTATACGGCCGTTTTCAGCCTGATCACCACCCTAAAATTCCGCTGGGAATAGATGAAGCTGGTATAATCGGCCAACGATTTGCTATTTTGCCTTCACCGTTTGGAGACACGAGCATGACAATTCGCATTTTGTTGGTTGATGATCAGGCTTTATTCCGCGAAGGGCTGCACACGCTGCTTTCGGTGCATGATGATTTGGAAGTGGTGGGGGAAGCCGGCAACGGCCAGGAAGCCATCGACGCCGTCGACAAATTGGCCCCAGATGTGGTACTGATGGATTTACGGATGCCGGTGCTCAACGGTGTGGCCGCTACCCGCCAAATTACGGAATCAACCGCCAACAGCCGCGTCATTGTGCTCACCACCTTTGACGATGATGAATACGTCTTTGACGGTTTACGTGCCGGCGCGGTGGGCTATCTGCTCAAGGACGTGCCCTCGGCCAAGCTGGTGGAAGCGATTCGGGCCACGGCCCGCGGTGAATCGTTTTTAGAGCCGTCGGTAGCGGCCAAAGTGGTAGCGGAATTTTCGCGGATGTCCGGTTCCCAAACGGCCGTATCCCAACAAAACCTCGTCGAACCCCTCTCCGAACGGGAACTGGAAATTTTGGGCGTGTTGGCCACCGGAGCTAGCAACCGCGAGATTGCCAACGAGCTGTTCATTACCGAAGGCACGGTAAAAAACCACGTCACCAACATCCTGGGCAAGCTAGGCGTCCGCGACCGCACCCAGGCCGCCCTCAAAGCCAAAGACATGGGATTGATCTAAAGCCACAGAGAACAAGGAGGGGCAAAAGATACCCTCATTGTTCTCTGTGCCCTCTGTGGCTAAATCTCCGGTTTGCGGGCGATGAGTTGGGCAACGTGGCGCATCTTGCCGGAGCGCTGGCCGCGCACTTCAGTTTCGGCCGAATGGATGATCTGGAAGTCGGCAAAAGCAGTGTGCAGTTCGCCCGGTTCCAGGAAGTAGCTCGCTGTTTCTTCTTCCCCCAGATGAACAAACGTCTCAAAGAAGAGCAGCCCGCCGGGGCGCAATGCCTGCCGGTAGGCGGCAAACGCTGCCCGCTCCAAAAAACGAAAGTTGAGGATGGCATCGACGCAGTTGGGGGGGAAATAAGGTTGGGTGAGGTCGAAAACGGCCGTATCCACACCCACCCCCAACTCCGCCGCCCGCTGCCGCAGCAATCGCAATCCCACTTCAGAAATATCCAACGCCACCACGGACACACCCTGCTGGGCCACAAACAGCGCGTTTACGCCCACACCGGCTGCCGCATCTAGCACCACGCCATTTTTGGACAGCAAATGGACAAACTCTTGCAGCATGTAGCTGGGATGTCCTTTTTGCCGGTAATCGCCGTCGGATTGGTAACGGCCGTTCCACTTCACTGCATCGGGATGACTACAGCGAATTTGAGGAAACAACGAATTATTATTTTCGGATGAAGATTCGTCTGTTGCATTCATTCGTTATTGTCCCGGCTAAACAGCGCCAGCAATTCTGCGGCTTTGTCCCGTTTGTCACCGTTGCAGCTGATGAAGCGGCGCACCTCAAATGCCTCGATTTCTGCCGCTTTGTACGCCTGGCGCACTTCTTCTGTATCGTGGTTAGAAATGATGACGGGGATACCGCGCTGTGCCAGTTTAGCCGCCTGCCGTGCCAATTCGGTTTGCTCGGCCCAGCCAAAGCCGTTGGCACTGTAGCTGGTGAAGTTGGCCGTGGCGGACAGCGGTACGTAGGGCGGATCGCAATAGACCACATCGCCCGGCTGGCAGGCGGCCATCGTCGCTATAAAGTTTGTGTGTTCAAAAGTGACGTGCTGCGCTTTTTGGACAAAATAGCGCATTTCGGCTACGGGGAAGTACGGCCGTTTATAACGACCAAACGGCACGTTAAAACCACCTTTCATGTTGTAGCGACACAGGCCATTGTAACCGTGCTTGTTCATGTACAAAAAAATGGCCGACTTGCGCCGCAGCTCGCTGGTGCTGTTGAATTCGTCACGCAGTTCGTAATAACGATCTTTGTCATTATTTTCTGGAGTAAACAACGGGCGGCAATAGTTGATAAATTCTTCGCCTTCGGCTTGTAAATGTTGGTACAGGATAATCAGATCTTCATTGGCGTCGGTGAGCAGATACTTGGGATAGTCGGTGTTGAGGAACACCGCGCCGGAGCCAACAAATGGCTCAACCAGCCGTTCACCAGGGGGCAGCAGGGTCTTGATGCGCTCGACGATTTTGTATTTATTTCCGGCCCATTTGAGGAATGGTTTCATAAAGTTATTTTAGCGGTGTTATTTGAGCATATTGCCCAATAGTTGTTCCAGATGTGGCGGCTTGATAAAGGTAAGCAGTTCCCGTTCTTGATGCAAATTATAGGTTACCAGCCGCTTTTCCACCGTCCAACCTTCGTTCTTACGCCAGGTAAGCAGGCCGTATTTGGCCCGATCATCCCCGTCGGCCGGCAGGTTGACGGAGCTGATGTTGGCCAGAATCGTATTTTCCCACTGACGCATGTTGGGGATGTGCAGGTGGCCAAAGGCGATAATCCCGGCGGTGGTGTTTTGCAGCAACGGCCGTAAATCTTCATCACTCTGCGTCCATTTTACCTCACCGAGCTGCTCCGCCTGGAAGTCGTCCGTCGGGAAAACAACCTGGTTTACATCCAGCGGATTGGCGTGGACAATGAGGAGATCTGCTTGGGAAACGGCCGTTGGTGAAACACGATGACTAAAAGGCAAACGCTGTAGCCAGGAGACATTTTCTGGGCCAAGTTGATCGCGGGTCCAGGCTGCCAATTCGTTAAACATTTCGCGCCACTGACGCTGTGCTTCCGTGGCATCATCGGGCACGGGCTGCGGGGCATGTATGTATTCGTCGGTGTTGCCATAGACGAGAATGTCTGTTTCGGCTTTGGCCAGCTCCAGGCACGCTTTGGGCCGCGCCCCCATCAGGCACAAATCCCCGGCAAAGGCGATGAGGTCGGGGGCCTGCTTTTTGATGTCGGCCAACACAGTTTGCAGCGCGGTGAGATTGCCATGAACGTCTGAATAAATTGCGATTCGCATCTGGTTTCTCCTTACACTTATTGCAGAGGGTAGGTCAATTTTGAAAAATTGACCAACTTTATGGATTATCGCTGGTCTGGCGTACAATCGCAAAAGGAGGCGGTGACATGATTTCTCATTTGCAAATGATTACGATTTATGTGTCGGATTTAGCCCGCTCATTGGATTTTTATATCAACAAATTAGGCTTTGTGGAAACGGCCGTTTTCGACGACGGCACCACGCGCTTAGCCTGGATCGTACCGGAAGCGGCCAAAGAAATACCTCTGGCCACAGAAATTGCCCTCTATGCCTCGGATGATCCCAATGATCCACGCATTGGCAGCGTAAGCGGCATGGTCTTCACCGCCGAGGACATTGAAGCGACCTACCACTGGCTCAAATCGCGCGGCGTGCCATTCACCATGGAGCTGGTGCGCCATCCATACGGTGCAGGCGAAGGCGATCAGGAAGCCCGTTTTGTCGATCCCGATGGCAATGAGTTTCTGCTTCATACATAAATGGTATAATCCGCCCCAATCAATCTAAGGAGCGTGTCTGCATGGCTGAAGAAGAAAAAAGTAAAGAGAAAAATGGGGACGAAAAAGAAAAAACGCCCAAGCCGGAACCTAAAGACAACCTGGTAGAAACAAAACACGTGGTGACCATCAACGGCCGTCGCATCAACTACACCGTCACCACCGGCACCATCGTGCTGAAAGAAGAAAGTGAAAAAGAGGGCAAAGTAGAAGGGCACAAGCCCAAAGCGGAAATTTTCTTCATTGCCTACACCCGCGATGGCATCAAAGACCAGAAAAAACGGCCGCTCACCTTTTCCTTCAACGGCGGTCCCGGCTCTTCCTCGGTCTGGCTGCATTTAGGCGTGTTTGGCCCGCGCCGCATCGTCACCGACGAAAAGGGCAACTTGCTGCAGCCACCATACGAACTTATCGAAAATGAATATTCCATTCTGGACCAGACCGATCTGGTGTTTATCGATCCGGTAAGCACCGGCTACAGCCGCGCCGTGGAAGGCGAAAAGCCGAAAGAGTTCCACGCCTTCAAGCGGGACATTGAGTATGTGGGCGATTTTATCCGGCTGTATTGTTCGCGGTACGGCCGTTGGACCTCCCCCAAATTCCTGGCCGGCGAAAGCTACGGCACCACCCGCGCCGCCGGTGTAGCCGGCTACCTGCAAGAGCGGCACGGCATGTACCTAAACGGGATCATGCTCATCTCTGTCGTGCTCAACTTCCAAACCATTCGCTTTCCCATCGGTAACGATCTGCCCTATATTTTGTACCTGCCCAGCATGGCGGCTACCGCCTGGTACCACAAGAAGCTGGACAAAAAACTGCAAGAAAGCCTGGAAGACACCGTGGAAGAAGTGCGCCAGTTTGCCCTCACCGAATACACGTTGGCTCTGATGCAGGGTGCGGCCTTGCCGGAAAAAGAAAAGGTCAAAATCGAGAAGAAGCTGGCCCGCTACCTGGGGCTTTCTTTAGATTATGTCAAGCGCTGCAACTTGCGGGTGCAATATTTCCGCTACATCAAAGAGCTGCTGCGC
Organism: Anaerolineaceae bacterium; assembly: GCA_002699125.1. GTDB lineage: Bacteria > Chloroflexota > Anaerolineae > Promineifilales > Promineifilaceae > Leptofilum. Next base: position 13,420 of record PABI01000179.1, read on the forward strand.
GACCAGCACCGCACCGTGGGCCGGTTGGACAGCCGCTTTTTGGGCATCGACCGGGACGCGGCCGGCGAGCATTTTGAGTATGATCCCAGCTATGCCGTCATTCAGGGTCCATACACGGCCACTTTCAACGATTACGTGCGGCAGGAACTCAACTACGAGAGCGATCTGCCCTATGAAATTTTGAACCCCAAAGTGTGGCCCTGGAACTACGAGCCGCACCAAAACGAATTTGCCAACGTTGCCGAAACGCTGCGCCAGGCAATGACCATCAATCCTTACCTGAAAGTGTACGTCGCCAATGGCTACTACGATCTGGCCACCCCGCTTCTGGCTACCGAATACACCTTCAACCACCTGGACATCGATCCCACCCTGATGGACAATATCACCATGCACTACTACGAAGCGGGGCACATGATGTACGCCCACCTGCCCTCGCTGGCGCAAATGAAAGTAGACATAGATAATTTTTTGGAATCGGCCGTACCCACCTAAAACAAACCTGACAGGTTTTCAAAACGAGCATGTAGCCAAGCTGATTTTGTACGGCAAACGACCCTTTTGGCTATATTATTATGTAAATCTGTCAGGTTTTACGACACCATTCCGGAGGCTCCCCCATGGCCCGAAAACGCATGCGCAACCGTCCCAGCCCGCACGGCCCCAACCCCGACCAGGTTGCCAAAATCACCCAGCCCAAATGGACCCTGCCTCCATACGAAATCGCCTCCACCGAACAGCTCCAGCTCCTCCACGACAAATCGATGCAAATTTTAGAAGAAGGCGGCATCGCTTTTTACGATGAGGAATCGGTGCAAATCCTGGAACAGCATCACGTTAAGATTGTGGACCAGATCGCCTACTTTGACCGGGCACAGGTAATGGAATATCTGGCCAAGGCACCATCGCAATTTGTCTGGTCCGGCCGTAACCCGGAGCACAACGTCGTTTTGGGCGGCGATCATGTCGTATTTGCCCCGGTAGTCGGCCCGCCATTTATACGCGATCTGGACCGGGGGCGGCGCGACGGCACCCTGCAAGATTTGCAAAACCTCATCAAGCTAAGCCAGACCATCCCCTACATGCACAGCCTGGGGGCTGAAAATGTCGTGCCGTCCGACGTGCCCATCGAATACCGCCATCTGGAAACGATGTACGCCCTGCTCACCTACGGCGACAAGCCGGTGATGGGCGTGTACCATACTGGCCCCATTGCCGCCGACACGCTGGCGCTGGCCAAAATTATGTATGGCGAAGAAACGCTGCGGCACAACCACGTCTTGCACTGCGTGGTCAACGTCAGCAGCCCGCGCCGCCTTGATGACCGGATGCTCAGTATGCTCATCCAGTTTGCCCGCCACAACCAGATTGTGGACGTCACGCCGTTCATTTTGAGCGGGGCGATGGGACCGGTTTCCATTTTGGGCACAGTGGCCCAGCTGAATGCCGAGGCACTGGCAGGCATCGTCTTTGCCCAGATGGCGAATCCCGGCACGCCTTGCATCTACGGCTCCTTCCAGGCGGTGCTGGATTTGCAGAGTGGTGCCCCCGTTTTTGGCGCGCCGGAAAGCCAGCTGGCGCTGTACCTTAGTGCCCAGCTGGCCCGGATGTACAACCTACCCTTCCGTGCCGCCGGGGCTTACGCCAGCTCCAAAATTATCGACGCCCAGGGGGCTTACGAAAGCGTGATGGCCATGTTCCCCTCCATGCTGGTACGGCCGAATTTTATCCTGCACGCCGCCGGTTGGTTAGAGGGCGGCCTTACCGTCGGCTATGAAAAGTTTGTCCTCGACTGCGAGCTGCTGGGCATGTACCATCGCTACCTGCAAAACGTCAGTTGGGAAGAAGACGAGTGGGCGCTGGACATGATCATCAACGAGGTGCCGCCGGGTGGTCATCATTTGGGCAGCAGCCATACGATGCGCCATTATCGCACGGCATTTTACCGCGCCGGCCTGTTCGATTACGATTCGGCCGAGGCGTGGGAAGCCAGCGGCAGCATCGATTCCATCCAGCGGGCCAACCAGAAATACAAACAGCTCCTGCGCCAGTACGAAAAACCCGATCTGGACCCCGGCACGGACGAAGCCCTGCGCGACTTCATTGAGCGACGCAAGCAAGAATTATAAAAAAGCGGAACACAGAGTTACGCAGAGGAAGCACAAAGCTACACAGAGATTGCTTTTCCTCTGCGTAACTCCGCTGTCCTCCGTGCAACTCTGTGTTCCAAAAAATCCACAACAACTATGAACAAGATTGAACAAGCAGTCCTCGACCAATTAGATTTTGATGCCCTGCTGCACGCCTTGGACCGGCTGGTGCAGATTCCCAGTCTGGATGGCACGGCCGAAGAAGTAAAGGTGCAGGCGGAAACGGCCGTTCTCATGCAATCGCTCGGGCTCGACGTAGAAACCTGGGAAATCGACTTTGCCGACCTGCAAACGCATCCTGCCTACACCGCCGAAGTTGAGCGCACGTCCGGCCTGGGCGTGCTGGGCAGCTACGGCCGCGGCGACGGCCCCACGCTCATCCTCAACGGCCACACCGACGTGGTTCCGGCGGGCGAGCTGGACCGCTGGCACACTCCGCCCTGGCGCGCCACGTTCAACGAGACAGATGGCAACGTGTACGGCCGTGGCGCATTAGACATGAAAGGCGGCCTCTGCTGTGCCCTCTTTGCCGTTAAAGCAATCATTGATGCCGGTGTGCAGCTCAAAGGGCGGGTGCTGGTGCAGTCGGTTATTGGCGAAGAGGATGGTGGGGCCGGGACGCTAGCGGCCGTTTTGCATGGCCCCAAAGCCGATGCGGCCATCGTTGTGGAGCCAACGGAGCTGATGATTGCCCCGGCACAGGCTGGTGCCTATAACTTTCGTGTGACCATTCCCGGAAAGGCGGCCCACGGCGCTATGCGCTTTGAGGGCGTCGATCCGCTGGAGAAGTTTTTGCTGGTTTACCAGGCCATTTTGGAATTAGAAAAAATTCGCAATGAGGCTGACGATCATCCCATGTTTGCCAACTATCCCGTACCCTACCCCATCTGCGTTGGCAAAATTCAGGGCGGCGTTTGGGCCTCCACTGTGGCCGAAACGCTCACGTTTGAAGGGCGCTACGGGGTGAAGATTGGTGAGGACCCGGCAGCGGCTAAACGGCAGTTAGAGGATCATGTGTTGACGGCCGTACAAAACGACCCCTGGCTCAGAGAAAACCCACCCGTCATCGAGTGGTGGGGTGCCCAGTTTGACCCGGCCGAGATTCCGGCGGACCATGCGATTGTGAAGGAAACGGCCGTTTCCTTCCAGGAGATCACCGGAACCTCGGCCCAAATACAGGGGATGCCCTACGGAGCCGACATGCGCCTGCTGGTCAACGTGGGCAACATTCCCACCATCCTCTTTGGCCCCGGCGACGTGCGCAAAGCCCACCAACCCGACGAACACGTCCCCCTGGCCGACCTCAAAACCTGCACCCAAACCCTCGCCCTCACCATCCTCCGCTTCTGCCGGATTGTAGACAAATAAGGAACGCAGAGACCCGCAGAGCTTCGCAGAGAAAAAGCCAAATCTCTGTGCCGCTCTGCGCCTCCTCTGCGAAACTCTGTGTTCCGCTTTTTCCCAATTTCAAAAATCCCCTTGACATTGACGTTACGTCATACTTTATGATGGTTCCAGTTGACCCTCCCGCAGGTTTAAGCCAGGGCCAGGCTCATAAACGAATCCTGCGGGAGGTTTTAGGAGATGCGCATGTACACGATTAAACAGTTAGCCGACCTGGCCAACGTGAGCCGCCGCACTTTGCGGTATTACGATCAGATAGATTTGCTGAAACCAACGGCCGTTGGCAACAACAACTATCGCTACTATGATCAAGATACCGTGCTGCGGCTGCAACAAATTCGCTTCTACCAGGAGATGGATTTCAGCCTGGAACAGATTCGGGAAATTCTAGATAAGTCCGATTTCAACACGCTGCAATCGCTGCAAACCCAAAAAGAAGCCTTGCAGCAGCAGGCCAAACGGCTGGATCGGCTCATCAACACCATTGATAACACAATTTTGCATTTAGAAGGACAAATTAAGATGGACAACAAAGAATTATTTGCTGGCTTCGATGAAGCCAAACAAAAAGAGTACGCCGCAGAAGCCAGCAAACGTTGGGATCCGCAACTGGTCAAACAATCCAATCAGCGCTGGAACCGGCTGAGCCAAGAAGAAAAGGAAGCCATCCTGCAAGAAGGCAATCAAATTTACAGCGACATGATCGATCAGCTCAATGCTGAACCGGACAGCGAAGCCGTGCAGGCCATTGTCGCCCGCTGGCACCAGCACATCCAGCACTTCTACGAACCCAGCTTCGCTGCGCTTCGTGGCCTGGGGCAAGGCTATGCTTCTGACCCCGCCTTCCGCAACACCTTTGAAGCGATGCACCCCGACCTGCCGGACTTCTTGCATGAGGCAATTACCGTTTATTGTGACAACAACGAATAACCAACATTTCCCCGGAAACTTATTGACGAGACGACATTCGCAAAAGCAGTTTCCGGGGAAATTGAAGAGGGCACAAATCATGAAAAGCAATTGGATACCCACAAATGAATATTATCATCGCCTGCTGGCAGAGACGGATGCTGGAAAGCGTGAGCAGCTTTATTTGGAACTATTCGTCGAGCCGTGGCAGCAAATGATGAGCATGATGCAGCGGCCCGGCATGGAGCAAAACGATCCGTTTGCCGGGGCCAAAGTGTGGGGCTGGCTGCTGCCGGATCAGGTGGCAGAAATCTCGACCCTGCTCAAAACAATGGATGACGCCAACGCTTGGGAAACAGGCCGCGAAGCCGCAGTCCAAGCCGCAGCCCGCTTCACACCCTACGCCGACCGCCTGCCTTTTGACACCTTCGAGGGCTGGCTGGTCCTGGCCGCCCCGGCGCGGTTTGCCAGCGACCCGCAGCGCGGCTACACGGGCGCGACGGATTGGTTTGCACCACGCTACATCGGCCAGTTTTGGCAGCCAAATGAGCACAATCTGCCGCGTCTAGCCGGTTTGGTGGCACACGAAATGCACCATCTGGTACGCTTCCGCATCTTCCCCTTCAATCCGCAAACCACAACCGTGGCCGAGTACATTGTGCTGGAAGGAATGGCCGAATCGTTTGCCGCCTCGCTGTTTGGCGAGGAAACGATAGGCTTTTTTGTTACTGAGGTGACTGAGGCTGAGCTGGAAGCGGCCAAATCGCTTATCACTGCTGGGCTGCACGAGACAGGCTTCAACCTGATTCGCAGCTACATCTTTGGCGATGCCCTGGCGGAAAAAAAACGGCTACGAACCATTGGGCGGAATGCCCACGTTTGGCGGCTACGCCGTGGGCTATCACGTAGTGCAGGCATTTTTGCAGCGCACCGGCATGAGCGTGGAAGAGGCTACTTTCGTCCCGGCGGATGAAATCGTAGCAAAATCGCGGTTCTTTGCTGAATTACACCCAGCCTAGCACAGACAAATTTGTGGATGACAGGAGGAGTAAGCATCCTCAGATGCGACTCGGCTGGAGCCGTTCGCATCTGAGGATGCTTACTCCTCATTTTTTGGGGGTTCGGCCGTTTCCAACAACCGCTCCTCGTAAATCCGGCGAATGGTAGCTTCAATATCCGGTTCGCGCACGGCCAAATCCTGCACCCGATATTTTGCCGATAAACGGCCGATCAGCTCCGAAGCCGAAATAGCACCCCGCTCAAACTGATACTTGGCGCGTGAATCCTGGTATTCGACGACCGTGGCACCTTCGACCTTAACCGTTTCGTACGCCTCAGCAAAATCGACAACCAGTTCCCGTTTGCCGCCGAATTGATCTTGCAGAGATTCTAAACGGCCGTCAAACAACAATTTCCCCCGATCAATAATCATTACCCGCTGGCACAGCCGCTGCACGTCGGCCAGATCGTGCGTGGTAAGCAGCACCGTGGTGCCTCGCTCGGCATTGATGTGCTGGATAAATTGGCGGATGCGCTCCTTGGCCACCACGTCCAGCCCGATGGTGGGCTCGTCCAAAAAGAGCAGGTCCGGGTTATGCAGCAGGGCGGCACAGATGTCGGCGCGCATACGCTGGCCTAGCGAGAGGGAGCGCACCGGCGTGTGCAAAAACGGCTCCATCTCCAGCATCTCGGTGAATTCAGCCAGATTTTGCTGGAATAGGTCCGGCGGCACTTTGTAGACGTGGCGCAACAGCTCCAGCGATTCGATGACCGGCAAATCCCACCAGAGCGTGGTGCGCTGGCCAAATACGGCCCCGATGCGGGCGACGTACTGCTGGCGTTCTTTGTGGGGGATACGGCCGTTCACCATCACCTTCCCGCCCGACGGCACCAGCAGCCCCGTCAGCATCTTAATTGTGGTCGATTTGCCCGCGCCGTTTGGCCCCAGATAACCGACCAACTCACCCGGCTGCACGCCAAAGCTGATGCCATCCACCGCCCGCACTCGTCTTGCCCCTCGTGAAAAAAAGCTGCGCAGCGCGCCAAACCGCCCGGAATAATGCTTCCGCACAAAAAAGTGTTTCTGCAAATCTGTGACTTCAATAATGTTCATAGTTGTTTTCTTTATCCGCAGATTACACAGGCTTGTGGTGAGCGAAGTCGTACCATTAGCGCAGATCTTTTTTGCTCCTTAAAAAGAAAATCTGCGTCAATCTGCGAAATCTGCGGATTAACTTCCCGTGCTTTGGTAATGCTGAATGCCAAAGCGCCAGACGCGCAGCGACAGCCAGAGCAGGCCAAAGCCCACCAGCGGCGACACAAACGGGGCAATGGCCGGAAAGTTAAACGGGTCTGGCTTGTCTAAAAAGTAGAGTGCCGGATAAAAGTTTAGAAAAATGGCGGGCACAATGTAGGTAAAAAAGCGGCGCAGCCAGTTGGGATAAATGGTCATTGGATAAGACATTGTGAAGCCACCGCCGTAGGTAAGCATGTTCAGCACCTCAATCGAGTCCACCGTCCAAAAGGTGATCGTGCCGCCAATGACAAACAATCCGCCAAAAAAGGCGACAAGGCTGGCAATGACCACGGGCAAATAGAGCAGCTTGGGCACGGTCCAGGTGATGTCGTTGAGCGACAGGGCGTAGGCAAAGATAGCCAGGCCAAAGGCCACGCGCCCCAGGCGGCGCAGCACCAGCCGCGACCCCATCACCTGAGCGGTGATGTTGATGGGGCGCAGCAGAAGCTGGTCAAAACTGCCCTGGCGCACGGTCAGACCAAAGCGGGGCGGGTCGAAGCCGCTGAACAGCATATCCATGAAGTTGAAGGCGATTTCGACCATCCCGTACAAAAAAGCGATTTCCGGCAGTCGCCATCCTTGCAAATCGCCAAAGCGCTGGATAACTAACGCCACCGAACCGAACTCCACAACGACGGTTAGGGCAGTGGCAATGAGATCGAGCAGAAACGAAGCGCGGTATTGCAGTTGAGAGCGAATCTGGATGCCGATCAGACGCCGGTAAATGTCAAGCGTGTGTCGCACCTTACCCTCCTAAAATAACCAGACGGCGCACGGCCGTTTTCAACACCAACTGTCCCAAAATTGCCAAACCCACCACCCACACCAGCTGCATGAACAATGCCCGGTACAAGTCCGGCCCCTGCACCAAACCCAGGTAAACTTCTACCACCAAATTGAGCGTGTACGGGAACGGCGTCAGGTGCGCAATGGTTTGCACCCACTCGGGGAAGAAGCGCAGCGGCATGAGAAAACCGGACAAAAACCAGCCAAAAATATAGCCGGTGCCGATGATACCTCTAGCATTCGGCGACCAAAAAGCGGCCAGGTTGATTAAGAAGCGAAACGTAAAGCTAACGAGCCAACTGAGGCATACGGCCGTTCCCAACCAAAACCAGTTTACCAAACCGCTAGGATAATTCATGGGAAAAACCAGGCCAAAAAAGACCATAATCAACCCACCACGCAGCAGCAGCGCCACGCCGGCCCGGCCGGCATCCTTGGCCATCCAGAACTGGAAATATCCCATCGGTTTCAGCAAGTCGGCCCCGACTTCACCGGTATGCACCGACTCCATAAGCTCAAACCAGCCAAACAGAGCCAAATAGGTAATCACCGCCTGGGTAAGGGCCACGTAAGCGTAGAGATCCGTTTCGGTGATGCCTTCGACGACGGGACGGCCGTCATACAAAGCCAGCAGCACGGAAACGCGCAGCCAGCCAAAACCAAAGTTGGTGATCAATCCAGCAATCGTGGCCGCCCGGTAGGTGAGATGGCGGCGAAAGCTGCGTTGGGCAATTTCCCAAAAAAGTCGCATGAGAGGGAACCTGTTGACAATTGGTTAAGGACGAAACGAATCCGCTATTCTCTGCCTGTTGGCGCAGATTGTCAAATCGCCGAACCGTTAAAACATACGTGAACGATTGGTTAATTGGGCGTAGTTTCTGTGGCAGAAATGCAATTTTTTGCTAGGCTTGGTACCCTGGAAGTATCAACCTCCACCTCGGGAGCCTTTCTTCCGTATGTTGTAGTTTTCAATTGCATACCAATGTCTTATGTGGTTGCGGCCATATTAGGAGATTTTGCCCAATGCATGCCTGTTCGGGTGCGGTTATCGTAAAGGGCGCGTGAATTTATTAAAAGACTCACGCCCTGTAGATGGCTATTTGTTGGGAGCCGGACACCATTAGGTAAGACAATAATTAAGAAATGAAAATTCTAATGTGGGTGGCAACAAGCACCTACATTATTTGTTTTTGGAGAGAAAAATGACATCCCGCACAACCCTATCCCGTTGGTTGGGCAAGCAAAAGCCCGCATCTGGCACAACCGCCCTCACGGTACATTCACCGAATGAAGTGATTGTTCCGCAACGGCCGTTACCCATTCCCCACCAGCCAGAACCTATCATCATCCCCCTCCCCCCCAACGAGCCCCAAACCCAAACCGAAACGCTTTCCAACTTTTTGCGCATTGGCCGCCTGTACCATCCGCTGTGCCGTAATAACTTTGTAGAGCGGGTGCAAATTGGCTACTATGCTTACGAACGGCGCGAAGAGTGGCGCACCTGTGCGCTGGCAGCTGCCTACGCCGGTGCCTTTGGCCCGCAAGCCATCGAACGGCCGGATTTTTCTTACAGTATGGCGGTTTGGCGGCTGAGCCAGCGCGTCGGCTTCGACATCGGCCAGCGCCAGGTGATTGGCCCCACCGGCCGCCACAGCAATCTGGCGGATGAGATGATCAAGCTGGTCGACGAAAATCTTTGGACACGCGCCGGTGTGGCTGACTGGGTAGAAAGCCTCGGTTTTTAAGCAAGTATCGTTCGCTAAAATTTATTTCTGCAATTTCAGGGCGCGCAGCTAATACTGTGCGCCCTGTTTGTTTTGGGTTTAACGGGTAACAAATTTCATCGTAGCATCATCTGAAATAATGAAAGAGGCAAAAGTATACCGCGGCGTACGGCCGTTGCGTGGTATAATTGGCCCGTAGCAGCTGATTTCCACTAGCCTCACCTTACCAACCACCACAAGTTAGCTAACCATCGTTCTTCGCAAACGATTGATTTGACATAAACTTATTCGACGCAAAAGGAAACCTCATGAGCAAACTACATGAATTATTTCAACTTGGTCAATCTGTCTGGTATGATAACATCTCCCGCGCCTTGCTAGATTCTGGCGAGATGCAAGCCTTGATCGACGACGGCATCGTCGGCGTGACCTCTAACCCCTCTATTTTTGAAAAAGCTATCGCCAAAAGCAGTGATTATGATGCCGCCATCCGCCAACTGGCGCTGGCAGGCAAATCTACTACGGAGATTTATGAAGCATTGGCGCTGGAAGATATCGGCGAAACGGCCGATCTGCTAAAGCCGGTCTACGATAAAACCGGCGGCGTCGATGGCTACATTAGCCTGGAAGTGAGCCCCACGCTGGCCCGCGACACGGCAGGCACCATTGCCGAGGCGCGCCGTCTGTTTACGGCGCTGGGTCGCCCCAACATCATGATTAAAGTGCCCGCCACGCCGGAAGGCATTCCCGCCATCGAGACGCTCACAGCGGAGGGGATCAACATCAACGTGACCCTCATCTTCTCTTTAAGCAGCTACGAAGACGTGATGAACGCCTACATTACCGGCCTAGAAAAACGACTGGCCGCCGGACAACCCATTGACCACATCAGCTCCGTGGCTTCCTTTTTTGTAAGCCGGGTGGATACGGCCGTCGACAACGCCCTCGATGCCAAAGGCAACCAGGAACTTCAGGGCAAGATCGCTGTGGCCAACGCCAAAATAGCTTACGCCCGTTTTCAGCAGGTGTTCAGCGGCGACCGCTGGCAGGCGCTGGTAGGAAACGGCGCGCGGGTGCAACGGCCGTTGTGGGCCAGCACTTCCACCAAAAACCCTGCCTACCCGAACACCCTCTACGTCGATACCCTCATCGGACCAGACACAGTCAACACGATGCCGCCGGCCACGGTTGAAGCGTTCAAAGACCACGGCGTCGTGGCCGTCACCCTCAGCGAAGGCGTAGAAGATGCTGCCGGACAGCTGGAAGCATTGGCCCAGGCCGGCGTCGATTTAGATGCCGTGACCGAACAGCTGCAAGTTGACGGCGTGGATGCTTTTGCCCAATCGTTCCACGCGCTGATGGACAGCATCGAAAGCAAGCGCGTGGCCATTTTGGCCGGAACCAATGGCTTCTCTACCGCTTTGGGCAGTGAGGAAACGGCCGTCGACGCCACCGTGGCTGAATTGCAAAAAAAAACTTAATTGAGCGCATCTGGCAGCACGATCATACCGTCTGGCACCCCGAACCAACCGAAATTATCAACCGCCTGGGTTGGCTGCATACCCCCAAGGATATGGCAGCCGAGGTGGAACGCATCAATCAGTTTGTGGCTGACGTGCAGGCCGCCGGCTTCACGGAAGTGATGCTGCTGGGGATGGGTGGTTCCAGCCTGGCCCCGGAACTGTTTGCCAAAACATTCGCCGACAACAACAAGGGGCTCCAGCTGCGCGTTTTAGACAGCACGGATGCAACGGCCGTACAAACCTACGCCCAAACGGCCGATCTGGCCCACACTCTGTTTATTGTCTCCACCAAATCAGGCAACACCGTCGAAACCCTCTCTTTCTTCAAATTTTTCTACAACCGCGTCGCCAGGCTGGTTGGCCCGGACAAAGTGGGCAGCCACTTTGTGGCCATCACCGATCCCGGCAGCGGTCTGGTGAAAACGGCGCAAAAGTACAACTTCCGCGAGACGTTTGAAAACGATCCCAACATTGGCGGGCGCTACTCCGTTATCTCCTTCTTTGGGCTGGTGCCCGCGGCGCAGGTGGGAGTCGATGTGGCCCAACTGCTGCAGCGCGCCCAGGCGGCTACCCAATCCCCCGTTTCGCTCCGCCTGGGGGCCATTTTGGGCACGCTGGCCCAGGCTGGCCGCGACAAAGTGACGCTGATCGCTTCCGAGCCAATCGTCAGCTTTGGCGACTGGGTAGAGCAGCTCATCGCTGAAAGTACGGGCAAAAACGGTGAGGGCATTTTGCCGGTGGTGGGTGAACCGGTGCTGGAACCGTCCGGCTATGGCAACGATAGACTGTTTGTTTATTTACGTTTGGATGATGTGTACGATACGACCGTTGCCCAACTAGAACAGGCAGGCCAGCCAGTGGTCCGCTTTGAGCTGCGCGACCGGTACGATTTAGGCGCGCAATTCTTCATTTGGGAACTGGCAACGGCCGTTGCCGGGCATATTATCGGCATCCAGCCATTTGACCAGCCCAACGTGGAATCGGCCAAAAAGCTGGCACGTAAAATGACAGACGCCTACCAGGAGAGCGGCAAGCTGCCCCAACTGGATAGCACCGCGCCTACCGCAGCAAATCTGAACAATTTTGTGGCCAAAGCCAAACCAGGCGATTACATCGCCATTCACGCCTACGTCCCCCCCACCCCCAAGACCGACGCCCTGCTGCAAAAACTGCGCACGCAACTGTTGGAAAAGACGCAGTGCGCCACCACTGTCGGTTACGGACCCCGCTTTTTGCACTCGACCGGGCAGCTGCACAAAGGAGACGCGGGCAATGGCCTCTTCATCCAGTTCACCTCTGAGCCGAAAACGGACGTTGCCATCCCCGACACAGCCGGGGAAGACGGCAGCAGCATGACCTTTGGCGTGCTAAAAATTGCCCAGGCGCTAGGCGATGCCCAGGCATTGCTGGACGAAAACCGCCGGCTCATTCGCTTTGAGCTGGGCACGGATGTGGAAGGCAAGCTGCAAGCATTACTGGACTAACGATACGTAGGTCAATTTTGCAAAATTGACCTACTTGAAGGAAATTTATGTCTGATACCAAACCGACCACCTTTATCATCTTCGGCGCGTCTGGGGATTTAACCCGGCGCAAGCTAATCCCGGCCTTGTTCAACTCTTACCGCAAGGATCGGCTGCCGGAACAGTTCAACATCGTGGGCTTTGCCCGACGGCCGTGGGACGACGAAAAACTGCGCCAAGTTCTGCAAGAGGGGATGCAAGAGTTGGCACCAGAGGAATATGTGGCCGACCAATGGGACTCCTTTGCCCAGAAGATTAGCTACGTGAAAGGCGATCTCACTACACAAGAGGATTACGAGTCGCTGCGCCAGCACCTGTTGAAAATTGAAGCAGGCCCCGGAAATCGGCTTTACTACCTGGCCACCTCGCCCAGCTTTTTTGTCACGATTGTAGAAAGCCTGGGGAAAGCCAACATGGTAGCCGAAAAAGATGGCTGGCGGCGTGTGGTGGTGGAAAAACCGTTTGGCCATGATTTGGCGTCGGCAAAATCCTTAAATAACGCCATTCAAGCGGTGTTTGCCGAAGAGCAAATTTATCGGATTGATCATTATTTGGGTAAAGAGACGGCGCAAAATATTTTGTACTTCCGCTTTGCCAATACCATCTTTGAGCCGGTGTGGAATCGCAATTATGTGGACAACGTGCAAATTACGGTGACAGAAAGCGTGGATGTGGGCCATCGGGCCGGCTACTACGACGATGCGGGCGTCGTACGCGATATGTTCCAAAACCATTTGATGCAGCTGCTGTCATTAGTCGCAATGGAACCACCGGCCTCATTTGAAGCCGATGCTGTGCGCAATGAGAAGGCAAAATTGTTTCATGCGATACGGCCGTTAGACCTCGATCAAACCGTTCGGGGCCAGTACAAAGGCTATTTACAAGCTGAGGGCGTTGCCGAAGGCTCGCAAACGCCTACCTATGCCGCCATGTCTCTGTTCATCGACAACTGGCGCTGGCAAGGTGTACCGTTCTACATGCGCTCCGGCAAAGCGCTTGCGATCAAAAACACGGAAATCATTGTAGAATTTAAGCAGCCACCCCACCTGATGTTTGAAGGCATCCAGGATGAGGATTTTTCGTCCAACATCCTGTCAATGTGTATTCAACCGGACGAAGGGATTCATTTGAAGTTTGAAGCCAAAACGCCTGATTCGCACAAAACCCAGCCGGTGGATATGGAGTTTCATTATCGCTCATCGTTTAAGGGGAACAGCCTGCCTGATGCGTATGAACGGCTGCTGCTGGATGCCGTCAAGGGTGATGCCTCGCTCTTTACCAGGGCCGACAGCATTGAGGCGGCCTGGGCATTGATGGACCCGGTCATCAACTGCTGGGAAGAAGATAAAACTGCCCCACCGATGATCACCTATCCGCGCGGCAGTTGGGGACCAACCGAAGCAGATGAACTGCTGGCCCGCACCGGGCGCGTCTGGCGACACGCGTGCAGCCACCCCGAAGAGGGTTAGCGTGACCATTTCAGGTTCGTGATGCGTGAAACTTGATTAATTTGCTCACGCATCCCGCGTCTTTTTGTAGGCAGCTACGGCCGTTCCCTCATCGCGCAGCAAAATGTCGGCCGGCTGTCCCAAAGCCCAAATCACCACGATAAAATCGCCAATGGCGCCGGCGGCGTTGACGGTGAGCGCCAGCACCAGGTGGGAGGTCGTGACCACGCTTACCCAGGGCATGGCTAGGAATCCGGCCAGCGTCAGCAGCAGCACGGGAGCCAGGCCGATCAGCACAAACTGGCGGCGCGTGAAGTACCAATTTGGGGCAGCGGCGTAAGCATAGAGCAGATTAAAGCCGATTTGCGGCCGTTCCCGGCTAAACAACCAAAACAAGAGCGCATGGCACAACTCATGCAGCAACACCACCAGCCCAATAATGATCAAAACGGTGGAAATGCGCATCGCGCTAAAAAAGATTTGCAGCTGCAGCAAGAATAACTGTGGTGTCAGCAGTGCGGCCATCCCCCAGAACAGCCAGCCAAACACAAACAGCAGCAAAACGCCGGTCACGTTCATGCCGATGATCAGGTTGCGGTTGGTTAAATCAAGTGAGTGAAATCGAGTGAAGTTGGCGGGAAGCGTTTTGGTGGCCTGGAGACGGCCGTTTTTCGGCACAGATTGTGGTTCGGGCGAAGCAGAATCGGCAGGACTGGGCAAATCAGTCAAGATGCACAATCCCCCGGCGCAGTGCTTCGGTCACCGCCTGGGTGCGGTCGTTTACGCCCAGCTTGCCCAGCAGATTGTTCACATGCGCCTTCACCGTGCCTTCGGTGATGACCAGCGCCTGGCCAATTTCCCGATTACTTTTGCCGGCTACGATTTGCTCCAGCACGGCCAGCTCCCGCTCCGTGAGGGATGGTCCGGTAATGCGCTCCGCCAGCTTACCGGCCACCGCCGGCGGAATGCGCCGCTGTCCGGCATGGACCGCCCGAATCGTTTCCAGCAGCTCCTCGCGCGGCGTGTCTTTGAGCAAATAGGCCATCGCCCCGGCCTGCAAGCCGCGATAAATATCTTCATCGCCGTCGTAGGTGGTGAGGATGATGATGCGCGCTTCGGGGAACTGCTCGCGGATAGTGACGATGGCGGCCACGCCACCCATCTGCGGCATGCGCAAATCCATCAGGGTCACGTCCGGTCGATGTTCCTGGTAGAACTGAACGGCCGTACGGCCGTCTGCCACCTCGCCAATCACTTCCATGTCGGCGCGACGATTGAGCATAGCCGCCAACCCCTCGCGCACCACAGGATGATCATCCGCCAGCAAAACCCGTATTGTTTTTTCGGAACCACTCATGGTGGGGGATTATACATCACGTAACTGCTAAGGTGCGACGCACTTTTGAAGTGCGTCGCACCTGCGGGATTTATGGCCGTACCGTTAGCGGCAAAAAAGTCTCGTGAATCTCATCCCACAGATGCACCATCACCGGCAAATTGGCGCTGCCCAGCACGCCGTTGGAACTGGTTTCTATTTGCAGCGTGCCTGTGTAGCTGCCGGTTGGCTGGCCATCGAGGGAAAACTGGAGGGGAACGGCCGTTTCTGCATCAGGCTCCAGCGTGCCGGTTAGCGAGGCAGATGTGCTGAGTAACAGCGGCGGAGTAATCTGGAGGGTCATCGTATAAGCTAGCGGAGCCGTGCCGCTATTTTTGAGCGTTACCGTGACGGTTTCGTCGATGGGCTGCTGGGTGGGCGTGTAAACGGCCGTTACTGCTCCCGACATTACAGACAGTTCACCCAAACCGGCACCTTCCACTTTGGGCATCGCTGCCAGCGCCGACTCAGCCGGACGGTTCACCACGCCATAAAACCGCATCTGTTCGCACTCGTCGGTAATCCACGGGGCCACGTTAAAGTTCAGGTTAAAGATAAACATGCCGCCCATCCAAGGGTAATGGGTTGTGGCATATTCATAAGCCCCCACCAGATTGTCCGCCTGCTTTTGCTCGCTCACAATTTGCCAGGCGCGGCCGGACCAGCTTCCCGTGGACAAACAATGGTCTGGTGGCCGGGTAATCCAGCCAAATTCGGTGGCAAAAATTTGTTTGTCCCCCAGTCCGTTGGCTTGCAAAATGTTGTAAATCTTTTCTACGCCGCGAAAGCAAAAGCCATTAACGCAATTTTGCGTGGGGTCAGCGGAGGGCACGTCTGGCACGGCATCAAAATCGGCGCTGTAACCGTAGGGATGATAGCCAAACACATCGAAGCATGGCCCACCGTTGATGCTTTGCATGGCGTCCAGCATCTCTTGCATGAAGATGCGCTCATCCTGAAACAGGCCGTTGTGCCCGGCGTGGCCGTTCCACGTTTCCGGCACGCGCCCGGTGGGGGCCAGCCCGGCCGACACGACCAGGGCAGCAGGATCGGCGGTTTTGATACGGCCGTACGCCTCACACAGCAGCGTGGCATAATCGGCGGCATCGGGCGGTACGTTACTGCTGCCGTAGCCCCAACCGTAGGTGGCATCCAGGTTGGGCTCATTGCCAATTTCGTACGCATCCACAAACCCTTTTTGCGACTGGGCCAGGCTCTGGATGGTATTGCCAAAGCCGTTCACATCGCTCATGTGGCTGGCGTTGGCGTCCACCCGCAGCAGCACCTTCAGCGGCAGGCGGCTGCCGGGACCATTAAACACTTTGATCCAGTTAAAGCCCAAGTCGTTCAGCCTGGTGATGTCCCATTCAGCCACGTTGGCTCCGTAGGCGAAGGGGTAGACGGCCGTATCCGCCGCCGCGGTCACCGTGGCTGATTGTCTTAAATTGTGCAGCAGCAAAAAGGATAAAATAAACGCGAGGACCAAACCAAACCAACGTTTGCCCCGCCTTTGGCAATTATTCGTGTGTTTACTTTCCATGCCCAGGATGATAGGCAACGGTGGCGAAAACTGCCGTAAGAAACGAGTAAATTCAGCCGTTAATGCGTGTAAAGATTAATAATCTGCTCAGCATAGTCTAAAACACTTCTTTGCAAGGCACGCGGTTCCAACACTTCGACTCCTCGCCCAAAGCTCAGAATACGATCTCTGGCATCTTCAAATGAGGCAAAAGATAGCTCCAACCGGATCCAGCCCTCTTCATCTGGTGGTCCAGCCTGAGCTATTTTTTCGTGCATCTGGTGGCCAAAACGACGGGGCAGTTCAGGAATAAAGCCGGGGGCTACGCGCACAACGGCCGTAAAACGAACCCGCAAAGATTCATATTCACGGCACCAATCATTCCAAAACCGGGCCAGCTCAAAAGTGGCCGGATGCGCAAACGATTCATCGGTCACCTGCACATCCAGTAAATTAGCCACGCGATGCACGTGGACAGTCTCGTTTCGGGCACATACCAGGTACCAGACACCGGCTTTGGCTACAAGCCCGTAGGGTGCCACCAATCGTTCTAGCTGAATGCCAACGGCCGTACGGTAAACAATGTGAAGCATCCGATCCTGCCACAAAGCGTCATGAATCGTCGGCAAATGAGGCAGGTGTTCCTCCCCCTGGTGCCACCAGGCAGAGTCAAGATGAAACCGCTGCCGCACCTTCGCCTCATCGCGCCGCTGGCTATCTGGCAGCGCGGCGGACAATTTGAGCAGCGCGGCGCGCAGCTCCTGACTGACCCCCAACTCAGCCAGCGGCGCGGGGATGCTCAGCATAAACAGGGCACGCACTTCCCCCTCGGTTAAGCCGGTGAGGTTAGTGCGATAGCTGTTCAGCAGCGCGTAACCTCCCTCGGGGCCAGGCTCGCCGTAAATGGGAACACCGGCTACGCTCAGCGCATCAATGTCCCGGTAAATGGTCCGTTCGGAGACTTCTAGCTCTTTAGCCAGTTCTTGAGCCGTCATTTGTCCCCGGCTCTGCAAGAGCATCAGCAACGAAAGTAAGCGGTCCGCGCGCATCGTAACACTCCTGAAATCATCGTTTTCACCATTATGCCATAGAACCCTGACAGGAGGTGTCAGGGATGTCGTGGTATTGTGAACTCATTAACAAACAAAGTATGGTGCACCACCTAGCCGGAAAAAAGGAGCTAATGAAATGAGCAAAAATGATGTGCGTATTGTAGAACTGGAACAGATGCGAATGGCCAGCGTGTGGGGCTTTGGCACAAGCCCCGAAAATGAAGCCTGGAAAAAGCTTGAAGCCTGGGCAAAACCTAAGGGCCTCTATGCCGATTTTGAGAATCACCCCATCTTCGGCTTCAATAACCCGAATCCTTCGGCGGGTAGTCCGAATTATGGCTATGAACTGTGGCTAAAGGTTGACGCTGACACAATGCCAGAGGGAGAAGTTAGAATCCTGGGTTTTGCCGGTGGGCTTTACGCGGTAAAACGTTGTGAAGTACCGCAGGGACAGTTTGAACTGATTGGCGAGAAATGGAAGGAGTTAGTTACTTGGCTGGAAGACAGCAAATACAAGCACGGCACACATCAATGGCTGGAGAAGAGCGTAGAAAACGATTCGCCCCAGCTTGAGTTTGTCCTGGACCTGTATCTGCCCATTGCGGAATAGAAAATCAAAGAAAAAATCGCCTGGCTTAATTGGCCAGGCGATTTTGATAAATTCGTACGGCCGTACCCAACAAAACTGCCACAATGATGCTGGTCACACCGATGAGAACAGCAAAAACCGTAAAGATACCGTCTACTTGCTCTTGGGCCACAATGGAGTTGGTGTCATTGTCCACCGCGAGTGAATCGGCTTCAGCTGGCTCTTCCTGCGTGAAGGCAACCTCATTCAGGTCATCAAGCCCTTCTTCAATCTGGTTCAACCGCTCATCCACATCGTCTAGGGCTTCTGTTACTTCTTCTAAACTCTCCGGATCAATGGTTGTGGGACTTTCGGCCAAATCTCGCTGGATATCTTCCGTGATGGCTTCCAGGTCTTCAAGGTTAACCTGCACATCATCGCTGATATCAGCAATTTGCTGCTGGAGCCAAAGCTGGCGCACGACCAGAGCAGCCAGGAGCAACACAACCAAAATGAAGACGGTTAGTGCCGTAACAACCAGTTGATTGAGAATTTTGTCTAATTCAGATTTCATCCTATTTTCCAAAATCAGGCAAATTTCCTTAGACCATACCAGTATAGCTCGCCTCAAGTTATTGCCCATAAAAAACAGGCCGACAGCTTTTGTCGGCCTGAGCATAGGATTACATTCTAGCGAGCGGCAATCACGGTTTAGGCAGCTTTTCGCTTGAGGCGCAGTTTATCAAAAGGAATTATCGCGCGCACAGTGCCAACCCATTGATGATTGACCGAGCGAGAAAGATAGTAGAGTGCTCCCAAAACAACGATGCCGGAAAAAATCAACGTTGTCCGGGTGCTGCTGGCGTTCATCGGTGTCACTGTGGCATCAATTCGCTGGCTCGAATTGGAAACAAACTGCACATCAGAGCCACGCACAACTTCAACGGCCGTTTGCCCTGGCGGTAGTTCAAAAGCCACCACATGGTAGGTAGTGCCCCCAATGGTCTGGCGCTTTGATGTTTCGGCTAAATTGATTTCCCGGCTCTCGACGCGAAACGTAGCCAGGCGTCCAACGGAACGCATTTCAACCGGAATAGCTTCCTGCCCGCGATTGTTCACGACGAGCGATCCATTCCCCACATCGAAGGCTATCTTTGAACCGCTATAACTACGCTCCCGAATCTGGTTGAACGCCCAAAACGACACAAAAACAACCAACGCCACTGCCAAAACCATACGAATTTTCTTGCCCATCTCCAACTCCTTGTAGAACATCTTTATGTTCTAAATCACTATTTTTGTATGAAAAGAAGTATAGAAGATGGATGTTATGAGGGTATTCAGTCGATGTTCAGATTTTGAAACATGGAACGTTAGGATGGAGGGAGGAGGGGAATGGTGAGGGATACGGCCGTTTCACCCCCTGGTTCGCTGCTTACTGACACTTTGCCGCCGTGCCGTTCCACAATCGCCTTCACCAGCGTCAGGCCAATGCCGCTGCCAGACACCTTTTCCTGCATCTGTTCGGCCCGGTACAGTTCTTCCCAAACGTGTGGCAGCGCCTCTGGCGGAATACCGCGGCCGTTATCTAATACCTGGATAACCAGGTCGGTTTGAGCCTGAACGTTTAGCTGCACGGTATCACCAGGCCGCGTGTATTTGAGGGCATTGTCCAGCAGGTTGTGTACCGCCAACGTCAACAAATCTTCATCCAGAACCCATTTACTTCTGGCCGCCACAACCTGGCTGGCTAGTTGACGCCCGGCAGCTTCAAAGCGCTCGTGTTCTATCTGCATCAGGTCGCGAATTAAGGATTCGATATTGATTGGCTGTAAATTTAGCGGTTGGGCTTCCAGGTCAGACAGTTTCCGCAAATCAGACACCAGCTTGCTCAGACGCAGGGTTTCCGTCTGCATTGTTTGAATGAGACTTTGCTGCTTTTCATCCAGGTTGGTTAAGGAAAGCGTGCTCAATCCTGCACGTAGCGTTGTCAGAGGATTTTTCAATTCATGGTCGAGGCGGCGCAGGAAACGGCCGTGTTCCGTCAAGGTTTCGCGCCGTACCCGCTGCACGCTCAATTCCCGCAAATACCCCATCGACAGGCGCACCAACGTGTGAATCGCCACCACAATCGCCACGCTTAAAAACAGCACCAAAAGTACAACGTCTATGTCTTCTGGCACCAAAACCAATGAACCGCCCACAAACACCCGCAGCAGCAAAAGCAGACCAAAAAGACCAAGAGTTACGGGGAGCAAAAAATAGCGATTCTTAAGCAGCCTCATAACACCACTTCCACTGGGGCGATCCAGCGATAGCCCGAATTGGGGACCGTCTCAACAAACTTCGGCGCAGATGAATCATCCTGCAGGGCGCGGCGCAGTTCCACCATGCGCGTATCCACCACGCGGTCCCCAACGCCGCTCTCCCAGCCCCAAACCACATCCAGCAGTCGTTCCCGCGAAATGAGTTCGTCCGGGTGCGTCATAAAATGTTCTAGAATTGAGACAGATTTGGGGGTCAAGGGCACTTCCTGACCGCGAACAAAAACGCGGCGGGCGCTGCGATCCAACTCAACATAGCCACTCTTCAGGCGGCGGGTCGATTGCAAAGGTTGTTTGCCGGACTGGGTACGACGCAAAACGGCCCGGATGCGGGCCACCAACTCCTGGGGATCAAAAGGCTTGTTTAGGTAATCATCCGCGCCTTCTTCGATAGCCATGACACGCTGTGCTGTTCCCGCGACCTGCGTCAGCAAAATAACGGGCGTCCAGTCGTTGCGCTGGCGAAGCCGGCGCAAAGCGCCGCGCCCGTCCAGTTGGGGCATCAACACGTCAAGCACCACCAGATCAGGCCGATGTGTGTGAATTTTGTCTAGCGCCTCCAAGCCTGTACTGGCGGTAATTATCTGGAAACCGGACAATTCGAGGAACATTGTTAATGTAGCTAAAATGGATTCCTCATCGTCCACCAGCAAAATAAGGGGAGACTTTTCTTGTTTCACCGAATGCCTCAACACAATGGATTTGGCAGCAGCTTAACAGTTACCAAATCGAGCAGGTCTTTGAGGCTCGATCTTTACCCGTTTTGTTCAGCCTGTCAAACGACTTCCTCAATGCGGTAATGGGTATTAATCTTGGTACCGGAGCGATGGAACATCTGGCTGGCAGAGCAGTAGATATTTTCTGAAAGCTCGATGGCCCGCGCCACATTGTCTTCGTTAATAGATTCGCCCCGCACGACGTAGGTGATGTCCACCTCGGTGTACACTTTGGGATGCTCTTCAGCACGGACGCCGGAAATTTCTACAAAAAATTCTTGCACATTTTGCCGCATCTTCTGCAAAATGCTGATCACGTCCATCGCCGTACAGCCGGCCACACCGGCCAGCAAAAACTCCATCGGGCTGCCGCCCCCAGCTTCGCTGGCACTGCTGCTTAAATCAAACTGATAACCTGACCCCAGCATACCGCGAAATTGCAAATCCTCGCCGGCCCAGGCAACTTTGGCTGTTTTTTCATTCTTCATTTTTATTCCACCTTGGCAATTAAGTTCATCAAATCATCAACCAGCGCTGTGCGCTCCGTTTCGCTCAATTCTGGCCCTTGCAGCAGGCAGTCGCGGGCATAGGTGCGCATGAATTGGAGCCGGGCATTGTGTACGGCCGCACGCACGGCCGTTAACTGCTGCACAATCTCCTGACACTCCCGATCATCATCGAGCATCTTCTGCACACCCCGAATCTGCCCTTCAATACGATTTAGACGCGTTTGCAGCTCTTTTTTTACGGCCGTATTTGGTATCTTCATTTTTCCCTCACAAAAACCTCCCGCAGGTTTCATTCCAGAACTATTTTTTGGAACAAACCTGCGGGAGGTTGGATAAACTTCAGCAAGCAGCCTGCTTGCCTAGCAGCCGCTAGCTCAGGTGAACGGACTGCTGGGCGGCGGGGCTGAAATGGTGCGGGTGGGACCGCTGCCCCCACCTACTGCAAACGCGGAGGACATATGACGACGCGTGTCGCCGCTGCCGCAGCCCGGGCATGTTTGTGGATCACTTGATTGGGACATCCTTAACTTTTTCTCGAACACCTGCCCACATTCACGGCAGGCAAAATCATACATTGGCATAGAATCTCAACTCCCTTAAATATACTGTGGGGGAGTATAGTATCTGCCAAAAATTTTGTCAACAATTTTTTACCACAGAGGGCACAGAGAAAATTGAGAAAATCTCTCAATTCTCTTTGTTCTCTGTGGCCAATCAGGTTAGTTGGTGTTTGAGGATACGGAACCAGCCGCGAATTTGGATACCTGTTAGGACAACGGCCGTCACAATCCACGGATATTGCTGCCGGTAAAACTTGCGGTAGAAAATCTTCATCGCCCGCACCGATTCTTTAGCCACCTTCACCCGCGTCTCTTTGGGTGGTCTGGCAATCTCCGCCGACTCCTTGCGCAGGCCAGAACTGGCCCCCTTGTAATGCAGCACCTGCACATGGGGAAAGTAAATAATCTGGTAACCTGCCTGCCGGATTCGATAACAAAAATCAATATCTTCGCCGTAGAAAAAATAGGTTTCATCCCAGCCGTCCAGCTCACGGCAAAGGGCCATTGGCATCAGCATGTACGATCCAGCAATCACGTCCACCGGATGTGTTTCAACCATGTTTTTGTAGCTTTGAAAATAACCGTTGAAGCGAGGATTATCGGGCAACAGCTTGCTGAGGCCAGAAAAGTGGCAAATAGCGTTCCACGGCGTGGGAAAACCGCGATGGTTGTCCGGGTCGCGCTCGCCGTTAGGGTAGATGAGGCGCACCGTCAGCGCTCCCACCTCGGGATGCTGCTCCAGGTAAGCCAGCGGCTCCACCAGGGCATCCGGCTCAACACGCGTGTCGGAGTTGAGGAAGAGGATGTTACGGCCGTTCGCCACCGCAACCCCCAAATTATTCGCCGCTGAAAAGCCTCGATTCACCTCACTGGCCACCAGCTGCACCGATGGATACTTGTCCCCCACCAGCGCCTGGCTGCCATCGCTGGAAGCATTGTCCACCACAATAATTTCCACGCCGCCCGAGGGCTGTTCCGCCGCCAGCAGCGAGGCCAGACAATCATCCAGCAGCTGGCGCGTGTTGTAGTTCACAATGACAATGGACAGGTCGAGAGCGGCGTTGGGAGAGTTATCCTGAGCGGAATCGAAGGGTTGGAGATTAGGCATAGTTGGCGAATTATAGATGTCGTAAATATTGCTCGGGATTATTCAAGAAGGAACGCGTGATAGTCACGTGCTCCAGCGTGTCGTAAGCTACCGATTGGGCCGGACTATAATCGAAGCTGAGTAAAGTGGCTTCGGGAAACGCCATCAAAATAGGCGAATGGGTGGCGACGATGAACTGGCAGTTCTGAGCCACCATCTCCTTCATCAAGGAGAGCAAGGTGAGTTGGCGCATGGGTGAGAGTGGGGTTTCCGGTTCGTCGAGCAGGTAGAGGCTGTTGGGCTGGAAGCGGGATTGGAACAGTTCTAAAAAGCTCTCGCCGTGGGAGTAGGTGTTGAGGTGACGGCCGTACTGCGAGCGCAGCGCATTCAATTCCGTCACGTACGGCATTTTGGCCAATCCCTTCGCCTTCTCCGAGCGGCCCACGTACGTTTTCTCTACTTGCTGAATTTCGGCCAGCAGCTCCGCTTCCATCTGGCTGAGCCGCTTGATGTAGCCGAAAAAATCTTCAGCGCGTAAGAAGAAGCCGCTGCGCGTTTTAATCGACCAGACCAGCCGCAGTTTATCGGCCAGCCGGCGCACGGGGGCCAGCGTTTTGTCCCGCGAAATATCTTCACTACCGACGGTGTAGGCAGAAACGGCCGTTGCCAACGCCTCAATCAACGTCGATTTGCCAGAGCCATTTTCGCCTACCAAAAACGTAACCGGTGTCGTCAATTCAATGCCATCTTCTTGCTGTAGGGCGGGGATGTTAAATGGATATTGCTGCCGCTCAGCATCATCGAGCGAGTCCAAATTAAGGCGAATGGTGCGCAAATGAAGCATGGCCGTATTGTCCCACAAATCCATGCCGCTATCCAATTTGCATCGTTTTACAGGGGAAAATCAAAAAGCAAAACACAAATGAGACGAATACACGAATGGAACGAATCGTTTATAAAAAATTCGTCTTATTCGTCCATTCGTGCTATTCGTGATTCGCTTTTTAGCTCAAAGGGAGCAGCACTTTGGCCAATTCGCCTTCGGGCGGGTAGCCGTAGGCGGCTGAGAGCAGCTCAATGGGATGCACCGAGGCCTGCCCGGTGGCAGCGGTAATTTGCCAGCGGCACGTTTCGCTGTCGCAGACGTTAACCGGGCCGTTGACTTCATGGATGAACTCAAATAACGGCCGTCCCACATCCATCGCCACCTGATACTTTTCCGACTTGTAACCATACGTTCCGGCTACGCCGCAGCAGGTCGCCTCGCTTTCCACAATCTCCAGCTCCGGAATCAAATCCATGATCTCCACGCTGGGGCGACCAATGCGGTGCGCCTTAAACTGGCAGGGCTGATGGTACGCCAGCCGCAGCGGGATGGGGCGCAATCCATCCGTTTTTAGCTCGCCGGCGTCGAGCAGCATCGTCAAAAACTCATTGAGATCGAAAGTGTTGGCCGCCAGCAGCCGGGCATCTTCTGTAAAATAATCCAGCAGCTCCGGCGCTTCTTCTTTCAGCGTCAGCGTGCAGCTGGTGGAAGTGCCCACAATCACATACCCTTGCTTCACGTAATCGATCAGCTTTTTGATATTGCTTTCATGATAACCACGGGCCGCGTCAAATTCGCCGTTGGAGAGCAGCGGCAGGCCGCAGCAGTTTTGCTCCGGTACCAACACTTCAAACCCGTTGGCTTCTAAAACCTGAACGGCCGCTTTGCCCACCCTTGGCTCAAAATATTCCGTCGAACAACCGCGAAAATACACAATTTTGCGTGTCGCATTAGCCGGGGCCGATCGTTTCTTCAGCCAACCGCTAAACTTCTCGCGCGAAAAGACCGGCAGCGGCGCTTTGGGGGCAATCCCCAGCAGCTTGTCGGCAAAAAAACGGCCGATGCCGCCATGCAGCAAAAAGTTCGCCAGTGGCGCTACCGGCTGGCCAAACTTGCCCAGCAATTCCGGCCGGGCCACCAGATTATTACGCAGCTTGTTTCGCCCCGACTGCTTGTCTTCCTCCACAATGTCATTGCGAGCACGGGCATTAATCTCGGCAATCTTCACGCCGGTTGGGCAAGCCAGATTACACGCCCGGCAGCCGCTGCAATAATCCACGGAGTAATCCGGCGTGGGCTGCTTGTTCTGCCGGAAACGGCCTGCCTGGGGTGCCTCGTACTTGGGGCCAGGGAATAGATCCGTTACGGCCGAAACCGGGCAAACGGTCACGCAAATATTGCACTTAATACAATGATCCAGCGTCAGTTCAACCGGCTTTGCCGCTTCCAATTCGAGTGTTGTGTCTGCTTCCCAAACGTTCCGCATCTTCTTTCCCCATTTTTAATCATGTTGATGTAGGGGCAGACCCCCGTGTCTGCCCTGCTTTGGGCGACCACGGAGGGTCGCCCCTACCTTAGATTTTCATTGAGCCAACAAATTCCCCACGGCAAAGCCAGTGGACAACGCCACCCCTTCAAACGAGCGTTCGCGAATGACTTCGCTGTGGCTGAGGGTAATGCCTGCGGCGTATACGTTTTCATACACCGGCTGGCTGCCGCCGTTCACCGGCTGGAATTGGGCATTAACCGTCAATCCGGCCCGGTACACGGGATGCCCTTTCGGGTCCATAAAATCCTGCTCAAACCAGTCCAGCCGACTCTCTGGCAGGGTCACCGGCAGGTCAAACACCAGCTCGCGTGCCTCGCCGTGATGGTTGGTCACAATGCCGCCGCCCAAAATGCCGCCAGTGGCCACCACGTACCGCTCAAAGCGGTGTGCTTTGGGGCGAGAGGCAGCTTCGGTGAGAACGGCCGTAACCCTTCCCCCCTCATTTTCAATCCCCACACCCTCCAGACCATGATAAACTCGGCCACCGGCCCGCTCAATCGCCTGCAGTAAAATGGCATGCAGCCGCATCCCCGGCAGCGATGGCGGCAAGCCGGGAATCTCAAATACCGGCACGCCCAACTGCTTTTCCAAATCCTCTTTGATGGCCAGCGAGGGCTGACGACCTAAAATTGCCGGCAGCCCCACCCGCTTTGCCTTGCCTAGCTTGGGCTTGATCTGCTGCACCAAATCTTTGCGGAAATCAGCCTGGGCCATAATGCTGCCAATGCTGATCGGTGTGTTGAAGTTGCGCTGCGCCAGCTTGGGCAGGTCCAGCATCAGGTGAGCAGCCTCCACACCCTGCTTCACTAAATTTTCGGCCACGATGTTGGGGTAAAAATCCACCAGCTGCTTGATGCCTACGATCAGCATTGGGTCGTCGCGGCGCAAATCGCCGGCAATCATCGTTTCCGGGGCCAAGCAGGTAGGCCGAAACGTGCCCACAGCCGACGGCAGCAGCCAGTTTTTGTCCAGCGAGCCATGCAGCGGATACCCTGCCTCAGCGCACAAAGTTTGGAACGCCGTCAGCGCGGTCTCCACTCCGGCCACGCCCACCAAAGCGTAGGGATGCTCCGGCTGATCGGCAATGAGCTTGGCCAGCGTTACGCCGGGTGATTCCACCGGCTGGCCTTCATCAATGGGGTAGTAACCCAGCACATCAATGCAGCCGCTGTGCCAATGGGTAGCTCCCCAGCCTTTGCTGACCAATCGAACCTTTTTCTGCTGGGCGGCAAGCTGCCAAACGGCCGTTAACCCCGCCAACCCCGCACCAACCACTAAAACATCATTATTATTACTCATGTCACGGCATCCGGATTATGCTCAACGGTTCCCTTTTCATACATCGCCGGCCCCAGCCGAGACGCTTTCTCGCCGGGCAGATGATCGGCATTGAGCACGGTTAAATAGATCAGTTCGTCTAAACGTTCTTGCTTGAGCTGCGCGCCCCACAAAATCGGCAGCAGCCCCTTCCAACGCTCCTGCAAAAAGTCACGCAAAGCCACATTGGCTTCCTCAATGGGCAGCTTGTGCAGTTGGTGCCAGATACCAATTGCCCGCAGCGTACAAAAGCCGCCCTGGCACGGCCCCATCCCCAGGCGCACGTCCCGGCGAATATCGTCCAGCGTCTTGGCCTCCCCTTCATTAATCGACCGCTCGATGTCTGACCGGGTGGCCATTTCGCATTCACAAATCAGGTCGCCAAACGCTTTTTGCTGCTCAGTGCGAGCCAGCCGGGCACCTAACGTGTGGTACGTTTTGTTGTGTCCCGGCTCAAACGGATGGGGCAGCAGTTCCAGGTGGGTGCGGCATTCGCGTTCGGTGTTTAGCTTTTCGCAGACGCGATCGGCCGTTACCTGGGCCATCTGGCGGAAAGTGGTCCATTTGCCGCCGGTGATGGTGATAAAGCCCTGCAGATCGTCTCGCGTTTCGTGATCGAGCAAGGTGTAGGCGCGAGTTACGTCACGTGTGTCGGCCACTTTGGTTTCCTGGTACAACGGCCGTACCCCACCCCAGGCACGCAGCATCCGCATCTCAGAAAAGCCGGGCACCAGCTTGTCCGCCTCCTCTAACATCAGCTTCACTTCCCACGGCTCGATGGCAAAATGCTCCGGGTCCGGCACGCTCTCATCCGTGGTGCCAATAACCGAAACGGTGTGAATCGGCACGATGATGTCACCGTCGGCAGGCATCTTGCAGCGGTTGACCACCGTATTGATGATGCGGTAGCTCAGCGCCACCATGGTGCCTTTGCCCGCCTGCACGTTGACTTCCACACCACCGGTATGGGCAATCTTGCCCGCCCACGCCCCGGAGGCGTTCACCACCATGTCGGCCAGAATGGTGACATCCTCATCCTTCACCAAATCGTGGCAAATGGCCCCGGTGATGCGGTTGCCTTCGCGGATGAGCGTTTTCACTTCGTGATAGGTCAGAATTTGGGCACCGTATTGCCGTGCTCCTTCAGCTACCACCTGCGTGGCCAGGAACGAGTCGGCCGAACCATCCGGCACGCGGAAACAGCGGCTGATTTTGGGGTTCAGGTGCGGTTCCTCGCGCAGCATTTGCGCTACGGAAATCTCTTCACAGGGCACGCCGGTATCGCGGCAGCCCTGTATAAATTTGTCGCCAAAATCGGGATCATCCCAGGGTGTAGAGACAAAAAAGCCGCTCGTGTCTTCCAGACAGTGCGGCATAATTTTGCGCAGGATAATGTTTTCCTCAATACATTCCGTGGCAGCTTTAGGGTCTTTTACCACATAACGCCCGCCGCTGTGCAGCAAACCGTGATAGCGACCTGTGGTGCCGTGGGTTAAATCGCGCTTTTCAACCAAAACAGATTTAAAACCACGCTGAGCCAGATCATAAACAACGCCGGTTCCAGTAGCGCCGCCACCAATGACCAGAACTTCGGTTTCTATTTTACGCATGTTGTTTCCTTCTTCCTACTTAAAAAACACGAATCCCAAATTGTTGTAGGCATTCGCAAGACCAGAAGGGCTTCAGGTCATACTAATTGATATTACGCTACTGGACAATTTTGTCAACTTGAATCAGCTGAACGGGGGATGATCTTTATCATATTTTGCCAGATGTCATTTGTCACCAAAGGGGGGGGACAATTTGGTGAGTCACTTTGTGAGAATTTTTTATTATTATTGAGTTGGTTTGTGTAGTAAATCACAGAAGAATTTTTGCAATAGAAAGCAACGTTTCCTGTGATTTGCTTAAGTAAAAGCCAAATTTGGGCGGGTCCTGGTTCAAAAATCTTCTGGCTTTTACACGAAAGTATTCAGAGAGTAGTTGAGTGAGAAACGGCCGTTTCGCCACAAGACAACTAGGAGTTATTGTATGTCCGTGGAAGGCTTCAAAGGTTCCATATTAATCGTAGATGACAATGCCGTCATTCGGCAAATCATGAAACTGGCCCTGGAACAAAACGGGCATCATGTCACGCTGGCCAGTGATGGTCGGGAAGCCATCGAGCTGATGCACGCTCACTTTTTTGACCTGATTTTGCTCGATATTATGATGCCTAACATGAATGGCTTTCAAGTGCTGGAATACATGGCCAAAGAGCCAGACCTGGCTGCCATTCCTGTCATCGTCGTGTCGGCAGACAGCCAGATAGACAGTGCAATTCGCTGCATTCAACTGGGCGCTGAGGATTATCTGGTGAAGCCGCCCAACCAAACTTTGCTCTACACACGCGTCAATACCAGCCTGCGCAAAAAATTTCTGCACGATCAGCAGCAGGCCCATCAGGCGGCAATGGAGCAAATGTTTGAAGCGATAAAAGCCGCCAACGCCGCCAAAACAGAGTTTATCGCTATGGCAGCGCATGAGCTGCGCAATCCAATTGCGCAAATCTCCACCACCAATCATCTACTAAGCCGCGTTGGCCCCTTAAATGAAAAACAGCAGCAGCTGTTGGGAAAAATAAATTTTAGTCTGGAACGTATGCAAGCACTGATTGTCGATCTGGATGATATTTCCCGGCTGGAAGCGGGCAATATGCGGCTAACATTGGAGCGGCTGGATTTGCGCAGCCTTATCTTGAAGATTGCCGAAAGCCTGGAACATGATTTGCGGGAGCGCAAACACACGCTTGATGTGAAAATTCCAGAGAATCTGCCCCTCACGCTGGCCGACAGGGACCGAATGATTCAAGTTCTCACCAATTTGCTAGGCAATGCCATCAAATATACGCCAGATGACGGGGAGATTTTTATAACGGCCGTTCACACCAAACAACATCAGGCCGTCCATGTAACTATTCAGGATACCGGCTTGGGCATTCAGGCGAGCGAACAGCAGCAAATCTTCTCCAAGTTTTTTCGCTCAGAAGATTCAGAGGTTCGTGACCGACCCGGCACCGGTTTGGGACTTTATATCACCAAATCGCTTATTGAAAAGCAAAACGGCCATATCTGGTTCGATAGTAAATATGGCGTAGGAACGACTTTTCACTTTACCGTTCCCGTCGCGCCAGAAGAATCAGAAGAAGAAGCTGAAATGGAAACGGCAGTGCCAACTCGCTAGCCCAAAACAAAAGCACCTGGTTATTACCGCTAAACCAGATGCTCTCAAACCAAAATCTCTTTACAGAAACAAACGTCCCACAGCCACAAATGCGGCCAACGATCCCAGTACAATATTGGGAATCAGCATTTGCATCTCACCCCGGCGAATATGGGTAGCGGCCGCTCCAATCATCGTTAAGATCAGACCCACAGCGACAATCCCCGTTAATACAGGCAAAATCGAAAGAGCCAGCGGCAAGATCAGGCCAATCGCACCCAACACCTCCAGCAAACCAATCACCCGGATCGTACTTTGTGAAAAATCTTCCACCCAAGCCATATTTGCTGCCAGCTTTTCTTTGGGCTGAGTCAGCTTCATGCCACCAGCCCCCAAAAATGCTACGGCCAAAAGCCCCTGAACAATCCACAGTGCAATATTCATTTCTTCTTCTCCTTATTCAAGATGATGCGGGCAAGATAACCGGACCGTAGTCCGGTTGCAGATTCTAACGGACCCGAGTCCATATGTCAAGGAACATTCCCTGAAACGGCAGGCATTGGTTTCATTTTGCGTTATCATTGATGGTGATCTGTTACTTTGAGGAGAAATTTCTTGACCGAATCATCGAACCAAAAAGCCCGCTCGGGCCACAGCCTGTCCAAAAGAGAGCTGCGTGCCAGCCTGATTTTGCCCATTGTGATCACGCTGATTATTTGGGGCGCAGGCCTACTGCTTTACCTGATCACGCCGGGAGAGTTTAATACGGCCGTTGCCCTCTTCATCAGCCTGGCCCTGCTGGCATTTTTGCTGTATTGGACGCGAGACGCCGAAAAACGGCTGCGGATGACGGCCGTTGTCATCGCCATCCCCGCCCTCATTGGCATCAGCCTGGGGATGATTCGCGGCAGCGTCAGCACAACGCTCATCGGCGTGGCCGTGACCTTTGTGCTGCTCTTTCTCTTTCGTACCTTCAATACGCCCATTTCCTACCGCGTGGCCTTGCGCCGCTTTCGCGATGGCGACACGGAAACGGCACTGGAGTTGGTGGACAAGGCCATCCAGGCACGGCCTGACTTTTGGGAATCATACCAGCTGCGTGCCCTTATCTACCTGACCGGGCTGGACTTTAGCCGCGCCGAGCGCAGCGCCAAAGAAGCCGTGGCCCGCAAACCCAACGCCCATCCCGTTTACAATACCCTGGGGCAGGTCTATCTGGCCGAGGCAAACTTCAGCAAAGCACAAGAAAATTTTGCCCAGGTATTAGAACTGCAACCGGGCAACGCACTTTACTGCTACCATTTGGGATTGTGCCAGTTCCGCCAGGAAAATTATCGAGAGGCGGCTGCCAGTTTTATGGACGCCATCAATAGTTCACTGCGCTTTTTGGAATATGAGCTGCAAGCCCACTACTATCTCTGGCGCTGCCTGATTGCTCTGGAAGAGCAGGAACAGGCCCAAACCGTGCAGGAAAAGATGCAGGCTTTTGCCCCGGGCGTGCCACTCATCCAGGAGCAGTTGGCCAACCAGCCAGATTACCCCCATCTGCCATACCTACAAGCAGACGCCGCCGATCTGGCCGAGCAGTTCTAAAAAAAGTGCCGGGCACGGGTTGTAAGGCCTTTAACAGCCAGATAGCTCAAACCCGTGCCTGGCACTTGAGTACGTTTTAGGGAACGCGAAACGTGTCTGCGTTTTGGGCATCATGGGGTGAAGCAACGCAGCCGGTGAAAGTGAAGGCGTACAGCGCCAGGCCACGCGCCTGGAAGGTGAGGCGCAGCGTGTGGCTGCCAAAATCGGGATTCCTGACCAGGTTGACCATACGCGGCCGATCAACGCGCACAAAGCTACGGCCGTTCTCGCCAAAAATCACATCACTGCCTGCCTGCACTTTGCTGAGGAAACGGCCGTCTTGCACCACCTCCACCACCGGTTCTGCCTCCGTCGGCTTCATCGCCAAAGCGGTCTCCACCGGATCGGCTGAGGGAGCTAAAACGGCATTGACAGAAACGGCCGAATACGGCAGCACAATCTCCCCACCCTGCTCCCCAGCAAAAGCCAAAGCTTCCGGCCAGGCGCGCCAGATGCCATCCACGTAAAACTGGCCTTCTTGCCACGTTTTTACCGGCGGCAGGCGGTAAATCACCGAGCTGTTGGGCATATATCCTTCCGGGTTGCCTAATGCCCCACCAAACAGACCGCCACCCTGGAATCCCGCGTACAACTCCGGCGTTGGTCGATAACAAACCGCACCGGAAGCATCTTCAGCCCGCAGTGGCGGCAGCAAGTCCGGCAGCGGCATATCCGGCTGGCGCAGACGCAGCAGCGTTTGAATCGCCTGCTCCGTTTCCTGGTAATATCCTTCGCCCTGTCGCTTAAAACGCACATAGCCATCCGGGTCGATGAGAAATTTGGTCGGCCATGCTTTAGTGGCAAACTGGGACCAATTCCGCTGCTGATTGTCTAACAAGATGGGATATGGAATTTCGTATTCGGCAATAGCCGCTTCAAGATGGGTACGGAATTGGGCAAAGCGGAACTCGGGCGTGTGAATGCCAATTATCACCAGGCCGTGTTCAGCATAACGTTGATGCCATTGTTTCAGGTAAGGGAGCGTTCGCAGGCAGTTGATGCAGGTATAATCCCAGAAGTCAATGAGTATAACCTGCCCCCGGAGTTGCGTTGGTGTGAGCGGACGGCCGTTTAACCATTCACCCTCAGCCAAAGGCGGCATGTGGACAATGCGCGGATCAAGTAGACCACCAGTCATGATTCAATTTTAACACGATAAAATGCAGGGAAAAACCGCGAAGATTTTACGAGAGAGTTAAACCAAAAAAATCAGCAGGGTAAACTGTCGTTCGTTTCGTCTTTTTTTGATGCAGCAATCGCTTTAGGTGATGGAATAAATGTTACAATGAGTATCATTAAAAGTATAAAAACAGGCAGCCAATCCATCATAATTTCTCCCAAAAAAGTTCAGTCTCAAATCTGTTTGCATTATCAATTATTTCATAGCATAAATCACTAAGATGAAAGTCATTCTGACGGTAAAATTGTTTACAAAAAGTGCTATTTATGCCCAAAATGAGAGGAATTTCCTATGAGCCGAAAAAAGGTGACTATTCTTGATATTCAAAAGCGGAAGCAAAACAAGGTGCCTATCACCATGTTGACCACATACGACTTCACCGCTGCTGTTTTGGTGGACCAGGCCGACATTGACATTATTCTTGTAGGGGATTCACTGGGCATGGTGATGTTGGGTTATTCTGGCACCACGCAGGTGACAATGGATGAGATGCTGCATCATTGCAAAGCGGTCGCCCGCGGCGCATCCCAGGCGCTGTTAGTGGGCGATATGCCATTCATGAGCTACCAGGCCGACGTGGCCGAAGGCGTGCGTAATGCCGGGCGTTTTCTAAAAGAAGCGGGCATGGAATGCGTGAAGATTGAAGGTGGCCGCGAAACGGCCGCAACCATTCGAGCCATCGTGCAGGCGGGCATTCCGGTGATGGGCCATATTGGCCTGACGCCACAAACGGTTTCACAGCTGGGCGGCTTTCGCATTCAAGGCAAAACGGCCGCTTCCGCCCAATCGCTGCTGGAAGATGCCTTGGCGCTGCAAGAAGCCGGCTGCTTTTCTATTGTGTTGGAAGCAATTCCCGCCCGCGTTGCCGGCTACATTTCACAACAATTGACCATTCCCACCATCGGCATTGGTGCCGGGGTGGGCTGTGACGGGCAGGTCCTGGTCTACCACGACATGCTGGGCCTGTATGACCGGCTTCAGCCCCGCTTTGTGAAACAGTATGGAGCCATTGGCAAGGCAATTGTAACGGCCGTACAAACCTACAGCGAAGAAGTGCGCAGCCGCCAATTCCCGGCCGAAGAGCACACTTACCCCATGAATGAGACAGAAGAAGCCGCCTTTTTAGCTGCCGTTGCGGGACGTTAAAATGCGCGTAGCCGTGGTTGGCATTGGCGCGATGGGCTGTCTGTTCGGGGCAAAACTGAGCCAGGTAGCCGAGGTGACGCTGGTGGGCAACTGGCCCGCACAGCTGGCAGCTCTGCGCGAACGCGGCTTGCGCCTGATCCAGCCAGACGGCCGTTCCCAAATCATCCAACTCCCCGTCAGCAACAATCCTGAAACGGCCGCACCCGCTGACCTGGCTCTGATTTTGGTCAAGAGCCACCAGACCCGGCAGGCGGCGGAAACGGCCCAGCTGCTGTTAGCACCCAACGGTGTCGCCTTAACCCTGCAAAATGGACTGGGAAACCTGGAGCAGTTAACGGCCGTTCTCGGTCAAACTCGTGCCAACCTGGGCATTACCTCTGAAGGGGCGGCGCTGCTGGAACCGGGCGTGGTGCGCCACGCGGGAACGGGGCATACGTACATTGCCGCTTCGCAGGAAACGGCCGTTCCGCCCCAAGAAATTGTGGCGTTGTTTCAAGCCGCTGGCTTCCCAACCAGCCTGGCGGCGGACACGGCTGGATTGGTCTGGGGTAAGTTGGCCATTAATGCGGGAATCAATCCGTTAACGGCCGTTTTGCAGGTGCCCAATGGATTCTTAGCAGAAAACGAAGCGGCGCGGCGGCTTATGCAGCAGGCAGCAGAAGAAGTGGCCCATGTTGCCGCCGCGCAAAACATCCGGCTCCCCTTTAATGATGCGGCCGACCAGGCGCTAACGGTGGCCCAGGCCACGGCAGCCAACCATTCCTCCATGCGGCAAGATTTAGCCAACGGCCGTCCCACGGAGATTGAGGCCATTTGTGGCGCAGTGGTGCAATACGGCCGTCGCTTTGGGGTGCCCACGCCGGTGAATTCGGTTTTACAAACGGCCGTACAGCAAGCCGAGCAAGGCACATGGCCCGAGGCATCCACCCCAGAAGCAAGCCTCCAACTACTCACCCAAAAAATCGAGCAATTCCACAATTAAGCTTATCCTGAGAGATAGCTTTTCTCTGCGTCTCGGCGCCTCTGCGTTAAATGCTTTTCTGCTAATCGAAATGGAAGCCCATTGCCTCCAGCGTTTGGCGCAGGTGTGGGCGGCGGGGTGTATTCAAACGGCTGGCAATGGGTCCGCTCCAGGCGGCCGTATGCTGGTTGCGCTGGCCGTAGAACGCTGCCAGCTCCCCATCATAGTCGGCAATCAGCGGACGCGGATCGTCCTCACTGTACGCTTCATGGTGAATGATTAGCTCCTCTGGCAGGCGTGGTTTCAGCGATTTTGTGCCCAATGGCGCTTGCGGCCAGCCGATGCTCATGCCATACACCATATAAACGCCGGGGGGAAAGCCCAGCAAATCAGCCACTTTTTGCGGATGGTTACGCATGCCGCCAATCATCACTGCGCCCAGGCCAAATGATTCTGCGGCCGTTTGCACCGACATCCCCACCAGCGCCGCATCCACCGTAGCTACCAGCGTGGTTTCCAACGACTTAGCCAGCGGTTGGCCATGCATTTCGCCGGCAATTTCCAGCCGGTTGAGATCGGCCAAAAAGCCCACAAAAACATCACACTGTTCGATGTGGCGCTGGTTGCCGGCCAGTTCTGCCAACCTTTGCCGCGTTTCCGGGCTGCGCACCACGATAATGCTGTAGGTTTGCATGTTGCTGCTGGTGGGAGAACGGCGCGCCGCGTTTAGAATAGCGTTGAGCATTTCGTCAGGCACCGGTTTGTCAATAAAGGCCCGCACCGAGGCGTGTTGATTGAGTGTTTGGGTACCGGCCGTTTCGTACAAATCTGTCTCTTCTCTAATCGTCATAAATTTCCCTCTCGACTTTGTTGGATGCAGTGACCCACCCGGTTTCTTACGGCAAAACCTAGACTTGACAGTCTAGACCTGATGGTCTATAATATTGCTCGTTGCTTCACTCCGCGATTTGACAACAAAAAACAACTATTTCTATCGATTTTAGCAAGTCCCAAACCTTTTGGGGCTTTTTTTACGCAAACCACAACAACTCTTTGGAAAACATTAAGACTAGCGTGGTTTGCGTTTAGGAGGTGGGAAATGAATCTTCCCCTGGGTTATCAACAATTTCATAAAGAAAGTTTCTTCAATTATCAGATGAATCGACTTCATGCATTGGGCTATGCCCGGCAGGCAGACATTGAAAAAGCGGCCGGCCGGATTAAAACGCGGGCCGATTATGTGCAGGCGTTTACCCGGCTAGCGACGGAGGCAAAGGCAGACGGCCGTAGCAAAAATGCCGCCTTCTACCTGCGCGCCGCTGAATTTTTTGCCGAGCACAATTCGCCGCAAAGAAAGGCGATCTACCAGGAGTTCCACGAAACGTTTTACGAAGCGTTCGCCAATGAAGGCATCACCCGGCATGAAGTTCCCTACAACGGCAGCTTTTTACCAGCGATGGAACCAGAAGCGGCCGTTCAACCGACCAAAGGCACCATTCTGCTCTTTGGCGGCTTTGATTCGCTAATCGAGGAATTTTTTGTCATCTGGAAATTTTTTGCCCAGGCAGGTTACCGCGTCATTGCCTTTGAAGGACCGGGGCAAGGCGGCGCACGGCAGCTTTACGGCCACGCCTTTGACCACGATTATGAAAAACCGATTGGTGCGATTTTGGATTATTTCACTATTGAAGCCGCCACGCTCATCGGCATTTCTATGGGCGGTTATTGGGACATTCGCGCCGCCGCCTACGAAGACCGCATCAAGCAGGTCGTCGCCTGGTCGCCAGTGTATGATTGGCTGGAGCAAGTACCAGGCTTTGTACAAGCGCTCGTCAGGCAGCTGGTAAAGTTTGAAGGGTTTATGAACGCCACCATTCGCCTGCGGATGCGCCTGTTTCCCATTCTGGACCACGCCGTGAACCAGGCAATGTACATGGTGAAAAAAGATCAACCGATGGATGCCGTCCGCTGGCTGCTGGGGATGAACAAGCAGCACATCAGCAGCGACAAAGTAACGCAGGATGTACTGCTTGTAGGCGGCGAAAACGATAGTTTCCAGCCGGTGAAACTGCTGCGCAAGCAGGAAAAAGCATTAACCAACGCCCGTTCGGTCACCACAAAAATCTTCACCAAAGACCAACACGCCGACATGCACTGCCAGATGGGCAATCTCATGCTAGCCATGAGCGAAATCGAAGCCTGGATCCGCGAAAAGCAAGTTCAGACACGCGCCGTAATTTGAAAGCCAATGACGCGTGAAGCATGACCAAATTTGAGTCACGTTTCACGCGTCACGCATCATTCCGTCGCAAACTCGAAACCTCCCAACTGTTAGGTAACGGCCGTTCGTACCCGACTCCCGCGCAACCTTAAGAACACAACCCCTCCCAAAATCAATAAGCTGCCGCCAATTTGCAGGCCAGTGAGCTGTTCCCCCAGTAAAAAGTAGGCCAGAACGGCCGTAAACGCCGGTTCCGTCGTCAAAATGAGATTGGCTACGCTGGAGGGCAGCAGGCTCAAACTGGTATTGTACAGGCCAAACCCGGCCACGGTGGGACCAGCCGCCAGCAAAATGAGCACGCCCCACCCTGCCCAGGCGTTGCCAAACCAGAATAGATCGGTGGGTGCAGCCATCGTCCCCAACACCACCTCCCCCGGCAGCAAATTTACCAGCAGAAAAAAGATCGCGGCAAAGCCAAACA
Source organism: Anaerolineaceae bacterium (assembly GCA_002699125.1). Lineage (GTDB taxonomy): Bacteria > Chloroflexota > Anaerolineae > Promineifilales > Promineifilaceae > Leptofilum. The sequence continues at coordinate 51,407 of PABI01000179.1, forward strand.
CGTACAGCAGCGTCGTCCACGGGTTCAGGCCGCGCTGCGCCGCCGAGCGCCCCATCAAGCTGTAGACGGCATAGCCCAACCCGGCCAGCGTGCCAGTGAGAATGCCCACCAGGTTGTGCTCCCAGGCAGCCGGGTCCAGCGCCTCGGCCACCAGCACGCAGCCCGCCAGGCAGAGCACAACCGCCACCAGCTTGGCCCCATCCAGCCGCTCCTTGAGCAGCCAGCGGGCCAGCAGCGCTGTAAACGCCGCCGAGCTGTAGACCAGCACCGTGGCCACCGCCGCCCCATTCAGCGCTACGGACAGCGTCCAAAGCCCGTTGAACACGGCAAACAGCAGGCCGTAGCCAAACAAGTATGGCAGATGACGGCGCGGCAGGCGCAGGAGCGAGGCTCGACGCAGCCGCAGCACCAGCAGCAGCGTTAGCACCACAAAGAAGCTGCGCCAAAAGGCCAGCAGCAGTGGGGGAATGTGGTAGGTTTCTGTTAGATAACGGATGAATACGGCCGTTGTCGACAATATCGCCGAACTGGCCAGGGCAACCAGGTAACCCTGGGCGGTTGTGTCTTCTTGAGTTGTGATGGACATTAGGGAATTGTAGAGGAAATACGGCCGTTGCCAACGAAAAAATGGCCCAAACTATTCAGACCAAAAACAATCCGCAGATTTCGCAAGCAAATTGAAGGCAAAAAAAATCTGCGTCAATCTGCAAGCGCATTCTGGGCCAATCTGCGGATAAAAAAGAAAATCTTATTGACTCCGCCGGCGCGTCACCACATCAAAAATGACGGCAAGTGCCAGCACCAATGCTCTCACGATGTATTGGTAGGAAATATCAATTTGCATCAAGTTCATGCCGCTGGTCAGTGAGGTCATGATCAGCGCACCAATGAGCGAGCCTACAACGTTGCCCACACCTCCGGCGGCCGACACGCCGCCGACAAAGGCCGCGGCAATGGCATCCAGCTCAAACAGCGTTCCCGCCGTGGTGGTCGCCGAGCGTAGACGTGAGGCATAAAGAATACCCGACAGCGCTGCCAGCATCCCCATCGAACCAAAAACAACGTGCGTGATGCGCTTGACGCTGATGCCGCTCAATTCGGCCGCTTCCGGATTGCCACCGACTGCGTAGATATGCCGGCCCAGCACCGTTTTTGTGGTCATGAAATGGTAGAAGAGAACCACAATGAGGATGATAACGGCCGTCCATGAAAGCCCCTGATACCCGGCCAAAATCCAGGCAACACCACCGATTAAAATGGAGATGAAAACCTGTTTCAGAATAAACAAGGGCGTCGACAGCCCCTCAAAACCCTGCTTGTGCATCGTTCGCCGTGAAATAAGTTCACCAGAAACAAACAGAATAATGCCCAGCAGCCCCAGAAGCAGCGTCACTTTGTGCATCTCCGGCAAGATACCGATGTCGGGAATATCAGGAACAAAGCCGTTGCCGATGGCCACAAAAACATCGTTGGAAATAATAATTGTGCCGGTTGTCCGCGTGGCAAGCTGTAACGCGCCTCGGTAACCCAACCAGCCGGCCAATGTGGCTACAAATGCCGGAATACCTAGCTCTGCTACCAGGGAAGAGGTAAGCAAACCGGCTAAAATCCCCAACCCCAACACAAAAGCAATGGCCAGGTAGACCGGCCAGCCCCAGGAAGCCAAAACAATGGCCGCCACCGCACCCAGAAAGCCGGCCAAAAAACCAACTGACAAATCAATGTGGCGAATCACAATCACCAGGGTCATGCCTACGGCTAACACAGCAATGTAACCGGTCTGGTTTACCAGATTCACTAAATTTCTAGAGGAAATAAATAAGCCGTCGGTGGTAACGGCAAAAACCCCCATAATGACAAATAAAGCGATGAACATGGCATATTCACGAATGTTCTCGCGCAATAATTTCCGTGCCTCATCAAAAAATGACATCTAGAGCCTCCCTGCGTCGTTAAATAGCTGTGCGTTCGGCGAAGTCATCGCGCGCGCCAATCATGTAGGCAACAACACGTTCGCGAAACTCATGAATGTCACCTTCTACCGGTTGGTCGGATACTTTGCGTCCCTGGCGGAGGACAATCATACGATCGCTTACCTGATAGATATCTTCCAAACGGTGACTGATAATAATGATTGAAGAGCCCTGCGCCTTGAGTTCGCGCACCAGTTCCAGCACCTTGTCTATGGCCGCCACGCTTAAAGCGGCCGTTGGCTCATCCATAATGATGACCTTGGCATCGAAAGCGGTGGCCCGAGCAATGGCTACCGCCTGACGCTGGCCGCCAGACAATCGCTCCACTTTTTGCCGCACAGAGGGGATATTGATCTTGAGCCGATCCAGCAGACTTTTGGTTTCCTGCTCCATATGGCGGAAATTCATCACCTTTATCGGACCCAGGTTTAATTGCACGACTTCACGACCCATGAATACATTGGCAACCACATCGAGGTTGTTGGATAAAGCATAATCCTGGTAAACCATCTCGATTCCCTGGCGGCGGGCGTCCATCGGGTTGGAAAAGTTTGTCTTATTCCCTTCAATGAGAATGTCGCCTTCGTCAGGGTGGTAGGCGCCGCTGAGCACTTTCATCAGAGTGGACTTACCGGCGGCATTGTCACCCACCAAGCCTAACACCTCATTTTGATGGAGTGTCAAGGTTACACCGCGCAGCGCCTGAACAGCACCGAAGTTCTTCTTGATGTCACGCATTTCGACGACTGGAGTTCGTTCTGAGGTTTCTTGCATACTCTTGCCCTTCTGCTTGATGATAAAAGAAATGGTGCTGGGGGGTCCCAGCACCATTTTACTCAAAAACTTTAGCGCTTATTCATCGATACCGGTGAACTCGTCAGCCGGCCAGTAACCAGAGTCGATGATCGCCTCAACGACGTTGTCCTGGTCAACGGTGATGACCTCAGACGGTTGGGCCGGTACTTCGGTGGCACCGTTATCATACATGGTTGTCTCCGGTGGCGTCTCGCCATTCAAGAAGGCAATGGCGGCATTGATGGCATCAGAAACCAGAGTACGGACATCTTTCAGCACGGTCATAGACTGCTTACCATCGATGATGTATTGCACAGAGGCGACCTCAGCATCCTGACCGGTGACCACGTAGCTGCTCACGTCTGCATCAGCGGCGAATGTATCCGCGATAGACCGGGCCGTGCCGTCATTGGGGGCCAGGATGAACACATCGCCTTTGTCCTCGGCAGAAGCGGCCGTCAGGTTAGCTTCGGCCAGGTTGCGGGCGACGTTAAAGTCCCACTCGGTGGTGATCTGGCCAATGATGTCGGCCATCTCTTCCCGCGTCAGTTCGGCCGTGTCCTGCAAAGCAACCGCGGCATTAGAGTTGACAATGTAGAACGTGCCGTCGGCGATCTTGGGCTGCAACACGTTCCAGGCACCTTCAAAGAACAGGAAGGCGTTATTGTCTGAGGCGGCACCAGCGTACAGGTACAACGGATTGTCTGTGCCGGTAGCGTTGTCTACCAGGTATTGTGCCTGGGCTTCGCCTACAGCCACGCTGTCGAAGGTGACGTAGTAATCAACGGCGTCCGTCTCGCGAATCAGCCGGTCGTAGGAAATGACGCGCACGCCGGCAGCGGCGGCGGCCTCAGCGGCGGCGGCGGCGGCGGTGGCATCATGCGGCGTAATGATGATCACTTCCACACCACGGGTGATCAGGTCCTGCACGTTGGCCAGTTCTCGGGCAGAATCCCCTTCGCTGAACAGAATTTCAACTTCGTAACCGGCTTCTTCAAACGCTTCGCGGAAGCGGGTCTCGTCCTGAATCCAGCGCGGCTCGTCCCGTGTGGGCAGCACAACGCCTACGGAACCGGTCAGTTCTGCGCTGGGTTCTTCGACTTCTTCGGATCCCATATCTTCAAGACCGGTGAATTCATCGGCAGGCCAGTAGCCAGAGTCGATAACGGCCGAAACCACATTGCTTTGGTCAACGGTAACAACTTCAGATGGCTGGGCCGGTACTTCGATGGCACCGTTGTCGTACGTTGTGGTTTGCGGCGGGGTGTTACCTTCAAGATAAGCGATGGCGGCGTTGATAGCGTCAGCAACCAGGGTGCGCACATCTTTCAGCACGGTCATCGACTGCTTACCGTCGATGATGTACTGCACGGAGGCGACCTCAGCATCCTGACCGGTGACGATGTAACTGCTTACATCCGCGTCAGCAGCGAAGGTATCGGCGATGGCGCGGGCCGTGCCGTCATTGGGGGCCAGAATGAACACATCGCCTTTGTCCTCGGCAGAAGCGGCTGTCAGGTTAGCTTCGGCCAGGTTGCGGGCAGTGTCAAAGTCCCATTCGGTGGTGATCTGGCCAATGATGTCGGCCATCTGCTCCCGGCTTAGCTCTGCCTGGTCTTGCAAAGCAGTGGCTTGCTCAGAGTTGACAACGTAGAAAGTACCGTCGGCAATCTTGGGCTGCAATACGTTCCAGGCGCCTTCAAAGAACAGGAAGGCGTTATTGTCTGAGGCGGCACCAGCGTACAGGTACAACGGATTGTCTGTGCCGGTGGCGTTATCCACCAGGTATTGTGCCTGGGCTTCGCCTACTGCCACACTGTCGAAGGTGACGTAGTAATCGACGGCGTCCGTTTCACGAATCAGCCGGTCGTAGGAAATGACGCGCACACCGGCATCGGCAGCGGCTTCTGCGGCTGCGGCTGCGGCGGTGGCATCATGCGGCGTAATGATGATCACTTCTACTCCACGGGTGATCAAATCCTGCACGTTGGCCAGCTCTCGGCCAGAATCGCCTTCGCTGAAGAGAATTTCAACTTCGTAGCCAGCGTCCTCAAAGGCTTCGCGGAAGCGGGTCTCGTCCTGAATCCAGCGCGGCTCGTCCCGTGTGGGCAAGACCACACCAACAGAACCGGAGAGTTCTGCGGCCGGCGGTTCTTCTACTTCTGGTTCCTCTGCTTCTGTTTCTTCTGTGGTTGGGGCAGCTTCTTCAGGCGTTGGCGTCGCTTCCTCTGCGCCTCCACAAGCTGTAAAGGCAAATAAAGACAGACCAAACAACGCAATGAGCGTTAAAAGTGTGCGAAAATATTTCTTACCCATTTTCTTCTCCTTAATTGTAATTATATACCGGGAAGTTCTATCGATCATTTTGATTTTGCTATACACCACCTCCTCTATTTAGCATTCTCCTATGTATGTCGGCTCCGATGTGTACATTTAGGTATATTAACTATACTCCTCCCGCAAACGGCCGTTCAATACAGTTTCCGCCATATGTGTGACACAAATGTGACATTTTTCATGCAATTTTAACAATGGGGTTTGGTTTACGGCCGTTTAATGTGTACAAATCTTCAATTTATGCGTTTTGTGGGAATTTATGTTGCCAAGGCAAACAGTGGATAACATGGTAATGTCAAGAAGATTGCGCAAAATGTTTCTGTTACAGGTAAAAGTCTCTGGGAAGTTTCGGATACTGGCAAAAAAGATGCGTGAAACGTGGCTGCGTTTTGATCACGCACCCCGTTTCACGCATCATATTTACGTTAGCTTGCGCTACGATTTGGAGACCTTATCATATCCTTCGGCCCAGCCTTTGGATTTTACTTTCCCTTTGTGGCCCATGCCTTCGGCCCAACCTTCGGAATCTTCAGGACCTCTCTCGGTGAACCCTTCGGCCCACCCTTCAGAATCCTGAGTGCGTCGATCGGTAAAGCCTTGCAGCCAGCCCAGCGGCACGTACTCTTTCATTTCGTGTGTGGTACTCATAAAAGTATTGTTGTAGGAAACGGCCGTATCCCGCCAATCGGCATAGGCTGCTTCACGCTGGTCGTCATTGGCCTGCATGAGTGCAGAAAATTTGGACTCAAGCTGCTGCCAGTGCAGCTTCAGCTTGGTTAGCTGTTCCTGGAATTCAGCCTTTGCCTCACCAGACAACTCACTTACCTTTTTTTCCATCTCATTAATCTCTTCGCGCCATTCATCCATTTGGTTTTGCGCTTTTTGCATAACGGCCTCGCTCTTTTCGTCTACTGTCTTCGATAAATTACTCATTTTTTCTCCTTGTTTGCTAATCAGGCAAAATGCCTTTGTGCCTCAATTTTCTGTTGGTACGCTTCCCGTTGTTGAACTACATCACTCTGCATGCGGGGTGGTAAGCTTGCTCTCATTCTGCTTAACTCCCTTCGTCGTCGGCTGTTTGCAGCGTCTCGCTGCTGCGCAGCCAATCGGCGGCCAATTGCTTGCCCGATTTAATCCATTTCTGGGCCAGTTCACGCTCTTCATCGGGGCGGTTCATGACAAAGGCGGCGATGAGACGGCCGTCTTCATCCAGCCACCACGTGCTAAACTCGCCATCTTCCACCGAACCACGGTGCACGGCCTGGGCTGCCTCTTGCGCATCGCCCCAAAATTCGTAGGAAAGATCAAACACATCAGAAAAAAAGTAGGGGATGTGCTCAAACGGTTGCAGTTCACCCAGCATGACGCAGGCAGCGTGTTTGCCCTGCGCCACGGCGTTATCCCAGTGCTCAATGTGTAACGGCCGTTCATACAACGTGCTGCGATAACGGGTCACATCACCAGCGGCCAACACATCCGGCAAGTTGGTTTCCAAAAAACGGTTGACGCGAATGGCGCCATCATCCAGCTGAAGGCCACTGTCGGTAAACAGATCGCTGTTGGCCGCCACGCCAATGCCGGCCACGACCATATCCGCAGACAGCGTATCGCCTGATTTGGTTACCACGCCGGTCACTTTCTCTTCACCGCTGAAGGAGTCGATTTCCTTCTTGGGCAAAATCGTTACGCCTCGGTCACGGTAATATTTTTCAAAAAAAGCCGACATTTGTGGCGTGAAGAAAGCTTGCCAAACGCGCTCTTCAGGAAAAATCATCGTTGTTTCCACACCCTGACTTTGCAGTACAGAAGCGGTTTCCATGGCAATAAAGCTGCCGCCAATTACAACGGCTTTTTCTGCCTGCTGTGCCCGCTCACGAATTTGCTGCGCGTCGCCAACCTTACGCAAATAGAAAATGTTATCCAGATTGGCCCCCGGCAAATCAAACGTGTGGGGGGCGGCACCGGTAGCAATCAGCAGTTTTTCGTAATTGATGGCTCCGTTTGTGGTGTACAGCTGTTTTTTGTCCAGGTTGACTTTGGTAACGGCCGTACCCAGCTTCAATTCAATATCATTTTCTTCATAAAAGTCTGGCTCGTTGATCAAAATATCATCAATGTTTTCCTCACCAGCCAAAAAATCTTTGGAGAGAGGCGGCCGTTCATAAGGCGGTGTGTTTTCGGCAGATACGATACACAATTCACCCGCAGAAATGCCTTTTTGGGCAAACTCCTGGGCTGCGTACCCGGCCGTTAATCCACCGCCTAAAATGACATATTTAAAAGAATTCATTTTGGTTTGTTTACTCCTCATCGAACTTATTTATATTTTTAGCTACCTTAAGTATGAAGAGAAACCGGCACCATCACCATGCACCTCGTTATAGAACGAGGGTATAACAAGGGTATATTCTGGCTACAATCCGCCTAAAATGTGGGTTTTCAGAGGGACCTCTGGAGAGAAAACAGCTCAGGTGAACTTGTTCAGCACGGATTGGGCAGCGTGATAGCCACACATGCCATGCACACCGCCACCGGGCGGCGTTGCCGCGGAACAGAGGAAAAGATGGGGCAGCGGCGTGCTGTACGGATTGAGGCGGGGTACGGGGCGGGTAAACAACTGCCGCCAATTTTGCACGCCGCCGTTGATGTCGCCGCCGATATAGTTGGCGTTGTACTGTTGAAAATCGTGGGTGGTCATCGTGTGGCGCGCCAGGATGGTGTCGCGAAAGCCGGGGGCAAAACGTTCCACCTGGGCCTCGATAGCCGCGGTCATGTCCACGGTGCTGCCGTGGGGCACATGGCAGTAAGCCCAGCCGGTATGTTGGCCATTGGGGGCGCGTGTATCGTCGAACAAACTTTGCTGGGTAACGAGGGTGTACGGCCGTTCCGCCACCTCGCCGCGCCAAATCATCCGCTCACTCAGCGCCATCTCGTCCAGCGTGGCCCCCAAATGAACCGTACCCGCCCGGCGGCACGCCTCCGCCCGCCACGGAATCGGTTCGCTCAAAGCCCAATCCACCTTGAACACGCCTGCGCCGTAGCGGTACTTTTGCAACTGGCGACGGTAACCGGCGGGCAGTTCCTCCCCAGCAATGGCCAGGAGCTGGCGCGGCGTTACGTCCAGCAGGACGGCGCGGGCCGGCGGCAATGCGGCCAGCGACTTCACTTCATGGTTCAGCCCGATTTCGCCGCCCAGATCGGTGAAAAAGCCGGCCAGGGCGTCGGCAATAGACTGGCTACCTCCCTGCGGCAGCGGCCATCCGACCTTGTGGGCCAGCGTGCCCAGCATCAGGCCAAAGGCGGCGGTGAGCGGCCATTCCAGCGGCATGATCGAATGACCGGCCAGCCCGGCAAACAGAGCGCGGGCTGGCTCGGTGCGGAAGAGCGTTTTGGCCAGCAGGGTGGTAGGCCAGACGGCCCGCAGGCCCAGTTTAGCCATCGCCAGGGGATGGCGCGGCAAGCGCAGCGGGCCTAGAAATTCGCGGGCGATTTTGTCCCAATCGGCCACCAGCGGGGCAAAAAGGCGGCGGTAGCGGGAGCCATCGATGCCGAGGTTTGCGGCCGTTTCCTCAACAGATCGGTGCAGGGTAACGGCCGTGCCATCATCAAGCGGGTGGGCCAGGGGCAAATCCGGCTGAATCCAGCGCAAACCGTAATCCGCCAGGGGCAGGCTCTGGAAAAACGGCGAGCCCATCCCCAGCGGATGAATGGCGGAGCAGATATCGTGGCGAAAACCGGGCAGGGTCAATTCGGCCGTTCTCATGCCGCCGCCAACGGTGGCTTTGGCTTCCAGCAGCAGCACCCGCCACCCCTGCCGCACCAGCGTAATGCCTGCCGCCAGCCCATTCGGCCCGGAACCCACGATAATTGCATCATAGTCTGACATGGCCAGATTATCTCATAGTTTTTGTGTGGCGAAAGTTTGCTAAAATTGGCGGCTATGGCAACCAAGAACAAAACGGCCGAATTCCTCATCCATGAATACAGCTGGAACAAAGCCAGCCTGGAACTGCACGACGTGCAGCCGCTGTTCGGCGGCGTGGTTGTGCGGCTGCCCGGCTGGACCCACAGTCAGGCGTTTGTCAGCCGCATTGCGCCGGACGGCACGGAAATGAAGTACAAGCTGCCCCTCAAGTGGACCGAGGGCGAGAAGCAGAGTCTCATCCGTTTGTGTGTGGAACACGATTTCCTTACCATCCAGCCGCAAGAACGGCCCGGCGTCCCTGATGAAGCCCGCCCCAGCCTTACCTTGGGCAACAGCAAACATGAAAGCCACACCGTAGCCAAATGGGCCGGTGTGGCCGACACTCGCTTTGACGCCATCTACCACGCCCTGCTGGCGCTGGCTGAACGCAGGCAGGAGTTCCAGCCAATCAAACCGCGCTTTAACGCCTGGCAAAAGGGGTTGACGATTGCCGGCGTTTTGGCCGTGATACTGCTGCTCATCTGGGAGGCCTACGCTTTGGCCCAATCGTTGGTGGCAGCTCAATGGCCGGACCAATTTGGCCTGCTCTTCTTTGGGCTGTTGCTGCTGGCGGCGCTGCTGCTCATCGTCATGCGCGGGCTGGCTGTTTTGGAGCGCAAGAAAGCCAGATGGAACCGCACCTACACGCATTTGTGGGTGGTTGGGATTGTAAATCTGCTTTTTTTTGTAGCCGTGATTGGCTTGTTTGGCCTGGGGGAAACGGCCGTTTCCCTCTGGCGCACTGATTCACTTCTGGCAGTTGGGGACGAGCGGCAGCTTTATGCGGTGGTGGGGTATACGGCCGTGTTTGCCGCCGGTTTTGTGCTGTTGGCTGCTGGTCTCATCATGCCCCGACTGCTCAACCTTGTTGACGACCGATTTTAGAGGATTGTTATGTACCGACGTGATTACATTATGCGCCAGATTGAGTTTATGGTAGAGGTGCTGCAGCAGGTAACCGGACTGGCGCAGGAAAAACGTTACCAGGCGGCCATGTCCCTCATCGATGAATCGCTGGATAAGCTGTTTGGCTTGAACGGCACGCTCATCACCCGCCTGTTTGGCCGTGAGCCTTTGAGCCAGCTGACCTTTGGCGAAGAGGCCGATCTGAGCCAGGCAAAACTGATTGCCGCCGCCGCTTTGCTAAAAGAAGCCGGGGAAATCCAGGCGGAACAGGGTGCCGAAAATGAAAGTTTTCAATCGTTCCTCACTGCCCTGGAACTGCTGCTAACCGGTTTGCTGAACCATGACGGTTCACCGCTGCCAGAATATGCCCCAGAAGTCGATGAAATGACAGAGATGCTGGCTGACTGGCATCTACCAACCCATCTTAACAAGCTGCTGCTGCGCTATTACCACAAGCTGGGCCAGCTAGACAAAGCAGAGAATATGATCTTTGAAATGATTGAAGCAGAGCCAAAAGATGAGGAGATTTTGAAACTAGGCATCACCTTCTATCAGCTTATCCTGACAGAAAGTGATGCCTATCTGGAATTGGGGAATTTGCCTCGTGAGGAAGCGGAGGCCAGTCTGGCTGAGCTATCGGCCCACCAAATAGATGGATTCTAGGCCAGTTTTGATTTGATGAAGCTGCGCGGGGTAAACGGCCGTCCCAACAGCAGCCGGTACAGTTGGCCAAAAATCTCAAGAATGACGATGATGATAACAATCGCCAGAATGGATTTAGTAATAGTCGTAAAGAACGGCACCGTAGAAATTTCCTCAAGATTAAAGAAACGGTAAACTACGTATAGACCAAAGATTTCACTGCCCACTTCAATCCAGCGCGTGACCCGGTTCCACCGGCCTTGAATGAATACGATGGCTTTCAACACCACATCCAACAACAGCGAGGCGCTAAACAAGGGAATGAGGGCAATGAATTCGGCCGTGACCAGGGCAAAAAACCACGGATCTTCCTCGCCAAAATTAACACCACCAAACCAGTTGGGGAAAAAATTTAGCCAGGATAAAAACAGTAGGCCAAAGAAAATCCCTACCGCCAACTCTGCCCGATTGATACGATCCGGGTCCTTGACTGGTGGCAGCTCGAATGGGTCCCATTCCTGCGCTTTTTTGTCGGGCAGTTCCAGCGAATCACCCGCCACGCGCTCAATGACGGCAAAGATGAACGTGACAATGCCCGCGTTCAAAATGGCGGAACGGCCGAATGAAAACGTCATGTCCAAAATGCGCCCAATCAAATCATCCCCAGCATTTTGCCACAAAACCAAACCCAGCCACAGCAAATGCAGCACCCCGATAATGCTCACCGTGATGGCGACGACAACTTTGTAGGTGGGGAACAGCTTGGGCCCAATGAGCGATTCGGCCGGACGGTATTGGGCGGCCATTGTTTCCGGTGAGCCAAATTCGCGCAACAATGCGGCCGTCATTTTTGGCGTTGGCTCACCATCGCTCTGCTCTTCCAGCGTATCCAGCAGCAAAGAGCGCAGCTCCATTTCAATATCTGTCCGCATCTTGCGCGGTAGATTTTCGCCAACTTCATTCACATACCGATCAATCATTTCATGTGTATCCATAATCATTTACTCCTGTTTTAGCCACACCGAGCAAAGAGATTTTAGAGAAAAAGTTTTTAATCTCATTCTCCTCTTTTTTCTCTGTGGCTCATCCTTTCGATTTCAGGCCCAGCAGCTCGTTCATCACTACTACCAGGGCTTGCCATTCCTGGGTGAGATTGGCAAAAACCATCTCGCCCTCCTGGCTCATTTTGTAGTAACGGCGCGGGCGGGCATCGTCTATCACCTGCCAGTCGCTTTCCAGCAACCCCTGGGACTCCAGGCGGCGCAGCAAGGGATACAGGGTGCCTTCATTAATCTCCATCCCCTGCTCATCCAGCGACTGCTTGAGCGAGTAGCCGTACTGTTCTTCTTGCATCTGGCTCAGCACCGCCAGCATCAGCACGCCCCGGCGCAGCTCTAGCAAAAGTTTTTCGTAAAGTGCTTCTTTTTCGTTATTTGTTGCCATGCGGCGCATTATACTGTATACCATACAGTATTGTCAATACTCAAGTATTTTTGTTTAGAATTCAGGCAAAAAAAATGACCGGGAAACGGCTGTTTCCCGGTCAATCTCAAAAGAAAGATGCCTTGTCACTTTTACGGCAAGTCGCTCAAAATGCCGGACTGAATGGCTCCTTGCCTTAGCAAACGCAGCAAGGTGAGCGGTACTGCCTGAAATGCCAGGGGAGAAATAGGGAGACGGCCGTTCAAAAACTGCTCTAGCAAAGTTAGCATCCCACCTACGTAAAAGGTCGCCAACACCAATATCTCTTGCTCGTCAAGCTCCGTTTCATGTTGCGAATATGTTTCTAAAAATGAGGCAATCGTCAACTCACGTACAGCAGAACTGGCATATTGAAGCGCCACACCAACCAGCCGTACTCGATTTGGATCAGCCAGATCAATCTGCTGTGCTGAAACAAGCGCGCCCATTTCCCCAGTTGCAAAAAAATGATCAAGCATGTCCTGGTCAACCGCCTGATACATGCTCGTGAAAAAATCGGCGACTTCAGCCAGCAGCAGCGCTTCTTTACTGTCGTAATGTTGGTAAAAGGTGATGCGGGCGATGTCGGCCTGATTGCAGATGTCGGTAATTGTGATGTCACTGAACGATTTGCTCTCCAGCAGCGTACCGAGAGCACTTTGCAGCAGCATCCGCGTGCGGCGGATGCGTGGGTCCAGTTGGGTTTCGGTCAAATCTTCATTCATGTCGCTCATCCTCACGCCAATTATACCACTGGATAAGCTTACAGTTGACATTAATCTTACACCTGTTAGAATGATAACTTACAACTGTAAGATAAATCAATACCCACACAATGGAAACAAGACTCTCTCTATGAACGCTTCAACTTCTCATTTCGGGGATACTCAGGCAAAACCACCTGTTCTTTCTATACTATTCAAGACGATCCAGATAATCATGATTGCCGTTCTAAATCTGTTTCTATGGCCACTTTATGCAGCAGGTCGGCGAATTTGGTACCGGCCACCCAATGTGCCTCACGTGGCGCAGGTCAAACGGTACTTGCGGCTTACGTGGTCTGTGCAGCCACCCGCTCCGGGACTTTCACGGCGGGCGCGCATTTGGCTGACGCTCAGCATCGTACGCAAGCTGTTTATGACGCCGTTGATCGGTTTGGCCTGGCTGCTTGATGAATTGCTGTACGGCCGTGCGCTCAACGCGACGGAGATCGTTGCTCCCTTGTTTGTCATTAGCGGCGGACGCAGCGGCAGCACGCAAATGACCCGCTACCTGGAAGCCGACCCTACGTTAACAGCTCCCAATCTGCTGCAATGCATGTTTCCCTATCTGTGGTTGTGGCGGCTGGCACCGCGCACTATCGGCCGAATTATAACTGCTGAAAAAGCGCGCGCCCGGATCAAAGCGATGATGCCTCCTGAACTGCTTGAACGACACGACCTCGATCCGTTTAAAGCAGATACTTTTGACGGGGCAATGTACGCGGCGCATTTGAATCCATTTGCGCTGTATCTGGGTCCCGATGTTTCGGCGCGTGAGTTCAACTTTGCCGCCTTTGTGCCGGAGGAACGGTCCTGGATGGAAAATGCTTTTGTGCAATTGGTCGACCGCCTCGGGCGCAAGCAACGGCTGTTTATTGGTGATGCGGAGACAGACAAACCGCGCCGTCTCTTCATCAAAGGGCACTTCCTTTGCGCGGCAGACGCATTGGAACGTCAATATCCCGATGCGGCATTTCTGACACTGGTGCGCGACCCAGCCAGCCGACTGCAAAGCGGCATCAACTATCTGCGGGTCAATCCTAGCGACTCTGCCATGGGACCGCCGCCCTGGGCATGGCTGTCACAATCACTGCTGCAAACGGAGAGCGATTACTGTCGAATCGAGCAGGCGTGGTTTTCGCGGGAAAGTGGCGCGCGCCGCTGCGTGGTCCGGTTTGCAGCGTTCGTGTCTGATCTCGGAGGAACGATGGAACATGTCTATCGCGTTTGTCTAAACCAGGAGACGCTGCCGCCGCACGTCCCACGCACACATCCCCGGCGGGAGCGGAAAAATTACACCATCAATCGTTCATTGGCCGAACTGGGCATAGATGCCGACCTGATACGCATAGAATTGGCTGATTACGTCGCCTGGTGCCAGCCTGAAAAGCCGCAAAAGGCGTTGTCATGACCGATTTGATGCGGGCGTTACGCTATCCATGGCAGGATGAGGGCTGGTTGGGCTACATGCTGCCGCTTGCCTTACTGCAACTTTTCCCCATTGTCGGTCAGATCATCCTCGTTGGCTATGGGCAAGCCGTCGCGCGGGCCACCTACAGCCAGCAGGGCAGTTTGCCGAGGCTGCAATTACGCCAGGCCTTCGTAGATGGCTTACGCCTGGTTGCTGTCGGGTTGGTCTACTTCTTGCCAGTGATCCTGATGGTCCTGCTGGTATTGAGCTCCAGCGACCCGGCCAAAACCGAAACGGCCGTTGGCGCAGTGGGTCTCATTTTACCTCTCATCATGGTCGTTTACATGCCCCTCAGCAGCGCGATTGGCAAGCGGCATCCGGCGCTTAAGCCGATTCTCTCCGTCCTCAGTACGATAGTCGGTATTGTCTTCGCCCTATTTATCATCTTGCGCCTGCGCGAACTATTTATTACAACGCTGCGAGGTGGCTTACAGCTCAGCGCACTACAGCCAAATGCAACTAACATGCCGCTGCTGCTCGTGGCGGCATTGCTGTTGGCATTCGTCACTGTTGCGCTGCTGGTGTCTGGCGTTCAGTTCGCCGTTACGGGTGGTGGGCTGCTCAATCCGAACGCCACGCTGCAATTGATGGTTGCCAAGCGCAGCCTGACCGGGCGCTTCGTTGGCATCGTCTGGTTGTTAATCGCAGGCACGTTGACGGTAGCGATGATCGGCTCATTGTTTTTGCTCTTGCCGGGACTGCTGCTGCTGGTCAGTGGCAGCGTGTCAATTTGGTTTCTGGCGGCACAATACGCAATGAAAATTGGTGTTGGGCCTTTGCTGGCTCGTTAGGTGAAAAGCCTTTTGAAACGGCCGTTTCACAGCCAATCTCAAAGGGCAACAGCAGGCTAATTTTTGTGTCGGTTGTAAGCTGGTTACACTTTTTCTCGGCCGTTAGCGCGCTGATTTGCCATTTCGTCAATTGAACCTGCCAACATTTCGGCAAATTCTTTGTTTTTTGCATTCAGGACACGGAGAGTCACTTTGGTAACTGGCTTTGGATTCACGTCAACAGGCAGCCAATAAGACTGTACGATCATGCTTAGACTATGCCCAGGAAAGTCATAATGATAAGCATCTTCTTCGGATTTTCGATAAAAACGAATGTATTTGTTCTTAAACAGTGTGCGAAAGTCACGTTCAATTTCCTCGTAATCGAATTTCAAGATACGTACCATCGAATTGGCAAAACAATTCTTGAGGATGAATGCCAACGAGACTCTTGTTATGGCAAAGACAAGAATGAAAAATCCCCCCGCCACTTCTATTGCAAACCCGAGCAACAACAAGAGAATTATCAGCAAGAGGGAGACTACCGCTGAGATAGCCCAAACAATAGGCTGGAAATAAATGTGCTGTTTTTGCCAACGAGAAGATCCCATCTTTAATCCTCCTTCTACTGAGCGAAAACAAAGTGTTGCACGCTGCTGTACTGTACAAAATCATCTGAATGAAGCATGATGACTTTAATCAGTTCTCCGGCTAACAATAGTAACTTTTGATCTTTTCTCCACAGAACTGCACTCACAAAACAATATTACGACTGGCACTTGTTGGCTTTCAACTTTATTTGCATCCTGGCTTGAATCGCTTATGATCATAGAAATTCAAGGATACAGTGGTGCCTGGCACTGGTCGGTAAAGCTTCAGCCCGCCAATACCGTCTGACCAGTGCCAGGCACCTTGACAGTCACCGAAAGGAACACACCATGACCAAGATTGTTGATCCCGCCCCAGAGGCCAATGAAAATGACGCCCCCAGCGATTTTTTGCGGACCATGATTGCTGAGGATGTGGCCAACGGCCGTTTCGGCGGCAGAGTCCACACCCGATTTCCCCCTGAACCCAACGGCTATCTGCACATCGGCCACGCCAACGCCATCCACACCGACTTCAAAATTGCCGAAGAGTTTGGTGGCAAATGCAACCTACGCTTCGACGACACCAATCCCACCAAAGAAGAAACCGAATACGTGGAAGGCATCATGCACGACATCCGCTGGCTGGGCTACGATTGGGAAGACCGGCTTTTCTACGCCTCCGACTACTTCGACCAGCTGTACGCGTGGGCCATTGATCTCATCAAAGAAGGCAAGGCGTACGTGGATGATTTGAGCCAGGAAGAAATGCGCGAATATCGCGGCACGCTCACCGAGCCGGGCAAAAACAGCCCGTACCGCGATCGCAGCGTTGCAGAAAACCTGGACCTGTTTGAGCGCATGAAAAATGGCGAATTTGATGAAGGCTCCCGCACGCTGCGGGCCAAAATCGACATGAGCTCGCCCATCATCAACATGCGCGATCCGGTCATGTACCGCATCCTCAACGCACCGCACTGGCGCACTGGGGACAAATGGTGCATCTACCCCATGTACGACTGGGCCCACGGTCAATCAGACGCCATCGAGGGCATCACCCACTCGTTTTGCTCGCTGGAATACGTCAACCACCGGCCATTGTACGACTGGTTTCTGGACCAGATCGACATCGCCCACCATCCGCAGCAGATTGAATTCGGCCGTCTCAACGTTAGCCATACCATCACCAGCAAGCGCAAGCTGATTCGGTTGGTGGAAGAAGGGCACGTCAACGGCTGGGATGACCCGCGCATGCCCACGCTGGCCGGGCTGCGGCGGCGTGGCTATCCACCGGCGGCCATTCGCAACTTCCAGGATATGGTGGGCATGGCCCGCTACAATCGCACGGTGGACATGGCCATGCTGGAAGCGGCCGTTCGCGACGAGCTTAATTCACATGCCCCCCGAGCGATGGCCGTGTTATGGCCGTTGCGCGTTATCGTCACCAATTATCCGGAAGACAAAGAGGAATGGTTCGATATCCCGGTTTATCCACAAGACAAAGAGAGCACCACGACCCGGCAGGTTCCGTTTAGCCGCGAACTGTTCATCGAGCAGGATGATTATATGGAAAACGCGCCCAAAAAGTTCTACCGCCTCAGCGAAGGGCGCGAGGTGCGTTTCCTGGGAGCCTACCTGCTCACGCTAACAGAAACGATCAAGGATGACGAGGGCAACGTGGTGGAGCTGCACTGCACCTACGATCCGGAAACGAGCGGGGGAAATGTGCCGGACGGCCGTAAAGTTAAAGGCACCATCCACTGGGTCTCTGCCCCGCACGCCCTCACCGCCGAGCTGCGCCAGTACGACGTGCTGTTCAACCGCGCCGAGCCGGAAGAAATAGACGAAGAAGGCCAGGATTTCACCGACAACCTGAATCCGCACAATCTGGAAATTTTGGGTAATGCTAAAGTAGAACCAAGCCTCGCCTTCGCCGAAGATGGCCAAAGCTTCCAGTTCATGCGCCAGGGCTACTACGCCAAAGACCCAGACAGCACTGAGGACCATCCCGTCTTCAACCTCACCGTCGCCCTACGCGACTCCTGGGCCAAGGTGAAATAAAAGGTAGTAGGGGCAGGTCTAAGACCAGCGCCTACCCTGCAATGAGGTAAACCTGTGGAAGATCATTTAGTGCGCGCCCTGGCTAGAGAAGCCGGGGTGCGGGTGATTGTTACGGCCAACACCGGGCTGGCGCTGGAAGCCGCCGACCGGCACGGCACGTTTCCCATTGCCGGCATCGCCCTGGCCCACGCCCTTACCGGCGCGGCACTGATGGGCGCGCTGCTCAAGACGCGGCAGCGCATCGCCATGAAGTTTGAAGGTTCCGGCCCGCTGCAAAAAATATTGGTGGAGTCAGACAATAACGGCCGTATCCGCGGCTACGTCTCCCAACCGATGATCGATCTACCTGATCTGGATCATGATCATATCGCTGCCGCTTTGGGCGACACCGGCCTGCTAACCATTGTAAAAGACACTGGACTGCCCGAGCTGTCTGAAAGCACCGTACCACTGGGCAGCGGCGACATCGCCGCCGAGCTCACCTTTTTCCTCACCCAATCTGAGCAAATCCCCTCGCTCATCGATATCAGCCACACGATTGACGCTGAGGGCACCCTGCAAACCACAGGCGGCCTGTTGATTCAGGCGCTGCCACCCTACGAATCCGACATCGTGCACCAGCTACGCCACAACACGCAGGAGCTGCCCCCTGTGGCCGATTTGCTCAGCAGCGGCAAAACGCCGCAAGAGATTGTGGCCCTGCTGTTTGGGGAAATGCCATATAAGATTTTGGAGGAACGGCCGTTGCACTTCCAATGTGGCTGCAGCCGCTCCCGCAGCGAACAGGCTCTCATCTCCCTCGGTGCCGAAGAACTGCGCCAGATCATCGCCACTGAAGGGGAAACCATCGTCGATTGTCACTTTTGCCATGAACAATATCTTTTCAGCCGCGAAGACCTGGAAGCACTGATAGAAACGATGTAGCGAATGAGCCAACAGACAGAGATCACCCGCGCCTCACCCGAAACCATCATGGCCGACCAGATTCACGCCAACGAGCGCTTTACCGGCGTTGGCGTGAATGTGGTGGTGATCGCTCTGGCGGTGGTTGCTTTGTTGCCCCTGCTCTTTTCTACCAATTTTTGGGCACTGCCTATCTGGAAAATCGTCCTGACGCTGCTGCTTTGGGGATTGTATGTCTTTAACGGCACCAGCGGCATGATGCTGCATGAGCGCTTTTTGCATCTGCCCCTCGCTTCTTTTCTTTACTTTGGCCTACAAATTGGCATTGTGGGCGGCTTGCTGTTTCTCACACGCGGCTCCAGCGGTACCATCTGGATATTGATTCTGCCTGTTGCCGCCCAAAGCTTATCACTCAGCTGGCCTTTTACGGCCGTTGTCAATCTAATCTTGTTGGGGCTTATCTGGATTGCCTATTTCCTGGACCTATCATGGCAAGATACGCTCATCAGCCTGCTTTCTATTGGCGCATCGATGGCTTTTACCGTCATTTTTACCAGCATTGCCGTGCGTGAAAGCAGCGCCCGCAGCGAGATCCAGCGGCTAGCCACCGATCTGCGCCAGGCCAATCACCGTCTGGCTGAATACGCCGCCCAAGTGGAAGAGCTGGCCACGATGCGCGAGCGCAACCGGGTCGCCCGCGAAATCCACGACAATCTGGGCCATTACCTGACGGTGGTCAACGTGCAAATCGAAGCGGCCAAAACCGTTATGAACAGCCAGCCGGACAAGGCGCAAGATGCCCTGGACAAAGCACAAAATCTCACGCAAGAAGGGCTGGCCGCCGTGCGCCGCTCCGTAAGTGCCCTGCGCGAATCACCGTTGGAAAGCCAGACCCTGGCTGAAGCGCTGGCGGCCCTGGCCGCGGAACTGCGGGAAGCCGGTTTGGTAGCCGAACTAACCATTGAGGGCGAGCCGGCCAACCCCGATCCCAAAGTTGAGCTAACCCTGTACCGCGCCGTGCAGGAAGGGCTAACCAATGTGCGCAAACACGCCCGCGCCTCCCGCGTTGATATCTGGCTGCGCTACTTGTCAGACCAAACCGTTCTCACCGTGCAAGACAACGGCGTTGGCGCAGATTTGACCGATGCGCGCCACGGCCGTTTCGGTCTCATCGGCATTCAAGAACGGGTGCAGCTGCTGGACGGCCGTATGGAAATACAAACCGCCCCGCAGCAAGGCTTCCAGTTCACCATTACCTTGCCCAACACCTAAAACCTCAACTTGTCATGCTGAGCGCAGCGAAGCATCCCTGAAACCTGAGCACTGTGAAGTCCTTGCTCATTAACAAGAGCTTCATCAAGCACAGTTTAGAGGGATTCTTCATTTCGCTGCGCTCCATTCAGAATGACAAATATACGGCGCAGCTACTGGCTTAATTCTTGCCAGGCGTAAAAGGCAGGGCGCGGGGTGAGGTCCGGGTTGATGAGGCTGTAGCCGCCCATTTCGTCGGTGGGGGAACGGCCGTATACCAGATTCCACACCGTAAACAGCTCTACCCAGGGCCACTCCGCAGCCGCGCGCGCCCGGGCCGCCAGCAAATAGTCCGCTTGCTGCACTTCAGAGACGGCGGGCTGGCTGCCGTCAGCCACGGTGTAGCCCAGCTCCGTAATCCAGACCGATTTGGCCACACCCGCCGCCTGCATAATTTCATAAACCTGCTCGATGCGCCCCAAATTGAGGTTGTTATGAACATCATCCGGGGCATCCGGCGACAGGCCAAAACCATAGGCATGAACCGCCAGCACATCAACACAGTCCGCCATCCCCACGGCAAAAAGCTGTTGCCAAAAAACGCGATCGTCCACGGCACGGGGCGAAATCTCATTGGTGGGAGCCAATCCGCCACCTACGACCAGCGCCTGCGGATCAGCAGTGCGAATGCGGCGGAAGGCGACGCCCAACACACCCACGTAATCCGCCGGATCAGCCACCCAGCCGTCAAACGAAGCCCAGTGTTCTTCTAAATTTCCTCCAGAGCGGCTCCATTCGGCGGCTAGATTGGGTTCGTTCCAGATGATGTAGCCCAAAATTTGCCCCTGGTAGCGAGTAGCAGCGGCCGTTACAAAATCAGCATAGGCCGCCAGGTCAAACGGCAGCCCGGCTGGATCGGTTTGCACGGCCCAGGCCGGAGGCATGTCCAGCCGCAGCACCAGGTTCAACCCACGCTGCCGCACCGTCTGCACCAAAGCATCGGCCGCCGCCCACTCAAACTGTCCCGGAGCCAGATGCACGTCGCGCCAGGGCAGCACCTGCACAATCGTGTCGAAGCCTGCTTCAGCGGCCAGATCCACAATCGCTTCATCCACAAACAAGGTGTGGACGGCGTAGCGCGGCGCGGGCGTTTCAGATGAGGTGATGGTTGCAGGGGAAACGGCCGTTTCTGCCCCAGCCACAAATTCCCCAAAGCGTTCACAGGCGTTGGCGATGGGCGTGGGGCTGGGAACGGCCGTTGGCGTTGGCGCAACAACTGTTACTGACTGGCAGGCAATCAATCCCCACAGCAGAAACAGCCACACAAAACGTTTCATGCCCGTAGCCTACCAGATTTCGCCGGCAAGGACGGCACGATCAACAAACGATTCACCACCTCCTCAGACCAAATGCAGGGGCGGGACAGGCGGCGTCAAAATCCTACCAAACAAAACGTCGTTGCCCCGCCTGTCTCACCCTCTGTGGTTCAAATTGGGTGAGACGGCACGGAAGCGCGACCAAACGTGCGCCGCAGACCTTAGCCGCACCGTCCCACCCCTACCAAAATTTGCGGGCAATGGGTCTACAGACGGAGGCGCTTTGGTCCTCTGGTCCGATGTGGCAATGTGGCATATCTCCTAAACTAAAGGCAATTGACAAGCAAGCAGCCACAGATTTCAAAGATTCAATCTGCGTAATCTGCGCAATCTGTGGAAACCCAGGAGTGGAATCATGAGTAGAATCGTTTTACAGACCGATAATCTAAGCAAAAATTTTGGCGAGGTAACGGCCGTTCAATCCGTGAACTTGCGCGTGCAGCAAGGGGAAGTGTTTGGCTTCCTCGGCCCCAACGGCGCGGGCAAAACCACCACCATCGGCATGGTGTTAGGGCTGATTCATCCCACGGAAGGCAGCATCACCCTGTTCGATCAGCCGGTGTCACCCAACCAAAATCGGGGGCTGAAACAGGTTGGCTCGCTTGTGGGTGCACCGGCGCTGGTCCCGTATCTGACGGCGCGAGAAAATTTACAGCTCATTGCCAGGCTGCATCCTGAGGTAGAAAACGGCCGTATCGACGAAGTGCTGGAACTGGTGGGCCTCACCCACGCTGCCAGGCGCAAAGTACAGGGCTTTTCCACCGGCATGAAGCAGCGGTTGGGACTCGGTGCAGCTCTGCTGCATCGCCCTACGCTCATCATTCTGGATGAGCCGACCAACGGACTGGACCCCGCCGGCATGCGCGAAGTGCGCACCCTTATCCGCCAGCTGGCCGACGACGGCATTACCGTCTTCCTCAGCAGCCATCTGCTGCACGAGGTGGAGCAGGTGTGCGATCGCATCGCCGTCATTCGCCAGGGCGCAATCGTGGCCCAGGGCGCGGTAGAAGAACTGCTCAGCCAGAGCGGCCAATCCGTCAAGCTAAAAGTCAAAAATCCGGCCAAAGCCGGCGAACTGCTGGCCCAGCTGCCCGAGGCTACCCAGATTCAAACCAACGGCGCGTACGTGCAGGTAAGCGGGATAGAAAGCGAAAAGGCCGTAGCCCACCTCACCCAAAACGGCATCATCCCCAGCGAGGTGACGAGCCAAAAATCAGATTTGGAAAGCCTGTTTCTGGAATTAACAAAATAGCATGAGTGGCTGGCACAAGGACCAGCCACTCATGAATAGCAAGGAGAACCTCATGTTTTGGCAAATGGTATCTGTTGAACAAAAGAAATTAACACGCCGCAAGATTTTGTGGATTGAGTTGGCAGTGGTGGCGGCTGCGGCCGTTTTTATCCCGCTCGTAATTTACATGGCCAGCCAATCAGACAGTAGCAACGTGGTCATCACTACTGATGGTCCGGTAGACGACATGTTCACCTGGCCCTCGGCGCTGAACCTGGGTATCGGCCTGGCTTCCGGCGGCGGTTTGGGCGGCTTGCTCATCGTGATTTTGATTGGCACGCTGACGGCGCAGGAGTATGGCTGGCGCACGATGCAGCTGTGGCTGAGCAATGGCATCTCCCGCCCGGTATTGCTGCTGGCTAAGTTTGCCATCGTTCTGCTACCTGCCCTACTTTTTGTGCTGGCACCTTTTGTAACGGGCGCGTTGACCACGGCCGTTTTCACCCAAAACCTCCAGGGCAGTCTGCCCTTTGCTGAGGTGGATTGGTGGCAGGCGGCATTGAGCGTCCTGCGCACGGCTTACACGTTGCTGCCCTACGCGGCACTCACCTTCTTGCTGGCCGTCGCCAGCCGCTCTACGGTGGCAGCCGTGGGTGGTGGATTGGCCTTCACACTGCTCATTGAAGGCGTGTTGATGCAGCTTTTGGGTCTGGTGGGGGGCACTTGGGCCAAAGTTGGCCAATATCTACCCGCCGGATTGAGCAACAGCCTGGCTGCTCTCAACCGGGTAAGCGCCGAGGCCGGCAGCAGTTTGGTGACCCCGGCAGGTGGCGTGGGTGCGGAAACGGCCGTTATCGGCATTGCCCTCTACACCCTTTTGTTTGTGGGGTTGGCCGTTCTGGCCTTCCGCCGGCAAGATTTAACCGGCTAACATGGTTGTAGAGACGTTGCCAATGCAACGTCTCTACATTTTTTGTATACTCCCCTATTATGCGTAACTTTTTCGGCCGTTTTCGTACATTGCAGTGGAAATTGACCCTCTCCTACACCTGGGTCACGACGGCCGTCGCTGCGGCCGTTTTCCTCATTGTTTTTATTATTGCCGCCTGGCTGGTAGGATTTTTTCTGCCCAATCTGGCCACTGCCTTTCAGCCGGTGCTGCGACCCGTTGAACCCCAAATCGCCCAATTTTTAGAGCAAACCCCGCCCGATTTGGTCGGGCTACGGAACTGGCTAGACAGTTCCCAGCAGGGTGATGAATTCCGGGTGGAAACAAACACACCAACGAGCGCCAGTGCTGTGCGATTCAGTGATGTTTCCTTTGCTGCTGTTGTAGATGCGGCCGGGGAGCTGCTGGCCTTTGAACCGGGCAATGATTTAAATCAACCAATAGATTCACTGCTTTTTGCCGAAGCGCTGCCCGCTTATGAGCAGGCACTGCTGGGAGAAACGGACCCGGAACTGGTAACGGCCGTTCATCCCGAAACCAACGACCTTTTTGTCGCCGTGCCCGTCTTCGGCGTAGAGGAGGATCTGTTGGGAGTGTTTCTATTGGTGATGGATTTGCCCAGTGCCCAGACGGAACTGTTTACCTTCAATACTATTTTGAGCATTCTACCGCTGCTGCTGTTCATCTTTGCCGTTGCAGGATTCACCGGCACCATCTTTGGCTTCATCGCCTCACGTGGCTTTAGCCGTCGCCTGCGCCGCTTAACCGAAACGGCCGAATCATGGAGCCAGGGTAATTTTTCCGCTTACGCACAGGACAATTCTGGTGACGAGATTGGCCAATTGGCCAGGCGGCTCAACCAAATGGCCGAGCAGCTGCAAAATCTGGTCCACACCCGCTCCGAACTGGCCACGCTGGAAGAACGCAATCGGCTGGCCCGCGACCTGCACGACTCGGTGAAGCAGCAGGTGTTTGCTACCGCCATGCAGTTGGGTGCAGCCCAGGCCACGCTGGATACCGATCCGGAAACGGCCAAATCCCATTTGCAAGAAGCCGAACAGCTGGCTCAGCAAGCGCAGCAGGAGCTCACCGGCCTTATCCAGGAGCTGCGGCCTGCCGCGCTGGAGGGCAAGGGGCTGGTGGATGCGCTGCGCGGCTATGCTGAGGATTGGTCCCGGCGCACGGCGATTGCGGCCCAGGTCAACGTTTCTGGCAAACGGCCGCTGCCGCTGCCGGTGGAGCAGCCGCTGTTCCGCGTGGCACAGGAGGCGCTGGCCAATGTGGCTCGCCACAGCGGCGCACAAACCGTCACTATTCATCTAGTCTGGCAGGATGACACGTTCACCATGACCATTGCCGATGACGGTCGCGGCTTTGATCAGACGGCGACAGCTAATGGCATGGGATTGCGCAGTATGGAGGAGCGGATGGGGCAGTTGAACGGCCGTCTCACCATCCACAGTACACCCGGGCAAGGGACGCAGCTCACCGCTACCTTGCCCCTGGAGAAAAATTAACCGCAAAGACCGCACAGCAGGCAAAGATTTTTCTTTGCGCTCTTTGCGTGCTGTACGATTCAAAATGTAACAGGAAGTTGCAATGAGTGAAAAGATTACAGTTTTACTGGTCGATGATCACAAAGTGGTACGGCAGGGGGTGCGCGCTTTTTTGCAGGCCCAGTCCGATATTGAGGTGGTGGGCGAGGCGGATTCGGGAGAAACGGCCGTCACCCTTGCTGCCGAACATGCCCCCGATGTGGTGCTGATGGATTTGGTAATGCCCGGCATGGACGGCGTAGAGGCAACGCGACAGGTAAAAACCCAAAGCCCGCGCACCCAAATCATCATGCTCACTTCCTACCACCAGGATGAACACATTTTCCCCGCCATTCGTGCCGGGGCACTTTCCTACTTGCTGAAGGATATTGAACCAGCGGCGCTGGCCGATGCCGTGCGCCAGGCGGCGCAGGGGGAAGCGGTGCTGCATCCTCGGGTGGCAGCACGCGTGGTGCAGGAACTGCACGGCTCGCGGCAGGAATCGGCGAACGTGTTCACAGAGCTGAGCGACCGCGAGCTCGAAGTGCTGCGCCTGATTGCCGACGGGGCCAACAACAGCAGTATCGCCGAGAAGCTCGTCATCAGCGAAAAAACAGTAAAGAGCCACGTGAGCAACATCCTCAGCAAGCTACACCTGGCGGACCGCACGCAAGCGGCCGTTTTGGCCTGGCGTGAAGGGGTTGTGCGCCGGGACGAAATCTAGATTTCGGCTAACATTAGAATTAGCCACAGAGGAAAAAGAGGGGAATGAGAATTAAGTACAAACCTCATAAGCCTCTGTGAACTCTGTGGCAAATATTCAAATAGACACTTAGCTGACAAACATCACCCTCTCTACGTGCCAATTGCGACTATAACTTGATCCCGCCATCCGGTACGATCTACCCTGGTTTAGGTACGGCCGTTAACCAATAGCGGCCTCTGCAATAAAAATATGTACCCCTTAAGGAGACTTCAATGTCTGACAATAACTCCCACTTAACCGGCACAGACCGGCTGCATAACCCACTGTACAATCACGGTACCGCCTTCACCGAAGCGGAGCGAGATGCCTACAAGCTGCGTGGACTTTTGCCCCCTCGTGTCTTTTCAGCGGAAGAGCAGGCGCGGCGCTCACTGGAAAACTACCGCAAAAAGCCAAGCGATCTGGAAAAATATATTTATCTCATTGGCCTGGAAGACCGCAACGAGACCTTGTTCTACCGCCTGGTGATGGACAACCTGGAAGAGATGATGCCCATCATTTACACGCCCACTGTGGGTAAAGCGTGCCAGGAATATGCCCACATTTTCCGCCGGCCGCGTGGCCTCTACATTTCGGCCAACGACAAAGGGCGCATTGCCGAAGTGCTGGCCAACTGGCCCCACGATGACGTGGAAGTAATTGTGGTGACTGACGGTGAACGTATTTTAGGATTGGGCGATTTGGGCGCTAACGGCATGGGGATTCCGGTAGGCAAGCTGTCCCTTTACACCGCCTGCGCCGGCATTAATCCGGCCAAAACGCTGCCCATCACCCTGGATGTAGGCACGGAAAATGGTCAATTCCTGGCCGATCCGCTGTACATTGGTTTGCAGCAGCGGCGGCTGCGCGGTGAGGCGTTTGATGAGCTGGTTGATGAGTTTATGACGGCCGTTTTCCAGCGATACCCCAAAATCATGGTGCAATTTGAAGATTTTGCCAACCTCAATGCCTTCCGCCTATTGCACAAATACCGCGACCAATATTGCACATTCAACGACGATATTCAGGGTACCGCCAGCGTCACCCTGGCCGGCATTTATTCTGCGTTGCGGCTGACGGGCGGCAAGCTGTCTGAGCAAAAACTGCTCTTCCTGGGGGCGGGCGAAGCAGGCATCGGCATTGCTGACTTGATCGTTTCGGCCATGATGGATGAAGGATTGACCGCTGAAGAGGCCCGTCTGCGCTGCTGGTTTGTCGATTCGCGTGGTCTGGTTGAGAGCAGCCGGACAGATTTAGCCGAACATAAACGGCCGTATGCCCACGATCATGCGCCACAAAAAGATTTGCTCGCGGCGGTCCAGGCGCTTGAGCCAACCGCCATCATCGGCGTCTCTGGCCGGGGCGGCATGTTTACCCAGCCTGTTGTTGAGGCAATGGCTGCCCTAAACGAGCAGCCCATTGTGTTTGCCCTGTCTAACCCGACCTCTAATTCGGAATGTACGGCTGAAGAAGCATATCGTTGGTCTGGCGGGCGGGCCATTTTTGCCAGCGGCAGCCCCTTTGACCCGGTTACGTTCAACGGCAAAACGTACGTCCCCGGCCAGGGGAACAACTCTTACATCTTCCCCGGTGTGGGTTTAGGCGTGGTGGCGGTGAAAGCGCGGCACGTCACGGACGAGATGTTTATGGCAGCGGCACGCACGTTGGCCAGCCTGGTTACAGAAGACGATCTGGCCCAGGGACGCGTTTACCCCTCGTTGCAGCGCATTCGTGAGGTATCGGCGGCCATTGGAACGGCCGTAGCCGAAGTTGCCTACGCCAAAAACCTGGCCCGCATAGTACGGCCAGACAATCTGGCACAGTTTATTGAAGCCCAGATGTACCAACCGGTGTACGCCAATACGCCGTAGGCCAGGTTGGGATATGTTTTAAGAGCTATCGGAAATTAGGATTTAAGCAGACCTGACAGTTTTCTTGAAAAACTGTCAGGTCTTTTTTCTTGAATGTGTAAGTTTCGGGGATTACCGAGGTAGGCAAACCTTGGGAGTTTTAGCCCTGCTTCAACTTAGCGGAGACGGTGCTGGCAGCAGCGACCGAACACTTTGGAGCAGTTCTTGGACGGTAATCGGTTTGCACAAATATTGGTTGGCGCCGGCAGCCAATCCCTCTTGAACTGCCTTATGCTGCGTTTTGCCACTCACCATGATGATCGGCAAGCTGGCAAAGGCAGTCCCTGCGCGCAGTTGTTTGCACAAGCTCACCCCGTCCAAATTGGGCATCATCACATCTAGTATCATGACGTCAGGCGCAACCATTTCCAATTTTTCTAATGCTTCCAGGCCATCCTCTGCCTCTACTACGTCGAAGCCCCCCAGCTCAAGCATTTGTCGCAGTAGTTCACGCAAATTGGGTTCATCATCTACCAACATGATCAAGTTCTTCACGATTTACTCCTCATACTTCTTCCATAAATGGGGTTGAAAAATTGGCTCGCTTATTCTGGAGGGTATTAAACCACGTAGGTGGCAATATAAGCAGTAGGAAAATATAGCCAGTAAGTACTATTACTGAAGCAAACGTCTTTTGAAGGATAGCTTTTTCACCAATTGCTTCAGTTTACGTGTTCTGCCTTGAACTTGTATCCGCCAATATTTGTTACCCGGAACACAATATCGCTACAAGATGATGAGGCGGCAAATAATTACCAAAAAGACGGCTACCCAACCCGTTCGCTGCGAAATGGTAAGCAAGCGTTTACTGGCCCAATGGACAGAGGCAGATTCTTGAAAACGAGTTTGCTCCTGCACATCATTGGCCCAAACCCAGAGCAGCATCAACCCGGCAGGCAATAAAACAAGCAGGATGAGGGGCAGCATAATCCACAAGGGCAAGACGGCCGTTACCTCCGGCCACCACCATGAAAGCAGCGCAATCGCCACCAGGTGTGCCAACTGGTCCAGAACAAAACCCGGCCACTGCGGATTACCGGGAAAACGCACTTTGATCCAATCAGTCATGAAATGGGCCAGACCCAATACAAGTAGTAAATCCAGATATTGACCGGGCTGCTGCACCAGCAAGGCTGCCATCATGATGTGAATGGTCACATGCAGCACCAATCCTAAATTGCCTATTATCTTCAGGCGAAAGATGCGATTTGTTTGTAGCGGAAAATCCGCCAACAGGTGCGCTAACAACAGCGCCAAAAATGTTGTCATGAGAAAATAAACCAATTACCAAGAAAGCCATCCCTTTGTGGCTTTTTCGTACGCAATTTCAATGCCAAGGCATCTACTGACAGCCAGGCATCGGCGATGGCCAGGCATCGTAGCAAAGTAGCAACTTTTGATAGTGGGGGCTGCATACGGCCGTACGCAATCGATGTGAACTAATTTACAACCCAACATAAAAGACCCGCACGGGCTTTAAAAGTCACGTGCGGGACCAATTTTTCACGGCTGCTTCACTCTCACTTGGGGAGAAATTTTTCAGGTAATTGCTGGGGTTTTTTGCAAAAAAGTATCATCCGTAAGCTGCTGCAGCACAAAGGCCGCCACATCGGCGCGGGAAACCTGCCCACCGCTAATCGCTGGATCCAGGCCAAACTGATAGTCGCCGGTGGCCGGCGCGTTGGTTAACCCGCCGGGCCGTACAATTACCCAATCCAGGTCGCTCTCACGCACAATCTGCTCCTGGCGCTCCTTATCTTCGTACGCCTTGCGCAGCACTGTTTTCATCATCATTTTGAAGGCCAACGATACCTGATCCTGGCTCTCGCCCACCCCCAACGCCGACACCACTACCAGGCGCCGGATGCCTTGCTTCTGCATACATTCAACAATGTTGCGTGTCCCTTCTGAAACCACGTTGTCGGGATTGTTGGCCGTATGCCCCAATGAACAGCATACAGCTTCAGAACCGGCCAGCGTTTCCTCTACCTTTTCCGGGTTCAGCACATCGCCAATGACCAGATACAGTTTGTCATGTTTAACCGACAATCGAGACGAGTCACGTACCAGAACGGTGACCTCATGCCCGGCAGCCAGTGCCTGGGAAACGATTTCCTTGCCCGTGCCCCCCGTCGCGCCAAAAACAGCTAATTTTATCGTTGGTTGAGACTCACTTTGTTTTGTCATTCTCTCTAATTATCACAAAAAGTGTGGTTTTTTGCTATGTAACTGTATGTGCCTTATTTGTAAACGGCCGTTTCCGACCGTGATTTGCGCAACGGCCGTCGTAAGAAAAAGTAAGCAGGAATTAATGCCAACAAAGACAGCCCCATGCCTATCCAGTAAGGGTAGCGCGGATTTTGGGCAAAAATAATGCCGCCTAACGCTGTGCTAAAAATTGTGGCCAGGCTAACCGTGGATTGGTACAAACCTAACACCCCACCCCGCACTTCATCAGACACGGTGCGCGTGGAAAGCGATTGTAAGGGTGGCATCATCATGCCCATGCCCATGGCAAAAAAGAGTGAGCCGGGCAAGCCAAGCCAGGGCGTGGTGGCCGCGGCAAAGAAAAACATGCCCACAGAGCGCACCAGGCCGCCAATAATCACCAGATTCACCTCCCCAAAACGGGGCAGCACCCGGCGCAGCAAAACCGTTTGGGTAAAGAATTGCGATAGCCCAACCATTGCCAAAAGCCCACCAATCCCTATATCGACAATGCGCTCGCTGTAGCCGGCAAACAAAACGGCATCACCGTACAGGGCAAATGTCGCTTGCAGCAGGCCCAAGGCAAACTGACCAATAAAGGCAATCAGCAAGACGGCTAACAGCGGCGCGTTGCGCAAAATCTGGGCGGGACTCAAGCCATTGCTGCGGGCCATGCGGTTTTTCATGCGCTGTTCCGTCGTCAATGATTCGGTAAGCGTGCGCCAGGTGAGTATGACGGTAACGGCCGCAGCGACCGCCGCCATAAAAAACGGAATCCTGGGACCAAAAGCCGCCGACAACACGCCGCCCAACGCCGGACCAAAAATAAAGCCCAGGCCAAAGGCGGCAAAAATGTAGCCCAACGATTCCGTACGTTTTTCCGGTGGCGTGATGTCGGTAATGTATGCCTGAGCGACGATGATGTTGCCCCCAGTGATGCCATCCAAAATGCGGGCAACAAATAAGATGGCCACATTGGGCGCAGCACCAATCATGATGAAGCTGATAACGGTGCCAATCTGGCTAACGATGAGGACGGGGAGACGGCCGTACTTATCTGACAATCGCCCAATTGTTGGTCCGGCTAAAAATTGGGCAGCAAAAAATGAGGAAATCAACAGCGCATTTAGCTCAGGCCTGAGCTGAAACTGGCGCTGAGCATACAGCAGCAAAATAGGCAATGCCATCGCCGCGCCCAACATCTGCACAAATACAATGAGCAAGATAGTGAACAGTCGTTTGTCAATGTTCTTCAAATTCATGGGGTCATGGGCCAGCTCCAGCAGAAGGCCTCTCCTTAGTGAGTATTGGATTTTGGATGCTAAACATCTGGTGGATCGTCTGTTGTAGATGGTGGTGAGGAAACGGCCGTATCCGCCGACGCATTATTGACAACCACGCTTTCTTGCAGCCGGACAACGTGCAGTTGTTCCAATTGCTCTTCGTAGCGCACCGCCACCTGGGCAAAATAGGCGGACAAATCGCGCCAGGCGTTGGCCATCTGTATACGCGTTTCGGCCATCATTTCATCTTCTTGCTTGCGCCGCAGCCAGCGCCAGCTAGAGCGCAAAATGTGGCGCACGTTAGCCACTACTTGCTGGGCCAGCTGCGTCAGCGGGCTGGTTGTCAGATTGTCCAGCACTTGCTGCAAGGCCTCGGCGGCCAACGCTGATTCTTCTGGCCCGCTCAAATCGCCCCGCTTCATGATCAAATCGAGCAGAAAAGCACGGTGCCAGTAGTAGCTCAGCTTGTCGGTGGCCTCTTTAATGGTGAGGAAGTACAAAATGGTGCGGTAGGTGCGCTTAAGCAGCAGCCAGACCAGCTCCAGTGGCCACAGCAGGCAGCCCAGGCAGCTAAAGCTGCTGCGGTTGAGCTGGCGCACGATTTCTGGGGAGAGGGTACGGCCGTTTCGCCGGGCAATTGCCTGCGGCATACGCCGCTTAAAAAGCCACTCAAACAACAAATCTACCAGCGGAATGGGAATCAGGATCGCCAAACCGGCCAGCGTGGCGTCTACGTAGATGGCCCAGTCAAATTTTTCGTTGGGGACAGTTGTCTCGTCGGTCATCGATCAGTTAACGGTTTGGGCCAGGCGGGGTCCAAAAAAGTTTGAATTTCAATAAGATAGCCATTGGGATCGCGCACAAAACATTGATAGATGTTGAACTTCTCGTTCAGCGTGGGCGGCTTTTCGATACTCACCCCCTGCCCCACTAGATAATCGTGCCAGCCGTCTACATCGGATGTCACCAGGGTGAGCATGATGTGGTTGGTGGCGGGCGGCACATCCATATGCTGGCCCAGCGTCCGGCAGAAGCCCAGGTAGGCGTCGCCACCGCTGGCATAAATGCGGCAGCTACCTTGGTCCAGTATCAGCTTCAAGCCAAGGATTTGCTCGTAGAATTCGGCCGTTTCCGCCAAATCGCGCGCGTGTAAAAATGTCACCTGCTGTTCAATGGAAGGTCTTTCAATCATATTGTGTTAATGGCTATGCGAATTATCAGATCATGGTTTTACTACGCCGGGCAAATATAACTGATAGGGCTGAGTTGTGCATATTTCCTCAGTTAGCCAGGGGTCAAAAAGTACATTACCGATTATCGTCTCTCTTCATTTGCCTTCTGTTCCAGGTTATGTCAAATCACTTATGAACGATGGGCAAAAATAGTTTGTAAAGCGGCGGAATGTTTTGGTGCCAGCCGATTTTGCCGTCGTCAAACGAGGCAAACAGCAGTTCCTCAAAGCCGTCGCCATTCAAATCGGCGGAAAAGAGGGAACGCGCCCCACCAGCCTTGTCCGAAAGGATGTGCGTGATGAAATTTGGGGGATCCGCGCCATCATTTTCATACCAGACCACCTTGTCATCCCCCTGCGAGGCGGAAAACACGTCCGTGTCGCCATCTTTATCAATATCTGCGGCATAAACAAATTTGGTGGTTACCGTATCGGTAGTAATGGTATGCGGGGTAAAGCTGGGCGGCAGCGCACCATCATTTTCATACCAGGCGACCGTGCTATTGTTCCAATACGGGCCAGAGGTAGACAATATATCCATGAAACCATCACCATTCACATCTGCCGCATAAACGTGCTGGGCATTCAGGTTCAGGGCAACAACATGGGAGGTAAACGTAGGTCGATCAGTTCCGTCATTTTCAAACCAGTATAGATTTTCACGAGCAGAACCACCGACAATATCAATATCCAGATCACCATCAATATCGACAGCCTTGATGGCAAATACATCAGTGAAGTCTGTATATACTTCATGGGCAGTAAATGTCGGATTGGCTCCCCCGCTGTTTTCATACCACCCAACGGGCCAATCACCCGCTCCCGAGATGAGGTCCTCATCGCTATCTCCATCCAGATCAGCTACATCGAGCGAAACTGGATGAAAAATACCTGTGGTAATGGTGTACATGGTAAAGACGGGTGGCTGGTTGCCATCATTGGCGTACCAGGCAATCTTGCCATCCAGCCGGGAGGAAGAGACCACATCCAGGTACGGATCATTATTGATATAAGCGGCGATCACGCGCAACGGCCGTTCCGTGTCTGTCGTGATAGTGTGAGCTGTAAATGCTGGTTGAAGGCTGCCATCATTCTCGTACCAGGCCACCTGCCCATCATCGGCAGAGCCAGACAGCACATCCACATCTCCGTCGCTGTCCAGATCAGCAGCAAAGATACCATGGGCGCCAAACGTAGGCGTTACCACATAATGGAAGCTGAAGTCCGGCGTGGGCGCGCCGTCATTCTCATACCAGGCCACCTGCGCGTCCCGCAAAGTTAGCAAATCCAGATCGTCATCCTGATCGATATCTTCCGCAAACAGCGAATAAGTAAAAAGCCCATTGGCCACCTCGTGCCGAACAAATGTAGGCGTCAGGGTGCCGTCGCTTTCATACCAGTTCATCTGCCCGGTGCCAGTGGACGAGCCAGACAGCACGTCTACATCGCCATCATCATCCAAATCAGCCGCCGAAATCAGCCACGGCATCGCTGCCTCAGCCGACACAATGTGCGATGTAAAGCTGGGCAGCGCCGCCCCGTCGCTTTCATACCAGGCAACGGTGTTGTTACCGGTTGCGCCAGAGATAATGTCCAGTGCCCCATCTTTGTTAAGATCCACCACATGAACGGCAACAGCACCAACGGCCGTATCCGTGATCACATGCGGTGTAAATGTGGGCAGCGCCCCGCCATCATGGGCAAACCAGACAATCGCATCAGCCCCAGACGCAGCCACCACCAGATCGACGTATCCATTCTGATCTAGATCGGCCGGATAGACGGCATACGCCCCATCTAAGGTATTTGTGATGATGTGCCTGGTGAAGACGGCCGTCTCGTTTTCAAACCAGACCACCGTATCATCCAGATTTGCCGTGCTGATGACGTCAAAATCACCATCGCGGTCCAGATCGGCCGTTTTCAGGCCGCGTGGCCGGCTTCCCCCGTCACCCAGCTCGTGTTTTATAAAGGCCGGCGGCGTGCCACCTTGATTTTCAAACCAAAAGATGGTTGTTTGCAGAAGCGTAGATAGCAGTAAATCGAGATCGCCGTCACCGTCCAGATCGGCCGTTTCCAACGCCTGCACATTTTCCAACCCGGTATCCAGCAAATGCACCTGAAAACTCGGCGGCACCAGACCACGATTTTCATACCAGACCAGCTCGCTGTTCACCGATCCACCGGAAATGACATCCAGATCGCCATCCTGGTCAATATCAACCGGCTGAAAAACTAATGTGTCCTGCGGCGAAGCGGTTAACAATCTGGGTGGTGAAAATTCTGTATGGCGTGGCTGCACCGCTCCTTGAGCCATTGTCAATTGAAGTGCAAAAAGCAAAGTTAAACTTAGGGTAAGTAACAAACCTAGAAGTGCGTAACGACGAAACATATCTCCCTCCCTGTTATATATTAAGTTGGAAAGCTGAGTGAGTGGCTCACCGGTCGTTACCTGACACAAAACGACGCTAACAGTATATAATTTTTCGCTTTACGCTTCAATTAAGGAGAGTCGGTAAATGAGGCAAAACAATGTGATAGTACGGCCGTTTCACCCCTCAGATCAAGCGGCTACCAAACAACTCATTCTGGCTGGCCTGGCCGACCATTGGGGCACACTTGACCCTACGCTCAATCCAGATCTCAACGATATTGCTCACAGCTACCGGGGAGAAACTTTTTTATTAGCCGTGCAAGATGGGAAGATTATTGGTTGTGGAGCTTTGATTCAGGAAGAAGGGATGGCGGGATACGGCCGTATCGTGCGCATGTCTGTCAAAAAAGAAACCCGACGACAGGGAATTGGCCAACTCATTTTGCACCACCTCCAGTTAGCAGCAAAACAGCGTCAATTCCACAAAATTGTCTTGGAAACCACCCAAACCTGGACAGAAGTGGTGGCTTTCTACCAGGCCAATGGTTTCCGCATCATTAGCCATCGTGATGGCGATACACACTTTGAAAAAACTCTCTAATCCCCCGCATACCAAAACGCCTGGACTCGCGCATGCGTTGAATTCCGCCGCGACCAACTGTAAAAACTAATCCAGCCAAACGAGAACAGCATCCCCATTCCGGCAAACAGCAGTGCCGTCTGGTTCAAACCCCACAACGGCGAATCCTGGAATATACCCGCCAACAGTGTGGAAATTGATTGCGTCAACGTCAACATGGCAAACTCAAAAGCAAATACTCGCCCCCGGTACCGGTCTGGCACCACAATTTGCAGCAAAACGGCCGAAAACACCCACATCGTCCCACTGCCCACCGTCCGCACCAGAGTAGCCAGCAAGAACAGGCCAAACGTCGGCGCGGTGGCCAATCCCCAAATTCCGGCCGCCACCAACACCATGCCAATTGTCGCACCTAAAATCAGTCGCGGTGGTCTGCTGCCCAATGCGCGTCGCATAAACAAAGGGCCTAAACCGGTGCCCAAACCACTCATCACATAGATGATGCCCAATGAGGCCGTTCCCCCATCTTCAATTTGTAGCGTCGCTGCCAAAGGAAACA
Organism: Anaerolineaceae bacterium; assembly: GCA_002699125.1. Taxonomy (GTDB): domain Bacteria; phylum Chloroflexota; class Anaerolineae; order Promineifilales; family Promineifilaceae; genus Leptofilum. The sequence continues at coordinate 87,270 of PABI01000179.1, forward strand.
TCGTAAAGGGAAACACGTTATCGGCAAAGCTTATCTCCAGAACGTTAACCGCCCCCCACACCAGTGAACCCGTTGCTTTAATCAAGCTGAGAATGAGGAGATACGGCCGTCCCCACAAATAGCGAAAGCCGTCCACAAAATCCAGCCACCCCCCCTGACTTTCCTCGCCTGGCAACGCCCGTACAACTTTCAATGTAATGCGACTGATAAACCAGGCCGAGAGCACAAAAGTTAACGAATCTAACACAAATGCTGTTTCTGCCCCGAAAACGGCCGCAACCACCCCACCCAGAAAAGCACCCAAAGCGAGCATTGTGCTCCAGGTAAAGCTGTCCAAAGCATTTGCCGTCACCAGCTCCCGGCGCTCAACAACCATCGCTACAACTGCCGAACGAGCCGGTGTAAACAACGCACTCAAAGCAAATTGGGCCACCGTCAACAAGTAGAAAACCCAAACCTGTCCCGTCACCCCCACCACTAGAAAACCTAAAACCACAACCGCGCGCAGCACATCAGAAATAACCATCAAATTCCGCCGGTTATATCGATCAGCCAAAACGCCAGCCAGCGGGCTAAACAAGAACAGGGGTAAAAACCGAGCCAAAAAAAGGTAGCTTATCGCTACCCCAGAACTACTTAATTCAGTTATCAACTCCGCTGCTGCAATTAGATTAAACCAATCGCCCAATTGTGAGACGACATTACCTAGCCACAAATAGCGATAATTTTCATTACGCCTAAGCAGGGAGAGATACTCTTGCATTAGAATTCAGACCTGTCGTATGGGAAAGAGAAAACTTTAGCGAGGAAAATAAAAAGGTCTCTTGGCAATGACCTACTCTCCCAGGGGGTCGCCCCCCAAGTACCATCAGCGCTAGCGAGCTTAACTTCCGGGTTCGGGATGGGACCGGGTGTACCTTCGCCGCTCAAATCACCAAGAGACCTTCTTATAAACAAAAAGATCAATTAATACTAAATAGTAATCCAAAACTACAAATCGTGTATTCGTCAGAAAACCGAATTCTCCGTATCAAGTGGAACGTAAGCCCTCGACCATTAGTACGGCTTAGCTAAATACATTACTGCACTTACACATGCCGCCTATCAAGCTAGTAGTCTCCTAGCGGTCTTACTCCAAAACGGATGAGGGATCTAATCTTGAGGCGAGCTTCCCGCTTAGATGCTTTCAGCGGTTATCCCTGCCAGACGTAGCTACCCAGCAATGCCGTTGGCACGACAACTGGCACACTAGAGGTCTGTCCACCCCGGTCCTCTCGTACTAGGGGCAGCTCCTCTCAAATCCCTTACGCCCACAGCGGATAGAGACCGACCTGTCTCACGACGGTCTGAACCCAGCTCACGTACCGCTTTAATGGGCGAAC
>PABI01000180.1 GCA_002699125.1 Anaerolineaceae bacterium
AAGGTGCTTCGTGCAGGTGCGCGTTAGCTTGCCTGCTTGACGGTGAAATTTACTTGATTTTGCCTCTTGACATTTCACCGCATCGCTTTTATCTGGCGCTAAGCAAGATGCTTATCGCTTAAAAATAAATGATGCAGCCTGAAAACGGCCGTTTTCAGGCACGAAACAGGGTGTTCTCAATTGAAAAATCGCTGGTTCGGCGAAGTATGGAAACGAAGAGGGCAAGGATGAGGAATACCAATACGATGCCGCTCACCATCGTGGTAAAACCTTGCGGAGATTGTGAATAGGGCCAGCCCGTAGCAACATCGATGAGGACAACGATGCCCAGGGCACTTGCCTTGAAAACACCGGCAAACCCTAAAGCAGTGGCAAAGCGGCTGCTGCGCATGAGGATGTTGGCTTCTGCCCGGGATAATCTTCGTGTCCGACGAGCTACGCGTTGGGTATTTTTTGCCCTTCTGAGATAAACAAAAGTGTCCAAAAATTCGGCAAGTCCCCAGGTGACGATGCCTAGCGTAAAGTAGAGTTGACTGTTTTGGGCGGTAAAAAGAGAAACGAGGGCAATACCAAGAGCAATGCCGTTAAGCAAATTAGTGAAGAAATAGGCCAACAGATCAAACAACTTAAAGTCATTGACAAAGAAAATGCGCGCTAGCGTCGCTCCAACAATGGCAATGATTAAGAGGACAGTCAGCGTGATGTTGATGGCGGGGTCTAGATTGACCGATAGCCCTAGCCAAAGTAGGATAATGGCGAAGATATTGTTGAGTTCGGCAAAAATACGGCCGCTGAATAAACTGATCACTTTACGTGCCATAATTAAACGCTCCTTTTACAGTTGATTTAGATTTGTAAGATGTGATGAGCTTACAAAGGAAGCGTCAGCAGTTCGTGAACAGTTGTTATGGCACAGTGGCTTGTAGGATTAGTTACCTGCCGCGCAGGTGGTGGCGCAAAACGCGCCAGGCGATGTTTGGCTGGAATAAGGAAATGGGTGGCACGACCAGGTTTTGCACCTGGATGAAGGTTTTATGGACAAGCCGATCGACAGGAATGGTGTCCAGCAGTTTGGGCATGTACCAGCCCGCTAGCCGTTCAGGGAGTGATGTCGCTTCTTCATTACCTAGCCACTCCAGATCGGCACTGGTGGCCAGCAGCCAGGCTGGTTCAACAATTTTGGGGTATTTCTTTTGGAAGGATTGGGCTATACCAGAAATATTACCGCTACTGGCCGCCAGCATCTCTCCCAATTCCACTGCGGCCATCGCCGCTACGGTCATGCCCTGGCCATACACGGGATTGAAGCCGCAGACCGCGTCTCCCAACGCCACCAGCCGGTCTGGCCAGCGGCTGAGCTTATCGTAGCGGCGGAAGCGGTTTTCGGTGCGCCGGTAGCCAATGATGTTGCTTACCGGCTCAGCCTGTTCGATGGCGGCATGGAATTCCGGGTCTACCTCCCTGGCAAAGGCTAGAAAACCCGCCTCATCAGTTGGCGGATAGTCGCCCAAAATACCGGCGATCATCACCATCCAGATGCCGTTTTCTTCACTGTAGATGAGACCGGCGCGGCTTTTATGTGGCGGTTCTGCCCCGATAAGCATCATGTCCCAGGCTGGAGCAGGATCTGGAATTTTGTAGCGGCGTCCGGCATAGCCCAGGCGCACGTCGATGACGGTTTCTGCAGGGCGGTCGTAGCCGATTTGGGGCAGCCAGTCGGATAATTTTGAGCCTCGCCCACTGGCATCGACAACGAATGCGGCCGTTTCCACCGATTCTCCACGACCATCTTTCCGGCGCACCTGTACGCCCTGCACCACGCCATCTTGCTCAATCAAGCTTTGTACTTGGGCACCGCCACACAGTTGCACATTGGGTAAGTCCATCACCCGTTGGCGTAAGATGGATTCTAACAGCAGGCGGCTGCAGGCATACGTAACGATGCCACTTTGGAACTGCGGCAGCCATTGGCCACGAATTTTCGCGCGGGAATCCTGCGTCAAATCGACGCGGTTGGCCCCGGCGGCTTGCAGCTCATCGGTGATACCGGGGAAAAGCTGGCTCATGATTTGCGCGCCGCGTTCCAGCAAGACGTGGACGTGCCGATCCTGAGGTACGCCAGCTCGTGAGGCTACATCCGCCGGCAGATAGTCACGTTCCAGTATGGTGACTTGCGGGAAATGATCGGCCAAAACGCGGGCGGTCCACAACCCCGCCAAGCTGCCGCCAATAACAAGTGCACGTGTTTGTTGTTCCATCTGATTCCTCCATATGTATGAGCCGTTGTTCTATTGTAATACGCAGGCGCAGCTTTTTTGCATTGAAGTTGATCTTTTGGACCCCAATTGGCGCTATTTTCAGGCATGTATCCCGGTAGAGAATTGTACGATTATTTTAAACCGATTTATAAATTCCAATTGTGTGGCTGGACGTACGGCCGTATCCGGTGCTCAATGTAAAATTGCTGGGGTGTGGTCGGTGCTGGACGCGGCCGTTTCCCACGAGATAAATAGGCCATGGCGTCTTCAATGGAGCCGCCGTAGGTGATGACGGGCACACCGCGCGGGCTTTTCTCTATAGCAAGGGGCTGGGCGAAACGGCCGTACAGCTTGTTGGTGTACGGGTTGTTCTCCTCTGCCTGAAGCTGAATGTGGGTAACGGCCGTTCCCTGATACATCTGCAAAATAAAAAGCAGCCCGTGGTAAAATAACCGCGTGAGTTGATATTCGGGCAATATTGCGCCAACGTACAAATATAGCAGGTCGTTGTTGGCAAAATCCTGTTTGGGTTCACCTAAAAAGTAGCCCAATGCCCCTACCAGCTTGTGGTTGTGGTAACCACCAAGTACCTGACCATGCGCATAGATAAACTCAGTGATTTTGGCGGCGGCATTGCGATCAGGCAGACAAAGCGCTTCAGCGTTGGCATAAAACAGATCCGTTACCGCTTCATTTTCATTTGACTTACATAGACGATACGTGAAATTAGACATCCGATACACTCCTGTAAAATATGTTGAATTATTGGACGAGCCAGCAGTGGGGCACGGCCGTTTCTGCCGAAAATGATTCAAATGAGCCATTGGCGGCCGTTTCACAGGCTTCATCAATGACAAGTGAGCCAAAAATGGGGCCTACGGCCGTAACAAGCAGCAGCAGCGTGAGCGTGAGGACGAGCAAGCCCAGCGCCAGCCGGGTAAAATAACGGGGCAAATGCTGGGGTTGGGAGACGGTTTGTACGGGCATGATAAGCTCCTTTGTGCGTAAAATTGTTGTTGAAAAGCGTGGGTATAGCCTGCCAAACGGCCGTCAGCAGTTCGTGAACAGTTCAATGGGATGGGGCGACTGGGTAAGATAAACGGTAAGAATGGTACGGCATCCTACGGTTGGATTTTCAACTGCTGATATCTCCCAAGGTTACACAAAGATTGCTACAATGACTGACTACGAGTGGGCCACCCCCAATACAACTATGGAAAATTTGACACTGACAAAACAATCAAATGAGTTAAACGAGCCGGCCCTGGATATTTTAGAAGAGGGATTGCTGCACAAAATCATGTTGGTTTTTGATTTACCGACGCGATTGCCCGGTGTATTTGTGGTGGGGCTGGCGCTGCTGCTAACGGCGTTGACCGGGGCCAGTTGGTGGCTCATCACTGCCGATCAGGCGATGGCTCAGCTGGTCATGGTGCTGCTGGCTCTTTTTATGGCTGCCGATATGACCTTGCTGATTTCCCTGCCCCAGCAAAAAGTTTCGTATGGTCCCTGGAAAGCGCAGCTGTTTGTGCTGGCACTGCCACGAATTGTTGCCACGCTAGGCCTGGCTGTCCTGGCTAATTGGCTGCAAGAGGATTGGGCGTTGTGGCTCTTTTTAGGGGTTCAGGTAGCAGGAACGGCCGCTTTCATATGGGGTTATTTTTTCGAGCCATTTCGCCTGAAGCTTTCCGCTGTAATGACCTTTACCGACAGATTGCCATTGGGGACAGACCCGATTCGCGTGCTGCACATCAGCGATTTGCACGTGGAGCGACTCACCGACCGGGAAGCCAGGGTGCTGGAACTGGCTCGCGAAGCCAACCCCGATCTCATCGTTATTTCCGGTGATTATGTAAATCTATCCTACAATCGTGATCCAGAAACGCTGCGGCAGGTGCGGCAGCTGCTTTGCCAACTTACGGCACCGCACGGAGTGTACGCCACGCTGGGCAGCCCGCCGGTCGACTTGCGTGAAACGGTGGTGCCTATTTTTGAGGGCCTGCACCACGTCACGCTGCTGCGGCATGGCTGGCAGCAGGTAGAGATGGGCAACGGCCGTTCCCTCACCGTACTTGGCATGGACTGCACCCACGACCTGCCCGTCGATGCCGGACGCCTGGCACGCCTGGTGAGCGCTGCGCCCCCCGATATGCCCCAACTGCTCATCTACCACTCCCCCGAGCTCATGCCCGAAGCGGCCGAACACGACATCGATCTTTACGTGTGCGGTCACACGCACGGTGGACAGGTGCGTTTGCCTCTCATAGGGCCAGTTTTCACCAGCTCCCAGCTGGGACGACGTTTTGTGATGGGGTTGTATAAACTCGGCCGTACCACACTCTACGTCAGCCGCGGCATTGGCCTGGAAGGACTCAGCGCCCCCCGCGTCCGCTTCATGTGCCCCCCCGAAATGACACTCATTACGATCATGCCTAATGGCTAAAGCAATTGTGAATGGTGAATGGTGAAGTCTTAATTGTGAATGAACACCCACGTCACTTCATTCACAATTCACCATTAATTGTTCACAATTCACAATTACTCAATTCCCCGTTCCTCCAACCACGCCAACATTTTCTCTGCCACTTGTTCCCAGCCGGGTTCCAGCATCATATCGTGGGCCATGGGGAAGAAGTGTGGCTGCGTCTTATAGGCGCGGGCGGTGGCTTGGACCTCATCTACCGTAAAGATGTTGTCATCGCGACCGCCCAGCACCAGCATCGGTGTGTTGACGCGTTTAGGCTTGGGCAGATTGAGCAGGAGCATGTCTAAAAAGGTACGGTAGGATTCGTCGCCCAATTGTTGGAAGTAGCGATTGACCTGTTCTTGCGGCATATTTTTGGAGAAGAGTTGGTATTGGGCCAGAGCGGCCGTTTCCACCAAAGGATACAAACTCAGCTTCAAGTTCAACTTCACAAACTTCTCTGGAAAGTGGCGGATAATACGCAGCGTGATGCCCCAAACGCCCTGCGGTGGCACCGAGGCCAGCAAGATCGCGCCCGGCAGCGTCACGCTTTCTAAATATTTTTGCACCACATAACCTCCCATCGAATGCCCAATGATGACAGGTGACTGCGGCAGCTTTGCGGCCGTTTCTGCCACGTCGGCCAGGTAATCCTTGGCTGAGCTCCAGCGCAGCCGATTTTTGCCATCGCTTTGCCCGTGCCCGCGCAAACTGGGTGCATACACCGCATAGCCGCGTTCGGCAAAATAAGGCAAAAAATATTCATCCCAACACCAGGCCCCATGCCATGCGCCATGAATAAAGAGCAGCGGCGTGTTCTTCGTTTTTTGAGCAGGTTCACGAACAAGAAGCTCAAGCATGATAGATCTCCGGGATGCAACATTTACGCCGAAAGTGCGTATTGTGGGGTGTTAAATGAAAAATCAAGCGGCCAATGAATCAATAATTACGAAGATTGTGCCGAATAATATGAGGGGTTAACTAAAATGACAACTGATTCTGTATCTATGAAAGTAAAAGAAAACAACTCTGAGATGCCCTTTTTGCTCCGGGTCATCTGGTTCTTTGTTTTTGGCTGGGAGCTGACAGGTATCTGGATTTTGGTAGCCTGGGCGCTAAACGCATCCATTATTGGGTTACCGCTGGGGCTATGGATGATTGACCGGGTGCCGCAAGTGCTGACGCTGAAAGCGCGGCCGGGCGTGATGGTGACGGATTTGAAAGACGGCCGTTCCCAATTCCTCCCTGCCTCCAACGCCCCGTTCCTTATCCGTGCCGCCTACTTTATCCTGTTTGGCTGGTGGTTTAGCCTGCTGTGGGCCGCGCTGGCCTGGCTATTGTGTGCCACCATCATCGGTCTGCCTCTGGGGATTGTTATGCTCAACGGATTGCCAACGGTAACTACGTTAGCCCAAAGTTAATTAAAGAAGTGGAGCCAATCAAAAAAGCCCATCTCGCATTGTTCGAGATGGGCTTTTTGTGTACGCTTGTGTGACGTAGTCCTTTTTCATCAATTGCTTTTTAACCTTTAACTATGTCAACGGTGCTCTTAACAACCAAACTCACCATTCCGCCGGCGCCGCCGGGGATTGTGTCGCGCCCCCGGTTAGCAGCCCGGTTGGAGGAAGGCCAGCACCAGAAGCTTACTCTGGTAGCGGCACCGGCCGGGTTTGGGAAAACTACGCTTATCGCCGATTGGGTTCGGCACCAAACAGCGGCCATGCCGGTTGCCTGGTTTTCGCTGGACGATGCGGATAACGATCCGGCGCAGTTTATGGCTTACCTGGTTGCTGCGCTGCAAACGGCCGTACCCACCGTGGGGCAAACGGCCGCTTCCCTCTTGCAATCCTTATTAGAACGCCCCAACACGACGCCCCAATCAGAAACGGCCGCTCTCACCGCGCTCTTGTCCCAACTGTTTACCCAACTGATTAATGATTTAGCCGCGCAGGCAGCGCCGATGATTTTGGTTCTGGATGATTATCACGTGATCCAGAACGAGCTAATTCATGAAGCGCTGCTGTTTTTTGTGGAACGGTTACCGTCATCTTGCCGCTTATTTATTACCAGCCGAACTGAACCGCCCTGGCCATTAGCCCGTCTGCGCGTGAAGGGCAGCCTGGCTGAAATACGTGCGGAAGATTTGCGCTTTTCCGCAGATGAAACGGCCGCTTTCTTAAATGAAACAATGGGCCTGTCCCTGGCAGCGGCAGACGTGGCAGCATTAGAAACTCGAACGGAAGGGTGGGTGGCCGCTTTGCAAATGGCAGCGCTTTCGCTAAACGGCCGTCACGCCCAAACGCATCATTCATTTATTACCAGTTTTGCCGGAAGCCACCGCTATCTGGTGGATTACTTGCTAGACGAAGTATTTAGCCAGCAGCCCCCCGCTACACAGACGTTTTTACTGAAAACGGCCGTGCTCAACCGGCTTACCGGCCCCCTTTGTGACGCCCTTCTACAAGAAGCATCGACCGGCTCTGGTGACGCTGATCCCGCTGCCAGCGGCCAGCAAATATTGGTCGCATTGGAGAGTGCCAACCTGTTTTTAACCCCACTGGATGAAGAGCGAAAATGGTATCGGTACCATCATCTGTTTGCCGAGTTTTTGCTCCACCGGCTACAGCAGGAACAATCTGTGCTGGTGCCCGAACTGCACCGACGCGCCAGCTTCTGGTTTGAACAGGCCGGCCTGGTGGATGAAGCGTTTCGTCATGCACAGCAGGCCCAGGATATGGCGCGGGCGGCACAGCTGCTGGATCGGGTTGGTGTGCACTTTTTGCGCCAGGGTGCCGTCAACCGAATTTTGCGCTGGCTAGAAATGCTGCCCGAGGCGCAGCGAGAAGCGTATCCGCGCCTCTATATTTATCAAGCACTGGTAGTTTGCATCAACTATCATCTGGAAGACGTTGAGCCGCTTTTACAGAAAGCGGAGGCCAACCAACAGCGGCTGCCTGAACCAGCCATTGCTGCTTATGCCGCCGTGGTGCGGGCCGATCTCTATTTTGCTCGTGGGCTTGTTCACGGTTTTTCCCATGCCCAGGCTGTAAAACAGATTCAGCAGGCGCTTGATTATTTGGATCGCTCCCCGGATGATGAGGTCACGCGATTTTTTCGGGGGCACATTTTGATGACGCGCGCCGACGTATTCACTGCACGCGGCGATTTGCCCAATGCGGAGCGCGCTTTTCAGGAGTCGATTCATTTTAATCAGGCTGCCGGAAATGAAATTTTGCACCTGGCCAGCTTTTGGAAATATGGTGATTTGAAGATTGCCCAGGGGCAGCTGCATCGTGGTGAAGTTTTACATCAGCAGGGGCTGCGATTGGCCGAGGCTAGTGACCAGACAGTTGGCCATGTTCGGGCGCCTATTTTGGCGTTAAATTATTTTCATTTGCGCCTGGCTCAACTTTACTACGAGTGGAATCGGCTGTCTGAGGCGGAGGAACATGCGCAGCAAGCTGTTGCCCTTTTTGAACTGCGCGGCCTGTGGGATCGGTTTGGCGCATACGGCGTCATGGCCAGAATTAAATGGGTTCTGGGGGAAAGAGAGGCAGCGCTGGATTGGCTGCAAAGACTGGATGCCTTGCATAACACGGCACCCAACTCACACATAGGTCATCTGTCGAAGCTGACCAGCATCAATACAAGTTTGCTGCTGGCTCAGTCCGATCCGGCTTTGGCTTACCTGCGTAAGCCAGCCTTTGAGTGGTTGCAGCAGCACGAACATCTTTTAGCTGCGCTCGATCTGAGCCAGCAGCGCCGTTTAGAAAATTTGGTGCTGGTAGAAGTGTTGATGGTAAACGGCCGTCTCCAAGAAGCGTTACAACATGCAAAAAAGATATTGGAGCGTATCAACAAAACCGGGTTTGAGGGTCACCGGCCTCAAATTCTGGCAACGCAGGTGTTGATTCTGGCCGAGCAGGGCCAGACCCAGCAAGCTTTGGATCTGTTGCAGTACGCTTTAGAAATCGCTGAACCAGAAGGATATGTGCGTTCCTTTGTGGATCAGGGTGTGCCAATGCAGGCATTGCTGCGCCAGCTGCCGATTAATTCTTATCGTCAACGTCTGTTGGCTGCCTTTGATCCAGACCTGATGGCAACAACCGAACCAGGCATCGTACCTGTGCTGCCCGAACCGCTTACGGAACGGGAGCTTGAGGTGCTGCGCTTGCTGGTGTCTGGACTCAAAAACAAGGAGATGGCTGAATCGCTGGTTGTGAGCGTGAACACGATTCGTTTTCATCTGAAAAATTTATACAGCAAGCTGCATGTAGACGGCCGTACCGAAGCTATCGCCAAAGCCCACACCCTAGGTCTGCTCAATCAGTAACATCCTCACTACTACCCCCCCAACCTACCGCTTTAGGTAGGTCAATGATCGCCCCTAGTTGTTAAACTGAATCCGATACATTGGTAGAGGAGATTGCCACCTGCTGGCAGGTTGTTTCCTGACCTTTGGTTGTGAGACTGTTACCTGTGGGTCTTTCAACGCAAGGTTTTACCAGACAGGTGGCTGCCTCTTCTTTGCCGTCACAAGGGTCTTTGCTTTCGTACCTCAAGTTAATCAATTTTTCTTCAAAATTTTGAATCCAGCGTAAATCGATCAGTCACAAGTTTCAGTGGAGGAGGTGGTGCAAAAGAATCAATCAATAACCCGTGCGTGGGTTTGTCATTTTCTGCATTAACTTAACATAATCGCGAAAAACAGGAGATACTATGTTCAATTTTAATCAAAAGAGGCGCGTGTTTGGCCTTCTCTCACTTCTTCTATTGGTGCTGGTGCTGCTGCTTTCTTCAGCTTCTTTGGGGTTGGCCCAACCCTCAGGTAGTGGATTTACGGCCGAATCCGTCATGGCCAGTTCCACATTTACAGGCAGCGAAAAGGATGCCACTGTCGCCCGCAGCAGCGAAGGACTCGATGTATCTGAACTGGAAACGGTCAGCATTATTGTGACCTTTGACGAGACCCTCACCGCCCAAGATGTGGCGGCCGTTTCCGCTGGTGAGCTGGTTTACGAATATAAAAATGCCTTCCGCGGCGCGTCCCTGATCATGAGCGGCAGTCGTGTGGATGACGTGGCCGACTTGTCCGGGGTAACCGGTGTTTATCTGGATGAGCTGCAACAGCTTGATACCGATAACAGCCCTAGCTACATCGGTGCGCCCACGCTGTGGCAGCAGTTTGGCGGCCAGTCGAACGCCGGCGAGGGCATGGTCTTTGGCATTATCGACAGCGGTGTTTGGCCGGAGCATCCTTCATTCTCAGACCCCGATCCGTTGGGCAATCCATATCCTACGCCGCCCGTAACCGGACTGCCTTGTGAATTTGGCAACACTGCCTGGAACCCCGATGACGTGCCGTTTGCCTGCAACAACAAGCTCATCGGCGCTTATGCCTTCCTGGATACCTATAAACTGGTGCAGCCCTTGCTCCCCACCGAATTTGATTCGGCGCGGGATGACAACGGCCACGGCTCCCATACCGCTACCACCGCCGCCGGCAACGCCAATGTGCCTGCCAGCATTATGGGTTCGGATTTAGGCCTGGTGACCGGGATTGCGCCACGTGCCCATATCATCAATTATCGCGTGTGTGGCCTGGTTGGCTGCTACACCAGCGACTCAATGGCGGCCGTCGATCAATCCATTGCCGATGGGGCTGACGTGATCAGCTTCTCCATTGGCGGTGGCTCCACGCCTTATTCGGACATTGTCTCTTTGGCGTTTTTGCGCGCTTATAACAGCGGCATCTTTGTCTCTAAATCGGCCGGCAATTCTGGACCTGGACCCGACACGGTAAACGGCCGTTCACCCTGGGTCACCACTGTTGCCGCTTCAACCCACGATCGCAGCTTTGTGGGCCAGCTCACGCTGGAAGCCGACGGTGACACGGTTGTACTGCCCGGCGTTTCCGTAACCGGCAGCCACACGGCCGAAGTTGTTTTGGCCGCTGATTATGGGGATGAGTTGTGTGCCGCGCCGTTTGCCCCCGGCACCTGGACTAATAATGAGATTGTCGCTTGTGCCCGTGGTGGTGGTATAAACCGCGTGACCAAAGGGGAAAATGTCTTCCTTGGCGGGGCAGGTGGCTTTGTCCTATACAACGTTGGCCCCAACAACCTGGTGAACGATGTGCACTTCCTGCCATCAGTTCATATTCAGGATGATGCGGGTATCGTCATGCTGGACTTTTTGGCTGCTCATGCCGGCACGCCGGTTATCGGCACGGTTGAAGGCGGCATCAAGGCGGCGTCTCAAGGGGATGTTATGGCTGGCTTCAGCTCCCGTGGTGGACCTGGCCAAACGTTGGGCATTAGCAAACCAGATATTACCGCACCCGGTGTACAAGTTTTAGCTGCCAACACGCCACTACCGGCGACGACTTCTGCCGGTGCGCCTGGCACACTGTTCCAACTCATTCAAGGGACGTCCATGTCCACACCGCACATTGCCGGTACGGCCTTGCTGCTTAAATCGCTGCATCCCGACTGGACACCTGGCCAGATTAAGTCAGCCATCATGACCACGGCGACGGTGAATGGCCTGGTGAAGGAAGATGGCGTGACGCCAGTGGACCACTTTGATGCTGGTTCGGGACGGGTGGATTTAACGGCCGTTAACAACCCCGGCCTTACCATCTCCGACACCGGTCAAAGCTTTGTCGACCACGGGAATGATCTGTGGAACACTAACTATCCCAGCCTGTACATTCCCAACATGCCTGGCGTGATGAATGTCCAGCGCACGCTGCACAGCGAACTGGATTACGATGCCTGGTGGACCGTCCACGTGGACAGCCCCGATGATTTGATCATTGATGTGCCATCTGTTGTGGGTATTCGCGCCGGGCGTGACCAGGTGCTGGACATTAGGGTGGATGCCAGCACGGTGCCATTGGGCGAAGCTCGTTTTGCCACCCTCGTGCTCCAGCATGGCGATATTACTGCCCGCTTCCCCATTACGATTGTGCGCGGGCAAGCGGCGGTGACGCTGGAGAAATCGTGTGCCCCGGCCAGCTTTGCCGCTGGTGAAACGGCCGAATGCACCCTGACCCTGCAAAACAACAGTTTCGACTCAGCCGATGTGTATTTGCAAGACATCCTGCCGCGCCGCTTGCGGTTGGTGTCCGGCAGCGTTGTCGGTGCCACGCAAACAGGATCACGGTCCTTGAGCTTTAGCGGTTCTCTGTTTGCCCAAACGCCGCCCGATGTGGACGTGGTCGACGGCACGGGCACCACACCCGCCGGTGGCTATCTGCCCCTGTCCAGCTTTGGCGCGACGCCCGTCTCTGGGGTGGGAGATGAAACAATCACTAACTTCCCCGTCCCGCCGTTTGAATACGCCGGGCAGACGTACACAAACATCGGCATGGTGAGCAATGGCTACGCCGTTGTCGGTGGCGGCAGCAGCAGCGATGTGGATTACATCAACCAGAGCCTGCCCGACAGCGCAATTCCCAACAACGTGCTGGCCCCGTTCTGGACGGATCTGAATGCCAGTGCCGGTGGGGCGATGTACGCCAGCACGCTGACCGACGGCGTGAACACCTGGCTGGTGCTGGATTGGGAAGCCGTGCCCAACTTTGGTGACGGCGAGGTCAATTCGTTCCAAATCTGGATTGGTTTGAACGGCGTTGAAGATATCAGCTTTGCTTACGGCGATGTGTCTGATGGCGATGGCGGCTTCCTGACGGTAGGTGCCGAAAACTCATTCGGCAACTCGGGGGCAAACTGGTACTTTGACGGTGCGGGAACGGCCGTATCCACCGGCTCTGAGGTACGCGTGGTGTCCATTCCCGGCGAACCGGGTGAGACCCACACCATCACCTTCAGCGTGACGGGTACCATCCCCGGCGCGTGGACAAACTGTGCCGAACTAACCAGCAATCTGTTTAACGGAGCTAACGCCGCCTGCTTTAGCGGCGAAATAACCGAGTAACCTCGCGATTGGTCACGGAATTTTCCAGACCAACTGCTTGGCTTCTTTGAATTGTGCCGGACATGGATGGGGCAACACCCATGTCCGGCACTTTCAATTTAGCCACAGAGTTCACAGAGCTTGAGAGAATAGTCTCAAGCTCTCTATCAACTCTTTTTCTCTGTGGCTTTTCTTTAAGACAGGGCTGACCAGACTTCTAGTTTTGCTTGAACGCGGCGGATTACTTCGTTGGTGAACTCGTCTGTGTTGGCGGTGCCGCCGATGTCGGCCGTTTTGACGCCATCGTATACCGTTTCTAGTGTGGCTTCGTAAATAGCGCGGCTGGCCCGCTTGGCTTCGGCCTCTTTCATGTGGGAGAGCAGTCCGGCGGCGGCCAGAATCATGGCCATTGGATTGGCCCGATTTTGCCCTTGCAGGGTAGGGGCGGTGCCATGCGGTGCTTCGGCCATGATGCAGTCCACTTCTCCCTCACTGTCTACCGAAATCACCATTGATTCAGACCCGGCAATAGAGCCAAACATCTGCAAAACCATGTCAGACAGCAAATCGCCGTCCCGGTTCAGGCTGGGAATGACCAGCGGCTCGCCGGTGGTGGCCAGCAGCAGGGCAAAGGTGGCGTCGATGAGCTGAGGTTCGTACCGTACGTTGGGGAACTTTTTGGCGGTGGCGTCCATCTCTTCCTTGAACATGCCTTCATACACCGGGCTGACGGTGAATTTTGGCCCGCCAAACACTTTGGCCCCGGTGTTGCGTGCATGGTGGAAGGCGTATTCGGCCACGGCACGGCAAACGCGGCGCGACACTTTTTCGGTGCGGAAGGCCATCTCATCGGGGGAACCTTCTTCGCCTTCGCGCCACTCTTTGGCCCCGTAGGCATCATCGCGGGCCATGCGCACCACGCTGATGGGGGCGTACACGCCGGCAATAGGTCGCACGCCGGGAATGCGCCGTCCGGTGCGCAAGATGACCTCGGCGTCCATCTCTTCGCGTAGAATGCGGTTGGGGCTGCCGACATCTCCTTTTTGTTCAGGGGTGATGGTGGCGGCTTTTAGCGCGAGGCGATGCTGCCGGATCGCTTTGCCGGCATCGTATACCACCTTGTTTTTGGTAGCGCGGCGGTTCTCCAGGCTGAGGTCATAACGGACAAAGTCCAGATCCATGCGGATAATGCCCGGTTCCAGGACGCGGACGGCTTCCTCTAGCAGTTCTTGTCCGGTTTGGTCCCCCTCCAGGATGACGATTGTTCGATTCATAATTAATTGCTTCTCCTAATAGATGAATAATTGCAGTTATTCTTTGCCAATTGGCAGGCTACGCACGCGAATGCGGTGTTGTTCAAACACGACCACGCTGCCAATGTCTAAATGTGATTGAATTGTTTCCAGGTTTGCCAATAGCAGAGCTAATTGTTGTTGAGGCCGACGTTCCGTACCGCGCCGAAACAGTATGAAAGACGGTTTTGCACTCTGGCGTAGGGCCAGTAAAGTTCCGAAATCTGAATCAGCAGAAATAATTACTCGCTCTGTCTCGGCTGCTAAATCGAGCAGCACTTCATCGTCAGCGGTTGCAAGACCAATGTCGCGAACATGAACTGCATTGTGTCCAGCGTTTTGTAGGCCCGCAGCCACCTGTGGCGATAATGCGTTGTCTACCAAGAATCTCATGCGGGGATCAAAAGAGGTAACTCACGTTCTCGTACGGCTTCGGCAGCGTAGAGTAAGGCTTCGCGAATATCTTCCTGTTCCAAATCTGGATAGGCAGATAGAATTTCTGCGTCCGACATGCCGTCGGCAATCATGCCAATGATTGTGGCTACCGGAATTCGCAGACCACGTATGCAAGGTACGCCGCCCATCTGCGTGGGACTCACGGTTATTCGAGTGAATTTCATGCAATTCTCCGCTTTTTCAATTCTTTGAAGTGTGGGCGCATTATAGCACAGTTATGACTGCTCAATTGCTCTTCTTTCTGCCTCGCAGGAAGTTTAGATATTTGGGTAAGATGACGGTGTAGAGCTGGTAAAGCAACGGCCGTACCGCAAAATCCCAGGCGCCGATGTGCCGGACCACCTGGCCGTTGAAGCCGGCCTTGAAGCGCCAGACGCCCCACAGGCGGTCGCTTTCGACAAACTCATCCGGCGCGCCCCAAAAATCGTAGACTGTGCCGCCCTGTGTTTTACCCCAGCGAATGGCTTCCCACTGTAATAAATAGTTGGGCATGCGCTGGCGCTCTTTGTCGGTGGACGCCCCGTACATGTAAATAACGCGATCGCCAAATCGTACCAGGTAAACGGCCGCAATCGGATCATCTTCATATTCAGCAATGAGCAGATGGCCCATGCCTGCCTGGTGAAAGCTTTGCCAGGCGTCCAGGTAGTAGGCAGCAGGGCGGATTCCAAAACCATCCCGTGCGGCCGTTTCGGCATACATCTCGGCCATCGTGGGGAAATCTGCCTCTGTACCAGAGCGCACCACAATGCCTTTGCGCCCGGCCAGCCGGATATTGTAGCGGGTTTTGGACTTCATCGCTGCCAGTAAATTTTCTTCCGATTCGGTCAGGTCCAGCTCGACGGTGTTGCGGAATTGAATCTGTTCGTCGGAGAAGCGCCAGCCCCGGTCTTTGAGTTCTTGCGTGAATTTACTGCCGAGGGGAGACGGCCGTTCCACTTCATCCCCCCAGCTTTTCACCACTTCGGGATCGATCTTGATAAAAATGGCCCGCTCGCGCCGGGCAATATTCTCTAGCTCAGCCAGGACGACGCGGCGCAGAGGACCATCTTTGAAATTTAAAGCTGGCCCCTTGGGCACATACAAAATGCAAAATGGCGTGCGCGGAATTTTGCGCTTGAGCACCATCGCCGTGGCCAGCGGTTCCCAACTGCTCTCGCTAATGGCCAGCGTTAGCGGGATGGGGGTCCAGCCCCAGCGCGACTTTTGCTCGGCCCAGGCCCAGCTTTGCAGGGCATGTCCGTTGGGCATCTTAGCCAATGCCTGCTGCCACGCCGTCTTCGATTTTTCCAGCTTAAACGTAGAAGCCCGGTAGGTGGGCTCTTGTTGAGTTGTTGTCATTTGTTGAAATGGTGATCAGTAATCGGTAATCGGTGGTCGGTAATGTCGCTTTGCGACCGCTTCGCGTACGGTGACTGCTTTACTGAATACCGATTACGGTTTACCGAATACCGTTCACCGGCCCCTGCGCCATTGGTAAAGTTTATAGACGAGTTTGTTGTAAATGCGGTCGCTGGCCCCGATGGTGCGTTGAATCTCGCCGCCGAAGCCGCGTTTGAAGCGGTAGACACCCCACAGGCCGTCGTGCCGCTCGGTGAAGTTGGCTTCCAGTTCCTCTTCAGGCGCGTCGGGCACGCCCCAGAGATCGTACCAGCGGCAGCCTCGGGCTTTAGCCCATTCCATCGCTGCCCACTGTACGGCGTAGGTGGGCATGCGCTGTCGCTCTTCATTGGAGGAGGCACCGTACAGGTATGCGGCCGTATCGCCCAGCACAAACACCATCACGCCGGCTAACGGCCGTCCCTCATACTCGGCTAAAAAGAGCGCCACCTGGTTTTTTGGTTCAAAAATCTCAAAGGCGGCATGATAATACATCGGCGTGTGTACGCCAAACGCATCCCGCTCACCGGTCACGCGCATTAATTTATTGAAGGTGGGGATGTCATCCAGGCTGCCCTGCCGCACCGTGACATCTTTTTTGGCGGCCAGGCGAATGTTGTAGCGGGTTTTTTGCTTCATGTTGGCCAGGATTTCATCGGGGGACGGCCGTAAATCAACCAAAATCGTGTTGGGCGGCTGAATGGTGTCCGTATTGGGCAGCAGGTTGTGCTGCTCACAAATAGCCTGCCATTTGGCCGTCATCGCTTCGCTTTGCCACAGCAGCGGTTCCATCTTCAGAATGCTGGCTCCCCGCTCATAAACCGAATGGTCGATCTGGTTGAGTAACACGGTGACCTGTTCCTCATCGTCCCAATTGACCAGCGGGCCGTGCGGAATGTAGGCCATCTTCACCAGCCCGATGGCGGCCGAACGGTACAAGATTTGGGCACCGGCCACCAGTTCGCCGTCCTTGCGCAGCCAGACGCGATGCGAGGTCCAGCCAAAGCGGTTTTTGAGTCGGGCCCAGTTGGTAGTCTGCAAAATGCTGCCGTGGGGATGGTTGGCCACAAAATCATCCCATTCGGCATCTTCTTCGCTGTACGGCCGTTCGCCGATTTCAAGAATTTTATCCAACATAGGAGCCGATTATACCGGAAATCAGGCAGATGGTAGGGGAATCGCTATTCACCCCTGCCGGAGGCTGAAGCCATCCGGCAACAAAATGGAAGCCCTTTCAGGGCTGAAAATCAGGCCCATAGGGCCTTCCAAATAATTTAGTGGGGTGTATGCCTCGACGATTGTCGGAAATAAAGCAGATGGCTGGCAAAGGGCTTTATGTTACAATCGACGGCCAAATCCTCTGCCCATTTTGGGCACACATTCTGGGTGCGCACTTATGACACAAATTCACCAACTGTTTCAACTGCAAAAATTGGATACCGAAATTGATGAGAAGAAAAAACGTCTGGGCCAGGTGCTTCAGGCGCAAAAAGAGCCGCCATCTTTACTGGCAGCGCGCAAACGGGCCGAAACGGCCGCTGCCGAGCTGCAAAAATGGCAGACCAAACATCAAGATTTAACGCTGGAAGTGGGCAGCGTAACGACCAAAACCAAAAACTCCGAGAACCGATTGTATTCGGGCAAGGTGACCAACCCCAAGGAGCTGGCCGATTTGCAGCAGGAGATCGAGTCGCTGGAACGGCGCAAGGCAGTGCTGGAGGATGAGGTCCTGGAGGCGCTGGTGATGGTAGAAGATGCCGAAACGGAGAAAACGGCCGCAGACAGCGAGCTGGAAACGGCAGTTGCCCACTGGGAAACGCAAAGTGCCCACTTGAAAGAGGAACAAAATGAGCTGGCCCTCAGCCTGCACAAACTCATGCAAACGCGCAAGAACAAAGCGGCAGGCATAGATGCCGCTTTATTGCATGAATATGACCAACTGCGCCAGCAAAGACATGGCCTGGCAGTGGCCAAATTGCGGGTCAACATGTGTATGGGCTGCCAGACCACCGTTTCGGCCAACAAGGTGAAAGAGGTGGACGAAGGGCGTAAGGTGTATTGCGGTGGCTGCGGTCGATTACTGGCTGCGCCGTAAAAGCCATAAAATGATGATGACATAAAATTAGACAAATCTTAAGCTTTACGGTTTGGTGGAATTCGGACTTGTGTCCATTTTTTAATTCATGGTACTATTTGTACGATTACAGTAGGTGGTTCGTGGAACGGCCGTATCGCCATTTTCCCCACATCGCCTATAATTAACCAACAAACGCAGTCAATTAGAAATCTCTGCGCCTCCGCGCCTCTGCGTTATGCCTTTATGAAAGGAGCATTCACCAACTTATGAGCCGATTCTTCCGCTGGAGCCTCCCCTTGTTGGTTATCGCCACCGTTTTCATGGCCTGGCCCGATACGGCCGCAGCCGCCAAATGTTTCATTCAGTCCGATGAGATTGGCCACGTCTGTGATGCCGAGCCTCCTCAGCCGGTCTTCTCTAGACCCCAACCTTTTGCCAACAGCTTCCTGCCATACCAAACGTACGCTCGCCTGCATGACAACATCAACGTATACGCCGGACCTAGCAGCGGCAGCGGCATTGTGCGCAACGTGGGCGATGGCTTTTTATTTGCTACGGTTCAAGGGGCAGTGGAGGGGGAAGGCACGCTGTGGTACGTCATCAACTACGGGGAATATGTGCGCGCTTCTGATTTAACCATTACGGATGCTTCTGAATTTACCGGGGTTGAAATTAAATCGCAGCCGGAACGGCCGTTTGGCTGGATGGTGGTCGATTACTGGTACAGCAACGAGCCAGGAGCCGAACCCGCGCCGGGAAACGTCAAGCTGCCGCGCTACACTTTCTTTGAAGTATACGATGCCGTCACCGCCGACGATGGCTGGATTTGGTACAACATCGGCGGCGGGCGCTGGATGCGCCAGACCTATGTCAGCCTTGTTGATGCCAATCCGCGCCCGGAAGGTGTGGGCGCAGAAGAATACTGGGTAGAAATTGATCTGTATGAGCAAAGTTTTGCCGCCTACATTGGCAACCGCATGGTGTACGCCGGGCTTATTTCCAGCGGGCTGAACCGCTGGCCCACAAATGAGGGGCTTTTCCAGGTGTGGGACCGTCACCTCAAAACCAAGATGTCGGGTGCCGAGGGCAAGATCGACTATTACTTCATCGAAGACGTGCCGCACACGATGTATTTTGATTACGACATCGCCCTGCACGGCGCCTTCTGGCACGATCGTTTTGGTTACAAGCACAGTCACGGCTGCGTCAACATGCCGCCACGCGATGCCGAATGGGTTTTCAACTGGTCGGCCGGTGCCCCCAACGATTTGTGGGTCTGGTCACACACTTCTGACCCTAACCATTACTTTGACCGCTACGATCCGGAAGCCACGTTTTCCGGACCGTAAGCAGAAATTTATTTAGACAAAAAACGAGACCCTGAGCTACTTGCCCAGGGTCTTTTTTATTCTGCCTGTCATTCCCGTGAAGGCGGGAAGCCATTGGCCTCTAAAATTACACAATTCTGGATGCCTGCCTTCGCAGGCATGACAATGACAGAACTACAAAGTAATCACCTGATCCGGTGGGTTGCCGGCCAGGGCTCCGTACAAATCGGGGAAGCAGCCAACCATCACGCCATCGACGGTGCCGGTTGGTTTGCAGTTGCCGGCTTCACCTTCGGCCAGTCCACGCTCCAGGGCGCATTGGTCGCACATCATCAGCATCATGCCTTTTTCAGCGGCAATTTTGGCCAGCCGCTCGCCGATGGGGTCGCCTTTGCGCAGCACGTAGTTGTTGTCATCAAAAAAGAACATGCCGATGACGTCTACACCGTGGGTGCCGGCTTCTAGCTGGGGCAAAATCATTTTGCCTAATTTGTAGCTGGCGGTGTGGCCGGAGGTGGCAAAAACATAAGCAACTTTCATGAAATGGACTCCTTTTGGATAGTGTTAGAAGTCGTTATTGTAACAAAATTACGGCCGTCCCCAGCAAATCTTCCAAAAATACAGCCTCATCCAGCGCCTGCTCCTTCCAATTGGGCATGAGCCGGTCCAGCAGCACCGCCTGAGCCATGCCGCTGTAGTAGAAACGGCCGTCTCCCTCATCACCTGCCATACGTCCAATCTGGTCTATTTCCTGTGACCAGCGTTTGTCAAAGTTCGCATAGGCAGAAAAATCAGGATCGTCCAGGATGGCAGCGACGGGTTCATATCCTTCTGCCAGCGACGCCTGCCGCCAGATCTCTAGTTCTGCATAGCGAGCCAGGCCTTCCAGCCATTCCCGCTGCATCTCGTAGTTGGCTTGCGCAGGAGAAAGCTTGGCTGCCTCCCGGCGTGCCTGGCGCTGATCCAGGAACTGCTGCGCTAAGGCCATCATTTCGGTTTCCGTTTCGGCCTCTAAAGCGGCTGCCAGGAGGTCGAGTTCGGTTTGCCACGCTTCTTGTAGGGCGGCATCGTCCCAGGGATAGGTGGATTCAGTGCGGGTTACGGCCGTTTCCGCTGCCGCCAGCCGTTTAGGAGCCACGATGCCCTGATACGCATGAAAAGATTCGTGGGCCAGGAGCGAAATGTAGCCATCACTGCCACGAATAAACAAACTGTTTGCCAGCCCATAGGGGAAAATTGGAGCCAGGAAAGAGGGCAACTCTGATTCAAACTGGTTGGCCAGGCTGATTTCCATCCATTCCATCGTGGTCATGCTGGCGGCCCACTGGTTGCCGACGCGCACGGTGAACGCCTGTGGTGTGGTGCCGTCAGCGGGCAGCGGCTGGCGGTAGTACGGTTCGCCGTTAAACGTGTCCTCAGCCACCAGTTCCCAGGGGCCGCCGCGCGGCTCGTTTTGCGGCACTTTTAGCCAGCCGTCTGGCGGGTCGGGGTAGTCCAGCAGAAAAGCGTAGCTTTCATTGTAGACGATGACGGGGAGTACGTCCGTTTCCCACCCTGGCCAAACTGCATCTCCCAACTGCTGCCGTACCTGAAAAAATTCAGCCAGCCTTGCCTTCTCGGCCTCGCTCAGCCGGTCAACAACTGCGGACTGCGTCGGGCGGTTCCGGTTGACCAGCGCCGAAACGCCAACCAGCACCAGGCAAACCGCCAGCAAACCAAGAAACCCGCGAATAAACCACTTTTTAACATGCATCTTTGTCTTCCAAATTCAAGAACCAGTCACCACCAATGCAAATCTCACGCTAAGCCGCCAAGTGCGTAACATGGTCTTTGCGACTTTGCGTGAGGCTATTTTCACAGAAGCAGGATGCCAATGAGATTTGGCAGCAAAATCAACAATGCCAACAACGGATGGCCGCGCTGCTCGCTGTTGCGCCGATCCCAGTTGAACAGGAAGAGCGCCAGAGCAAACGCTATAATGCCGCTGGTGGCCAAAATAATGACCGACGCCCACGGGTTGAAATCGGCCGTGCCGTTCATGGCCAGGCCGTTGAAGGCGTTCATGGCGTGGGTGGCCGGTAAAAGCTGCGCCACCTGTTGCGCCGCAGCGGGCAACATGCTAAACGGCAGCATCAACCCGCCCAAAATCATCGAGGGAATGAAAATGATTTGGGAGTAGAGCACCGTCATGCGGGTGGAAGGGGATACGACACCAATCAGCAGGCCATAGTTGGAGCAGGCCAACGCCAAAGCGGCGACAACGATGAAAAGATTGAATCCGTTGCTGGGTAAAGCGGCATCAAACAACAGCGGTGCGGTGAAGGTGATGATCAGCGTGACAATGGCCAGGTGCAGGCCGGTGGTTAGCCCAGGAATGAGCAAAATGGAAAGCGCGGGGACGCCGTTGATTTTGTAGCTGCGAAAGATGCCTGTTTCGCGCGCGTTAACCAGCGGGTCTGGCAGACCCAGCAAGGTGGAGGCCAGGATGGCAAAGGTGATCATGGCTGGAATCATGGTATCGCGGAAGAGTGGATTGATCCCCGGCATGATGGCCCCCATCATCAGGTAAAAGCCCAGCGGAAACAGATAGTTCATCATCAGCAGGTTTTTGTTACGGATGCCGGTTTTGAATTCAAAACTGAAATGGGTCATAAAGGCAGACATGGTAACTCTCCGTTAAACGTTGGTTAATTCCAGGAAGCGTTCTTCAAGCGACGGCCGTTCCACCCGCAAATCAATCAATTCATCCTCTTTTTCCTGGATGGCGCTGATGAGGGCCGGAACCGTTTGGGCAATATCGCTGCTGAAGTAGATGGCGTAATTATCTTTGTTCAGGTGCTGGCTGACGGCCGGCAAGTTAAGCGAATTAGCCATCAAGCTGTTCGCTTTGGTGTGGACGGACACTTTGGTGAGGCCAGCCCCCGTCGCGGTGATTTCCATGGGTGTGCCGGTAGCGGCGAGACGGCCGTTTAACAAAATCGCCACCCGGTCAGACATTTGCTCCGCTTCGGCCATGTCGTGCGTGGCCAGGATGATGGTGGTGCCGCCGGCTTGCAGTTCGCGCATGAGCGTGTGCAGTTCAGACCGGGAGCCAACGTCCAGGCCGGCTGTTGGCTCATCCAGGAACAAAACTTGCGGCTCGTGGGCAATAGCCAATGACAATGCCAGACGGCGCTGCTGCCCGGTCGACAGCTCGTGAAACTGTGTATTGC
The DNA here is from genome assembly GCA_002699125.1 of Anaerolineaceae bacterium. Lineage (GTDB taxonomy): Bacteria > Chloroflexota > Anaerolineae > Promineifilales > Promineifilaceae > Leptofilum. Next base: position 22,388 of record PABI01000180.1, read on the forward strand.
GTTTGGCCATCAAGCCAAAGCGATCTAGCAAATCGTAACGTGGCGCGACGCCGTGGTAGGCGCAAAAGAACTTCATCGCTTCGTCGGGCGTCATCGCTTCCGGCATGCCGGAGGCTTGCAGCTGCACGCCGATGTGGTGGCGCAGCTGGTGCGGCTCTTTGATGGGATCGACGCCGGCCACTTGCAGTTCGCCCGCATCGGGCTGGCGCAGCCCTTCCAGGCATTCCAGCGTGGTCGTTTTGCCGGCACCGTTTGGCCCCAGCAGGCCAAAAATTTCGCCGGACTGTACAGTAAAACTGATGTCATCAACTGCCACAAAATCGCCGTACGTTTTGCGGAAGTTGGTGATGCTGATCACGGGTTGGGTCATTTTGTTACCTCTTAAACGCACTGATACCGAAAGCCTGCAAATAAAGCTTGATTCGTATCGTGAAATTGCGCCAAAAGCAGAATGAATTGGTAAAAATTCGCAGGACAAAACAGCTGCACAGCAGTCAGTTCCGGGTAATGATAAGTTATTTGCAACGAAGTCTGTAATGATAGATGACACATCCAGTTTGGATGAAAGTCACCGGTGAGTTACGTAAACCGCGGAAAGTTTTTAGAAAACCCAAGGGCTGCTCGCGGTTTACGTTTAGGAGAACAAAAGCTTCTTTAAGTTGAATCCATTTTGAAAGACTTTTTGTTCTCCACTTAAAGCGTGTTGAATCCCAGGAATTTCAGGAGGTCGTCAGGCTGGTGCAGCAGGGTGGCGGCCCCGGCATTGGTAAGCTCGGTTGGGGAGCCGTAGCCCCAGGTGACGCCGGCACCAGCTACGCCATTGGCTTTGGCCCCCAGCATGTCGTGTTCCCGGTCACCAATCATAAGAGTGTGGTCGGGGTCGAGGTTTTCTTGGTGCAAGACGTGGCGGATGAGGTCGCTTTTTTGGGTGAGACGGCCGTCCAGTTCACTGCCATACACCACCAGAAAAAATCGTTCCAGGTCAAAGTGCTGCACAATTTGTTGGGCATACACGGCCGGTTTGGAGGTGGCGATGAACAGCCGCAAACCAGCCGCTTGCAGCGTGCTCAGCACCTGCGGAATTGACCGATAGAGTGTGTTCTCGAACAGGCCCACAGTGCCAAACCGCTCGCGAAACAGGCGCAGCGCTTCCTGCCCCAGCTGCGGATCGTCGCTTTGCAGCAGTTTAGCAAAGGATTCTTGCAGTGGTGGGCCAATGCACCAATCCAATGAGGCATCGGGGGGATACGGCCGTTCCATTCTGTCCAACGCATACCGGATCGATTCGGTAATGCCCACCTTCGGGTCCGTCAGCGTGCCGTCTAAATCAAATAAGAGTGTATTAAACTGCATTTTGCCTCATATGAATTGGACGCAGATTTGCCTGATTACCCTGATTTTATCCATCCTGATCAGGCTTATCAGGAAAATCAGCGTCCTGTTTCTTGTCATCTTCTTGGACTTTATCGCCAGGAATGAACGGCGTTTGGATGACAAAGTGGAAATAATCATCTGAGCTGTGGCTGAAGGTGTGCATTTCGCCCGGCTCGACGACGAGCATGTCGCCTGCTTGCAGATGAACGATTTGTTGGTTGATAACGGCCGTACTCGTTCCCCGGGCCACCAGATAAATCTCAAACATCTGGGCGTGATGGTGTGATTCATTAACACCTTTGTTGGCGTAGCCTACCGGAACAGGCACGGCCGAATTCCATGGCCCCACAAACCAACCTTTGGCCACGCTTTTATCGAGCGATTGGTGGATCATGCAACAATTAGACTGGAAGCTGAGGAAATGTCAAAAAGCCTATCGTCTTTGCCACAAAAAAGTTTATAATTTCCCGTTTTGCAAAACATTTGTGAGTGTAAATAATATTATGACTGCATTGACACGACCCTGGACGAAACGGCCGTTACCCGCCGAACATCGCGCCAATTTTATCCACCTCTATTTAGACATTGCCTGGTATGGCATCCTCAGCGGCAGCGCCATTGCCTTCCTGACCATTTTTGCCACGCGGCAGGGAGCCGACGGCTTCCAACTGGGGCTGCTCAGCGCCGCTCCCGCTGTGGTGAGTCTGGCGGTGACGCTGCCCGCGGGACAATGGCTGCAAACCCGCTCGGTGAGTCGTGCCGTCTTTTGGACCTCTTTCTGGCATCGACTGATCTATCTTCCCTTGATTTTTCTGCCGCTGCTGGGCAGTGCCACTTTCCAAATTTGGGCGCTTGTTGGTCTGGTGCTGCTGATGAGCCTGCCGGGCACCGTGTTGGCCGTAGGCTTCAACGCCATGTTTGCCTCGGCGGTGCCGCCGGAGTGGCGCAGCCACGTGACCGGCTGGCGCAATGCCCTGCTGGCTATCTGTTACATGGCAGCGTCGCTCGTCAGCGGGCTGCTGCTGGACCGACTGCCGTTCCCACTGGGCTACCAGGTGGTGTTTGGCATCGGCCTGGTGGGGGGGATGATGAGCAGCTTGCATTTGTGGTTTGTACGGCCGTCGCAAACCGGCGGCTACCAAAACGGCAAAAGTCTGGGCGACAGCGCCCGCCCCGGCATGATGCGCAGCGTAGGCGATGGTTTTAAGGCTGGCATTGGCCTACGCTTCTTTACCCGGAATGGCCAGCGCGCCCGGCTGCGCTCGCGGGTGTTAAGCGGGCCGTTTGGGCCGATTGTGGGGTTGCTGTTTCTGTTCCACCTGGCCCAATACCTGGCGATCCCCATTTTCCCGCTGTACTGGGTGAACCAACTGCACCTGACCGATGCGGAAATTAGCCTGGGCAACGCCGTGTTTTACGGCACGGTGCTGTTGGGGTCCACACAGCTCACCCGGGTGACAAACCGGTTTCAGCACAAGGGCGTGCTGCTATGGGGCATGATTACAATGAGCTTGTATCCGGCGTTAACGGCCGTTACCCAAAATCTCACCCTGTTCCTCATCACGTCGGCCGTGGGCGGGCTGTCCTGGTCGTTGGCCGGTGGGGCGATTGCCAACTACATGCTGGAGCGCATTCCTGAGGGGGAACGGCCGTCTCATCTGGCCTGGTACAATCTGGCGCTCAACGCCGCCATTTTGTTGGGGTCGATGATTGGTCCCTTGTTTGCCCAGCAGGTGGGGCTGGCGACGGCGTTGGGGGTTGCGGCCGTTTGTCGCTTCGGCGCGGCGCTGGCCGTGCGCCGCTGGGGCTAAAAAGGAGATTAGAGATTCAATCTCCAATCTCTAATCTCCAGTCTCAAAAAACTGATACGGCTAGGGCAAAATAAACTCCGCCACAATCGGTGCGTGGTCCGATTCGGGGAATTTGTCGTCGGTGCGGAAGGCGCCGGATTCGTCGTGCAGCACCTCGTTGTGGATTTCTGTGCCGCGATAGTAGGTGAGCAGTTGGCGCGTGGCCAAGATGTGGTCCAGCATCTCCTTTTTGCCCAGGTGCAGCAGCGAGAAGCGGGAAGATTCCGGCACCGACTGCTCGCAGGGAATCATGACGCGATTGATTAACCCCGTATTTCCTGTTTCTTCGACTGGCCCCATGATTGCCTTCAGCGCCACCTCATCCTTATCGTCATTAAAGTCCCCACAGGCAACGATATATTCGGGTTCACCCGTTACGTCTAGCCGGTCAAAAATATCGTCGATGAGGATGCGCATTTCCAGGGCTTGTCCGACACGCTTCATGGCAGAGATGAAGCTGCCTTCGGCCCAGCCGGCCATCGTGCGCCAGGTGTAATTATTAATTTTTTGGCCTTCGACGTTGGACGGCCGTTTCGACTTCAAATGTACATTTAGCACGTGCAGCATTCGCCCCGCGCCTAAATCAATCGTCACATACAGGATGGGACGCTCCCAGCCGATCTCTTTGGCAGCCGCTTCCGGCGGATCGGCCGTAACCTTACGGTAGCTGGGCTTGGGGGCGAACTGGTGCTTAATTTGCTGCACGTCGCGGATGGGATAGCGGCTAATCACGACGAGATTGCGCACATCGTACGCTTCGTCGCGGGTGGTTTTGGTGTGGGCGGTATAAAACCATTCATACGGCGTTTCGGCCAGCAGTTGGCTGAGGGCATCCAGCTTGCGCGGCTCGCCGGGGAACTCCTGCCCATGCACCTCCTGAAAGCAAATGACATCGGCCCGCAGCCGCAGCAGTTGGGGACGCAGCACAGCAATGCGTTCGGGGAGAGACGGCCGTTCCCCCGGCTTGTCATCCAAATTTTCCAGATTAAACGTTGCAATTCGTAACGGTGTGGCCACAACACGCTCCTTTTTGTTTAGGTGGGAGATGGTCGAGATAAGTTTTAGTATAAGCCAACCCTTATAGGAACTCAAACTCCCTTGAAAATTGCTTCGCGCAAAGTCGCAAGGACCGTTTGCGCACTTGGCGGCTTTGCCTGAAATTTGCATTCGTGGTGAACGCGCGTTCGTGTTAACTTCTGTTTGAGCTTGTTCAAGGATAAACGGTACAGTACCGGAAATACCGGCAGCCTCACGTTTAACCAGGTAGATAGAGCAGTTGTCTGCCCAATCGTATTGTTATCCTTGGAGGGAAAAATGTCAGACAATAGATCAACGGAACGGGAGGGGTGTGCCGGTTGGTTTAAGTGGTTTGTGGGAACTTTTATTGCGCTGTTAGGTGCACTTGGTGGCCTCCTTGCCTTGTGGGATCGAGATAGTGGTTCTTCACTGCCCGTGCCCACGCCGATTGTAATCACCATCAATACGGAGAACAGCGACAGTGGGGCTGGAACGGTAGCGTCGCCGCAAACGGCCGTAGAGCTGCCAGAAGACGTGTTTGTGCCGGATGTGGTGCCCACGCCTATGCCCATCGTGAATGCACCTAACACAAATCGGCCGTCTGAACAGGATGTGGCCGACTTTTTGTACGAAGCGGTTTTGGCAGAAACGGCCGCATATCTTTATCTGGATAGTAGCTATCTTACCTGGTACTTTGCCGGGGAGCCGCTGGCGTTTATGGAATCGGAGATTGCCGAGCTGCTCAATGTGGGGACGCTGGTGGCCAAGCTGTACGATGTAAACCAAAGCTACATCTACGATATTAATTTTGTTGATGATTATCTCATTGAGGTAGACAGCTGCGAAATTTGGTCGCTCGAATACTACAATCTATTGGACAGTAGCCTTTTAGGCAGCGAAGGTCCCAATCTTTATCCGCAAACCATCATCATAGAGCAGTTCACCGATGGCTGGTACATCACCGACATTTTGTTTTATGATGATCTTGCCTTCTGTAACTGAGATTTGAGCCACAGCTAGGTGCTAACGTTGTGGCTCTTTTTAATTGCGAATGACAAGCCAGACGCCCAGCAGCAGGATGCCGATGCCGAGAAATTTTGTGGTGTCAAACGGCCGTATCTCCGCCCCAAACCAGCCAAAATGATCAATTAAACCGCTCAAGACAAACTGCGTGGCAATCAAGATAGTAAACGCTGTCACCAACCCCAGCCGCGGCGTGACGTAGCCAATCGTGCTCACGATCACCAGCCCCAAAACGCCGGAGAAAAGCGCATGGGGCGGCACCGTTTGCCACGCCGCCAGATTGCCGCCGCGCAAAGCCAACATCGTCAACCCCACCAGCAGCCCGCCGCTGCCGTAGGTGATAAACACGCTCTCAATCGTGCCCAGCTGCTGGTCCATCACCCCCATAAACTGCGCCTGAAGCACAATGGCGATTCCACCCACAACTGCAATCAAAACCAAAGCCAAAAAAGCTGTCATCGCTATCTCCCATTGTTTGTGATTTGGTGCCGATCTTACTGTGGTTTGGGGTGGCTGCCTAATGATGGGGGGAACGGCCGTACGCCACCAACCGCCCCATGGCGAAGATGAGTGAATGGTTAATCCATGCTCTGAGAGCTTAACGGTACATTGACAAAACATAGACAAAAGCAGTACAATCCCGTTCATAACCTGAACAAAACCTGTTTTGTAAAAACTCAAGGAGAAAAAAATGAAAAAAGTTGCTTTAAAATTAGTTGTAGCTGTTGCCCTGCTCTTCGGTCTGGTCGTGCCTGCTGTGTCTGCGGACGGCAGCCAAACGATTGTAGAAATTGCCTCTGGGGACGACCGTTTTGAAACGCTGGTAGCCGCCGTCGTGGCCGCCGATCTGGCCGACACATTGTCCGGTGGCGAGTGGACTGTTTTTGCCCCCACTGATGATGCTTTTGCCAAGCTTGGCCTCAATGCCGACAACATCGCCACTGCTTTTTCCAAAGAAGAGCTAACCGATATTCTGCTTTACCATGTTATTTCCGGTGAGGTTTCCTCGGAAAAAGCCAAAGTTGTGTTGGGCGATGTCACGATGGCCAATGGGGCCATTGCCGGTCTAAAATTCTTTGCCGGCGATATCTACGTCAATGACGACGCTAAGGTCATTATCCCTAACATCGACGCCTCCAACGGCATTATTCATGCAGTCGATACCGTGATCCTTGGTCCCTGGCCTAAAGAAGCAGCCGCTTCCAACAGTAGCACCGGTTCTACCGCTGCGGCTCCAGGCACCATTGTGGACATTGCCGTGAATGACGGCCGTTTTGATACCCTGGTTGCGGCCGTTACCGCTGCTGGCCTGGCTGAGACACTCTCCAGCGGTGAATGGACCGTCTTTGCGCCCACCGACGCCGCCTTTGCCAAACTGGGCCTCAATGCCGATAACATCGCCTCTACCTTTAGCGAAAAAGAATTGACCGACATTCTGCTCTACCACGTCATTGAAGGGGAAGTTTTCTCCGACAAAGCTCTCACGCTGCTGGGTGACGTTACCATGGTGAATGGCCAGCAGGCAGGCCTGAAATTCTTCGAAGGCGACATCTTCGTAAATGACGATTCGAAGGTGATCATTGCCGACATCGATGCCAGCAATGGCGTTATCCATGCTGTCGACACAGTCATTCTCGGCCCCTGGCCCAAAACTGACTAAGCCTTCTTTTTGAGGCATAGATAAAAAGAGAGCATTGCCCCTACCTGATTTCACTGTTTCCGGCAATGCTCTCTTTGTTTTTCTGCATAAACCTTTGGCCATTGATCGACATGGTAGAACATCCGTTTCGTGATACAATTTGCAGACGATTTAAACCCGTTCTTGCTTAGTTACAAAAGGATTTTCATGTCGAAAAACCAGCTTGTTCTCATAGATGGCCATGCCTTGGCCTACCGCATGTTTTTTGCCCTGCCGCTGGAAGCATTCACCACCAAAAGCGGCGAGCCCACCAACGCCACCTTCGGCTTCATCCGCACCGTGCTGGACTGGATTCTGGCCGACGATCCCCCAAAATATTTTGCCGTCAGCTTCGATTTAGGCCGCACGTTTCGCGATGATTTGTTCGAAGAATACAAAGGTACCCGAGAGAAAATGCCCGACGAGCTGCGCCTGCAAATTGAGCGCATCAAGGAAGTGATCCAAACGCTCAACATTCCCATTTTGGAGCTTGAGGGATTTGAAGCCGACGATGTCCTGGGCACTATCGCCCGCCAGGCTAAGCCGCTAGGCGTGCCCGTGCACATTATCACCGGCGACCGGGATTTGTTGCAGCTGGTGGATGACAACACCCACGTCGAGCTGCCCACGCGCGGCAGCCGCCCTTCAGAAGTGTTTGATGTGCAGGGAGTGGTTGATTATTTTGACGTACGGCCGGATCAAGTCGTCGATTACAAAGCGCTGGTCGGCGACAGCAGCGATAACATTCCGGGGATTAAAGGGGTGGGGGCCAAAACGGCCGCAAAACTCCTCAACGAATACGAAACCCTTGACGAAATTTACGCCAATGTCGATGCTATCAAAGGGGCCATGGGTAAAAAAGTGGCGGCGGGCAAAGAAAGTGCCTACCTGAGCCAGAAGCTGGCTCGCATTGTCACCGATGCGCCCATCACGCTTGAATTGGACGCTTGTGTGGCCGCTGATTTTGACCCGAACGCTGTGTTGGACATCTTCCGTGACCTGGAGTTCCGCTCCCTTTCCAACACCCTGGTGGAAGGCCTCGGCGAGCGGGACGACATCACCGAACCGGAATCCCAAACAAAGCCAACAGAAACCGTGATTGTGCGCACCCAGGCGCAGCTGGATGACCTGGTAGAAGCCCTCAACGTCGCCAAGCTCATCTCTTTTGACGTGGAAACAACCGGCCTGGACAAAACAACGGCCGAATTAGTTGGCATTTGCATCGCGGTGAAGCCGCCGGTAGGCTACTACATTCCCGTCGGGCACCTGGCCAACGAGGCGCAAAGCAGCAGTGGACAAATGTCCCTCTTTGCCGGCGAGGCCGAGCTGGCCGAAGGGCAGCTCCCCCTGCAAGCCGTGCTGGACGCGCTGCGCGAGCCGTTTACCAATCCCCAAATTGGCAAAGTAGCCCACAACGCCAAATATGATTACACAATTTTGGACCGGTACGATTTGCGCGTGATGCCCATCACGTTTGACACGATGATTGCCGAATGGCTCACTGATCCGGCCACCAAGCACAAAGGATTGAAAGATTTATCGCGCCACCGTCTGGGGGCAGAAATGACCGAGATTGAGCTGCTCATCGGTAAAGGTAAAGCGCAAAAAACGTTTGCCGAGGTGCCCATTGAGGAAGCTGCCCCCTACGGTGCAGACGATGCGGTGATGACGCTGCGCCTGGTGGCCCCGCTCAAAAAAGAGATTAAAGAGAAAAATCTGGAAAAAATCCTGGATTTGGAGATGCCGCTTGTTCCTGTGCTCTCAGCGATGGAGCAGGAAGGCATTGGCGTTGATCTCGATTTCTTCGGGCAAATGTCGCAGGAGTTGGATGCTCGCTTGCGCCAGTTAGAAGGCAAGATTCATGAGATCGCCGGCGAGCCGTTTAACATCAATTCCACGCAGCAGATGAGCGATATTTTGTTTAAGAAGCTGCACTATCCGGTGGAAGGATTGAAAAAAACGCGCAGTGGCTACTACTCCACCGCCGCCAACGTGCTGGAAAGTTTGAAAGAGACAGAGCAAGAGAAAAAGACCGGACTGATTACGGCAATTTTAGAATATCGCGAATTGGGCAAGCTGAAGAGTACCTATGTCGATGCCCTGCCGGAGTTGGTGAATAAGGATGACGGCCGTATCCACACCAGCTTCAACCAGACCGGGGCCATCACCGGGCGAATTGCCAGCAGCAACCCCAACCTGCAAAACATACCCATCCGCAGCGAGGTGGGGCAGCAAATACGGCGCGGCTTTGTCGCCAAACCGGGGCACATCTTCCTGGCCGCCGACTACTCCCAGGTTGAGCTGCGCATTCTGGCCCACGTCAGCCAGGATGAGGCGCTGCTGGAAGCGTTTCACCAGAATCAGGACATTCACCGCACGACGGCAGCGGCCGTTTACGGCATTGACTTGGATGACGTCACTTACAACCAGCGTCGCTTTGCCAAAGCGGTCAACTTTGGCCTCATCTACGGCATGGGCGCCTTCCGCCTGGCCCGCGATTCAGAACTGACCCTGGCCGAGGCCGAAAATTACATCAAAGATTACTTTGCCCGCTTCCCCGGCATCCAAAAATACCTGGATGAAACCAAGAAAAAAGCCCACGACGACGGCTACGTAGAAACGCTGCTGGGGCGGCGACGTTACTTCCCTGTATTCAAGATGCCTGCCAGCGGCAGTAATGTGCAGGCTCGGCTGCGGGCTGAGCGAGAAGCGATCAACCATCCCATCCAGGGCACCGCCGCCGACATTGTAAAAATCGCCATGCTCAACCTGCATGAGAAGCTGGCCGATTACCGGGCCAAAATGCTGCTGCAAGTGCATGATGAACTGCTGCTGGAAGTTCCTGAAGATGAGTTGGCCACAGTGCGGGAGTTAGTCATCAACACTATGTCTGGGGCTTTTAGCCTGGATGTCCCCTTGAAGGTGGATGCCAGTACGGGGTATAACTGGTTGGAACTCAAAGAATAAACTTGAGTTTGACGATGAACTTATACTCGAAAAGGAATCTTAATTTGTCACCATCGGGAAGGCGGGAGTTCAAGCGTATGGATTCCCGCCTTCGCGGGAATGACAGATATTTTCTCGCAACCATTTATGAACAATACTGACCAGCTTCCCCGACGTGGTAACCGATTCTCCAGAGCAGTGGCTAATTTCCTTTTACGCCTGTTTGGTTGGCAGGTAAAAGGGGCGCTGCCCAATCTGCCTAAAATGATCATTATCGGCGCGCCGCACACCTCCAACTGGGACTTTCCCCTGGCAATGGCCTTTATTTTTTATTTGGGGGTGCGCTTTAACTGGATGGCCAAGAAGGAATTCTTCGTAGCGCCATTTTCTCACCTTTGGCGTTGGCTGGGTGGTGTGCCAGTGGATCGCAAGGCCGGCAGCGGCGTGGTTGAGCAGACGGTTGAGGCTATTCGACAACGGTCCCAGATTGTGCTGGCGATTGCCCCGGAAGGGACGCGCAGCAAGGTGACCCGATGGCGCACCGGCTTTTACCATATTGCCCACCAGGCGAATATCCCTATTGTGCCGGTATTGGCAGATTACGGCCGTAAAACCCTCACCATCACCGACCCATTCATTCCCACCGGCGATGTAGAAGCCGATCTGCCATTGTTGCAAGCCCGTTACCAAAATATTACAGGCAAAAACCGTGACCAGTTTTAAGTTATGAGATTGACCAGACACTCTCCACGAGTAGATTCGCTCAATGCCCCGGAGCCTGGTGAGGCAATTCCACGTTGGGGCAATTGGCTCACTCGCAAAATAGCACGAGGCATCATGCGGCTGCTTGGTTGGCGCTTTACCGGTTGCATTCCTAACCTGCCTAAGATGGTGCTCGTCGGCGCACCGCACACTTCTAACTGGGATTTCCCCCTGGCGATGGTTCTGCTGTTTGCTCTGCAAGTGCGCGTTTACTGGCTAGGCAAGCATACGTTTGTCAATGGCCCGCTCAAGCCATTGCTTCATTTGTTGGGCGGCGTGGCAGTGGATCGACGGGCGGCCTATGGTGTGGTGAACCAAACAGTAGAAGCGATTCAGCAGCGTGAGCAGTTTTTGCTGGGTCTGGCACCAGAAGGCACGCGCAGCTTGGTACCGCACTGGAAGATGGGCTTTTTCTACATTGCTCAGGCGGCAAATGTACCTATCCTGCCCATAGCGCTGGATTACGGCCGTAAAACTATCGGCATTGGTGAACCAATCTGGCCAGAGGTGGGGGAATCGGCCGTTTTAGCCCAGCTGCGCACCTTTTATGAAGGGGTCCAGGGCAAGTATCCACACCAATTTTCCGTAGAAAGCATTCAGCCCAGGCTGAGAAACGGGTGAAAATGTGCCTAATCGATTTTGATCTTTTCAGTTCGTGATACAATCCCCTGTTTCCATTTGAAAACGATGATTGTTGCTGCCGGAACGGCCGTATTGCTGTTCCGGCCTTTTTGTGATGAAATCATTGGTGAAAGTTAGAACCAGAAGGAGAACCAAGTGAAGTTAAACTTAATCAACGCCCAAAAATGGACCATGCGCTTGCTTTGGGCTGTACTAATTGGTCTGTTCGTGGCTGCCTGCGGCCCTGCCACGCCCCAAGAGGCCGATACCGACACGACTGACACAGCCAGCGAAGAAGCGGACAGCGGTGAAGCCAGCGCCGAGACCGGCTCACGCGTGACGGATTCTGGCCTGGAATATATTGAAATTGAAGCGGGCACCGGTCCGCGTGCGCAGCCGGGTGACCAGGTTGCTGTACATTACACCGGAACATTGGAAGACGGCACCGAATTTGACAGCTCCGCAGGCGGTGACCCCATCACGTTTGTGTTGGGTCAGGGAAGCGTGATTCAAGGCTGGGATGAAGGCATTGCCTTGATGAATGTCGGCGGCAAAGCTCAGCTCGTCGTTCCACCGGAACTGGGTTATGGATCCCAAGATTATGGCCCCATCCCCGGCGGCTCAACGCTCTACTTTGACGTTGAGCTGGTTTCGGCTGAGCCAGCCCCCACGCCGGTGCTGCCGCCTACGGCCGAACCACCCACATTTGTTGATCCAGACGATTACACCGTAACCGACAGCGGGCTGCAATATTACTTCCTGGAAGAAGGCGACGGCGAGATGCCACAGTCGGGCGAAGTGGCCTCCGTGAACTTTACCGGCTGGATTCAGGATGGGGCACAGTTTGCCGACTCCCAAGAGGGGGTTCCGGTTGATTTTATTGTTGGCGACGAAGAGATTTTGCCCGGCTGGGATGAAATGGCGCTGCTGATGCAGGTTGGTGATGTGGTGCAGTTTGTTTTGCCGCCAGAACTTGGCCTGGGGGAAGAAGGGGCACCCAATGGTGTTATCCCCCCCAACGCCACGCTTGTTTTCGAGATGGAGCTGGTAGAAATTAAGCCGCCGCCGCCCACACCAACGCCAGCACCACCACCGGTGAGTGTTGAAGAGTCTGAATACACTGTTACCGACAGTGGTCTCCAATTCTTTATGATTACGGAAGGCTCCGGTGAGCTAATCGAAAGTGGTGATTTGCTGACGCTGCACTACAAGATGTGGGATGAAGACGGCAACCAGATCGAATCATCTTATGATTTTGGCCAGCCTGTACAAATCGTGGCTGGTGGTGGACAGGCCGGACCTGGCTGGGATGAAGCATTGCTTATGATGAGTTCCAGCAGCAAGGCGCAGCTTGTGCTAACGCCAGAGCTGGCTTACGGTGAACAGGCAGCCAATGCACCCACCGAAGGCAATCTGATTTTTGAAATTGAAATTCTGGACGTTGTCAAAGCGGAGACTGAATAATGAAAACAGATAGTGGTTTGCAATACATTGAAACAGAAGCCGGTACCGGCAAGGCTGCCAAACGTGGCGATCGCGTGGCAGTACATTACATCGGCCGTTTGGAAAATGGTAAGGAGTTCGATAACTCCGTGAAGCGCGGCCAGCCAATTGAATTTGCGCTGGGCACGGGACAGGTGATTCCTGGCTGGGATGAAGGCATTGGCCTGATGAAGGTTGGCGGTAAAGCAACCCTCATCATTCCGCCGGACCTGGGCTATGGTGCCAGAGGAGCGGGCGGCGTGATTCCGCCCAATGCCACCCTCATCTTTGATGTTGAGCTGGTGGATGTAAAATAAGTCCAACAAAAGTGGCAGGGCCTCAGGGCTTTGCCACTTTTTTGTTGTCTGTTTACTTTATGTGTCACTCCCGCGAAGGTGGGAGTCCAGGTGTGAGGATGGATTCCGCCTTCGTGGGAATGACAGTTTCGGTCCGATTGTTTTCTTACATCAGCAAAAGGTTCTGGCAAAGATGAAGGAACGTTTGCGTGAATTGGCGGCTTTGTTTTTTCGGCTGGGGGTGACCGCGTTTGGTGGTCCGGCTGCCCACATCGGCATGATGGAGGATGAGGTGGTGACGCGGCGCGGCTGGCTGGGCCGCCAGCACTTTCTGGATTTGGTGGGTGCCACCAGCCTGATTCCGGGGCCAAACTCCACAGAAATGACGATGCACATTGGTTATGAGCGGGCGGGTTGGCGCGGCCTGGCGGTGGCCGGATCGCTGTTTATTTTGCCGGCGGCCTTTTTAACCGGAATTTTGGCCTGGCTGTACGTGCAGTACGGTTCGCTGCCGACGGTGGAACCTTTGCTGGTGGGCATCAAGCCGGCGGTGATTGCCATCATTGTGACGGCCGTTTATCGTCTTGGCCTTAAAGCGGTGAAAAATTGGCAAACGGCCATTGTTGGCCTGGGCGTGCTGATAGCGGCTCTTTTTGGCGTCGATGAGGTGATTGCCCTGCTGGTAGGTGGCGTGCTGGGGGCATTGCTCCTCAGAGCGATTGCCGGCTCGGCGGCGCTGCTGCTGCTGCCGCTGCTGCCCGGCAATGGTGGGCGTTTTTTGATGCAGATTGAGGGGGAAACGGCCGTTTCCCTCTGGAGTCTTGGTGCTTTTTTCCTGAAAATCGGGGCTATTTTGTACGGCAGCGGTTACGTGCTGGTGGCTTATCTGGAGGGTGGCCTGGTAGATCAGCTTGGCTGGCTGACGCAGGCGCAGCTCCTGGACGCTATTGCCATCGGCCAGTTTACGCCGGGGCCGGTGCTGACGACCGCCACGTTTGTAGGGTTCATCATCGCCGGGGTGCCAGGGGCAATTGTGGCCACGGTGGGTATCTTTTTGCCCTCGTTTCTGTTCGTGCTGGTGCTCAATCCGCTTATTCCCAAAATGCGGCAGTCAGTGTGGCTGTCGGCCTTTTTGGATGCGGTGAACGTGGCGGCGGTGGGATTGATGGTGGCCGTGCTGATCAACCTGGGGCGGCAGACCTTTACCAACTGGCAGGGGGTGATGATTGCCCTGCTGGCATTGGCGGCCTCGGCGCGGTTTAAGGTGAACTCTGCCTGGATTGTGCTGGGTGGGGCGGTGTTGGGATATTTGTTGTCGTTGATCGGATGATGTAGGGAAATAGCGCGCTATTTCCCTACAATGACGAAAATCTCGATCAGTGAGTAAAAATTTCTAGGGTGGGGAAGGTGTAAACGGCCGTTTCCCCAAAGTTCTCGCTAAAAAGCCCCAAATTTCGTGTAGGCAACGAGTGGTTACCCTGCCACAAGAGCTCGCGATTGATCCGTACCGTAATTTTTTCTCCTTGAACATCGATCCAGATTTCGTTGGGATTGTCTTCCAGTTGGACATGGGGCCAGGGCTGCCAGGGGAGAACGGCCGTATCATCTTGCTGCACCAGCACGTAGCCCAGCGGTGAAACGGCCACAATGAGCTGACTGTTCTCATCACCCAACGCTAGGCCTACACCGCTGTCTAAACTACCGGATTGGTAAACGGCCGTGCCCCGCACCGAAAAATCGCCTATGGGGAGCCTCTCATCCAACCAAGTAATTGTTTGCCCGGGATGGTCTACGGTCAGACTGGTTGCTGGCAGGGCGGTTTGTCGTTCTCCAATCGGCTTTGGATCAAACACGCCGGATAAGATGAGGATGATGAGGAAAACGGCCGTTGCCAGCAAATAAGCCAGCACGCTGCGCAGCGGTGGTTTCATGCCTGTGGCAGCCAGACGCGCATGCTGTGCATTCCCCGGTTGCCCCAGGCAAAGTAGGGAATCGCCGTGAGCTGTACAGGCGTGATTTCGCTTTGGGGCAGCTCGGCCAGCGGTTTGTACAAAGAATCTGACCAGGACGGGGTTGACATCTGTCCCGGCACTTTGATGGAGCGGATGCCGTTGAGATGGGGAACGGCCGTAACCGTCAAACTTTCACTGGTCATTACCTGCACATCTTGCAAATCAACATCGTCAGGCTGGTCGTGCGATTCAAAGCAGTAGATGAGCGGTCCACGTTGCAAAGCCACGCAGCCGCGCAAGACATCAATCCGTGGGTGAGGGGCCAGGAAAACGGGTTCCAGGTGGAGATCCAGTTGCAGTTCATCACCCGGCTGCCAGGCGCGTACGGCCGTCAGGTACCCATTTTTTGTGACCGCCATGGCCACTTCAGCCCCATTGAGCGTGACGCCATACACCCGACACCATTCGGGCAGGCGCAAAGACAGGCGCCACGGTTCGGCCGGACTCTCTTTAAATCTTAGCTTAATCTTCCCGTCCCACGGGTAATCTGTTTCGATTTCAAGTTTTGCGGATTTGTTGTGGAGCGTCACGTCCAGGTTGGCTGTGGCAAACTGGTGAATTTGAATGCCTTCCTCATTGGCCGTGGCCAGATAATGGCTCAGGCTGGATAAAAGACGCATGACGTTGGGTGGGCAGCAGGCGCAATTATGCCAGGCGGGACGCAGCCTGGCTTCGCCGGTTCCGGTATCGGCTGAGGCACGCACGTAACGGCCGTTTCTAACTTGCAGCGGATTCACATACAAGTAACTGGCCCCCTCCAGCCCCGGGCTGCCCAACACGCCATTGTACAGCGTGCGCTCAAACAAATCGGCATACTGCCGCTGCCCGGTGATGAGCAGCAATCGCCAGTTCCACATCAGGCTGGCAATGGCGGCACACGTTTCGCAGTAGCCGGTGTCGGAAGGCAGTTCGTACGGCCCGCCAAACGCCTCGCCGTCGAAGCGGGAGCCAACGCCACCCGTCACGTACAGCTTGTGCTGGACCATGTCTTCCCACAGCGTGTCCATTGCCTGGCGCAGGGCCTCTTCGCCGCTTTCCATGTACAAATCGGTGACGCCCGTTGTCAGATAAAGCTGGCGCACGGCGTGCCCGGCCACTTCTTTTGCTTCCCGCACCGGCACGTGGTCCTGTTGGTAAACTGCACCGTACCCGGCATGGACGCGCATTTTGTTATGCCCACGTCGATCAATAAAAAGCTGGGCCAGTTCCAGGTGTTTTTCATCGTTGGTGAGACGATACAGCTCCACCAGCGCCATTTCGATTTCAGAATGGCCGCACGTTTCTTCGCGTTGAGCGGGGCCAAACAGCTTGTAAATGTGATCGACAAAACGCAGGGCTACCGCCAAAAGCCGACTATCGTCCGCCGCCCGCTGCAAAGCAATTGCCGCCTGGATGAGATGCCCGGCGCAGTACAGTTCGTGCCCGTGGTCCAGATCGGTCCAGCGCTCGCCCGGTTTGGCAAACTGGTAGTAACTGTTCAGATAGCCGTCTGGCTGCTGCGCCTGTTCCACCAGGGCGATGGCTTGATCGGCCATTTCTTGCAGTTCGCCATCGGCGGCACGGCCCAGTTCCCAGCCAGCTGCCTCCAGCCATTTGTACACGTCCGAGTCAGCAAACCAGTAGCCAGAGAATTCACCTTTGGCCTGGTCAGCAGCGAGGCGCAGGTTGGCGAAGTTGCCTGCCTTTTCCAGCATCTCAAAGCCATGTGCCAGGCTGATGGTGCGATTGGTGTGCTGGTAGCTGGCCCAGAAACCATTTGTGATTTGTACGGCCGTAAAAGGCAGCGTGTAAATTGCCGATTTTTGTGAATGCCGATTGTCAACCGGACCAACAAACATGATGATCACTCCTGAGTCTGGCTGGCTAAAACCGGCCAGCCTGCGGCCTACCCGCACATTATAAGTGCTGCTGACGCCCTGGCAACATTGATCAAAAGAGGCGAACAAATACCAGACCATGCCGCTGCTGTGCCGTAAATCATCAAACTGGGTTTGTTAAGTCAGGGGCACAACGGCCGTGCGCCACTCATCACTGGCAGGCGCATCCGTCACCTGAACACTGAGCTGGAATTCCCACACGCCGTCCAGGATGATGCGCTGGTTGTTTATCAGTTATTGCCTCTACGGAGTGCGAGTGGTGAGCACTGTAAAGGAAAGGGGTGGTAGGCTGATGGTGGAACGGCCGTTAACCACCTCTGGCACTGGAATCGCATTGGCCACCAACCGATTAGGTTCCTCCCAACTATTGCACTCTTTGGGATCGGTGCCTGCCAGCTGCCAGGCCTGCTCCAGCTTAACCTCCTTGCCATCCTGCCAGATGACCTCTGTCGTGACCACGTCCGTCAGCCCGCGATTCACCAGGAAAATCGCGCCTTGCTGCGTCTGGGCGTCATAGCTGGCCGAAACGTCTAGCGCAGGTACATCGCCATATTCCTTGGTTTCCACCGCGGGCGCTTTTACCAGTACATCCAGTGCTTCTCCCCTGGCCAGATTGCTCACCAGCTTGAAGGCGTAATACGAAGGCTGCTTCAGCAAGCCATCCTGGCGCGTATGCAGCCAGGAAATCACGTTGACGATTTGGGCCACGCAAGCAATTTTTAACACGTGGCTTTTACGCAAAAAGACGTTGAGCCATTGGGCGACGACCAGGGCATCTTCCAAATTGTAAATTTCTTCTGCCAGATGGGGCGCTTCGGTCCAGTTGCCCTGTAGCGGATCGCCCTTGTACCATACCTGCCACTCGTCCCAGGAGAGATAGACATCATGCTGGCTGCGGCGTTTTGCTTTGACGTAACGCAGCGTGCCTTCCAGCACATCCACGTACTGCTCAAAGGCCACGGCGCTGGCCAGGTAACTGGCGGTGTCGTTCTCACGGTTGCCTGCGTAATAATGCATTGAGTGATAATCCATATGCTCCCAGGCAATTTCCAGCGCGATCCGGTCCCAATCGGGGTAGGTGACCATACTGTTGCTGGAAGAACCGCATAAGATAGTTTGGATGGTTGGATCCTGCCACTTCATCATTTTGGCCGCTTCCAGCGCTTTTTTGCCGTAGGCTTCGGCGTCCAGGTGCCCGATTTGCCAGGGGCCGTCCATCTCGTTGCCCACACACCAGTAGCGCACGTTGTGCGGCTGGCGGTAGCCATGCTGGGCGCGCAGGTCAGACCAATAGGTGCCGGATTCGACGTTGCAATACTCCACCAGATCCGAGGCAGATTGAATAGTGCCGGTGCCCATGTTGACGCCCAGCATGGGCGCGGCGTCGATAGCGGTACAGAAATCTACAAATTCATTGGTACCGAACTGGTTTGTTTCGATGGATTGCCAGGCGAGTTCGCGGCGAGACGGCCGTTTCTCTTTTGGCCCCACACCATCCAACCAGTTGTACCCGCTTAAAAAATTCCCCCCCGGATAGCGCATCACCGTGTAAGCCTGCTCACGCAGTGCTTCTAGCACATCGGTACGCAAACCATTCTCATCGGCCAAAGGCGACGCTGGATCGTATATTCCCTCGTAGACGCAGCGTCCCATGTGCTCTATAAAGCCACCAAACAGCAGCGGCGAGATGGGCGCTGTGGTGCGATTCCTATCTAAAAATATTTGTGCCGTTGCCATTGATATCTAAAGCCTCCTTGCTAAACCGCTGCTTCTCTTAACCAGAGGAACCGGTTGCCTGACAAAACTTACTTAATCACAGAGAGTGCAAAAGACGCAAAGAACAAAATCTTTGCGCGCTTTGCGTCCTTTGCGGTGAAAAATTAAGTCCCTCAATCAGACGGGTGGTTATAGGAACTTCATCAAGCAAATAAATAGGCTGTCTGGTTCCAGTGCAGTTCTTTCTTGAATTGAGGGATCGTTGTGCTTTCGTCGATAAGCAGATATTCGATACCGGCCATCTCGGCGAAATCTTCCATGTGTTCGGTTGTGAGGGATAAGCTGAAGCCGGTGTGATGGGCCCCGCCGGCTAGAATCCAGGCCGCAGCGGCGACCTTGAGGTTTGGTTGGGGAATCCACAAGGCGCGGGCCACTGGCAGCTTGGGCAGTGGCTCATCGGTCGGCACAACGTCCACGGTGTTGACAATGAGGCGGAAGCGGCTGCCCAGGTCAATGATGGAGGCATTGATGGCTGGTCCGGTTTGCGAATCGAAGACCAGGCGCACCGGGTCTTCTTTGCCGCCAATGCCCAGCGGATGAATTTCCAGGAAGGGTTTGCCATTGGCAATGCTGGGGCAAATTTCCAGCATGTGGGCTCCCAGCACCTTGTCGCCGGATGGGCTGAAGTGGTAGGTGTAATCCTCCATGAAGGAGGTGCCGCCTTCTAGCCCGGCGCTCATCACTTTCATGGCACGGAGGAGTGCGGCCGTTTTCCAATCCCCTTCTGCGCCAAAGCCATAGCCGTCGGCCATCAGCCGCTGGCTGGCAACGCCGGGCAGCTGCTTGAGGCCGTGTAAATCTTCAAAGGTGTCGGTGTAGCCTTTGAAACCACCGGCTTCCAAAAAGGCGCGCATCCCCAGCTCGATGCGGGCGGCGTCGCGCAGGGCTTGCCGCTGGCTGCCGTTGCTTTGCAGGGTAGGGGCCAGGGTGTATTCCTGTTCATAAATGGCGATGAGGTCAGAGACGGCCGTTTCCGACACATCATTCACGTAAGCCACCAAATCACCCACACCAAACCCGTTTACCGAGTAGCCGAACTGCATCTGGGCCGATACCTTGTTGCCTTCGGTCACGGCCACTTCGCGCATGTTGTCGCCAAAGCGGACAAACTTGGCCCCCTGGGCATCGTGCCAGGCAGCCGCCGCACGCTGCCATGCATTGAGCCGGGCCAGCACTTCTTCATCCTGCCAATGACCCACCACCACTTTGCGGGCCAGCTTCATCCGCGCGCCAATGTAGCCAAATTCCCGCCCGCCGTGGGCGGTCTGGTTCAGGTTCATGAAATCCATGTCGATGGTGGCCCAGGGGATTGCGGCGTTGAACTGGGTGTGAAGCTGGACAAACGGTTTTTGCAGGGCGCTCAGGCCGGCAATCCACATTTTGGCCGG
The DNA here is from genome assembly GCA_002699125.1 of Anaerolineaceae bacterium. GTDB lineage: Bacteria > Chloroflexota > Anaerolineae > Promineifilales > Promineifilaceae > Leptofilum. The sequence continues at coordinate 42,490 of PABI01000180.1, forward strand.
GGAAAAGGTGTGCATCCAGCAGATGAGGCCAATGCAGTTGGCGGCAGAATTGGCTTCCTGGCAGACGTTATATACTTCTTCCGGTGTCGTCACAATCGGTTTGAATTCAATCTTGACCGGCAGTTTTTGCGAATCGTTGAGGGCCTGGGCGATGGTACGGCCGTTTGCCGCCACTTGCTCCAATGCTTCAGGCCCGTATAAATGCTGGCTGCCGACGACAAACCATGCTTCCATTGGGGTGAAAATATCTGTATTCATTTCCTAATCCTTTAATTGTGAGTCTTTTGGTTTGCGAGTGGCGAGTTGGCGTGTACCGAAACTCGCAAACTCGCTACTCGCCACGTCTTATTGCCCGTACACGTTTTGATACCGGTCGTACAGCTTATCAATATCGCCGGGCGCAATCGTGAGCGGGTCGCCCATCAACAGTGAGGCCCAGGCAATGGCGGCGTTGTCTTCGGTCATGACGGCCGCTTTCACCGCTTTCTCCACGGTGGGACCAACCGTAAACACCCCATGACTTTGCAGCAGGCAGGCGGGACTGCGGCTGCCTTGCAGCGTTTCTACCACTACCTGGCCAATCTCCTGGCCGCCAATCAGGGCAAAGCCACCGCAGGGGATGTCGCCGCCAAATTCATCGCCCATGGCGGTGGTGATGCAGGGAATGGAACGGCCGTGTGTGGCAAAGGCCGTAGCGTAGCGGGAATGCGTATGGACGATGCCATTAACCTGGGGCATCTCTCGGTAAATGTAACAGTGGGAGGCTGTGTCTGAAGAGGCTTTGTAATCTCCTTCCACAATGGCTCCGTTCATATCGACCACCACCATATTTTCCGGGGTCAGATCAGGGAATTTAATGCCGCTGGGTTTAATGACTACCAGATTCGTTTCCGGATCGCGGGCGCTTACATTGCCACTGGTCCAGGCAACCAGATTGTTGTTGGGTAGTTCCGTGTGCAGTTCACACACCATCTGGCGTAGTTGTTCTAACATTTTCGTTTTCCTCACTTACCTTCTACTGACCTGAATCAAACTTTCTAAACAATTATCCTGTGTATAGCAAGCGGTACTTGTTTAGAACAATACTTTTGGGTCAGTAAATCGGCTACTTGAGTGCCTGTACGGCCGTTTTTTCAATAACCAATCCCGCTTTGTACCGTTCCATAAATGTCTCAAACCCTTCAACATCTACGGGATCAGGCACGATGGTTGTCCCGTCTTCGCCAGCAAAAACTTTATTGGTGAGATAAGCTTCCAGTGGTTCATCATCTGCCTTGTGTCCCATATTATGGGCCATGTAAGCGGCCAGCAAAGCAATACCCCAGGCACCACCTTCGCCCGCGGTTTCCATGACAGACACCGGAACCTTCATCGCTGCAGCCATCATCTTTTGGCCCACTTCCTTTGTTTTGAAGAAGCCCCCATGCCCCAGAATCTGATCAATTTCTACTTGTTCGTCTACAAAAAGAATGTCCAGACCAATTCGCATGGCGCCCAGAGATGAAAATAGATGCACCCGCATGAAGTTTGCCAGGGTAAAGCGACTTTCAGGCGTGCGTACAAAAAGCGGCCGTCCCTCTTCAAGATGCGTGATGTGCTCACCGGAAAAATAATTGTAAGCCAGCAGCCCACCAGCATCGGCCTCACCGGTAAGTGCCTGTTGGTACAGCATTTCAAACAGCCGGGATTGATCAATCTTTACTCCCAGCGCCTCCGTAAATTCGTGGAACAAATCAACCCAGGCGTTGATGTCGGAGGTGCAGTTGTTGCTGTGGACCATCGCCACCGGTTTGCCCGTGGGCGTCGTCACCATATCAATTTCGGGATACAGCTTCGAGAATGCCTTTTCCAGCACGATCATGGCAAAAACAGATGTGCCTGCGGAAACGTTGCCCGTTCGTTCGGCCACGCTGTTGGTGGCCACCATGCCCGTGCCCGCATCCCCTTCTGGCGGGCAGAGGGGAATACCAACCTGAAGCTGCCCAGTCGGATCAAGCAATTTTGCCCCTTGCGTGGTGAGCGCCCCTGCATTTTCGCCAGCGACAAGCACTTTAGGCAGAATATCCAGCAGCTTGTAGGGCATCTCTTCCGCATCGAGCAGGTTGTTAAAAAGCCCTACCATGTGGGCATCGTAATCATTGATTGTGCTGTCGATGGGGAACATGCCGGAGGCTTCGCCGATCCCCGACACTTTTTGTCCCGTCAGCTGCCAATGCACGTATCCGGCCAACGTGGTCAAAAAGGAGATTTCTTTGACGTGTGCTTCTTTGTTTAAGATTGCCTGATACAGGTGGGCAATGCTCCAGCGCTGCGGAATGTTAAACTGAAAACGCTCTGTGAGTTGTGCCGCCGCCTGCCCGGTGATGGTGTTGCGCCAGGTTCGGAAGGGGGCCAGCAGTTTGCCATCTTTATCAACGGCAATGTAGCCGTGCATCATGCCGCTGAAACCAATCGCTCCGACGGTTTGCAAAGTAACGTTGTAGGACTTAGAAACCTCTGCAGCAAGCTGACGATAGCTTTCCTGCAAGCCAGCCCACACGGCTTCCAGACTGTAGGTCCATATGCCGTTTTCGTAACTGTTTTCCCATTCGTGGCTGCCAGAGGCAAGCGGCGTATGGTCTTCGCCAATCAAGACGGCCTTGATGCGCGTTGAGCCAAACTCAATGCCCAGGGCGGTATTGCCGCTCGCAATGGCTTGGGGAATATCGTTCCGATTCATTTTCCACTCCTTTAACTTGAAGTCGTTATTTCACGCTTATTTTTGAGGCAACGGCCGTTTCCACCCCACCCGCGCACTTTGCCAGGCAAAATTTAGCCTGGATACCATACCTTTCGCGGATCATCTTGCGCACGCATGTATGCCCACGCCGAGTCGATCAATTTGGGCAAGTCATAGTCAGGTCGCCAACCCAGAAGAAATTTGGCTTTGCTATTGTCCAGCCAGGTCGAATGGTACGGTGTCTTGATGGGCACAGCAGGCAGCCCATAGTTTTCTGCCAGATAATCCGCAACCGCAAGGTAATCAACTGGCTCATCCATACAGATGTTGAATGTTTGCTGGCGGGCCTGAGGATGATCGAGCGCCAAAAGAATTGCGCTCACAAGATCCTCGACATGCACAAAATTGCGCTTTACAGGTTTCCCCTCTGGATCAAGCATAATCGGGATAGTTTGCGAGCGCACATACGAGTCAGCCAGAGACAGGTCAACCAGGTCACGCCAGCGCGGTCCACCAAATACATCCTCCCCAAAGGAAAGCTGATACTTAAAATCATCCTTTTCCATAATCCAGGGTGCGCGCAGGCAGCAGCCATTGAGGTCGTACTGGACGTAGTATTGTTCCAGCATGACTTCTTCCAACACCTTGGAGAGCGCATAGCAGCCGGGATAGGCGGTATGGGGTTGGGTTTCCGTAACGGGCAGCGCATGAGGATACACAAAATGGCCAACGGCCGCATCGCCGCCGATCATGATAAATTGTTCAAATGTGGAGGAGGTGCGGCAGGTCTCTAAGAGCCAAAAGAGACCCTTCACCGCTACGTCCATGATTTGCTCGGGCGTTTCCTTAACAGTCGCCAGGTGGACAACATGGGTCACATCGGCAAGGGCTGTTTCAACAGCTTCAAGATGTTCAATTGAACCGTGGACAGCTTCAAGGCGTGGATGAGGGTCTAATTCACGATTGTGGTACAGCGCACGCACGATGAAAGCGTCAAACTGCGAGTCGGCCAAAAGCCGTGTGATCAATGCCTGGCCTACTTTTCCCGTTGCGCCGGTGACCAGTATGCGCTTCATGTTACCCTCTCGATAATCGAATAGCTGCTGCTACATTATCCGCTTTTATTTTTGTTGTAGACGTCAAAGAAAACGGCCGCAAGCAAAACCAACCCCTTAATCACCTGCTGCCACTCAATGCCAATGCCCAGAATAGACATCCCATTGTTCATCACACCCATCACAAACGCGCCAATCACGGCACCGATGATCGTGCCGACCCCGCCAGACATTGAAGCCCCGCCAATAAAACAGGCGGCGATCACATCCAGCTCAAAAGCATTACCGGCTTTGGGGGTGGCCACATTGAGCCGGGCGGCAAAAACCAGACCGGCCAGCGCCGAAAGAACGCCCAAATTCATAAAGGTGTAAAAGGTTAATCGTTCTGTATTAACACCAGATAATTTAGCCGCTTTTTCATTCCCCCCAATGGCAAAAATGCGGCGGCCTAATGTTGTCTGGTTAGCCACAAAGGTGTAGGCCACAATCAAAATAAACAGCACAATGAGCACATTGGGCAATCCCTTGTAAGACGCCATCAAATAAGACAGGTATAGAATTGCCCCGGTCAAAACCGCATTTTTCAAAATGAAAAGAGGCAAAGGTGAGGTGTTCAGTTGATACTGTCGTTGCTTCCGTCTGGTTTGGTAATCAACAAAAATGAGTGTCGCCGAAACAAGCGCACCCAGCAGCAGCGCGGTTATGTTCAGGGTTTCATTGCCAAAAATGTCAGAAATAAAGCCTGTGCTTAGCTTCTGAAACCCCGTGGGAAACGGCCCAACGGATTGCCCTTCCAGCAAAGCCAAAGTCAACCCTCTAAACACCAACATACCAGCCAGCGTCACAATGAAAGAAGGGATTTTTTGATAAGCTACCCAGTAGCCTTGGGCGGCACCAATAATCGCGCCTAAGAACAAGCACACGATCGTTGTCGTGATAAAGCTCATATCATAATTGACCATCATCACGGCAGCCGAGGCCCCGACAAAAGCCACGATGGACCCTACAGATAAATCAATGTGCCCCGCAACAATTAACAGCAACATGCCGATTGCCATAATGACAATGTAGCTGTTCTGAAGTATCAGGTTGGTCAGATTCACTGGCTTCATCAATATGCCGTCGGTCATGATCTGGAAAAAGGCCATAATCGCAATCAAGGCGACCAACATGCCATATTGGCGAATGTTTTCTCTTAAAACTCTTGAGAGTCCGGCCAAAGGGTTATTTGTGGTAATTACTTGATCTGGTGTAATGTCACTCATGATGCAACTTTCTCCTCTTGGCGCATGATGCTTTGCATGATTTTTTCTTGGGAGGCTTCGGCTTTAGGCATTTCCCCAACGATACGCCCTTCGTTCATCACATAGATGCGATCGCACACGCCTAGAATTTCCGGCAGTTCAGACGAGATGAGGATGATGCCTTTGCCTTCATCGGCTAATTGATTGATGATGGTATAAATTTCATACTTGGCGCCAACATCAATGCCTCTGGTTGGTTCATCTAAAATCAGTACGTCAGGATTGGCAAATAACCATTTGCTTAAGACCACTTTTTGCTGGTTGCCACCGGATAGATTGACGGTTTTTTGTAAGATGCTGGAACATTTGATGCTTAGTTTGTCGCGGTATTCACGGGCCACGGATAATGCTTTGGGCTGGTTAATCACAAAACGGTCAGCAATACCCTTGAGATTAGCCAGGGAAACATTATTTTTAATGTCTTCGATAAGAATGAGGCCGTAAGTTTTGCGATCTTCGGTAAGGTAAGCCAGACCGTTGGCAATGGCTTTGTTTATAGAGCTCACGTCAATTTCCTGGCCGTACTTGTACACTTTGCCGGTAATGTGTCTGCCATAAGCGTGTCCAAAAATGCTCATGGCCAATTCAGTGCGACCGGCACCCATTAAGCCGGCAATACCAACGACCTCGCCCCGTTTAACGTGCAGGTTAACATTGTGCACCATTTTTCGGTCATCATGGAGGGGGTGATACACATTCCAAGCCTTGATCTCAAAGATAACATCAGAGACGTTAGAGAGGCGCGCAGGGTATCGGTTTGTTATGTCTCGCCCTACCATTCCTTTAACGATCCGATCTTCAGTAATTGTTTCTTTGCGGCAATTCAGGGTTTCAATCGTGGCACCATCGCGCAAAATGGTGATTGAGTCGGCTACTTTAGAAACTTCGTTTAGCTTGTGCGAGATGAGGACTGAGGAGATGCCTTGCGCTTTAAATTCCAGCAATAGATCGAGCAGGGCATTGCTATCACTTTCATTCAGGCTGGAGGTTGGTTCATCTAAAATGAGGAGTTTAACTTCTTTGGAAAGGGCTTTGGCAATTTCAACCAGCTGCTGTTTGCCCACTCCCAGATCGGTGATTAACGTCTCTGGCGCTTCATTCAGGCCAACTTTTTTTAGAAGCTCCTGGGTCTTGCCAATGGCTTCGTACCAGTTAATAATGCCGTTCTTTTGCTGCTCGTTGCCTAAAAAAATATTTTCGGTAATGGAAAGTAGAGGAACCAGCGCTAATTCCTGATGAATAATCACCAGTCCTAGATTCTCACTCTCTCTAACATCTTTAAAGCGACACTCTTGCCCATGGAAATATATTTGGCCACTGTAATCGCCATAAGGGTAAACGCCGCTTAACACCTTCATCAGGGTAGATTTACCGGCCCCGTTTTCACCAACCAGCGCGTGAATTTCGCCTTGACGAACGGTGAAATTAACATTGTCTAGTGCTTTGACCCCTGGAAATGTTTTTGTAATGTTGCGCATTTCCAAAATTATGTCTGACATGATTGTTCTCCCGGCATTGCGAAGTTTCAGACCACACGGATAGCGGGTGTGGACACGCCTGCCCGAGCAAGGTGCCCACACCCTTCAGCGTATTAGCTTAAAATCTATCCGAAAAAGCCACAGAGGAAAAAGAGAAGATAGAGAACTTGAGACCAATCTCAAAAACCTCTGTGAACTCTGTGGCTAATATTCGGATAGGACCTTAGTTCAAGTTTACTCAAATTCTTCTGCAGTGTAGTAACCAGTATCAATAAGGGCTGCTTCCCAGTTGTTGATATCAACGCTAATCGGAACGAGCAGGTAAGAAGGCACAATTTTTACACCGTTTTCGTAGGTTTCGGTGTCGTTTACCGGTACTTCTTCACCGCTCAACAGGGCGTCTACCATAGCGACGGTTTGCTTGGCTAACTCGCGGGTATCTTTGAAGACCGTTGAGGTTTGCTCACCGGCCAAAATGGATTTGACGGAAGGCAGTTCCGCGTCCTGTCCGGTTACCACGGGCATCGGCAGGTCATCGCTGCCGTAGCCAACACCTTTCAGAGAAGAGATAATGCCGATGCTCAGCCCATCATAGGGGGAGAGTACGGCGTCAACACGCTCTTCGGTGTAGAAGGCGCTCAGCAGGTTTTCCATACGAGCCTGGGCGGTGGCACCGTCCCAACGCAGGGTGGAAACCTGGTCCATGCCCATCTGGCCACTTTGCACAACCAGTTGGTCATTGTCGATGTAGGGTTGCAGTACAGACATAGCGCCATCGTAGAAGAAGTAGGCGTTGTTGTCATCGGGGGAGCCGCCAAACAGTTCGATGTTGAAGGGGCCGTTGCCGTCTGCCAAACCCAGCGCGTCTTCGATGTAGCCGGCTTGCAGCACGCCGACCTGGAAGTTGTCGAAGGTGGCGTAGTAGTCTACGTTACCGGAGTCGCGAATGAGGCGGTCGTAGGCGATTACTTTGATGCCCTGGTCGGCGGCCTGTTGCAGCACGTCTGACAGGGTGGTGCCGTCAATGGCGGCAATAATCAGAACGTCTACGCCTTTGGTGACCATATTTTCAATTTGGGCTAACTGGTTGGGAATGTCGTCTTCGGCGTACTGTAGGTCTGTTTCGTACCCTTGTTCTTCAAAGAATTGGACCATGGACTCGCCATCGGAAATCCAGCGGGTTGAGGATTTTGTGGGCATGGAGATGCCGATTGAGTAGCCTTCGCCGGCTGTTTCGGCCACTTCTTCCGTATCGGTGTCGGCCGTTTCAGCGGTTGTGGCTTCATCGCTGCCGCTGTCTACCGGTTCTTCTTCAGTGGAACCGCAGGCGGTAAAAACGAGCATGGCCAGAAGGGCGATTAACAGGAGAAACAGTTTTTTAGAATTCATTTTCTCTTCCTTTTGTATGTCATGTTGCATGTTTTGATATTGTTTTCTTTTTCTTTCGGTTGCTGCCGACGTGGGGTCGGAGCGGGGTGAAGCTGAGTAAGGCAAAGATTTTGTCTTGCTTATTTCATACACGCTCCTTGTTCGGGCTACGGCCGTATTTTTTCCTACGGCATGAACACGACGAACTACAGTTGCGATAGGGGGATGTTCCGGTCAAAAAGTGTTGCTTTTTGCTTTTGTTAGCGTGATTGTTATCGTTCCCGTTAACGATAACATCTTAGCATACATTTGCCGCGCGTCAAGGGCGAAACGGCCGTTTTTTGGAGAAAATGTGCAGAAAATCAGGTATATGTTAGACAAATTGCCCTAATTATCCAGCAGGCATTTTTGAACTTTTCTATATAAGGACCAATTCGGGCCGGTTTGGCGACGCATTGACACCCGTTTGTGGCTATGCTACACTAATTCTCGTTATCGTTAACGATCAAGGGTGTGTTCCAAATTTATCCATTTCTGGATGTATCCAATTTCTGGGGCAAGAGATGCAATACAAACGAGTGACGCTAAAAGAAGTAGCCGCCGCTGCCGGTGTTTCCACGCAAACTGTTTCCCGCGTGGTCAACGGCCGTCCGGACGTAGCCGACGATACCAGAGCCCATATTCAAGAAATTATCGATCGTATGGGATACCAACCCAGCAAGATTGCCCGCAGCTTGATTCGGGGGCAAAGTTTTGCCCTGGGCGTGGTGAGTTCCAGCATTGGCCTCTATGGACCTTCTCTGGTTTTACAGGGAGTGCAAGAAGCGGCCGTTGCCGAGGATTACTCCCTGATGCTGCATATTTTGCCCGAGGCCGAGGCGTTTGATGCCAACAAGATTCTGCGTGAGATTTTGTCTTATCACGTGGATGGTATTTTGTGGGCGGTGCCGGAAATCGGACAAAATCGCGATTTGGTGCAGCAGGCGCTGCCTACGGTGAAGGTGCCGATTGTATTTTTGAACATGCAGCCACGGCCGAATTTGGTCACGGCCGTTATCGACAACAAACATGGTGGGTGCATCGCCACCCAGCACCTCATCGAGCAGGGTCGGCAAAACATTGGCCTGATTACGGGGCCAATGAACTGGTGGGAGGCGCGCCAGCGGGAACTGGGTTGGCGACAGGCGCTGGCGGAAAACGGCCGCACCGTTGACGAAAGCTACATTGCCAATGGGGATTGGATGCCCAGCAGCGGCGAGCGCTGCATCCGTATGCTGCTGGAGTGGCATCCGGAAATGGACGCCGTGTTCATTTGCAACGACCAGATGGCCCTGGGCGCCATGAAGGTGGCCCGGCAGATGGGGCGGCAAATCCCGGAAGATTTGGCTGTGGTGGGTTTTGATGACATCCCGGAATCGCCCTATTTTTCCCCGGCTTTAACCACGGTGCGGCAGGACGTGGCCGAAATGGGGCGGCAGGGCGTGAAGCAGCTGCTCACACTCATCAATGAAGAAGAATTGGATTCGACCTCGGTGGTGCTTAAACCCAACCTGATTGTGCGCGGCAGTTCGGTGAATGGCGATCTGGCGTGACGGGTGACCAGGTGAGGGGGTGATAGCCTCGCCGAGGGCTGAAGCCTCCGGCTACAATTTGGAAGCCCTTTCAGGGCTGTAAGGCAGCCTCGTAGAGGCTTTCATAAACTAGCCCAGTCCGTTTACGGCTGGGCGGGTCTTTTCACTTTCCCCACTTCCCCATACACTTGCGCCATGAGCAAAGAAATTGAATACACACAACAAGATGGCATTGCCACGCTGCGGGTAAACCGGCCGGCGGCGCGTAATGCATTGAACTGGACGGCGCAGGAGCAGTTTGCGGCGGTGGTGACAGATGTGGCCGGGGACACGGCCGTTCGCGTCCTCATCATCACCGGGGCGGGCGACAAAGCGTTTGTGTCTGGTGGCGATTTGAAGGAGCTGAGCGGGCATCCAGAGCGGGCAGCGGGCCAGCGGCTGAACCGGGTGATGCGCGACGCGCTGGTGCAGCTGACGCAGCTGCCCATTCCCGTGATTGCCGCCGTAAACGGCGATGCCTTTGGCGGCGGCTGCGAAATCCTCACCGCGTGCGATTTGCGGCTGGCGGCCGGCCATGCCCGCTTTTGCTTTGCCCAGGTGCGCAATGCCCTCTGCACCGGCTGGGGCGGCACGGGGCGGTTGGTCAATTTACTGGGGCAAGCTCGGGCGCTGGATTTGCTGCTGACGTCGCGTATCTTTTCGGCAGAGGAAGCGATGCAAATGGGGCTGGTGCAGCAGGTAGTGGATGACAGGGTGGGGTTGGAAACGGCCGTTACCCAATTAGCTCACTCTCTCAGCCAACTGCCCCAACAGGCCCTCGCCGCCAGCAAGCAGCTTGTCCATGCCGCCAGTCAACTCTCCCCTGTCGCAACCAACCGGCTAGAAACCGAACTGTTTGTCGATTTATGGTCCCAACCGGATCATCTGGAAGCGTTGGCGGCCTTTCGCGAGAAACGGCCACCCATTTTTGGCCGCTCGTAGGGGCGCGTCGCGACGCGCCCCTACGACATACATCCCATCGGTAGGGGCGGTTCGCGAACCGCCCCTACACTTTTTCCATCGGCTGAATTATCATAGAGGCACTCTGACCGTTGATTTAAGGAAACGCCCTATGCCAGAAACACCCTTCCAGCCGCAGCTCGATTTTAGCCCGCATAACAACCAATCGCTTTTTTCGGACCATTACCTGCAAGAGATTTTGCGCCGCACGCCGGCCTGGCGCGAGATGCAAACGCCTGCGGCCGAATTTCTAACCTGGCTGCGCGAACATTACGCCAAAGAGCGGGACCAGCTGGAAAACTACAACGAATCGCAGCTAGAAGATAACTGGATCAAGCCGATTCTGGACCAGTTGGGGCACGTGTGGGAAGGGCAGGCGTCCATCCCCGGCCTGAAAGGGAACATCAAAAAGCCGGACTTTGCCTTGTTCCCCGATGAGGCGGCGCGGCAAACGGCCGTTTCCCAGCAAAACTCTCCCGAATACACCAAAGACGTCCTGGCTCTGCTGGAAGCCAAAAAATGGACGGTAAACCTGAGCAAAAAAAGCGGCACCCGCCCCCTGTTCGATGACCAGAACCCGATGTACCAGATCGACACCTACCTGAGCCTGAGCGACGTGACCTGGGGCGTGGTGAGCAACGGCCGTTTCTGGCGGCTCGTCCACAAAAATTCATCTCGTACCCTGGAATCTTACTTCGAGATCGATCTGCTGGCGGCCCTGGATGCGCCCAATGAAACGGCCGCAAAAGCAGTCGCCACCTTCTTCTGGGCCTTCTTCAATCGGGCTGCCTTCCAGCCCGACGCCCACGGCACCCGCTTCCTCGACGAGGCTTTGAGCCAGAGTAAAGCCTACGCCATCGCCCTGGAAGCCGATTTGCGCGACAATGCCTACCGTTCCTTAGAACAGCTCATCATTGGCTTTTTTGCCGGGGACGGCCGTCTCGACCCCAAAAACGCCGACCACCGCGACGAGGTGTACCGCAACAGCCTTTACCTGCTCTACCGCCTGCTCTTTTTGTTTTACGGCGAAGCCCGCGCCCTGCTGCCGATGGGCAACAACACCTACAAAAACGACTACAGTCTGCAAACGCTGGCCAACGACATTAATCGGGAGCGCGATAAGCTGGAAACATTGCCCACCACCGGCCGCCGCCGCTGGAACCGGCTCGCCGAGCTGTTCCGCCTGATTAGCGGTGAGGATGCCCAACTCAACGCGGAACTGGGCGTGCCCCGCTACAACGGCGGCCTGTTCGACCCGGCGCAGCATCCCTTTTTTGGCACTTATTTTGTGGGCGACCGGGCGCTGGCCCAGGCGATTGATTACCTGGCTTACCGGCGCGTGCGCGAAGACGGCCGTTTCCAGGGCTACCAGGCTGTCGATTACCGCACGCTGGACGTGCGTCAGCTTGGCTCGATTTACGAAGGGCTGCTGGAGTACAAGGTGGCCATCGCCACCGAAGAGATGGTGACGGTGCGGCAAAAGGGCGTGGAAACCTGGGTGCCGCAGGCCAAAAAGGGACGCAGCAAAACGGTGGGCACGCCGCGCCAGCCGGGCGACCTCTACCTGACTACCGACAAGGGCGAGCGCAAAGCCACCGGCTCTTACTACACGCCCGACTACATCGTCGAGTATATTGTGGAAAACACGCTGGGGCCGCTGGTAGAACAGGCCCGCGAGCGCGTCAAAGCCCAGGTGCGCCAGACGGGTTCGCTGGACAAAGCAGAACGCCAGCGCCAGAGCGCCGCCCTGTTTGTGCAGGAGATTTTGGCGCTGAACGTGCTGGACCCGGCGATGGGTTCCGGCCATTTTCTGGTCGAGGCCACCCACTTTTTGGCCCGGGCGCTGGCGACGGACGAGTATGTTACCCCCTCCCTCGCTCCCTCCCCCTCGCAGGTGGAGGGCTG
>PABI01000181.1 GCA_002699125.1 Anaerolineaceae bacterium
CATCACATTGCTTTCACGATGATTAATCTGCGACATGTGCTGGCACCACTCTAATAAGTTTCATTTAGTTCAACAATACTTGCCATTTGTCCTCCAACCATAAAAAAGCAAACCGCGGAGAGCGCGGAGGACGCGGAGTTTTTTTTATTCTCTGCGCTCTCTGCGCCCTCCGCGGTGAAAATTATCAGTGGAAAAATAGGGGAACGGGATTGTAGATCAGAGCAATAATAGCCCCCAGGCAGAGAAATGGGCCATAGGGGATGTGCGTGTGGCGGGTCCAACGACGGCCGTTTCGACCCAGCAGCAGCAAGAAAACGGCCGTCATCGCACCAACCCCGGCCCCCAACAGCAGCGCCCAAAGCACATCGGGGAAGCCAAAAGCCACGCCCAGCAAGGCCGCCAGCTTGATATCCCCGCCACCCAAATCACCCGGCCGCAGCCAGGCGGTGAGGGCAAAAATGCCAAAAGTCATCAGCCCACCCAGCAAAAAGAGGCTAAAGGGCTGCGGTCCCCACAGCCACTGCCCCAGCAGCGTTAACAGCAGCGCCGGATAGACCAGCACATTGGGAATCAGCCGGTATTTCATATCGATAAGCGCAATGAGCAGCAGGAAGGCAAAGAGAACGGCCGTTAACAAACGGGACCAGACCAAATTGGTGCTGCCTAAAAAGGTAAAAAATAGCAGGCCAAGCAGCACCGCCACCCAGCGCAGCCCGCGAAAGCGACGGGGGGTGACGCCTTTGTGGGTCCATTGCGGCAGCGCCTCGCTCAACCAATCCAGGGCAAAGCCCAGCAGGCCGCCTGCCACACTCCAGAATAAAATCATGCGTTTGACCTCACGGGAGCGGCCGTCTTTCCCTTTGGCCGTCGTTCACGCAGCTGTTGGGCCACCTGGTCCACATCCTTGATGAGCTTCATGATGTTGATGTCGTCCAATCCTTTCAGCAGCGATTCGTAATGGGCCGCATCGTCATCATCCTCAAACACGCTGTTTAAAATGTCCTGGATGGCGTTATCGGCTGCACCTTGCTCATCCTCTTCTTCTTCCTCAGTTAGCAGCGGTTTGGCTGCCGGTACGGCCGTTTCTGGCTGGGGTTGGTTGGCAGGCGCGGTAGGCGGCTCGCCCGGATTGGCTGCCAGCGGCTGCTTCGGCTCATTTTGGGCATGGCCGGCCGGCGCGGTGGTCTGCGGTGGCTCAGCCTGCGGCTGTTGTGGCTGGGCCGGTTGCGCTTCGGGCACAGGTTGGGCCGGTTGTGATAGGGTTTGAACGGCCGTTTCTGCCACAGCAGGCTGATTGGTGGGAGTGGCTGCGGCCGTTTCTGCTGCTGCTTGAGCAGTGGCATCCGCCAGTTGGGCGGCTCTGGCGGCTTGCAGCAGCGCTTCTTCCTCGGCCTCTAGCTGCCTTTGCCGGGCGCGCCGCTTTTGGTTACGGCGCATGGAAGGGTAAAAGGTGAGGGCAACGGCCGTTAACAAGATCAATCCGCCTAAAACAGCACTCAGCACCATCAGCTTTTGCTCAAGAAGGGTATCCCAAAACGTAAGTTCCGCCTGCGGCACGGCCAGCGCCTGGCGCAGGTTAACCAGCGCCGTTACGGTGGCCTCGTTCACCGCCTCCTGCTCCATCACCGCCAGCAGCGTCGCCAGCGATGCCTCATCCCAACTGGCCAACCTTTGCTGCGCCTGAGCCGCATCCCGTGACTGGGCATACTCCCCGGCTACCAGAATGATAAACTGACGCTGGTCTGCCGCCCGCAAATTGGCAGGCACGGCATCGATCCACTCGACCGGCCACACCACCCAGCCCAGCACCAGCCAGCCCAGCAGAAGACCTGCCAGGAAGATTAACGCGAGCTGGAACGCCTGCACTGAGCGAAGTCGAAGTGGCCGTAGTCTGGAGCGTGGTCGCACTGTCGTCACAATGGGCGTTTGCGTTTGATCAATCATCGTTTACACCACCAGAATTTTGGCCACAACGGGCGGCACGGCCCAAAAACAAATCCCGGACATGAATAGCAGGGCAGACAGATAAAACAACATCTTGTACTTGTACCCCCCATCGCTCACAATGATAGCCACGGCGCTCACGACCGCCAGCAAAATGACCATAACAATCGTCATGCCATCAAGCACTTGCAGCTGGCCAGGGCTAAAATTGGCCAATGGCGTTGCCAGAGATGCAGCAGCCAGCTCTGCCTGCTCCGGGTCAATAACGCTGTTCATCATCGCTAGAAAATTGTGCAAAATTTCCAACACAAAGACCATCAAACCAGCCACAGTCATGTGCATAACCAGGGTCAGCCAGGAAAACGTTTCCACAACCACACGCCGCTTGGCCCGCAGCAGCGCCGTACGCGAGGCAAACAGCGAGCACAAAAAACCCACTCGCTCCGGATCGCCGCCCAGCCGCACGGCCTCATAAAAAATGTCGATAGATTCTTTGATGAGCTGGCTGCCTGATTCCCGGCCAAACCGGTGCCAGCAAATAGCCGGGCTAACCAGGGCTTGCAGCCGGGTGCTCAGCCGTTCAATGTCTTTTTCCAACGTGGGGAATGAGCTCAAATCCACCTTGGTCAGCGAGCCTTTGAGGGTGGTACCAGTAGAGGTGGCCATACCGCCGATGGAGCGTAAAAAGGAGCTAACTTCGGCCTCTTTCTTGTTGATTTTGCGGTCGGTTTTATAGCTGCTGAGGCCCACCGGCAGCAGGAGCAAGGCTGACCAGATGAGAATGTATTGCATGGGTACGCCAAAAAGCACAAGCGCCAGGCCGCTAATCACGGCAATGGGGATGATGATTTTGAACAGCCGCACCGTGCCTTTTTGATCAGCCGAACCTTCCTGGGAATCGATGATGATCTTTTCTTGCGGTGCCGCCCGTGACAGCACCCACGCGCCAAAGAAACCCATGACAACGGCCGTTACCACCAACCCCACAATCAACCCCACGCCCACATCATAAATCATCGTAGACACCAGGTTAATAATCACAATCAGCGCTACCGAAACGATGATCGAGGAAAAGGCATCGGACCATTTTTTCAGCGATTCCAGGTCGCGCTCGTAGGCGTTTTCATAATTGTCGCCCTGCACTTTGGCTTCCCGCGCCAGAAAATCGGCCGGTGGCTCACCGGAGCGCAGCGCATCGGACAGGCGCAGCAAAAAGCTTTTCACTTCCTCCGATTTAGCCCGTTCGCCCACGGCGCGGCACGCTTCCGGGTAATCGTAGCGCAGCTCATCGACCAGCGTATTGATCGCCACAAAATATTGCGCAGCCGACGAGTTGGACTGCGCCGCAATTTCAAACGTCTTGCTGCGCGTAATGCCCGCCGCCGA
Source organism: Anaerolineaceae bacterium (assembly GCA_002699125.1). Taxonomy (GTDB): domain Bacteria; phylum Chloroflexota; class Anaerolineae; order Promineifilales; family Promineifilaceae; genus Leptofilum. The sequence continues at coordinate 3,331 of PABI01000181.1, forward strand.
CATCGCCGACATGTAGGTGAGCTGGTAAAACAGGTCAAAGGAAGAAACGTGTTTTAATTTTGCCTTACTTGCCTTAGAGGAGCTTTTGTCGCTGCGCTTCGGCGAGGACTTGGAAGAATTCATCAAAACCTCTTACTTTTTTATCTTTATGGAGCCGCTCAAACACTTTGGCTCGCTTCTTCAAATCGGTATAAATGGCTTTGCGCTTGTGTGGCGGAATCCCCCGCTTCATGGCGATGCGTTCCTCCAGCAAAAAGCTGTTCATGTAGCCGGGAAAATCAAATTTGTCGGTGGCCGGATTCCAGCGAAACGCTTCCAAAAAAGAAAAGCTTTCTGAATACGGATCGTAGCCAATGATTTCGTTGATGCTGAGAATGCGGCGCACCATGCGCTTGTCCGGCAGGCGCACGGCCGATTGAATAATGGCCAAATTCAGGTTATCCACGTACGTTTTGGGAATACTAATGGGATCGCCGGTAAGACGCTGGATGAGCTTTTCCACGGAGGCAGCGTGAAAAGTTGACATAACGCCGTGACCGGTTTGCATCGCCTGGAAGGCAATGCGTCCTTCTTCACCACGAATCTCACCGACGATGATGCGGTCCGGCCGCTGCCGCAGCGCTGCCTTCAGCAGGTCGAACATGCCCACGCCGCCGCCCTTGTCTTCGCGCCCCATTTCGCGCGTCACTTCACGAATCCAGTTTTTGTGGGGCACATGGACTTCCGGCGTGTCTTCAATGGTGACGATTTTGGCATCGGGCAAAATAAAGGTGTTGATGGCGTTAAGCGTGGTTGTTTTACCGGAAGCGGTGGCCCCGACCACAAACAGATTCATCCCCTCTTCCAGCATCAAAGAGAGATAAGCGGCCATCATGTAATCCAGCGTACCAAAATCAATCAGTTCCAATACGCTGGTGGGGGTGCCACCAAATTTACGAATGGTGAAGTTGCTGCCGCGCTTGGAAATCTCACGGCCGTATACAATGTTAATCCGCGAGCCATCGGGCAGCACTGCATCCACCAAGGGATTACGCACCGTCACTGGGCTTTTAATCCACTCGCCCAACCAGACGGCAAACTCGTCCAGCTCGTCCAAAGTGCCAAAGGAAATGGTGGTTTGCAGGCTCTTGAATATTTTGTGCTCAATAAAGATGGGACCAACACCGCTGCAGCTAATGTCTTCAATGTAGGGGTCATAAAGCAGCGGTTGGAGCACGCCCAGGCCAATCTTGTCGCGCAGGACGCGGTAGCGAATGGCCTCCAGCTGCTGCGGCGTCACGTAGATAGGTGGCAGGTTGTTGGGGTTATTGGGCGTACGGTCGTTGCGCCTCCCATTATTGGCCAAAGGTTTGGTCGTACAAATCATGTCGATAAGCGACAGCAGCAGCTCTCGCTTTTCATCTTCATCTTCGGTTTGGCCAATCTCTTCCGCCCATTCCACCAGTCGCTCTTCCACCAGGGGCATAATCTCATCCGTATCCACCACCACTGTTGGCTCGATGGACACATAATGATCTCTGGCACCGGTCTCGTCCGGGTAAATGTGGACAAACAGACCCTCTTTGGTGGGATAGATCAGGTTGCGCACCTTCAGCGACTGCAAGCTGCGCGCCAGTTTCGGATAATAGGTAGGAATGCCAATGTCACCCAATGGTGCACGGTGCAGATAGTCGGCCAGGTAATCGGCCTCGGCGCACGCTTCGCGCAAGGGAGCCGGCAGCACCGTTTGCAGGCTGCAGCCAGGGCCATGATTACAATTTGCCACCGAAGAATCAGTTTGAAAGGGTAAAACCGTCTGAGCCATAATGAATTACCCTTTCACCTTGCTTACCGGAATAACGCGCATCCCCCAGCCCGGTTCTACCTCAAAGCTGACGATGTTACCGGTTGTTTTGTCGGCACCGCGCACTTTGGTCACTTCCAACGTCTTCACCAGTTTTTTGCCCACCTCTTCCGTGCGCAGCTGCAAATGAGCATCACACAGCGAGCGCAGCCGCACCAGCAGTTCGGCATCCACCGCGTGGGAATGCAGCACCACAATGACGGTGCCACCATCGGCGCAAAGCCGCTTGCACTCCTCAAAAAAGCCTAAAACTTCATCGGTACTCACGTGAGCAATAGCCAGCGTCAGCGAATCGACTATGAGCAAATCCCGCTTCTTTTCCCTCTTCATTGCTTCCAACAGGTGAGCCGAAGCTTTTTTGCCCAGTCGGGCCAATTCCATTGGATATACTTTGAGCTTGGTTAGCAAAAGATAATCCAGAATATCCAAATCCAAGCTGCGCATTTGTTTGGTCAGGCTTTTAACGCCATTTTCGCTGGTGAAAAGACTGAGGTTAAAGCCGTCGCTGAGCGAGCCAAAAATCAACTGCTGCGACAGGACGGATTTCCCGGCCCCGGAACTGCCCTCAATGAGGGTTAATGAACCGAGCGGAATACCGCCCCCCATTTTGCTGTCCAGCTCCCCATTCCCGGAGGAGATAACCGTTTTTTTCTCTTCGCCCCGGTTCATGATGGGCAAAATGGCGGTCACTAACTCAGCGGCGGTAAACGGCCGCATCAAATAATCATCAATCGGCGAGTCGTGGGTGAGCGTGAGCAATTCCAGCTGATCCACACTAGTTAACATAATGATATTAATATGTGACGTGTCGGGATCGGCGCGCAGGTAGCGGGCCACCTCTTCACCGTCCATACCGGGCAGCGATTTGTCTAAAATGATCAGATGGGGCTTCTCCTTCATCGCCAATTTCAAGCCGCGGGCATCGTCATTAGTCGCTACCACTTCAAAGCCTTCATCCTCCAAAATATTTTTGGCCAGGCTCAAAATTTGCTGATCCGACTCGATGATTAAGATTTTTTTAGCCATGGGTGTTATTGAATGAGCAGATCAATACGCTGCTTGAGCTCTTTAAACTTGACCGGCTTGGTGATAAAGTCATCGGCGCCCACGTCGAAGCCGTGAAGCCGTTCCCGCAAGTTTTTGACATAGGTGCCAGCTCCAGGAATTTGATCGTCAATACCGCCCTTGGCGGTGAGCATGAGAACGCGAATATCGGCCGTTTCCGGGTCTGCGCGTAGCGCCTGGCAAACCTCGTAGCCGTTCATTTTGGGCATCATGATGTCCAAAATAATCAGGTCGGGGTGCAGCGCTTTGGCCCGGGCCAGCCCCGTTTCCCCATCATTGGCAGAAGCGACCTGGTAGCCATAGGATTGCAGCGCCATTTCAATAATGCGCACGATGGTTGGGTTGTCGTCAATTATCAGAATTTGGGTCATGTTCATTCTCGCAATCGCCGGTCCAAAGTAAAAATTGGATATGTTTGAGTAACTCTTTAATGCCGACCGGCTTGCTTAAAAAATCGATGGCTCCTACTTCGTAGCCGTGCAATCGATCCTTCAAGTTGGTTTCAAATTGCTCCTTGTCCAGCCTGGGCATGTCGATGTTGCCTTTGGCGCTAAGGATGAGGACGGGAATATCGGCCGTTGCCGGATCACTTTTTAAACGCTCACACACCTCATACCCGTCCATACCGGGCATCATGATGTCCAAGACGATAAGGTCCGGTTTTGCCTGGCGCACCTGGTCCAGAGCTTCTTCACCGCTGTAGGCAGTGCTGATTTGGTAGGGCTGGGTATGCAGAATTTTTTCCAGCATAGCCACCAGCATCGTGTCGTCGTCAACAATCAAAATTTTTGTGGTCATCTTTACTGCCTGCCAGAGGTGCGACGCACTTCCAAAGTGCGTCGCACCTGTAAAGTCATCGAGTGAATACGGCCGTTACCCCTACCCCATTTGCTGTCGATAATGACGCAAAGTTGGTGCTGTTTGGCCCCACCGGCGGCGAGACCCTGGCGCGAATGATCATCTCTTCGCCCGGATTTAATATGCCCGGCTCAAACAGTTCTGGCGCCAACGTAGCCGCATCCATGTAAATGCCCACCACTGACCATTCGTCATTCGATGGCTCGCCCGGCACGTAAGGCAGCCAGGCAATGTCGTAGTTGGAAGAGGCTGTGTAATGCTGAATGATCAGGTCCCACTGGTCAAAATCGGTCAGCTTGACGCTGCCGTTGTTTTGCAGCGTCAGTTCCACCACCGAGCCAGAGCTTTTGGTTTGGGCATCGGTAGCTACCAGGCTGGTGCGCGCCTGCTCACCGGCACGTTCTTCCATCTCCTGCCAGGCAGCCTGCACGGTGTCTTGCGCCGTGAGTGCGCCTTCAAAAAGCGCGCCGGCAGAAAACAGCAAAAGGGTAAAAACGATAAAGGCAGTTAAAACAGTTTCCATGTCTCAATCCAGTGGCGGCTACCTGGGCCTAACCTACAGGCTAAAGGTGTATTCGTCGGATACCCCGTTGGGAATGATGACCTTTACAAAGTAGCGGCCGGGGGCCAGGGCAGCGCCAAAATGAATAATGATCTTGGCCGTGGCGGTAGGTGACCAGTCGGCAGCGTTTTCGATTACGGCCGTCCAATACGGGTAGCCAGTCGATTCGCTTTGGTGGGGAATGCGCACAAAGTCACCTTCGGGGCCAAAAAATACGTCGCTGCCTTCAATAGGAACGATGCGCGTGCTGCCCACATTTTTCACCCAGATCAGCATGTCAAAATCGCCGTCGCTGTTGCTGTCTTGCCACCAGCCGTCGCTGTCCAGTTCGCCGGTGGCGTGAATAATCTCCACCTGGCTCTTGAGCCGCTGGTCGGCCCGGCCGGCCATGCTGATCATGGCGTCGCTGCTGTCAATCACGGCAGGATAGACGGCATTGAAGAGGAGAACGGCCGTAATCATGCTGATAATAATCAAAAATGTGGTAACGATTGTCTTATCCACACGGCACCTCTATCTTTAGCCCAGCAGGGAATTCAGCTTCAGGAATGCATCAATTGAATCCTGGAGCTGCGCCTCATCCGGCACGCCGCCGCTGCCGTCGTCGCAAAACGAGATGAGCTGCAACATCGCCTCTGTTACATTACTGTCCATACGGCCGCTTTTGGCTCGAATCTCAATCAGTTTGGCCGTGCGCGCCACCCCAATTTCCAACAGGCTGTCCCGCACCCAATGAGCCAAATCGGTCAGATTGCTATCGTTACCAGCTGGGGTAGCTGGCAGCGATACCTCTTCCTCGTTGACTGCCATGTCGTTTTCCCGTATCTCGTCCAAAGAAACCTGGCGCACGGCCGGTGTCACCGATCCATTTGTGGGGAGCGAAGTACCGTTCTGCGGCACAGCTAAAGGTCGTGATTCCACACTTTCTGGAATGTGAATCTCTTCCGCCCGCAAGCTGGGATGGTAATGAGTCAGGACCTGTTCTTGAATTTCTAACAAGGTTTTTTGAATCTGATTTTTTAGAATCTTCACTTCATGTTCAAGTGTTTTTACACGGTGCTCCAGGTCCATTTTGTGCATCCTTTCACTTGCTCTGTATAGAAAAAACGCCCCGCTGGCACGGCCAGGTGGAGCGGGGCTTGTCTTTGCTCAAAAAAATTAGAGCGATAAGACCGGTAATATGAACTTGAGGCCTGGCCGTGCCTTAAAGTTTGTTCTTTACCTGAGGCTGATGCCTCGCCTTGGGAAATTGCTCTCTGATTTGAAGACTTCTTGCAGATACTCCCCTACGGACCAAACGGTTCGGCCAAGTTGGTGTGTTTGACCGAACCGTTTCTGGCCCGAAAAACTCTAGACTGTAATTACTTCAGGTCCATAACTGCGTCGAAGTAAGGCGGGGTCGTGCGCTGTACGCTAAGGGCAGAACCCTTGGGCGGTTTCATTTCCAGGCTAAACTCGGTGTTGATGCCCAGGTCATTGGTCAGGTTACCATTCAACTGTACCGTAATCTCAACCAGTTCACCGGTGTCCAACAGTTCGTCACCGTCATTACTAACAATCCAGTTGGTGGTCCAGGCTACATCGTTGACAAACTGGGTTTCATCGACGTAGTTCATCGTCATCACCGGGTTTGTGGTGTTCAGGTCCAGCGGTTCGCCACCAACCACGTTGCCAACGGTGAAAACCAATGTGTCCATTGTAGCGGTGGTCGTGCCGGTAACAGCTGCCGTCGCAATGATAGAACCTTTCACTTCCATTGAAGATTGAACCTCGCCCAAGCCGGCATAAACGGCCTCTTTTCCTCTTTCGGTAGAGAAGGTACCAGCCGAGAGAATGGTAAAGGCAAATACTGAGGCTACAACGATAAAGGCGATCAAAATGATGGCCGTTTCCAGAGCGGTGATACCGCTCTCATTGTCATGCAATTTTTTAAACATTTTTTCTATCTCCTAAAGATATAATTTTCTTTCTTTCTTTGCCGCGAGCGGCTCCTTGTTGACTGATGCAGACAATACACCACTTCTAATGGCTTATGTGTTGGTATTGCGTGGGGGTTGCGTTAGGGTTGCGTTAGAGGGGGACTGGTGGGTTAGTACGGAATTCACAGCAGATTGGCGGATGGCTGGGGAACGGCCGTTTCCCAAAAAACATACCGCCTGCCAACAAAAAAGTCGGCCCCAGGCCGACTCGTTCTCAACAACATCTTCTTTTAAACGTGAACAATTGCTCAGGAAGCTGGCATTTCTAAAATGTACCCGTGACGCGGCACCGTACGTAAATAAACCGGATTAGACGGGTCTGGCTCGATTTTATGGCGCAGATTTTTGATATGCCAGCGGGCCAGACTGGTATCGGCCGTTCCAGGCGCATACGACCAAACTTTTTCCAACAGCTCATCGCTAGAAAAAGTTTGTTGGGGATGGCGCATTAAATAATGAAGCAAATCGAATTCAACCGGCGTGAGTTGTACGCCGTCGCCACCATGAATGGAAACCCAGCTGGACTTCAAATCCAGTTTAATAGGGCCAAATTGGATCATATCTTTTTCGCTCTGGCTCTGGGCAGCTTGTGTGGCCGGTGAGCGGCGCAGCAGCGCCCGGACATGTGCTTTTAGCTCTTTTACGTTGAACGGTTTGCCTAAATAATCATCGGCTCCCTGGTCCAGACCCACAACCCGATCATCGATGCTGTTGTTGGAAGTCAGGAAAAGAACGGGAATCTCTTTTAGCTGATCGTCCTGGCGCAGGCGACGGCACAGTTCCAGGCCATCCATCCAGGGCATGTTGACATCCAGGATGATGAGGTCTGGCAGGTGGCGGCGGGCAGTTTTGAGACCTTCCTGGCCATTTACGGCCGTTAACACCTCGTACCCATCGCTCAGCAAACTCACCCGCAAGCCCTGCACTAATTTGTAATCATCATCTACCAATAAAATAGTTAGCTGTGGCATAAATTAATTTTCCAGACTCTAAATTTGGAACGTCGCACTTCGGTTTTCTTTGAACAATTATTTGGGGATGACACTGCTTCCCATAAAAAATCCATAAAACAACAATGGGCTTATTATAGGTTCTGCAAGCGTTAAGATGACGTAAAAAGATTTTTAACGACTGGTAATTTAGGACTAAAGAGTGAGCGCCGTGATTCTTAAGCAGCCCAAAACGATTCTCTAGCAGGCAAAATATTTGTATGGTATAAAGTGCGCAGTTCATGGTCTACACAATACTTACCGATGCTTTTGCACGCTTAGCCACACCTAACTCATGCACTATCTGATCGACGGTCATAACCTCATCGCCAAGCTACCAGACATCGATCTGAGTGACCCGGATGATGAAATTCAACTGATTTTGAAGCTGCGGCAGTGGACGGCCGTTTCTCCCAAGCGTGTCGTTACCGTATATTTCGATGGGGGCATCCCCGGCGGCCACAACGTCAACCTTTCCAATTCCCAGGTGAAGGTGATTTTTGTCTCGCAGGGCAAAACGGCCGATTCTCTGCTCATCGCCCGCATCAACCGCGTCAAAAACCCACCCGAGTACCGCCTGGTCACCAGCGATCAGGAGATCATCAACGCCGCCGACAAGCGCAAGATGAAGCACATCCGCAGCGAAAAGTTTGCCCAGCGTCTCAGCGCCGACAAAGAAGAACGCACCCTCCCGGGACCCACCGTCACGGACGATGATCCCATCATCAGCGATGCCGAAGTCGAACAGTGGCTGGATCTGTTTGGTCCCGTCGATGAAAAAGCGCTGCGCCGCCGCCCCAAACCAATCCCGCCCAACCGGGCCATCCCTGAACCAGAGCCAGAACCGGAAGAAACAGAGGCAATTCCCAAACCGCCGGCCGCCACTGATCGGGAAAACCCGGAGTTGAGCGATGAAGAACTGCGCGAATGGCTGGCCCTCTTCGGTGGCGAAACCAGGCAGGTAGAACAGCAAGCGGAGAAGCCGGCGTCCCAAGCTAAGAAAAAGGCTGCCCCACGTGCCAAAAAGAAGAAAAAATCCCCCAACCCAAAAAACCTAAGCGAAGAAGACTTGGCCGCCTGGAACGCTTACTTTGGCCAGGATGAGTAGGAAACGAGATGGCAAAACAAGTTACATGGCACCGTTTTGCGCAATGGGATGCCCATGCGCGTCGTGAGCATGTAGAAAATGTGGGTAGAGACGTGCTGGCGGAAACGGCCGTTTTCCACCAAACCAGCGACATGCTCAGCTATCACAATCAGCTGCCTGACCTTATTCACCTACTGCAAACAGCCCTGACTGAACTACAGGCTAATGATGAAAGCAATGAATGGCAGCAGCAATCTATCACTGCGCTCCTCATGGACAGCCTTGTCTTCCAGCATTTGGCCAGCCAGCCGCCGGACGCCCCGGCCACAGCACCAGCGTCGCTGGTGCAGGCACTGCAAACCATCGTTCCCATCGACGCCGATGGGCTAAACCGTTACCTGGCCCACCTGAGTGGCTACACGCAATATCAATGGCAGATGGAACACCTGGCAGAGCATCCGCTGCAAAACATGGCGGCGCTGATGATTGAGTTTTTGGCATATGCCAATCGCGAGGCGGGGCTGCCGTACGGCCGTACCAACCTCCTACGCCAATTATTGCCCACCTACTTTGTGGAACGACGCACCGGCCAGCTTACGCCGCGGCAAGACCTTGGCGATCTGATGCGCCAGGGCCGCCCCCTTCCCAAACCACCCACCCATTTTCATCCGCTGGCACCGGACAGCGACACGCTGCAACGCTTTCTGGCCAAGCTGCTGAACTATAATCCGGTACGGCCGTATCCCGCCGCCGCCCTTTTTACGCTCATGCCCACCTGGCTCACCTTCTTGCAAGCCCGCCAATTGCTCACACCCGATGCAGCCAAAAGCACGCTGGATGATTTGGCCAATCTGAAACCTGATCTGGTCATCTTTTTTGAATCGCTAGCGGGAGATGATGCGTTGGGAACGGCCGTATCACAATGGCCAAGCGCCTAAGAGGACCGGGAATGCCTGAAGGAATGCTCAATCCGGCGGCAATCGTATTAGGCTTAACTGCACTTTTGGCAGGCTATATTGCCGGCATCATCTACAATATTTGCATCGTCCGAACATTGGAGCGCCAGTAGTTCAGGCGAGTGCCGCTGGCTTGCACCGATTGAAATAGATTGACCACCATCCTACTGGCTCACTCATTCGCCAATCTGCTCAAAGCGTGATAGAAAATACGGCACTACGTTAAGTTTCTTCATAGGAGATAAGATGGCCGCACCCACCGTTCCCAGCGAAACAGCGCCTGCCGAAAGGCTTAGCTTTGGTCGCAAGCTGGCCTTTGGCGTGGGCGATCTGGGTCCGGCGCTGGTCGCTTCTATCCAGGGCTTTTTCCTCAACGCCTTCCTGCTGGATATTGCCGGGATTCGGCCCGGTGCGGCCGGGATCATCTTCTTAATCGTCAAAATTTGGGACAGCGTCAACGATCCCCTCGTGGGGCGCCTGACCGACCGGACCAATACCCGCTGGGGCCGCCGCCGTCCCTGGCTGCTGTTTGGCGCGGTACCGTTTGGCCTGGCCTGGTTTTTGCAGTGGCTGGTGCCCGATCTCAGCCAGGCGGGCCTGTTTTGGTATTATCTGATTGTTGCTCTGCTGCTAGATACGGGATTTACGGCCGTAAACGTCCCCTACACCGCCCTCACCCCAGAACTCTCCCACGATTATGACGAACGCACCAGCCTGAATTCATTCCGCTTTAGCTTTTCCATTTTGGGCGGCTTGGCGGCCTTGGCCGTACACAGTGTGCTCATCGACGCCTTCCCCAGCGTCACCCAAGGGTACGCCATCAGCGCCGGCGTGATGGGCGTCGTTATCGTCATCAGCAACCTGATCACGTTTGCCTTCACCGAAGAGAGTCATTTTAAAGAAGACGCCGAAGCAGACGATCCCGGTTTTGTAGAGGGGGTACGGATTGCGCTACGCAATCGGCCGTTTCTTTACGTCGTGGCCATTTACCTGCTCTCCTGGCTTTGCATCCAGTTTGTACAGGGCAACATGCTGCTTTATGTACGCTATTGGGCCGGTGGCGAGGATCGCTTTATTCAGCTGGCGTTCGCCCTGCAAGTTTCGGCCTTTGTCTTCCTCCTATTCTGGTCCAGAGTCAGCCAGAAATGGGGCAAGCAAAAAGTTTATTATGTGGGGATGTCATTCTGGATTGCGGTGGAAATTGTGCTCTTTTTTGTGCAGCCGGGGCAGTTCAATCTGCTGCTCATTCTGGCTGTGCTGGCCGGGGTAGGTGTCAGCGTAGGGTATCTTATTCCCTGGAGTATGCTGCCAGATGTGGTAGAGCTGGATGAACTGGAAACAGGTCAGCGGCGTGAAGGGATTTTCTACGGCTTTTTTGTCTTTTTGCAAAAGTTGGGCGTCTCGTTGGGGCTGGCGTTTTCTAATTTTATTTTGGAAGCGGCTGGGTACATCAATGCCGAGGATTTAAACGTACTGCCAGAACAACCAACGGCCGTTCTCACCGCGCTGCGTATTTTTGTCAGCCTGGTACCGGCCGTCATTTTGCTGATCAGCTTCCCCATCGTCTACCGTTATCCCATCACCCGCGAAAAGCACCACGAAATCCGGGCCAGGCTGGCTGCCCGCAAACAAAATACAACCTAAATTTGCCTAAAAACTTCAGGGATTAATGTGGGCTATTGCGCCGCGGCGCGACGACGGCCGTTTGGCTGCAAAAGTGGAATCTCAGCCACCAGGCGGCTCTCCTGGCTAGTGTTATCCAGATTTACAACGACGGTCTCCGGGTTAATCTCCAAGCGCTTGGCAATCACTTCGATAATGTCGTCCTTAATTTGCTCCAGCAAACCAGGTGACACATCGGCCCGGTCATGAATCAGCACCATTTGCAGCCGCTGCTTGGCGGTGGCCCCGCTTTTTTCCTGTTTTCCCAGTAGTCGCTCAAACCAATTCATTAGCCACTCCTATTAGCTTTTGCTAAACCAGCTGTTCAAACGATTCAGCAGACCATTTTTAGCGGTCAGATCAACAAATGGAACCGTTTCACCCTGTAAACGTTGGGCCACATTACGAAACGCCTGGCTGGCACTGGAGCCATTGATGCCGCTCATGGCGATTGGCGTCCCCCGGTTAGATGAAATCAGGATCGACTCATCCTCAGGAATCACCCCAATCAGCTCGATGGCCAAAATATCCAACACATCATCAATGGAAAGCATATCACCCCGCGCCACCATCTCCGGCTTCAGCCTGTTAAGAATAAGCCGGCCTGGCCCCTTCTCTTCCGCCTCCAGCAACCCAATAATGCGATCCGCGTCGCGTACGGCCGAAACTTCCGGATTGGTCACAATAAGCACTTCATCAGACGGGGCGATAGCATTACGGAAGCCCCGCTCAATGCCCGCCGGCGAATCGATGATGATGTAATCCATTTCCTGCTTGAGCTCATCACAAACCAAAATCATGTCCGACGGGCTGACGGCCATCTTGTCGCGGGTCTGGGCTGCCGGGATCAGGTACAGATCCGACTGGCGCTTGTCTTTAATCATCGCCTGGCGCAAACGGCAACGGCCTTCAATCACGTCTACCAAATCGTAAACAATGCGATTTTCCAGACCCATCACCACATCCAAATTGCGCAAACCAATATCGGCATCAATGGCCACAACCTTTTTGCCCAGCATGGCCAGGGCAGAAGCAATATTGGCCGTGATGGTTGTTTTGCCCACGCCACCCTTACCGGATGTGATTGTAATAACTTTTCCACTCATGATGTTGTCTCCAAAAACAGGACGCAGATTAGCCTGATATACCTGATTGACTGACGGAATTAATCTTTCTCACTAATGACTACAATGAATTGGAGTAAACAACGAATTTTTTGTCTGGTAGATTTAATTCGTTAATCACTAAAATTCGCTGTAGTCTTCACCTTTGCCACATTTCGGCCACAATTTGGCCGTTACGAATAGCTGCCTGCTCGGGGATTGCCCTGCCCCGCTTTTCATCGGGGGAGATGGCAATCTGGTCAGCAATGCGCAGCTGGGTGGGGGTGAGTTCCAGGGCGCAGATAACGGCCGTTTCATCCCCCAACGCGCCGGCATGAACCAAACCACGCAGCCGGCCCCATACAATGACGTCACCTCCGGCCACAATTTCGGCACCGGGGTTCACATCGCCAATGATCACGACATGTCCTTCATGGTAAATGGAGCGGCCCGAGCGCAATGTCTCTTTGAGAATAAGGCCACCTTGCGGCGGTTCGGCGGGAACGGCCGTTTCCGGTTCCGCCGCCTGAGAGATAAAATTACCGTTTAAGTCAGTCTGGCTGCCGGAAAGCCGGGTAGCCAACGCCAATTCCCGTGCGGCCTCTCGGGCGACAGGTTCTTCAGCCAAAACGGCCCATAATTCCAGCTCGTTTTGCTCAAACAAAGCTTGCAGTTCCCGCAAATCATGCTTTTTCAACTTACGGTAACCTACCTGCAATGCCACCTGGCTGCCCTGCAGAAATGCCCGCTTCTGCACCAGCTCTGCCTTTAGCAGCGCCAACAAATCAGCAAACGACCCACGATCAGGTACAGTAACGAGTAACCCTTCACGTATGCCTTTAATGCTAATCTGGGAAGCTACCTGTTCCATTGCCTGCCTTTACCAGTAAAATTGGGAGCATTGGGGCCTGTACCGGGCCGAATGCGGGATAATACAACAATACGCCTGTTGCAATAATACAACAATACCAGGTGAATTGCAAGCCCCAAAATAGCATCTATATGCGAAAAACCACCCATATAGATAAATCTATTAGGTATAGGTTGCAGGAAACGGCCGTTCTTATAAAAACCACGAATGAGCGAATATTACAAACTTAACGAGTATTCGTCCATTCATGTCATTCGTGATTAAAAAAGAAATTTTCTACTGAAACTGCGCGAGGTCTGCCTCTACCATCAACTGCATCAGCCCCTCAAACGAGGTACGTGGCTGCCAGCCGAGCTCTTTTTGCGCCAGCGTATAATCACCTTGCAGCACCGTAATTTCCGTGGGGCGCAGCAGCGCCTCGTCGCTCACCACATGCGCCTGCCAATCCAGCCCGGCATGGGCAAAAGCAATGCGGCAGGCATCGGCCACGGAATAGGAGCTGTTGCTGCCGATGACGTAATCTTTGGGCGTATCGTTTTGCAGCATCAGCCACATCGCCTCCACATACTCCTTGGCGTAACCCCAATCGCGGCGAGCATCCAGAAAGCCGAGCTTCAGCTTGCCGTCCGAGGTGACTAACGGCCGTCCCAACTCATCCAGCGGCGGGTGGACGACCTTATTTTTGATGCAGGCAACTGCGGCCGTAATTTTGCGCGTGACAAAGTGCAGGCTGCGGCGCGGACTTTCGTGGTTAAACAAAATGCCGCCGCAGGCAAACATGCCGTAGCTTTCGCGGTAGCAGCGAGTCATCATGTGGGCATACGCCTTGGCAATACCGTACGGATTATTGGCGTCGATCGGCGTCTGTTCGTTAGCAGATGTGGCCTGGACGTTGCCGTAAATTTCCCGGCTGGTCGCCTGGTAGACGCGCGCCTGTGGCACAAAATGGCGCACCGCTTCCATGACGCGCACTACGCCCAGCCCGGTCACTTCCCCTGTGTACATGGGATGGGTCCAGCTGTCGGCCGGCACCGATTGCGCAGCAATGTTGTACACTTCGTCGGGCTGGTGTTCACGCAGCAGCCGGGCGATGCTTTCGCCGTCGATCAAATCGGCCGCTTCAATGATGATTTTGCCGATGAGGTGCTGGATGTTGGGCTTGTCGTAGGTGGTATTGCGCCGGATGGTGCCCACGACACGGTAACCCTTTTCCAGCAGCAGGTCAGCCAGATACGATCCATCCTGCGAAGTTACACCAATAATCAGTGCGGTTTTACTCATTTTGTTCTCCTTTGCTTGCTCACAAATTCAGTTTAAGATTGGGAATTGATGGTAGCAAAATACGCGAGCTTAATTATACGGCCGTCCCACGCTCCCTAAACTATTCATCATTCAAGTAAGGCAAGGTCAGTTTTATGTCAATCAAAATGGCGATGGAAACATTGCAAACAGTTGTTCCGGGGCTGATGGCAACGGCCGTTATCCCCGGCGTCTCCATCGCGATCGTGCACGGTGAGGAAATCTGGCCCAAGCAGTGGGGCGTTATAAACGCCAGCACAAACCAGCCTGTGACTGCCCAAACCATCTTCCAGGCCGCCTCATTGAGTAAGCCGGTGTTTGCCTACGCGGTTTTGCAGTTAGTCACCGCTGGTCACCTCGATTTAGACACACCGCTTATCACCTATTTGCCCAGCAGTTTGCAAAACGAGGACCCGCTGTTTGGCCACATCGTCAACGAGCCAAATCTATGCCAGATCACCACACGCCACGTCTTGAGCCACACGCCGGGCTTCCCCAACTGGGCTAAGGAGGGAGAAAAACTCCAAACCAATTTCACGCCCGGCACACGCTTCTCCTATTCCGGAGAAGGCTATCATTATTTGCAGCGGGTGCTGGAACGGCTGGTTTCCCAGGCAGCACACACCTGGATTCGCCCCACTCTGCACACATCGCTCAATATGGCCCAGGCCAGCTTTACCGTCACGAATGAGGATGCCACCCGCACCGACATTGCCCGCGGCCACGACAAAGCCGGCCAGGCGGCCGATTTTTGGGAGATGGCGCAAATGGGTGCAGCGTACAGTTTGCACTGTACGGCCGTTGCCTACGCCCACTTTCTTCAGGTGATGTTACGGCCGTCTCCCGTCACCACCCTCATGCTCACGCCACAAGTCCAGGTCAACAGTTCTCACGCCGGCCAGGATGACTGGCCCGATTTAAATGCGGCGGCGGACCCACAAGTAAGTTGGGGACTGGGCTGGGGTTTGCAATCGGGGGAAAACGGCCGTTTCTTTTGGCAGTGGGGCGATAACGGTGTTTTTAAAGCATTTGCGGCGGGTCATGTGGTCTCGGAAACGGCCGTGGTCATCTTAGTAAACAGCCAAAACGGCGATGCTCTATGGCGTCCCATCCTGAAAACCACCTTCGACACCGATGATTGGCCTGCCCTCGACTGGCTCAAGCGCACGTTCGGCTAATCGCTTAACAAAAGTTGATTCTTTCACATAAATTAGCTATGATATCTGAAAATCAGAAATGTTTGAAATACTGAAGGGGATGGCAAAAATGGACAAAACAATTCAAGTCAGACAGCGTGGCACGCTTACTCTACCCGCCGAGCTGCGTGAAAAGTACGGTATTCGTAGCGGCGACACCTTTCGCCTCGTCGATTTAGATGGCATATTCGTCTTAACCCCTATGGTGCCGATGGTCCCCGAGCTCGCCCGTGAAATTGAGCAAATGCGCCTGGAAGCAGGGCTCACCACGCAGGAGCTCATCAGCAGTTTGCGAGAACAGCGAGAGACATACTACACTGAAAAATACGGCGCAGAATCAGATGAGCCCGACCAAGCCTAAACCCGTCCCGCGCGTTTTTGTAGATGCCGACGTTTTATTTGCCGGTTCCGCCAGCCCCAGCGAGCACAGCGCCAGCCAGGTTATTTTGCGCATGGCAGAAATCACCCTCATCGAGGCGCTAATTTCCGAGCAGGTTTTCACCGAAGTCGAAAGAAATTTGGCGGCAAAATTACCCCAGGCGCTGCCCAATTTTCGTCATTTGGTAGACCGTTGTCTGAAAATCGTGCCCGATCCAACAAGCACGTTAATCGAAGTACACCACGGCAAGGCCGATGCCAAGGATTTACCCATTTTGGTAGCCGCCGCCCGCGAAAGATGTCAGTGGCTCATAACCATCAACATGGCCCATTTTCAACCAGGAATAACTGAAGTGACGGTTTTACAGCCGGGAAGCTTCATCTTCATGGTTCGGGATTTATTGATGCAGCTTACCTAATTTTCCGCACTGAACAGGAGCACATTAAATGATCGTCGTCGCAAGCAGCAACGGCCGTATTGGCATCAACACCGCCACACAAATTTTACGCCAGGGGGGAACGGCCGTAGATGCCGTCGAAGCCGGTATTCGCCTGGTAGAAGCCAATCCCGAAGACCACACTGTGGGGTTTAACGGCTACCCCAACATTCTGGGTGAGGTTGAACTGGATGCGAGTATTATGAACGGCCGTACCCTGGAAACCGGCGCGGTCGGCGCTTTGAAAGGGTACCTGCACGCCATCACGCTGGCGCGGCAGGTGATGGAGCAAATCCCCCACGTCATGCTCGTCGGCGATGGGGCCAACCGCTTTGCCGCCGAGATGGGCCATCCCCAGCAAACCGACATGCTGCTGCCGGAAACCCGCGAAGTATGGGCCAACCGTCTGCGCAGCGACATGAGCGATTTCGATATTGAGCAAATTGCCCAGCGCACTGATCTGGCCCACTGGGTGCAGTTGGCCACCGATCCGGAACGAGCCAAAGGCACGGTCAACTTCATCGTCCAGGACAAAGAGGGCAATATTTGCACCGGCGTCAGCACCAGCGGCTGGGCCTGGAAATATCCAGGGCGGTTGGGCGATACGCCCATCATCGGCGCGGGCAACTATGCCGACAACCGGTACGGGGCCGCCGCCTGCACCGGTATGGGCGAGATGGCCATTCGCGCCTGCACGGCACACAGCCTGGTTTTTTACATGAAGATGGGTCTGAGCGTGGCAGAGGCCAGCGAGCGGGCTATGGTTGATCTGCGGGATTTGCACGGCCGTTTCATCAGCGTCATGAATCTCATTGCCATCGACAAAGACGGCAATCACGCAGGCTATAGCTCGGTAGACGGCCGTACCTACATCTACCAAACCCCCGACATGCCCAACTGCGAAGAGCTGGCCCGCACCGTTGTTCCCGTCCCGCCGCGCTGGGGCTAACCGTTGGTCAATTTTGCAAAATTGACCTACCGAAACAACCATGATCGATAAAGAAAAGTGTCACATTTTAATCATTCAGGAAGCGGAAAACGCTATGTTATCAGAAGCATTTCTGAAACATTACGGGTTCAAAAATGTCTCCATAACCTCTTCTAGCAAAGATGCACTCTCAATTCTTGAAGGAATGGTGCCTGATCTGGTCATTCTCGATCATCGCCCCATTTCAAATGAAGAGCCGACAGGAATTGAATTGTTTCAATTAATGCGGCAACTCCCAAAACTCCAGAAGTCAGCATTTTTGATTTACCATTGGAATCCTTGGCTAAAAAATGACGAATGCCAACAGCTAAAAATGCAAGGATTCAACGGTTTGCTGCGACGCCCTTTAACGCCCGCCGACCTTAATGAGGCATGTGAATCAGTGATGAGTGGTGAAACATATTTCCCAGACTGGAATAACAATTGATTTTATTGGTACGCAGATTTCCCTGATTGTCCTGATCAAAAAAATCAGGGAAATCAGGCCAATCAGCGTCCTATTTTTTTGAGGAAAACCTAATGGAAGTAATCCGCACTCCAGATGACCGATTTGACAACCTGCCCGACTTTCCCTTTGCACCAAACTACGTGGAAGTCAACGGCCTGCGGCTGCACTACGTGGATGAGGGTGAAGGCGAGGTCATTCTTTGCCTGCACGGCGAGCCAACCTGGTCCTACCTCTACCGCAAGATGATCCCGCCGCTGGCGGCGCAGCACCGCGTCATTGCGCCAGATTTGGTGGGATTCGGCCGTTCCGACAAGTTCACCGATCCCGCCGACTACAGCTTCCAGATGCACCGGGACGTGCTGGTAGGGTTTATTGAGGCGTTAGATTTGCAGGAGATCACAGTGGTTGTCCAGGATTGGGGCGGCTTGCTCGGCCTCACCATCGCCACCCAGCTGCCCGCGCGCTTTGCCCGGTTGGTGATCATGAACACCGGCCTGCCCACAGGGATGTTCCCCATGCCGGAGGCGTTCATGCAGTGGCGCGCCGCCTCTGAGCGTTTTGGCACCAAGCTGCCTGTGGGGCGTGTCATTCAAAACGGTACGGTAACACAACTGCCTAAAGAAGTGGTCAAAGCATATGAAGCGCCCTTCCCCGATGAGCGGTTTAAGGCGGGAGCGGCCGTTTTCCCCCTGCTCGTCCCCATCAAACTTGACGACCCCGGTGCTGCCGAGATGAGCCGCGCCCAGCGCCAGCTCACCCGCTGGACCAAGCCGGCCCTCATCATGTTCAGCGACGGCGATCCGATCACCCGCGGCGGCGATGCCCTGTTCCGCCGCGCCATCCCTGGCGCCAAAGACCAGCCGGAAATCACTATTGAAGGAGCCGGCCACTTTTTACAGGAAGACAAAGGCAAAGAGATTGCCGGGCATATTTTGGAGTTCATGGCGCGAACGGCTAGAAATAAGCTTGGTTAAGCAGATCAAGAATTTGGCGTTATAATCTCATCATGGAATTTGAGTGGGATTCTATTAAGGCTGAATCAAATGAAACGAAGCATGGAGTTTCTTTTCTTGAGGCAGCCACAGTTTTTGGAGACGCTTTATCATTAACATTTCCAGATCCCGACCACTCGGACGAGGAAGACAGGTTCATTACCATTGGAGTTTCACAAAGGCAGCGCCTTCTAATTGTGTCTCATACCGATCGAGAAGAGCGCGTCCGTATCATTTCTGCTCGCGAAACAACGCGAAATGAAAAAAAGCAATATGAAGAATATGGCAAATGACGCTAATTATGAAGAGGAACTAAGGCAAGAGTATGATCTTTCCCAATTGAAAGATGGTGTTCGGGGCAAATATGCAAAAAAGTATGAAGCCGGAACTAATCTTGTATTGTTGGACCCGGATGTTGCGGCTGTTTTCCCCACGAACGAATCTGTCAATGATGCGCTGCGTTTGCTCATGAAAATTGCTAAACAAGCCCAACCGTAAAGATCATATCAAGCTAATTACCATTTCCCACTCGCCCCACCGCCGGAGGAACGGCCGCCGCCAAACGATCTGCTAGAGCGCGACGAGCTGCCAAAGGAACTGGAACTGCTGGTCGATTTCACCTTTCGCGGAATGACTGATTGGGTGATTTCTTCATGGTGGCAGTGGTTGCAGTAAGCGCGATTCTCCCGTAGGCCCGTGCTGGTGTAGGTGGCAGAAGATATCACTTGTGAGCTGTTGCTGACGGTGCGATAGCTACAGTTGGGGCAACGGCCGTAGCGCCGCAGCCAGTTTTTGTAGGGAATTACTTCACGATTTTGGCAATTGCCACAAACCCATACGTCATAATCAACTGAGCCCAGATATTCTTCACTGAGCTGCCCCTTATCCAGATACGCATCATCGGCTCGCTCATCTAACCGGGTCATCATCGTTTGGCAGTTGGTGCATTGGCGCGGGCGGTTGCGCCGGTACCGGGCAAACAACAAAGCGCCCAATGGGGTGCCCACAACGCCCAAACCAATCAAAATCTCTTCTAGCCTGTAAAATATCGCGGGATAGCGAACGGCCGTTGACGGTGTCTCACTCGAACTTGTGGCAGGCGGCGAAACAGGTGAGGTGCTCGTTCCGCCACGCGTCTCTGCCAATGATTCATACACCTCGCCGCGTAAATCGGCGATGATAGCCCGGCTGCCTTCGTGAATGCCCAAACTGTAGTTTTCCTGGCGAAAATAGGGGATGATGATCTGGTCGATGATGCGCTGCATACGGCCGTTAAACTCCACCCCGTACGCCGCCCCCAGCTCAATGCGCAGCTCCCGATCTTCCACGGCGACTAAAAACAAAACGCCATCGTTGCGGCTGGCCTGGCCAACGCCCCATTCGTTGAACAAATTGGTGGCAAACTGCTCGATGGTGGCATCACCCGTGTTGTAATCGCTTAGCGAGCGCACCGTCAATACCGTCATCTGCACGCCGTTGTTGGCTTCATACCCAGCCAGCAGCTCGCGAATCTGCGCCTCGTCTGTGCTGTTGATGACGTCGGCGTAATCATTGACAAACAGATCGTCGGCGGTGGGATAGTTGGATTGGGCGGAAACGGCCGTTCCTGGCAGCAACCAGATAATAAATGAAAATAGGAAAACGGCCGTCCAGCTAATTTTATGGCTAAATCCAATCATGGAATTCCTCCAGTGAAAACCCATTCAAATATGTACGCGCGAATTATTATAATAAGTCAACCAGAGCCACGGTATCAACTATGTCACAAACTCGCGAAAGTTACTCCCATTTTTGACAAGGATCAAATTATCTCTATCATTTTTGCTTATGATTATCCCTAAACATATTACCTTCATCATGTATTTTCGTAAGCGGACAAGGGCGAGGAGATTACAGGGCATATTTTTGACTTCATGAGGCAAACAGCCATCTAAGTAGTTACCGGAAAGAACCTTAAAAACATATACGAGAAAAAGGAAGTGTGCGATACTAGGCAAATGCCAAAGTCACTGAATTTCACACTAACAGAC
>PABI01000182.1 GCA_002699125.1 Anaerolineaceae bacterium
GGACTGCTCCTGTTCAGTTTGGTTTGTGGATACTTTCCAGTCTGAATGGGAGCAACCGTTTTGACAAGTTTTTATTATATTATGTTAAATCCGACCCTCTTCTGTCCATACAGAGACCCTAAGGGATTGTTTGCTGCCGGAGCAATTTTGATGTTGCGATACCCTTAGGGTCTGATCTGAATTACTACTTCCACTCAACTATAGAGGAATTGGATGAGATGGCAACGGCGAAGGGCGAGTAAATGGGGAAACGTTAGTTGAGCGGGAACCAGAGGGTGAAGGTGCTGCCCTGGCCTAAATAGCTTTTCAGAGTGAGACGGCCGTTATGCGCCTGGGCAATTAAAGAAACCATATTTAACCCCAGCCCGGTACCGGGAATGTGCCCTGCCTCCGCCTGCTGGCCACGATAAAAGCGGTCAAAAATGCGCGCCTGCTCACCGGGGGCAATGCCCGGCCCATTGTCACACACAGAAAGCGTCAGCCACTTTTTTGCCTCCTCTGTTTGCACATCGCCACTTACAATAACGGTGCCCCCCACCTGCGTAAAACTGAGCGCATTGTGGATGAGTTCATAAACTGCTTGGGTAATGCGCTTTGCATCGCCCACAATCGTGGGCAGTTGGGCCAGCTGCGGTTCAAAACGCAAGGTTATGTTTTTGGCTAAAGCCTGTGGCTGTAGGCGGACCTGCAAACTGTCGCTCAAAACTTTCCACTGAACCGGTTGACGGGTCAGTTCCTGCTGCTCATCTTCCAACGAAAGAATATCTACGGTATTTTGAATTATCGTTTCCAGGCGCTCAACCTGCTCATCGAGAATCGTAAAATATTGTTCCTGGCGCGCCGTGTTAATATGGCGTTGCAGCAAGTCGATGTAGAGCTTAAGGTTGGTGACGGGGGTGCGCAGCTCGTGGGAAATGTTGGTAAGAAAGCGGCGGCGTGATTCTTCCATTCGTTTGGCTTCGGTAATGTCGCGATGGCTGGAAACGTAGCCGATAAGCCGACCCAGGCCATCGCGCATAGGGGCAATGAGAACGGCCGCATCATAAACCGTGCTATCTTTGCGCCTGAACGCCAACTCCCCTTCCCAGACAACCTGATTGAGGAGGGCTTTACGGATGGCATTCATGGTTTGGTCGGGGATACGGCCGCTCAAAATAAACGTAGCGTGTTTGCCCAATACTTCTGTCGCTGAGTAGCCCGTCAATTGAGAGAAAGCACGATTTACAAAGATCGTTTTGACGTCCAGATCACTTACAGCAATCGCATCATTTACGCTTTGCAAAATAATGGCGCTGCGCTCCTGTTCCCCTCGCACCGCTATCTCCAGGTCGTCGGCCCGCTGCTGTAGCAGCTGCTCTGCCAGTTTGCGGTCCGTAATGTCTATTAACGACGCAATGCTAATGTTTGAATCGGGGATTAACGCTACGGAGACAAAAACATTGATCAGCTCGCCATCTCGATTGATGAAGCGAAATTCATACTCATCAGGCACATCAGAGGGAACACCTCGCTGGCGTCTTGCCTGATGGTATGCTTTCATCTTTGGCAAATCGTCCTCATGAACAAATTCCGTCCATTTTCTCTTCCCTTCAATCTCCTGACGCGCATACCCAGACAAGGCCGCAAACCGATCGTTGGCCAAAGAAATGGTCATATCTTCTTCTAGGATAAGCGTAGCGGCCGTATTCGATTCAAAAACTGTACGATATCGATCCTCTGAAAACTGCTGCGATCTTTCGGCCAGCTTCCGATCGGTCACATCGTACAAGATCAACACATGACCCGTAGAGAGACTGGACCCGTCGACAATATCACCGCCATGCACTTCCAAATATCGATATTGTCCGCCAGCTTCATAATATAGCTCAAGCACTTGGGGCTCATTTGCTGGCGCGCCATACAGAACAGATTGATCCCACTCGGTAAATATTTGGCTAATAGGCTGGCCAATCAAGGCACTTTGCTTGCGACCCAGCAGGCGCAAGGCAGCCGGGTTTGACTCCACGATATGGAAATCATCATCCACAATCAAAATGCCATCCCGAATGCTGGAAAAAACGGCCGAATACACCACCGGCATCAACCCCAAAAAGTGATATCGCAG
This sequence comes from Anaerolineaceae bacterium, assembly GCA_002699125.1. GTDB lineage: Bacteria > Chloroflexota > Anaerolineae > Promineifilales > Promineifilaceae > Leptofilum. The sequence goes on from PABI01000182.1 coordinate 2,105, forward strand.
CAATCCCCAAACGATAAGCAATCCCGACACCGGAAACAGAAACGTTGAAACATCAAAGTATTCCAAGTTTCCCACGCCCAGGAGAGCCAGAACGCCACCCAGCCACGGCAGCATAATGCCGCTCACAATCAGGATAAGCTGCCTACGATAAACATCGTTTGCTCCCGTGAACTGTGCCAGCAAAATCATCACAGAGACAGCACATAGCAAGTGCGCTATAAAAATGCTAATCCAAAACCACGGGCTAAATTCATAAACAAGAAGAGGAAATGACACCACCTCAGTTACCAACGTGGGCGTACCCGCCCAGCCCAACTGAGGATTGGTCCAGAAAACAATTTGAGAAACGAGTGGCTCGATGAGCAACAGGCCATAAAGCAAGAGGGGATACTTGACGCGGCGATTCGTATATTCTAGCGTGAAAACAAAAAGAGAGGGTCCCAAAAGTGAAGCAAATAATCGCTTAATATTGAACCAAAGCAATTTACCTTCCAGGGTGGGTGTAATGAGTTCCAAACCATACAGGGCAGCCCAAAGCCCGGCAAACAGCATCAAAACTGCAAAAGCAAATGCGGCCGTTGTTTGCCGTCTGCGCCATGTGAAAAATACCAAAAACCAACAGACAGAAACAGAAAGATAGACTGCTAAAAGGTAGGGGGCCAGTGCCAAATTCATCGTTCAATCAATCTGGCTAGCAAATAATAGAGAAGTCGGGCATCGATGTTAGCGAACCTTCAACCTTCTTTGAGGAATGCAAAAATACTCTGACAACTGTGATTACCCCAAAATGTAACCGAATATTGGGGAGTATTTTAGCAGACTTAAACTCATTCAGGCTACAAAGTTTTACTTATCTGCCAGATGTATGCCCTCTCATGTCCTGAACATTTCGGCGGCAAATTTAAGGGGCGGGTGCCAGGGCGGCCTTGAGCAACGCAAAGCCTTCTGGATTGTCCAGCAGCCAGCGGGCGAATTCATCGTGGGGCAAGGTGTTGCGCCATTCACGGTAAAGGCTGCCGGGCAAATCATGGAAAAAGAGGATAACCACGGTTGGTGTCACTTCACCAATCGGGTAGGCATAGTAAGCGGTATTGAGGATGCCGGGCAACGAGCCATTTTTGTAGCCCAGATTGCTGAATCGTTCCTGGTTGGCGGCAAAAATCATGGGCCATTCTAGGTAACGGCGGGCCAAAAAGCTGCTTTCCGGATTGCTCAGCCCATTTTGGGCAATCTGGGCCATCAGGGCGGCATATTCGCGGGGGGTGCCGTGGGCGTTCAGATTGTGGCTGAAGAAACGTTGATCTTGTGAAGACGGCCGTCTCTCGGCGCGGTGATAAGTCTGTTCAGCATCACGAAAAAGGTCGTCCTGCACGTACGTCTCCGCCAGCTGTGCCGCCTCGGCACCGTAGCGGGCCGGATCATCCAGATAATTTTGCATGGCAACCCGGTCGCTTTGACCTTGGCGCGTCTGGTTGCTCATGGCCAGGAACTGGCCCAAAAACGTGCAGGGGGCCGTTTGCTGGGTGAGGTTGAGGGTAACGGCCGTTTCCTCAATCACATCTTGCCCCAAAAGAAGATGTAAATAATCGGTGGCCGCATTGGCACTGTGGCGCATCATCATCCACGGCACATCTTCCAGCCGAATGCGCTCCGGATTTGACAATACCAGGCCTGCTTCTGTCAGCTCGGTAATGGCCCGGTTGTGCGAACCAAGATCGTAGCCGGGCAGATAATAGCGGTTTAGCGTCTCCAGCGTGACGTAGCTGGTAGGGTCCAGCTGGCCCGCCGCCGCGGCTTCCGCATAAGCAACCAGATGTATTATTTTAGCCACCGAAGCCAGGGGCATTTGCACGTCGGCGTTGTGGTAAATGCCGTTGGCTTCATCCCCCACCCGGTAAACCACCAACCCCACGCTGCCGGGATCGGCCAGCAGCTGTTCCCAGGCAGGGCGAGCCACTTCGGGCAGTTCAGCCAGCAGCGCGGCCACGGCGGTGGTGTCCGGCGACAGGCTGTTGGTGGTGGGATTGTTGTTGGTGGGCAGCAGCGGCAGCCGTTGGCCGCAAGGGATTACGTCGCTTTCAGCAAAAAGGGGAAGGGGCGTGCCGGTGGGCACAGCGGTGCTGGTGGGCGGCACGGCCGTTGCCAACACGGTCAGCGTAGGGACGGCCGTATTGGCCAGGGTGGGGGTTGCCAACGATGCCGCAGCGGCGGCCGGATTGCTTTGCAGCTGGGTCAGGGCGCTGGTGTCGGCCGCAGACGGCCGTTCACAAGCCACCGCCAGCCACAGCAGCAAGACAAAAAAGAGTGTAAGCTTAAATCCCTTAGGCCACATGGCGGCGGATTGTATAGGAAACGGCCGTAGGCTCACATAAATCCCCCCAAATTTTAATCCGACAGTAAGGCCGCCACATGCCGGGCGTGATAAAATCCAAAGGGTACAAGATAACCTATCAAACGTATTTCTAAGCACAACCCATATCGACCCAATTTTGTAAAGGAACTTCGAAATGACGAAACGACTCCCCCTCCTTTTAACCGCATTAACATTCCCGCTGCTGCTTATTGGCATACTCCTGTTTGCCAGCAGCATTCGCGCCGGTAGTTACGATATTTGTCTAACCTGTACCTTCCCAACGATTCAAGCAGCTTTAGACGAAGACAGCAATGTTGGCGCTACACTAACCATCGGTCCCGAAACATTTAGTGAAAATATAGAAATTACCCGCTCCATTACGCTAATTGGTGCTGGACCAGGTTTAACAATCATCGATGGGCAAATGACCGATACAGTGATATTGATCAATGGCGGTCCCACCGTTTCTATTTCTGGCGTTACCATCCAAAATGGGGATGCCAGCCTGGATGGTGGCGGTTTGCTTGTTGAAAATGGCACCGTCTCGCTTTCAGACAGCATTGTGCAAAACAATCTTGCGCCCAGTGGGGCAGGCATTGCCAACAACGGCACGATGACCTTAGATGATGTGATCGTGCGCAACAATACGGCCGATGAGATCATAAGCGGCGACTCAGTTTGTGATGATTGTGCCGGAGGTGGCATTCTCAATTATGGTGTGATGACCGTTACGAACAGCACCATTCACGGCAATACGGCCAACTTTGGCGGGGGTATTGACAATGCGTTTACCGGCACATTGGTGGCAACGGAGATCGAAGTTTACAACAACAGCGTTAGCATTAACGCCAGCGGCATAGACGCTTTAGGCGGCGGTATTGAAAATTTGGGTGCGATGACGCTGATTAACAGCATTGTGCGCGATAACACGGCACCTTTCGGTGGCGGGTTTTACAATGAAGGTGAGCTAACGATAACCGGCAGCGATCTGCACGGCAACACGGCGGCTACGCGTGGTGGCGGGATTCACAACACGTTTAATCTAACAGTGCAAACCAGCAACGTTTATGAGAATCAAGCCGGCTCTGGCGGTGGCGGGGGGATTAGCTCTGAAGGTGGTGATGTGGTGGTGGAGAGAACGGCCGTTTACAACAACAGCGCCGCCGGTTCCGGCGGTGGCATCGTGCATAACGTCACGGCAGGGAGCAACAGCTTTGCCATCATTAACAGCACCATCAGCGGCAACAGCACCAGTGGATCCGGCGGTGGCTTGCGCAACGCCGGCATCGCCCAAACCAGCCTCTCCAATGTCACGTTGCGCAACAACACCTCTACCGTTGTGGCTGGCCAATCAATTTCTGTACTGGCCGGCTCGCTAACGACCAAAAACAGCATCATTAGCAACCAAACCGGCAACAATTGCAGCGGCACCATTACCTCGCAAGGCTACAACCTTGCCAACGACAGTAGCTGCGGGCTAAACGGTACGGCCGATCTGCCCAACACCAATCCGCTGCTTGGCTCGTTGCAAAACAATGGCGGCGGCACGCTCACCCACGCCCTGCTGATTGGCTCGCCGGCCATCGACAGCGGCAGTGGCTGCCCGGTGGTAGACCAGCGCGGCGTGGCCCGCCCCTTTGGCGACGCCTGCGACCGGGGTGCCTACGAATTTGACGTGGATACACAGTCCGTTTATTTGCCGTTTGTGATACGGCCGTAACCCCCAAACCAAGCAGCCAGGGCAAGAGGTTAACCAATCAATCCCTTTGCCTTTTGCCCTGTTCCTCGCTATGCTTACAAACTGCGTGAAGCTTTTGTTTTAGTAACGATCATAACGATAAAAATCCGCAGATTACGCAGATTACACAGATTTTTCCTCTGCGGCCTCTGCGTCTCTGCGTTGAGTTTCTTTACACGAGGAGCAGGCATGGCCAAAAGCAAAGTCACCCCCAGCCGACAGCAATATTTAGACATCAAAGCGCAGCATCAAGATGCGATTGTCTTCTTTCGCCTGGGTGACTTTTACGAGACATTCGACGACGATGCCAGCCTGGTGGCCGAAGAGCTGGATTTGGTCCTGACCAGCCGCCCCCAGGGCAAAAACCAGCGCACCCCCATGGCCGGTGTGCCTCATCATGCCGCCGAAGGGTACATTGCCCGCCTCATCGCCAAAGGGTACAAGGTGGCGCTATGCGAACAAATCGGCGATTCCTCCCAGATTAAAGGATTGATGCCGCGTGAAGTGGTACGCGTTTTTACCGCCGGCACGGTCATCGAGCCGGGCATGTTGGACGCGGCGCGGAATAATTATCTAACGGCCGTTCTCCTCGAAGGCGACCATGTAGGACTGGCCTATGCCGATGTAACCACCGGTGAATTTGCCACCACGCAGTTCAACGGCCGTCGCCGCCTAACCGAAGAGTTGGCCCGATTAGACCCCGCCGAACTGCTACTGCCGGACAGTGAGCTGGCTTACCAAGGCGAAGGCACGGCCAAAGCGATCAGCCGCCTGCCCGACTGGCGCTTCGAAGAAGGCAACGCCCGCCAGACCCTGCTGCGCCACTTTGAGGTCGATTCGCTCTCCGCTTTTGGCTGCGAGGGCAAATCGCTGGCCACGCGGGCGGCCGGGGCGATTTTGTATTACATGCAAGAAACGCAAAAAGGGGCCGTGGGCCAGATTCAGCGGCTGGCGACCTACAGCGTGGAAGGGTTCATGGCGCTGGATACGGCCACCCGGCGCAACCTGGAACTGACCGAATCGCTGGGCGGCGAGCGCAGCGGTTCGCTGCTGAAAGTGCTTAACAAAACGGTCACGCCGATGGGTGCCCGCCTGCTGCGCGACCGGATTTCGCGCCCGCTGCTGGACGTGGACGATTTGAGCGGCCGTCTTGACCAGGTAGACACATTTTTCAATGACGCCCTACTGCGCGCCGACCTACGCGCCACGCTCAAAGGGCTGCCCGATCTGGAGCGGCTAACCAACCGCGTCCTCAGCGGCAAAGCGACGCCGCGTGATTTGGAATATATCGGGCTGGCGCTGGCCGCCGTTCCCGAAATTAGTAATCAGTTATCAGTAAACAGTGAGCAGTCGAACGGAAGTCAATCTCCAATCGCCAGTCTCCAGTCTCTAATCTCCCAACTGGACGCTTGCCACGAAGCCGCCTCTATCATTGAGCAAGCCATCGCCCAGGAAGCACCAACAAATTTAAACAAAATGGGCGTGATTCGGCCTGGATTTTCAGCCGAGCTGGATGGGGTGATGAACTCATCGTCCCATGCGCGGCAGTGGGTGGCCGAGCTGGAACCGCGCGAACGAGAGCGTACCGGCATCAGCTCGCTAAAGGTCGGTTTCAACAAGGTGTTTGGCTACTACATTGAAGTCACCCGCACCCACAGCGACAGTGTGCCAGACGATTACATTCGCAAGCAAACGCTGACCAATGCCGAGCGGTACATCACGCCGGAACTAAAAGAGTACGAAACGCTCATCCTCAACGCCGAGGAGCGCATTTTAGAAATTGAGCGGCGCGTCTTTAGCGAGGTGTGCCAACAGGTAAGCCAGTACGCCAAACGACTGCTCAAAACGGCCAACGTCCTGGCTCAACTAGATGTAGCCTCCGCCCTGGCCGAAGCGGCGGCGATGCAAGGGTACGTCCGCCCCACCCTGACCGCGGATAATTGTGTTGAGATTGTGAACGGCCGTCATCCCGTCGTCGAACAAACGCTGAAAATGGAACGCTTTGTGCCCAATGATGTGCAGATGGACCACACTGAGCGCATCCAGATCATTACCGGGCCCAACATGTCGGGCAAGTCAACCTACCTGCGGCAGGTGGCCCTCATTGTGCTGATGGCCCAGATTGGCAGTTTTGTTCCCGCCGACAGCGCCGAAATTGGGCTGGTAGACCGCATCTTCACCCGCATCGGCGCGCACGACGAGCTGCACGCCGGGCGCAGTACGTTCATGGTGGAAATGGTGGAAACGGCCGAAATCCTCAACCACGCCACCAACCGCTCGCTGCTCATCCTGGACGAAATTGGCCGGGGCACCAGCACCTACGATGGCCTGGCCATCGCCTGGGCCATCATCGAATATTTGCACAACCATCCCCGCCTCAAGCCGCGCACGCTGTTTGCCACCCATTACCACGAACTGGTCGGCCTGGCCGATTTGCTGCCATTGGTGAGCAACTACAATGTCGCCGTCGCCGAGGAAGGTGACAAGGTGATCTTTTTGCACCAGATTGTTCCCGGCGGCGCGGACCAAAGTTACGGCATCCACGTCGGTCAATTGGCTGGCTTGCCCCGCGATGTGATCAACCGGGCCAATGAGATTTTGCACGAATTGGAGGAACACGCGCCGACAACGGCCGTTGAACCCAGCCGCCTCGACAATGTGCAGCAAATGGCCCTCTTCCCCGAATCCAGCCCCCTGCTAGACGAACTGGAAGCGCTCGACGTGAACGGCATGTCCCCTCTGGAAGCGATCAACAAGCTGTACGAGTGGAAGCGCCGCTACGCGGACAAGGCTGAGTAATTTTGCCCAAAGTCGCCAGCAGCTAGTACCGATATCCGCTAGCCCTTCAACCCCTCGATCAAATCTTTACTTTTTGCCTTATCGCGGCTATATTACCCGAACATTTGGTCTAGTGTAAAAGCGGGAACATTTCTGAACATAAGAACGCTTGCTTCCCCGCTCTTACTTAAGTAATCGGCCCAATCGCCTCTGGTTTTTCTGCAAAACTTTTTGCCGATTACAAAAACAACTCGCGTGAAACAAGAAGGAGCTTCTATGAACAGTTCTGAGGAAAAAAATCCTCTAGTAAACCCCGCCAGCCCAGCCAAAGCCGGACGACAGGAATGGATTGGGCTGGCGGTGCTCATGCTGCCCACCCTGCTCATCGCCATGGATTTGACGGTGCTGCATCTGGCTGTGCCTTCCCTGAGCGCGGCACTCCAGCCCAGCAGCGCAGAACTGCTGTGGATTGTAGACATCTACGGCTTCATGATTGCCGGTTCGCTCATCACGATGGGTACATTGGGGGATCGCATCGGCCGGCGCAAGCTGCTGCTGCTGGGTGCGGCCGCTTTTGGCGTCGCTTCCACCATAGCCGCATTTGCCCCCAGCGCAGAACTGTTGATTGCAGCGCGGGCACTGCTGGGCGTGGCTGGAGCTACCCTCATGCCTTCGACCATGTCTTTAATCCGCAACATGTTTTTGGATTCACGCCAGCGAACGGCCGCAATCGGCATTTGGGTATCAGGTTTTTCGGTAGGCAGTGCGATTGGGCCGCTGGTGGGCGGGCTGCTGCTGGAGTATTTTTGGTGGGGTTCGGTCTTCTTGCTGGGCGTGCCGGTGATGGTGGTGCTGCTCATCGCTGGCCCGATGCTGCTGCCGGAACATCGCGATCCCCATCCAGGGCGGTTTGATCTGCTGAGTGCGGCGATGTCGTTAACGGCCGTTCTCCTCATCATCTACGGCCTCAAACAAGTTGCCGAAAGCGGCCTGGGCTGGCTGCCACTGCTCACGGTTGCGCTGGGCCTTGGCATTGGTTTTTCCTTTGGGCAAAGACAACGCCGCCTGGCCGATCCGCTCATCGACCTGCGTCTGTTCCATGTTCCGGCCTTTAGTGCCTCACTGGCAACCTACACGCTGGGCATCTTCGCTTCGTTTGGCACCTTCCTTTTTATTGCTCAATATCTGCAATTGGTTTTGGGATTATCCCCCTTGCAAGCCGGGTTGTGGTCGGTGCCGGGAGCGATTGCCTTCATCGTCGGCTCCAACTCAGCGCCAAAATTTGTACAGCGCGTTCGCCCCGCCTTTTTGGTGGCCGGCGGTCTGACTGTGGCCGCCTTTTGTCTGGGTTTACTGACGCAGATTGGCCTCAATTCGTTGGCGCTTATTGTGTTCGCAAATACGTTGATGTCGCTGGGATTTGGCGTCACCTTTACGCTGACGCTTGATATGGTTGTCAGTGCCGCCCCACCGGAGCGGGCAGGCGCAGCCTCGGCGCTGGCAGAAACCGGGGCAGAGCTAGGTGGCGCGCTGGGGATTGCCGTGTTGGGCAGTCTGGCCACGGCCGTTTATCGCACGCAAGTCACCGCCAATCTGCCACCAACTATCTCCGCCGAGATGGCCCACGCCGTGCGCGAAACGCTGGGGGGTGCCGTCGCCGCCGCCGGGCAGCTTTCCGGTCCGCTAGGGCCAGCCTTACTTGAGGCCGCCAATAACGCCTTTGTCTCCGGCTTGCAGGTCATCTCGCTGATTGGCGCGGTGGTCATGCTTGGCCTGGCGCTGCTGACGGTAACCATGCTGCGGCACGTTGAGATAGTCGGTGAAGCTGAGGAAAGTCTGGAGCTAGAAACTGAAGGGCTGGTTGTTACGACCGTTGCTCAGCAAATCAGCCTGATCGAATAAAGGAAGATTGAAATGGGAAAGAATGTGGCAGCATTTACCATGTCGCTGGATGGCTTTATTGCCGGGCCTAATGATGAAGTCGGCCGTCTGTTTAAATGGTACGGCAGCGGCGACACAGAGTTTACCGTACCGGGGACGGATATGATTTTTAAAGCGGCGCAGGCCAGCGCTGATTACCTGCAAGATTCGTGGAGCAAGCTGGGAGCCATCGTGACCGGGCGCAGAGATTTTGACGTCTCCAACGCCTGGGGTGGCAACTTAATTTTGGGCGTGCCCCACTTTATTGTGACACATGAACCGCCGCAGGAATGGCTGGGGGAAGATTCGCCTTTTGTTTTTGTGACAGAGGGGGCTCACCGCCTGACAGACATATGCGAAAAATAGGCGGGTCTTTCTCATAATTGAACTCAGGTTAAATTGGCTCATGAAGA
>PABI01000183.1 GCA_002699125.1 Anaerolineaceae bacterium
AGTTTGGCAAGTCCATATATTGGGCCAGCCTTCTTAATAGCCCTATATATGGCGGTTATCAAATCTCGAAAAGTACCCATTTTATTGTCGAAAGATAAGTAATAAGATTGGACCATTTTTCTTTTGCCAGAAAATTGTTGCCGAACAAAATGGTCCAATCTGGTTTCGATTTATGACCCAACGTCCCGAAACAGTTGCTGAACATCAAGAAAGCATCACCCGTGTGATGTTGTTTATCCAGGCGCGGCTGGATGAGCCGCCCAGCCTGGATGAAGTGGCAGAGGTTGCCGCGTTTTCACCTTACCATTTTCACCGGTTGTTCACGGCATACACGGGTGAAAGCCTGAGCACGTTTATTCGCCGCCTGCGGCTGGAACGGGCGGCCAATCGGCTGCGGCAGACGTTTGATCCCATCACGGAGATTGCCCTGGATGCCGGGTACGAGACGCCGACCAACTTTGGCAAGGCGTTCCGGCAGCAGTTTGGCCAGACACCATCAGAGTTTCGCGAGAGTAACCATTTGTTGGATACGGCCGTTTTCCGCCAAAATCGCCGCAGGGAGCAAAAAATGTTAAAGTCCAAAATTGTTCACCTGGAACCCAAAACCGTCTTGTTTGTGCGCAAAACCGGACCCTACAGCGAGGCCTCGACAGCCGCCTTTGGCGCGCTTATGCCCTTTGCCTACAGTCACAAGCTCATCGGCAAGGAGACGCAGATGATCGGCATTTCCCACGACAGCCCCGACATCACCGATGCCGACAAGCTGCGCTACGATGCCTGCATCACCCTTAACCAATCGGTTCAGCCCCAGGGCGAATTCAGTCTACAAACCATTGTCGGTGGACGATACGCTATTTTTGTGCATAAAGGGCCGTACGAAAATTTCGACGAGACCTACCGCCTGATTTTTGGCCAATGGCTGGCGCGCAGCGGCGAGCAGCTGCGCGACGATCCCATTTTTGAACGGTATCTAAACCGCGATCCGCGCCGTACCAAACCGGAAAATCTGCGCACAGAAATTTACGTACCGCTTAAAGAGAGGTAACAATCACTGGCAAAAGTGACTGTCACCGATTCCTAAATTCAGATACAATCGACTCTCCCACAACTGAATGAAACAGCACTCAGAGCAATCTGGGTGCTGTTTGTTGTTTGTGGACCACTTTTCTTGGGAGTAAATCTTGGCAAATCCACCGCTTCACACAAATGGGGCTGAAGCCCAGCCCGATATTTCTGTCAACCGCCTGATCCTCATTGGCCTGCTAACGCGACTGGTGACGGATACGGCCGTCCAACTCTTTTTCCCCTTTTTACCCGTTATTGCCGAAGGCCTGCGCACCACCAGCGTCACTGCGGGACGATTGGTGAGTTTGCGCAGCGCCATGGGACTGCTGTCGCCGGCGTTTGGCTACCAGGCGTACCTGCGCGGTTACCGCACCGTGATGCGCTTCGGCTTGCTGCTGGCGTCAGTAGGTTACCTCATTGTGGGGCTGAGCAGTTCAGTCTGGTTAGCGGCCGTGGGCATGGTGCTGGGCGGGCTGGGTACGTTTGCCTTTGTACCTATTCTGCAGGCGTATCTCAGTGCCAAGCTGCCGTTTCACCGCCGGGCGCGTGGGCTGGGCACGTTGGAATATGCCTGGGCGCTGGCGGGCATCATCGGTCTGTACCTGACGGGATTGCTCATTGACGCCCTGGGCTGGCGCGCGCCATTTTTTGTACTGAGTGGCTTGCTGCTGGTGGCGTTTGTGGCATACGGCCGTCTTCCCGCCGCCCGTCAAGCAAAAGCCGCTGAAACAGCCAAAACACCATTTTCCTGGCGCAGCGTGGTTGCTTTTTTTGAGCTGGGCCAAAACAAGCGGTCGGCCTGGATGGCGCTGTTTGTGGTTGCCTTAAACATGATGGCAGCGATGAACGTCTTCATCAGCTACGGTACCTGGCTAAACCGGGAATATGGCCTGGACGCTGTGGCGCTAGGTACCGTTGCCCTTATTTTAGGCGTGGCTGATCTGAGCGGCAGCGTGCTGATGAGTCTGGTCGGTGACAAATTTGGCCTGCGCCGCAGCGTGATTGCGGGCACGGCACTGGCCTGTCTTGGCTATGGACTCCTCCCCGTGTTGAACCAGGGCATTTTGCTGGCGGTCGTGGGCTTGATTGTGGCCCGGTTTGCCTTTGAATTTACTGTTGTCGGTCACATTGCCCTGGTGAGCGAGCAGGCGCCTGATTATCGCGGTAAAATGATGACCCTGGCGGCAGCAGCGGCGCTGCTCGGTTCCAGCACGGCCGGTTTTATCGGCCCCTGGGTGTATGATCAGTTTCAGGTGCTGGGGCTGAGCCTGATTTCGGCCAGCATCATGGGTGTGAGCATCGTTTTGCTGCGCTTTTTTGTGCGCAATCGCGCAGAGTAAGAATGGGACACAGACCTGTCCTAGGCAATGCCGAAGGATGAACGCTGATGAACACAGATAAAAATCTGCGTCAATCTGCGAAATCTGCGGATGAATTAGGAGGTATGGATGAAACGAGAGCGGGTGATACGGCCGTTACAAACCGAGTCTGAATGGGACCAGTACACTACCATTGCCATGAACGCGTACCCCGGCGTGCGTGTGACCGATGCGGCCGGCAGACAGCGCATGAAGGAGCGCGGCCAGAAAATGCAGACCGACCCTATCATTTCTGTGATGGGTTTGTTTGAAGCAGACGAAATGCGCGGCATCATGCGTCTGTACGACTTCACGATGCAGCTGCACGGCACCAAAATGTTGGTTGGCGGCGTTGGTGGGGTGGGCGTCGATTTGCTGCATAAAAAAGAGCGCGTTGCTTACGATATGATTCAGTTTTTCCAGGCACGATACCAGGAAAAAGGGGCAGCGCTGGTGGCTTTGTATCCGTTCCGGCCCGATTTTTATAAGCAAATGGGGTATGGCTACGGCCGTAAACTAAATCATTACCGCATCCAGCCCGCCGCCCTACCCGACGGCAACCGGCAAAACGTTAGTACGCTCGATGCTTCGCACCGGCAGGCGTTGGCCGATTGTTATGAACGCATTATGGTGGCCAGCAACGGGCTTATGGCTCAATTTGATTATGAGCTGGATTCAATTTTTAGTAACTATAATCTACAAAAATTCGGCTATTGGGCAGACGGCCAACTGCGCGGTTACCTGCTTTTTGCCTTTGAGCCGGTGCCCAACGGCAACTTTTTGCGCAACAACATCATCATACGCGCCTTGATGTATGAGAACACAGAGGCGCTGCGCGGGCTGCTCGCCTTTTTGGGCGTTCAGGCGGACCAAATTGAAACGATTGTGCTGAACACACAGGAAGAAGATTTCCACCTGTTGCTGCACGATCCGCGCAACGGCAGCCAGAACTTGATTCCACCCGGCTATCATGAAAGCAACGCGCAGGGTGTGGGCATCATGTACCGCGTCATTGACGTGCCGCGCCTATTTGAACTGCTGGCCGACCACAACTTTAGCGGGCAAACGTGCACCGTGCAGATAAACTTGACGGACAGTTTTTGGCCGGTTTGTGCGGGCAGTTGGATCATCAGTGTGGAAAACGGCCGTGTCACCCTCAACCCCAACGCCCAGCCAGATGTGGAAATCAGCCTGGACATTGCCGAATTCTCCTCGCTGATCACCGGGGCAACGACGTTCCGCACGCTGCTGGCCTACGGCCTGGCCCAGATTTCTGACGGCCGTTATGCCGACACAGTACATCAATTGTTTTACACACCGCACAAACCAATCTGCCACACCGCGTTTTAACCGCCATCAAACATCGGTAGGGGCGAGGCGTTTGGCTGTTACCCTTGCCAAACATGCAACCTTCCCCCCAAACGCCTCGCCCTCATGTCTGGCCAACCATATGGATGGCGGCACAAACGGGCGAGGCAGGTGGAGAAAATGTTTTGGGGAATGGCGGAGGTTGCAACCACCTGCCTCGCCCCTACAATGGGTTGCAAAAAAAGGAGAAAACCATGGATTTTACAGATCAGGTGGCTATTGTCACCGGCGGAGCCTCGGGGATGGGGGCGGCCACGGCGCGGAAGCTGATGGCTGCCCGGGCCAGGGTCATCATTGTGGACAGGAATGTGGTGCTGGCCACAGCTTTTGCGGAGGAAATTGGGGCGGAGGTTTTGATTGGTGACGTGAGCGATTCGGCATTTTGTGATGGCGTGGTGGATACGGCCGTTGCCAAATACGGCCGTCTCGATATCCTCATCAACGCCGCCGGCATCATCGTGCGGGCCGATGCGCTGGGCACCAGCGATGAGCAGTGGCAGCGCGTCATGAACGTCAACGTCAGCGGCGTTTTTTATTTAAGCCGTGCCGCGGTGCAGGTGATGAAAGCGCAGGGCAAAGGGGCCATCGTCAACTTTGGCTCGATTTGGGGCAGCGTGGGCGCGGCTGGCGTGGTGGCCTACTGCGCATCAAAGGGGGCGGTGCATCAGATTACAAGGGCGATGGCCCTGGATCACGTCAACGACGGCATTCGCATCAACGCCGTTTGCCCCGGCGAGGTGAACACCCCCATGTTGTCCTCCGAACGCAGCGAGCCGGTCACGGAGGAAATGTTGCAGCGCATCGCCAGCACCGTGCCCATGCAGCGCCTGGCCGATCCGGTGGAAATTGCCCGTGTGGTGCTTTTCCTGTCCTCCGACGACGCCAGCTACATGACCGGCGCAATGGTCAATGTCGATGCCGGTTATACGGCTCGTTGATTTCTTAACGCAGAGGCGCAGAGACGCGGAGTTGAAGTTTTTCCTCTACGCCTCCGCGTCTCTGCGTTGGTTTTATTACAAAAGGACAGTGAGATGGAATATAGAAGATTAGGCCGCAGTGGGGTGAAGATTGCCCCACTTTGCCTGGGAACCGACAATTTTGCCAATCCCACGCCGGAAGATGAAGCCAAAGCGATGCTGAACCGGGCGATTGACGTCGGGATTAATCTCATCGATACCAGCAACAGCTATGCCAAAGGCGAGAGTGAGCGGATTATTGGGCGGGCGTTGAAGGAAAACGGCCGTCGCCAAGACGTCCTCATCGCCAGCAAAGCCCATTACCCAACCGGGCCGGGGCCAAATGACAGGGGGAACGGCCGTCTCCACCTCATTCAGGCTTGTGAAGATTCCTTGCGACGGCTGCAAACCGACCACATCGACCTTTACCAGCTGCATCGCCCTGACTTTGAAGTCCCTATCGAGGAAACGCTTTCTGCCCTGACAGATTTGGTACGCCAGGGCAAAATTCGATACATTGGCAGCTCCACGGCCCCCGCCTGGAAGGTGATGGAAGCGATCATGGTGAGCGAGCTGCGTGGCTATGTCCGCTTTGTCTCTGAGCAGCCCCCCTACAATTTGCTGGATCGCCGCATTGAAAACGAGCTGGTGCCGATGTGCCAGGCGCACGGGCTGGGCATTTTGCCCTGGTCGCCCCTGGCGATGGGCATTCTCGCCGGGCGTTACGCTGACGCCAACGACTATCCGGAAAGATCTAGGGCACAGCTGCGCGGCGGAATCTATGCCGAACGGGTGACGGCACGGGGCATAGAGGTAGGCAACGAATTTGTGAAACTGGCGCAGGAAGCGGGCATTTCCGCCGCACAGTTGGCGGTGCTGTGGGTAAAGGATCAGCCTGGCGTCACCGCGCCACTGATCGGGCCGCGAACATTGGAGCAGCTTGAACATTTCTTACCGGTGCTGGAGATGACGCTAGACGACTCTGTGCGTGAAGCGTGTGATGCGTTGGTTCCTCCGGGCAGCGCCGCCGCCAATTTCCACAATTCGGCACCGTGGATGAAGATGAAGCTCTAATATAGTACCTTGTAAGATCAGCTGTAACTGGGGTTGGCTAAAATGCAGCTTATTGATTAAGTTTGCATGGCAATTAGCGCTAACATCTCTTTGGCAAAGGTTGCTATGACAGCAGGAGATTAATCTTGAAGCCCTCTGTTTTAATCGTTGATGATGAACCAATGACCCGCAACTTGCTTCGCCTGATGCTGGAGCGAGCTGGTTTTGCCATTTCAGAAGCCGAAGATGGGCTCAAGGCGTTATTGATGGTGGCGGAACAATCCCCGGACGTACTGCTGCTGGATGTGATGATGCCCAACATGGACGGCCTGACGGTTTGCGAAAAGTTGCGTGCCAGGCCAGAAACGGCCGTTCTCCCCATCATTTTGCTCAGTGCCCGGACCAGCCCCGAATCAGTCAAAGCAGGCATGGAAGCGGGCGCTACCCGGTATTTGGGTAAGCCCATCAGCCATGAACAGTTAATCCAAACCGTGCGAGACGTGCTGGAAAATATTCCCTCGGCTTAACCAAGCTGCTGCCGGGCTGCGGCTAGCTGTGCTTGCAGCGCCTGGGGCGCTGTGCCTCCGATGATAGCGCGGCTGCTCAACGAGGTTTCGATGTCGAAGACGGCCGTTGCCTCCTCACCAAATTTCTCACTCACCGACTGCAAATCTGCCAGCGTCAATTCAGTCAGCGGCACGCCCCGATTTTCGGCCAGCTGCACCACTTCCCCCACCAAATGATGCGCCTGCCGGAACGGCACACCCCGCTTCACCAGATAATCGGCCAGGTCTGTGGCCAGCAAATTGGGTTCTAGCTGTTTGGCCATGTTTTCCGGGCGCAGTTGCAAGGTGCGCAGCAGTCCAGCCATGATGGGAATAATCTGGCTGAGCGTGTCGAAGGCATCGAAGACGGGTTCTTTATCTTCCTGTAAATCTTTGTCGTAGCTGGAGGGCAGCCCCTTAAGCGTGGTGAGCAGCCCCACTAGGTTGCCAAGCAAACGGCCGCTTTTCCCCCGCGTAAGTTCCAATGTGTCCGGATTTTTCTTTTGCGGCATCAGACTGGAGCCCGTGCTGTAGCCATCGTCCAGCCGCACGAAGCCAAATTCGCTGCTGCTAAACAAGATCAACTGTTCGGAAAGGCGGCTGAGATGCAGGCCGATCATCGTGGCCGCGTACAAAAAGTCGGCGGCAAAATCCCGGTCAGAGACGCCGTCCAGGCTGTTTTGGCTGATGGCGGTAAAGCCGAGTTCATGAGCCAGCGCCTGCCGGTCTATGGGGAAGGCGGTCCCGGCTAACGCACCAGAACCGAGGGGGAGTACGGCCGTACGCTGCCGCACCTGCGCCAATCGTTCCTGGTCGCGCACCAGCGGCCAAAAGTGGGACAACACCCAATGCCCCCAGGTGACGGGCTGGGCGTGTTGCAAATGCGTGTAGCCGGGCATAGGCAAATTCAGGTTGGCTTCGGCGCTCGCCACAAGAGCCCTTTGTAAATCGGTGAGCATGGCGGCGACCTGATCGATGGCGTCCAGCAGCCAGAGGCGGAAATCGGTGGCCACCTGGTCATTGCGGCTGCGGCCGGTGTGCAGCTTGCCGCCCACGGCACCCACAATTTCAGTCAGGCGGCGCTCTACGGCCGTATGAATATCTTCATCACCGGGATCGAATTGGAAACGGCCGTTGGCCAGCTCATCCCCCACCTGTTCCAGTCCAGCAATAATCGTGTCGGCTTCCTCTTGTGTCAGCACGCCTGCGCCAACCAGGCCGCGCGCCCACGCCTGGCTGCCGACGATATCCTGGGCCGCCAGCCGCACGTCAAAACGCAGGCTGGCGTTAAATTCGTGTACCAGCGCATCCGTGGCCTTGGCGAAACGGCCGCCCCATAGTTTGCTCACTGCCTTTTCCTCCTGGTAATCCGTAAATGGTTATCGGTAATCGGTAAAAACCGAATACTGACCACCGTTCACCGTTTACTGAAAACTGCCCCACAATCCCACGCCAATCATGACGACAGACAAAACGCCGTACATGATCAACGTTTTCTGATCGCCGATGATGTTTCGCGTGCGTAAAATACGGCCGCGTTCCCAAAAGATGCTCGGTTTGAAAATAACGCCAACCAAAAAGTAGCCGCCAAATAACAACAGAAGAATGTCTAAAAGATCGGGTGACATCAGGTTGCTCCTTCAGATTAATAACAGCATTTTCCTCAATCTTAGCCTGTTTTGTAACTTTTCGCCTGCTGCCGGATATTATTTGTTTGCCCCATCCCCCTATTCGTTCTATGATCGCCATCGTAAAGGTGGCGATTTTGCCACGTGACAACCCCAACGTTTCAATCTGGAGTAAGCAGAATGAGTGAATTTAAGCAAATTGGCCAGCCTAAACCGCTGCTGGATGGTTTTGATAAAGTAACGGGTCGCACCCGTTACGCCCCTGATTTGACGCTGCCGGGAATGCTGCACGCCCGGTTTGTCACCAGCCCCCATGCCCACGCCACAATCGAAAATATTGATGTTTCGGCTGCATTGGAACTGCCGGGAGTAACGGCCGTTCTCACCGCCGCCGATCTGCCTGATATTCCTCCCAAATCACGCAACCGCTTGCTGCTGGCCCGTGACAAGGTGATCTTTGCCGGGCAGCCCGTCGCCCTGGTGCTGGCTGAAGACCTCGGTGCGGCTCAGGACGGCGTGGAGCTGGTGTGGGTCGATTACGATGCGCTGCCAGCCGTAGTGACGCTAGAAGAGGCCCTGGCCGACGATGCACCCCTGGTCTGGCCCACCGGCACGCCGGGCGAAACGGGCGAAGCCGCTGCACATGGGGCAGATGTGGGCGGCGATGAGAAAGAGAAAAAGCCCAGCAATATCGCGGGCGAGTCAAAGTTTGAGCGCGGCGACCTGGCGGAAGGGTTTGCCGCGGCAGATGTGGTGGTGGAACGGCCGTTTACCACCCCGATGGTTCACCAAAGCTACCTGGAAACTTTTTCCATGCTGGTGCAGCCAGACCCGATGGGCAGCGGGGCGACCGTGTGGACCAGCACGCAAGCGCCGTTTTACGTGCGTGAAGTGGTGGCCGAGGTATTGGGTTTGGCTGAAACGGCCGTGCGTGTCATTCCAACAACGGTGGGCGGGGCGTTTGGCGCTAAATTTTTGCTCTACGAGCCGCTGGTCGCCCTGGCGGCCCAGGCGGTGAATCGTCCCGTGCGGCTGGCGCTGACCCGCAGTGAAGACATGCTAGCCACCAATCCGGCCCCGCCGGCGCAGTTCAACATCAGGCTGGGCATGAAGCAGGATGGCACGATCACCGCGCTGGACGCCGAGATGCAGTTTGACGCGGGCTGCTACCCTAGCCCGCACGGTATTGCTGCTTTTTTGATGGGCAGCTTATACCAGATTCCCCACATGCAAATTCGCTACACTGAAGTAATGACCCACAAGCTGTCCACCGCTGCCTACCGCGCCCCCGGTGCGCCCCAGGCGGCTTTTGTGCTGGAAAGCGCCATTGATGAGGCGGCCCGCCGGCTGAATTTGGACCCCATCGACGTGCGCATAAAGAACGCCAGCAAAGCAGGTGATCCGATGGCCCACGGCAAGCCCTGGTCCACCATGGGCATGACAGATGTGTTGCAAAAACTGCAAGCCCATCCCGCCTGGCAAAACCGCGCCGAGGCCAAGGCCAGAGGGCGCGGCGTGGGCATGGCCATTGGTGGCTGGCCGGGCGGGATCGAGCCAACGGCCGCTTCTTGCCAGCTGCATCGGGACGGCACGCTGCACGTGCACGTCGGTTCGGTTGATCTCACCGGCACCACGGCTGGATTCTCGCTTATCGCGGCGGAGGCGTTTGGCATTTCACCGGAGCAGGTGCGCGTCATCAGCGGCGACACGTCCACTGCGTCATTTGCCGGGGCTACAGGCGGCAGCAAGATCACTTACATGGTGGGTCCATCGGTAATCAAGGCAGCGCAAGATGCCCGCCAGCAGGTGATGGAGATTGCCGCTGAAGAGCTGGAGGCGGATGTGGCGGATATGGAGGTCGTTGACGGCCGTGTGCAGGTAAAAGGTGTGCCGGACAAAGCGATCGAACTGGGTGACATTGCCAAGAAGACGATGCGTTTTGGTGGTAAATATGCGCCGGTGGTGGGCAACGGCCGTCACGCCAACACCACCAACTCTCCCGGCTTTGCCGCCCAACTGGCGGAAGTTTCGGTGGATGCCGAGACGGGCGAAGTGACGGTGCACAAGCTGGTGGTGGTGCAGGACGTGGGCCGGGCCATCAATCCGCTGACGCTGGAAGGGCAAATTATGGGTGGTGCGATGCAGGGCCTGGGTTGGGCGCTGTATGAGCAGATGGCCCACGATGCGTACGGCACGCCGCTCACCGGCTCCTGGCTGGATTACAATGTGCCCCACTTCATCCACGCCGTGCCCGAATTTGAGGCGGTGCTGGTGGAAGTGCCAACGGAGCATGGCCCCTTCGGTGCTCGTGGCGCAGGCGAACCACCCATCATTGCGACTGCGGCAGCAGTCGGCAACGCCATTGCCGATGCCACCTGCGCCCGCCTGACCGATTTGCCGATGACGCCACCTAGAGTATTGGCAGCGATGTCAAGCTGAAGCTGAGACGGTGATCGTGTATAATTCGTCAATCGGACTGTAAAGGAAAATTATGGACAACTGGCTGGTTATTGTGGGCGTGGGCTTTTTGGTTTTGATTGCGGTTTTTCCCTTTTTGCGGATTGGTACACGCCCACGCTGCCGGGAATGTGGCAGTCGCAAAATAGGTGTGCAAAAAACGGCTACCGGCATGCGTACCAGCGATTTTCACGGTGGTGGTGAAGGGGGCGGCTATTCCGCCGTGCAAACACATTACGAAATCAAATATCGCTGCAATGATTGTCAGGCGCAATGGACAATAACAGCGACGAAAACACGCTGATTTTTTGATTGACGATTAAAGAGAAAATGATATACTTGCCAGTCTAGCGTTTCGCCCAACGAATTTTGATGGATAAGCGACGCGAAACGCTTAAACTGAAGCAAATGTTCGATGTTTATCTGTCAAAAGAAATTGCTTCAGTACTAGCCTGGGGCTTATGCGTCCACAGGCTTTTTGTTGAGTAAACGTAAACCGCGAATGACTTTTAGGCTTTCTAAAAATTTTGCGGTTTATGCAACCACAAGATAAAAGCTCCCTCATTTTTGAGGAAATTACAAACTGAGGTTTAGAATAATGTCTTCTGATAGATTAACTATCGACGCCGAACCGCGCACGGTTATTGGTAAAAAAGTAAAAAAGTTACGCCGCGAAGGAGTTGTTCCGGCAGTCATTTACGGCATAAATGATCCCATCACCATCCAGATGGATAGAATCTTGCTGCGGCGCGTGCTGCGGCGGGCAGGCACTACCAATCTGATCAATATTTCTGTTGATGGCGGCGTCCGTACCGTGTTGGCGCGCGACATTCAGCAGCATCTTACGCGTGGCGATGTGCTGCATGTGGACTTCCAGGAAGTTGACCTGAAGGTAAAAATCACGGCCGAAGCTTCACTGATCTTGGTGGGCCGTTCCCAGATGACGGAAGATGCGTTGGGTTCCGACGTTTTGGCACTCACCAGCGTGGAAATTGAAGCGTTGCCCGATGACCTGATTGCTGAAATTGAGGTAGACGTCAGCCAGTTGGAATCTGCTGATGATACAATTCTCGTGAGTGACCTGCCTGTACCGGATGGGGTCGCTATTTTGAACGATCCGGAAACGGCCGTTGCCCGCTTTGAGTATGCCCGCCTCGAAGAAGAAGAAGAGGAAGAAGAAGAATTGTTGGAAGGGTTCGAAGTGACAGCCGATTCTGTGGAAATTATCGAGAAAGGCAAGACGGACGAGGAAGAAGAGGAACTGTAAGCGTTTTTCTGATTTCTTTGAATTTGATTTTGAGAGGCTGGGACATTGTTCCAGCCTTTTTTCTTGCTTGATGCGGGCACATTCGCCCCAGATTTAGCGCCAAGATACAATTTGCTCATGAAGAAGTGGCAGGAACGTGTCTGTTTGGCTCTCATTTTGCTGGCTGCGGCCGTGTTTCGCTTTAGCGGCATTGATTGGGACGATTACCACCATTACCATCCTGATGAACGATACATCACCTGGGTGGCCACGACTATTGAACGGCCGTCCGATTGGCAAACCGCCTTTTCCCCTAATCAATCCAGCTTCAATCCATTTTATTGGCCGCCCGATGCCGCCAGCGAGGGCATTGAGGTGGTGCAAGATGCGCCACGAGACTTTGCCTACGGCCACGTGCCGCTTTACCTGGGCGTGCTGGCCACACGCCTGCTGGAGTGGGCCGGACCCCGTTTGCAGCCTCTTTTCCCCGATGCGTGGCTGCTGACGCAGGATATTTTGAACCAGGCCGGATTGATTGAGTTTCGGCATTTAACGGCCGTTTCCCGCGCGCTTACCGGATTAATTGACATGGGCACCATCTGGCTGATTTTTCTGCTGGGCTGGCGGCTCTTTTCGCCGCAGGTTGGTCTGCTGGCGGCGGCGTTCCTGGCTGTCAACGTTATGCACATCCAGCTAAGCCACTTCTTCATCTCCGATCCGTACCAGACCTTCTTCACTGTCGCCGCCCTGCTCTTCCTGGTGCTGGCTGTAGAACATAGCCACAGAGGACACAGAGATAAAAGAGGTGGAGATAACCAGTCTACCGATAACCGAAAACTGATTACTGTTTACTGGTTACTGGCCTCATTCTTCATCGGTCTGGCAATTGGCTCTAAGTTTGCCGCCGTTTTGCTGCTCGTGCCCTTGATGCTGGCAGCGTGGTGGTTGGGCGGACGGTGGGAATGGTGGTTGGGAACGGCCGTTTTCACCATCGCCCTCACCTTTTTCCTCACCAATCCCTTTGCTGTGCTCGATTTTAGCTGCGAGGTAAATACGCCCGAGGTGGCCATCGGCCCGATTACCGTGCCGGCCGTCAATTGGGGATCCTGCTACCTGGAAAATATCTTCACCCAGGGGCGCATGGTGCGCGGCGATGGCGATGTGCCCTTCACGCGGCAGTACAGCGGCACGCTGCTCTATTTCTACTTCATCGAGATGCAGCTGCGCTGGGGCATGGGTTGGCCATTGGGACTGCTGGCATTTGGTGGCTTTGGCTGGGCGATCTGGCTGGAAGTTAAGAGATTGGAGATTGGCAGCCTGCGGCTGCGAGATTGGAGATTAGAGGGTTTCAATCTCCAATCTCCAATCCTTCGACAAGCTCAGGACAGGTTCTCCAATCTCCTTCTTTTGGCCTGGGTTATGCCCTTCTTTCTCACCACAGGCGGCTTTTATGTCAAGTTCATGCGCTATTTGCAGCCGATGACGCCGTTCTTACTGCTGTGGGCGGCGGCGTGGTTGTTGAGTTGGCAGCAGAAATGGTTGAAGTGGGGCGTGGGAACGGCCGTTCTTCTCACCACCACGCTCTACGCCATCAGCTTCGTCAACATCTACCGGCAGCCCCATCCCTGGGTGACTGCCTCTGAATGGATTTTTGCCAATGCGCCGCAAGGGTCGCTAATGCTCAGCGAGCAGTGGGACGATTCGCTGCCCAGCACGATGATTATCAACGGCGAAGTGCGCCGCCGATCAGAGTATCCCAACGCTGAACTGACCTGGCTAACCGGCGTCGATGGGGCTGACGATGCCGAAAAGCTGGCCGAGAATTTAGACCTGTTGGCCGAGGCCGATTACGTGACGATTTTGTCCAACCGCATTTACGGCACGGTGCCACGTCTGCCGCAGCGCTACCCGATCTCCAGTCAGTACCACGACCTGCTCTTTTCTGGTGCGCTGGGTTACGAGCCGGTTTTTGTTGCCGGACGATACCCAATCCTGTTTGGCTGGCAGCTGCGCCCGGACACGTTCGGCTGGCCTGATTTGACACCGCCATCGTTAGTCCAATCGTATCTAGGAGACCAGCCGGGCATTAATTTTGGCCGTGCCGACGAAAGTTTTATCGTCTACGATCAGCCGTTGACGATTATTTTTGAGAACGTGGAGCGGAAAACGGCCGCAGAACTGCAATCCCTCTTCACCATACCTTCCGAATAAGCAGCGCTCGTCATTCTGGCCAAAGGGAAGAATCCCACCGGAGTTCCGTTTGTAAAAGCCGTTCCCGCGAAGAATAAACTCCGTAGGGATGCTTCGCGTTGCTCAGCATGACAGGTCTAAGATTGTTAGTTTTGCATGGGTAAGAGTTGATTACCACCTGCGCCAATGAAGCCATCCCGCTATAATCCAGCCAATTCGAGAAAAAGGAAGCTGGAGACAGGATTCCCCGTAGATATTTTCCTCTGCGCCTCCACGTCTCTGCGTTGAAATTATTTGTGACGAAGCGAAAATATTTGTATATGACGGTTTTTGTGGCGGGCATGAGCACGCTGGCCATCGAGTTTACCACCAGCCGGATGCTGCAAACCGTTTACGGCACGTCCAACATCGTTTGGGCCAACGTGATTGGCCTGGTGCTGCTCTTTTTGACGGTGGGCTATTTTGTGGGGGGGCGACTGGCGGATAGACGGCCGTATCCCCAAACTTTCTACGCGCTCGTTGCCTGGGCCGGGTTTAGCGGCGTTTTCTTTTTGCTGCTCACGAGCGTTTTGCTGAAAACGGCCGCATCTGCCCTGGCCGCTGTTAATGTGGGAGCGATTGCTAGCTCCCTCATCGGCGTCGTTTTTGCCCTGGCCGTGCCTATTACTCTGCTGGGCTGCATCTCCCCGTTTGCCATCCGCCTGGCGGTGCAGGATGTGTCTGAGGCGGGGCGAATCAGCGGGCGGATTTACGCTATCTCCACCTGGGGCAGCCTGTTGGGAACCTATTTGCCCGTTTTGATTGTCATTCCCTTGGCCGGCTCGCGGCTGACCGCGCTGCTTTTTGGCGGGATTTTGCTGCTGGTGGGGCTGGGCGGTTTGTGGCAAACGCAGGCGCGCAGCCGGTTTGCCGCACTGCTGCTGCCGCTTATTTTGCTGCCGGCAGCCCTGGCCTGGACCTCCGGCGGCATCAAGGCGTACGAGGGGCAAATTTTCGAGACAGAATCGGCTTACAACTACATCCAGGTGGTGCGGCAGGGGGAGTGCAACTATTTGCTGCTCAATGAAGGGCAGGCGTACCATTCGTTTTATTGTGATGGTGGCGTGGTGCCGCGCGTCTCTGTGTGGAGCATTATGCTGGCCGCGCCGTTTTTTAATGAGCCGCCGGTAGAAATTGACCGGCTGGCGGTGATTGGGCTGGCGGCGGGGACCATTCCCAAGCAGTACACGCGCGTGTTTGGCTCGCTGCCGGTTGACGGCATCGAATTGGACGGCGACATTGTGCAGGCGGGAATCGATTATTTTGCCC
The DNA here is from genome assembly GCA_002699125.1 of Anaerolineaceae bacterium. Taxonomy (GTDB): domain Bacteria; phylum Chloroflexota; class Anaerolineae; order Promineifilales; family Promineifilaceae; genus Leptofilum. The sequence goes on from PABI01000183.1 coordinate 15,175, forward strand.
TGGATGAACCGAACATTGATTTGATTGTGGGCGACGGCCGTTACCAGCTCAACCAGCTAAACCACCGCTACGATGTCATCACCATCGACGCCTACAAAGTGCCGTACATTCCCTGGCACCTGACCACCCAGGAATTTTTTGAGGAAGTGCGCGACCATCTCACGGAAACCGGTGTTGTCGCCATGAACGTGGGACGCGCCCCGCAAGATCGCCGCCTGATTGATGCCATGACCGCCACGCTGCAAACGGTGTATCCCACCGTCCACGCCATTGATGTGCCTGGCTCGCTGAATACAATTTTGGTAGCCACAATGCAGCCCACCACACTGGACAACTTAACGCAAAATTTGATTGGGCTGGATGAGTCGGTGGACCCTTTGCTGCGGGTGGCTTTGGAAACGGCCGTCACCAACCATGTCCCCAACCATCCCAGCGACGTCATCTTTACCGATGAGCGCGCTCCGGTGGAAACGATTATCGACAGCCTAGTGTTGCGCTATTTGCTGAGTGAGGGCGTGGGGGGATTGCCGGGCCTGGAACAGTAATCGGTAAACGGTAATCGGTAAAAACGCTCACCATTACGAATTACCGACCACCAGCCACCGAAAAAAGGAAGAAGAAATTGGAAAATAAAACGCTACTGAACATTATCCGCTGGGTCATCATCATCGCCATGCCGTTTTTCCTGGGATTGGGCATGATTCGGGCGGTGATCGCCTGGGATTATCCCAGCTTTGAGTACCAGCGCATTCAACCGGACCAGTTTGGCTTTACGCCGGAAGAGCGGCTGTTTTACGCCCACGCCACGCTGGATTATTTGCAGCGGCCGGAGCCATCTGAAGAAGTGATTTACCTGCTGGAAGATTTGCGGCTGCCTAATTCTGATGATCCGCTGTACAACGAAGCGGAGATTGGCCATATGGTAGATGTTAAGGATTTGACGGATGGGATAAGAACGATTTGGTGGGTTACGGCCGTTCTCATCATCCTTGGCTTAGCCTTTCTACTCTTACAGCCAGCTTTGCGTCCGGTAGGGTTCCGGGCTATCTACCAGGGAGGCTTGGCCACCGTCATCATCTTAGCGGCGATTGCCTTGTTCATCGCCGTTGGTTGGAGCGTCTTTTTTGTTCAGTTCCACGAACTGCTCTTTCCGCCGGGCACCTGGACGTTTCGCTACAGCGATTCGCTTATCCGCCTTTTTCCTGAGAGATTCTGGTTTGACATCGGCGTGATTATGAGTGTGGGTTCGCTGCTGCTGGGTGTGATAGTGACAGGTATAGGGTTTATTTTGATGCGAAAAGTTTAAGAGAAAGAAGTGATGGATTTACTTTAGAAAAATTTATTTTGTGAGCGAGAAGGGTTGAGAATGAATGTTTTTGATTTTCTTCAAATAATTGTCATTACGATTGTTGCTATATGGGGTATTTATCAGACAAGGGTGACAATGAAACTTGAGGGGGAACTCCATCGCTTAAATGCAAGTTTGGATCAATCTATCCAGATTTTGTATCGTGCTCGGGAAGCAGTTATTCAGGTACATCAAGCACACGTATTTTTGCTCAATTATGTGCAGTATTTAAACGATGAAGCTTTTCCTAATGAGGTTTATGCAACCAAGCATGCCGAACTTTCCGCTTATAAGGCTGAATTGAGAGGACTAGCGTTTTCAATAGGCGATAAGGAGTTACTTGACTTAGTAAATGAATCGTATGAGTTTATGAAACAGGCTCCCGAGGAAAGATTTTCGATGCTTCCTGAAATGGAGATTCGCGGAAGATCGCAGAGACTTCATACCAGAATTTCGCAGTTGCTTGAACTCGCAACTTCATAAAGTTTGTAGGAGATACCATGAAATATGTTTTGATCACGGGTGTATCCACTGGAATTGGTTATGATGCCGCGCGTTTTCTGATTGAGCGCGGCTTTCACGTGTTTGGCAGCGTACGTAAGCAGGTTGATGGAGAGCGGGTGCAGGGTGAGTTGGGGGAGCAGTTTACTCCTTTGCTTTTTGATGTGACGGATGAGGAAGCGGTGGAGACGGCCGTATCCAAGGTCTCTGAAAAAATCGGCAATAATGGCCTAGCTGGATTGGTTAACAACGCCGGTATCGCCGTGGCTGGCCCCTTGATGCACCTACCGCTGGAAGATTTTCGTTGGCAAATGGAGGTCAATCTCGTAGGGCAGTTAGCCGTTACCCAGAAATTTTTGCCGCTGCTGGGGGCCGTGCCTGATGCACCGCATCCGCCCGGGCGCATCATCAACATCAGCTCCGTGAGCGGCAAGGTGGTTTACCCGTTCATGGGGCCGTATGCAGCTTCTAAACACGCCCTGGAGGCCATTTCCGATGCGCTGCGCCGCGAATTGCTCATTTTTGGCATTGACGTGGTTGTCATTGGGCCTGGCTCCGTGCAGACACCCATCTGGGACAAGGCGCAGGAGATTGACGTTGAGCCTTACAAAGAAACGCCGTATTTAAGCATGATGGAAGGGATGAAAAAGACGTTAGTCCGTCAGGGAAAGTCGGGTATTGCGGTGGAGAAGGTGAGCGCGGTGATTTACGAGGCGCTTACCAAAGAGAAACCCAAGACGCGCTACGCGATTGCGCGTAAGCTGCTCTCCGGCTGGCTGCTGCCCCGTTACCTGCCGGCCCGTATGTTTGATAACATCATCGCCAAGCGCCTGGGCATCACGAAATAGCCTTTAACTGTTAACTGTCATTACTTCGGCAAGCTCAACCAAGTTGAAAAGCTCAGCACAAGTCTGAACGAAGCGCAGCGCAGTGAAGAATCTCTCAAACCTTGGCGATCCAGAGTCATTTCTCACGGGCACCGCCATCAGAAATGGTTACTTCACTGGGGATGTTTCGCTGCACTCAACATGACAGTTTAGGGTTCAGGGGATGGTGTTGGCGTAGGTGGCGGGGGATCGATGACGATTTCCACGAAAGTGGTGCGGTACGGCTGCACCACAATCTCTTCTGTGACACGCTCTTCGCCAATTTGCACCACGGCCTTGTAACTGCCGCCCCCCACATCGTCAAAGACAAACGTTTCGTTCCACAACGGGTCGCTGTTGACGTCGCCGGCGGCGTAGGTAGTTGTGGTATGTCCTAAATTGGTTCCGTCAGAGGAGGTTAACGAGACGACAAGTTCGTGCCACACTTCCCCAGAAGAAGTCACCACGCGCCCCACCACGGTGCCACGGTCGGGAAAGGGATAGAGCCAGAGGCGAGGGTTGCGGGTGCTGCTGTAGCTGTTTTCTCCAACGCGCACTTCAAAATGAAGATGGGCGCCATCGGCTACGCCGGTTGCGCCGGAGAGGGCAATTTGCTGCTGCATGAGCACATGCTGCCCTTCCACTACCTGCGGCTCAGTTAAATGGCCGTAAAGTGTATAAACGGGCTGTCCATCCAGCCGGGTGTCGTGCTCAATGACGACCAGGTTGCCATAGAAATTAGGCTGCGGGCCAAACACCTGCTCGCTGTCGCTGCCCGCGTAGACAACGGTGCCATCGGCCACGGCCAGCACCTGGGTGCCCTCAGGGACGTAGAATTCTACGCCGTGGTGCGGCCGCAGCGTGCCGCCACGCGTGCTGCCATAAGGGTACACCTTGTCGGTCCAGTTGCTTTGCCCCTCATGGATGGGCCGCCAGAACCAGTAATGTTCGTCTGGCGAGGTGAAGCGCAGATTGGGCGGCGTGGGTGTGGCGGTGGGCAAAATGCGGGTAGGGGTTGGGCTGGGGCCAGGAACGGCCGTTGTCGCCACCGCATTCTCCATATTTTCCTGCACCACAACCTCGTCCTCTGCTTGGGTTAGTGAAAACGAGGGCATCTCAGCCGCTGGTGGTGGCTCACTGTATTCGACAACTGGCTCAGCCAGGGCAGGTTGCAAGGTGGGCGTTGCGGCCAGTTCCACAGCCGCGGCCAACTGCGGTGCGGCTGATGTTTCCACTGCGGCTGGCTGGCAGGCCCCCAAAAACAAAACAATAATGAGTGCGCCCCAGCCAAGCCAGGCGCGTTGTGCTCCATCCCCAGACCAAATCATGCAAAGCCTCCCCGTTTCTGGGCAACGGCTTTGATTTCTTGCACCAGTTCGGCCGTATCTTTTTGCAGCGTGGCCAGCTCTTCTTGCCAGCTGGCTACCAACTGCTTGTTGTCGATGTTGGTCGCGTTGATTTTGACGTTGAGTGCGGCCGTTTCTACTGCTGCCTGGGCCAATAACACACCGGCCGTGGCGTCCGTGACGGCGTTGACGTTGCCGACTTTTGCTAATTCGGCCGCCAGCAGCGCCGCCCGGTAACTCAGGCGGGCGACACGCAGCGGCACTTCGCCCGCGCCAATCGTTGCCTGCTGTATCTGAGCCTCTTTTTCTCGTTCTGGCAAATCTTTGCTGCGGAAGGCGGCCATGACGGCTTCAAAAGCGGCGGCATCTTCGGTGATGGCATCGGCAAGCTGTTGGCGTAGGCTGGTGGCTTCTTCCTGAACGGCCGTTACCCTATCCTGCACCTCGGCATATTTTTTGCGGTTTACGGTGAGTCCGGCCACCATGTGCGCCAGGCTGGCAGCCAGCGCCCCGGCCAGCGCCGCCACCGAACCGCCGCCCGGCGTGGGCCGGTTAGAGGCCACCGCTTCTAAAAAGGGATAGGGCGTCGGATCTTCGTCGTCCTGCTCCTGATGCAGGCGATATTCCAGCACCTGGTCATCGGCCAGATCGTCTAGCTGCAAATAATATTTGGCGCTGTCCATGAGGGCTTTTTGCGGAATCATGCCCACCAGCTCGGCTTTGGTGATGGTGAGACCGTAGTGGGCGGCTTCGCGGCGCACCATTTCTTGCACGTGGTAGACGGCCGTTTTCTCGAAGTTGGTCAGGTTCATGCTCACCTGGGCCTGGCCTTCCACCAGGAACCCTTTGGCCTGCACGTAGCGCAGCCCACCGCTGGAGAAGCGAATCGCTCTGGAGATTTTGTCGGCGATTTCTACATTGCTGCTGTTGAGGTAAAGGTTATAGGCGATGAGGAACGGCCGTACGCCAATCACCGTTGCCCCCCAGGGTTGCGCTTTGGCCGGACCAAAATCAGGCTCACGGTCCGGGTTGGTTTCCACTTCAGTTTTCCACAGTTCGTATTGCCCTTTGCGGATGTCAGACAGCTTTTCCCGTTCCGGGCGAGTAGCGGCGCTGCCGTACAGGTAGACGGCAATGCCCAGCTCTTCGCCGACGCGCCGGCCCAGCCGCTCGGCCATCGCTACGCAGTCATCGATGGTGACGCCGCGAATGGGGATAAATGGGCATACGTCGGTGGCTCCAATGCGGGGATGTTCACCTTCGTGATAATCTAAATTAATTCGTTCGGCCGCTTTGCTGATGGCCCGAAAAGCGGCTTCTTCGACGTCGGCCGGTTTGCCGACAAAGGTGATAACGGTGCGATTGTGGTCCGGATCGGCGCTGACGTCCAGAACGTTGACGGTCCGTACGGAACGAATCGCATCGGCAATTTCATTGTAAACGGCCGCATCCCGACCCTCGCTAAAGTTGGGTACACATTCAACAAGCTGCTGCATGGTAAATAAATCTCCTAAAAAACTTAACGCTGAGACGCAGAGAAAATAGAACTGCGCTTTCTGGGTAACTTCAAGGATTCAAGCTGATGTTCTTGAAACCTTTCTAAAGTAGTAGCTTCGCTAAAAAACGCAAAGTTTTTGCACCTTAACACATCTCTGCGTCTCCGCGCCTTTGCGTTGGCTTTTTCAGCAAACTTACCAAGTGGGAAAAGATCAAAACGTGCTTTTTTATCATGAAGTGGGCAATGAGGCCAACTTAATTAGACGATTCTGAGCGGCGGCGCAGGCTGGCTTTTACCTGCCGCCACCGTTTTTTAACGGGGTTCACATCTTCTTTGTCGATGGGGGAACGGCCGTAGCGCGCTTCTAAAAACGCATCGGTTAGGGCATCAACATCGTCCTCGGCTTCTGGCCAGCTTTGTTTCAGGTCGCGGGCAAACTCCAGCGGCGTTTCGGCGCGCCGGCGCGGCACGCCCTTGTCGGCGGCGCGCTTGACGGTGGAGAGATAAAAGTAGCGAATTTGCTCCCGCGGCGAGAGGGCGTTGATGCGGATGAAGCGCCAGGGCGGCTGTGGTTTGCCTTTGTCTGCTGGTTCTCTTTGCAGGCGGGTGCGCACGGCTTGCCGCAAATCCCGCACCTGGTGGCCCGCGCCGCGCCAGGCAGATTGCAGCCAGTGCCGCAGCCGCTGCCAGAACGATTGGACAACGGCCGTATTCAGCCGAACCCCCCGCTCGCGCAAGAAAAAGCTGATAGCCATCACGCTCATCACAATGGCCACTGCCCAAAACAGCGAACTGACGATGAGGCCGGTATCCACCGTTTGCGGCGGCAAAGCCGGGGGAATGGGCGTGGGTGTTGGCGTTGGTACCGGTGGCTGGGTGGGTTGAATGAGTGGTTCAAGCGGTTCGGCCGTGGGGTCGCCAGAAAAAAGTGACAAGAACAGGGCCAACAGCGTAGAAAGCAATGACAAAATGAAAGAAGCGGCCGCGCTTATGCCCCAAATAATCGATTGGATAAGATTGCCAATGGCAAAAGTAGAACCAAGGGGCAAAAATGCCGCCAGCAAAGCAATACCGCCCAACAGCCAAATTGTGTAGCGATGCCAGCTGCGCTCAACCTTGCCGCGGCGCTTCACGCCGTTGATCAGCCAGCGCGCGTTCATCGCCGCCAGCTGTGCCTGGCTAAGCAGCGCAAAGCCTGCCAAAAAGTAGAGCAGCAGAAAAAGAAGCAGCTCAGGCCGCAACCCCAACCTGGCCAGCGCCAGGCTGCTGCCGCGATAAATTTCGACCACGTCAAAATTGCTCAAGGAGGTCAAAATAGCCAGGATAAACGCCCCGCCAATCCACTGCCGGAAAAAGGAGAGCACAATCTCGCCCCGATTGGTGCGTACCGGCTTGTCGCTGGAAGCGCGCTGGTTGGGCGGCTGTGAGTAATAATACACCTCGGCCTGGTCAATCGACAGATCGGTAAAGGTCTCACTCAACCGGGTTGTTCTATCCCAGGCAAGCAGGCTCAGGATGCCAATAAAAATAAAGGGTGCATCGACAAAGACAGTTTGGGGCAGGCGCAGCATTTCCGGGATATCGGCCAGATCGGGCCAGGTGCCGGTGAGGGTCCAGGCAAAAATGCGCAGCAGCAGTGCCAGCAGCAGCAGTTCGGCGGCACGGTAGGCCGTGTGGTTAAGCAGCCGCCGCTCTGGCTGTTGCAGCCAAAGGGTGGTGTAGCAGCCTTCCAGGCAAACAAAAAAGAGGAAGACGCTGAATGGCAGCCACGTCATACCGGTCACAATTTCGGCAAAGACAAGCACGGTGGAGAGCAGGGCGGCAAACAGCGTGCTGATCAGCAGCGGCTGCACGATGGTGCGGGACCATTTGTTGGTGATGAAGGCCAGGCGCGGGTCGTCGATGGAGAGGAAAGCTTCTTGGGGGGGAACGGCCGTATCCTTTTCCGCAGCTTTCAAACTCATACCGTCGCTCCTGCCGTTTGCGGCCGGCGCCAGCGATCCAGATCGCGTGGCCGGGCGACGTTGTACGCTGTAAACCCTAACCGCCGGGCGCGTTCCCGCACCAGGCCAAAATCGGCATCCGGCTCCATGGTGATGAGGATAGGATTGAAGCCGGCGCGCACCAGCCGGTGCAGGCTCTGGCAGACGGCTTCGCTGCCATTGGCAGTAATAGCCAAAATGGTGACACCCCAGTTCAGGTGCAGGCAGGCGGTCGTGGCCCATTGGGTAAAGGCCAGCGTCTCGTCGGCTTCGATGCGGGCTAACTGCTCCAAAATTTTGATGAGGTGGGGACGGCCGTTTCGCGGTGGAATGGCCGGCGGAATAAACGCTTCTGGTTGGGCCTTGATGACGCTGTGGCTGGGGCGCAGCAGGCGGCCGGTGGCCTCGTCGAAGCCTTCCGGATTGTTGGCCAGCGGATCGATGCCGTTGGTGATGAGCCCCACGCTTTGCCGCTGGTTTACCAGGTGGGCTGCCAGCGATGCGGCTACCTCGACAGCCCACTCGGTGACATCTTGCCGGTTGCCAAAATGGTAGTCGGACGTGTGGAGATTTAGGAGAACGGCCGTTTCCAACGAAATGGCTGGTTGAAACGTTTTCACCATCAGCTGGCGTGTGTGAGCACTGGCCTTCCAGTTAATCTGACGAATCGTATCGCCCGAGCGGAAGTCGCGGATGCCCATGGGGCGAGCGGGATCCTCAAACAGCCGCTGGTGGCTGGCGATGGTGCCAAACGGGAGGCGTGAAGGCAGTCCCAGATGAGTGAGCGGCGTCAGGCGAGGATAAATGGTGAGGTAATCGGCGGGCAAAAAGGCCACCAGGTCAGGGTGAATGCCGAATAGATCGCCGGTGGTGAGCCGCAGCGGGCCAAGCTGGTAGTAGCCCCGGCGGCGGGCGATGATTTGGTAGGTGAATTCGGCCGTTTCCCCGCGACCCAGCGACACCACCTGGTGCAGCGGCTCGCCGTGCTTCAGCTGGATGGCGACGCTTTCCTGCACCTGAATCCAGGGAACGGGCAGGCGTCCCTTGTTGGTCAAATGGATGTTTACCGGCACAACTTCACCCCAAAAGGCATGCCGGTCATAATGACGGCCGCTGTGCAAGTTGTTGATGGTACGGGGCAGCAGCCAGCGCCCCCAGGCATAAATGCCCACGCTGACGTAAATCACGTAAAAAATAAAGTCAACCCGCAGGTAAAAAGCCAGCAGCAGGAGGATGAGGATTAAAGCGGAAAAATTTCCCATTTTTTAGGGTGGGCGAGTTTGCGAGTGGCGAATGATGAGCAAAAGTGATAAGTGAAAAGTAAAAAGTGAGGTCTCGCAAACTTGCATACAGGCAAACTCACAACCATTTACTCAAGTTCGCCAATGTCTAACGGCGTGGCCTCCATAATCTCCTTCAGAATACCAAGATGGGTATGGCCACGCAGGGCGCTTTCAGGATGGATGAGGCAGCGGTGGGAGAGAATGGCCGGGGCCAGCTTTTTCACGTCGTCGGGCAGCGTGTAGTCGCGGCCTTGCAGGGCAGCATACGCTTGAATGCCCCGGTAGAGGGCGTGGCTGCCGCGCGGGCTGGCCCCCAAAATGAGGTCTTTGTGCCGCCGGGTGGCAAACACCAGCCGAATGATGTAATCGCGCACAGTTTCATCGACGTGTACGTCCCATACTTGCCGCGCCAGCCGGGGCAGCTCGTTGCCATCCACCACCTGGGTTAAGCTTTCGATGGGATGCGCGCCGCCCAAATTGAGCAGCATCTGGCTTTCGGTGGCTTCGTCCAGGTAGCCCAGGCTCAGCTTCATAAAGAAACGGTCCAGCTGGGCTTCTGGCAGCGGGAAGGTGCCTTCGTACTCGACGGGGTTTTGCGTGGCCATGACAAAAAACGGCCGTTCCAACTGATGCGTCACCCCGTCTACCGTCACCTGCCGCTCGCCCATCGCTTCCAGCAGCGCCGATTGGGTGCGCGGCGTGGCCCGGTTAATCTCGTCCGCCAGCAAAATGTTGCTGAAAACGGGGCCGGGTACAAAAGTAAAGCCCAGCTTTTGCTGGTCGAAAATGGAAACGCCGGTGACGTCGTTGGGCAGCAGGTCGGGGGTGCATTGCAGCCGTTTAAACTGGATGCCCAGACTAATGGCAAAAGCCCGCGCCAGCATCGTCTTGCCCACGCCGGGTACATCTTCCAGCAGGGTGTGTCCTTCACACAGTAAAGAGACGGCGAGCAGCTCTAGATTCGGCCGTTTGCCAATGATGACCTTTTCTACATTATCGAGCAGTGTCTGGGCAAAGCTTTGGATTTCTTTCATGGGCGGCTATTTTCCCTCGGAATGGGGATTCTCACAAGGGGAGAGTGGGGAGGGGAAAGTGCGAGGTTAAAAGTGAAAAGCAGCGGGTAACTTGGGATATTCTTCAACTTCTTCGCAAAATTGACATGGCCGTTTGCAGCAGTTCGTTTTGCCCATCACCCAAATTCCAGGTAGCCACTTTACGAATAGGCTTGAAGCTGGCGCTGGTGACGTAGAAATCTTCTTCAATAGCAGCGGCGTCCAAGCTAACGGCCTGGGCAGCAAAGATGGCCCAGAAAAAGTGGGGGTGTGGGTAGGGGTAGCCGGTGGGTTTAGGGTTCAGGTGTTGGAAGTGGACGCAACCGATAACGGCCGTATCCCTTACTGACCAGCCTGTTTCCTCACGCATTTCTCTTTGTAGCGTTTCCAGCACGGTTTCGCCTGGCTCCCGCCGCCCGCCGGGGATGATGTAAGGTACGTTCAGGTGATCATGAATCACCATCACCTCATCACCGCGAAATAGGACGGCGCGTGCTGAGCTGATGAGTTCGTCCGGTGGCAACATGGGGCAAACGTATGTTTGCTGGCGTAAGGGCAGCGGATTGTTTTGCCACTGCCAGGTGGGGTGGGTTTCGGAGACGGCCGTTTGGCCTTGCAAATAATCTTCTAAAGATGAGGTCATCTAGCCTTTTCTCCCATAAAATCGTATAATGCCCTATATTTAATACAAAAAATGGTGCTAAATATGAGTACAAAAATAATGCCAATTAGTGATTTGCGTCGCCAAACTAGCAAGATCATTCAGATACTTCGTGATAGTGGTGACGTCGTTTATATCACACAGCATGGTCGTCCTGCGGCCGTTTTAGTGGATTACGAAGCATATGAAACCTTGCTGGCTCAACTCGAAGATTTGGCAGATTTAGCCAGTTTGGAAGCAGCTGAGGACGAACCCGAACGCGATTACGATTCGTTTTTGGCCGAAATGAATTCTGAATAGCCATAGAAGCAAATATACGCAATGTATTCACTAAAAATCAAGCGGTCGGCCGAGCGTGATTTAAAAAGATTGCCGCGACCGCTTTTTCTCCGTCTTAATCAGCAAATTTTGGCCCTGCGTGAAAACCCCCGTCCAGTTGGCACTCGCAAATTGAAAGGAAAATTAGAAGGTTGGCGGGTTCGCGTTGGTGATTACCGGATTGTTTATCAAATTAACGACCCTGCTCAAGTGGTGACGATTGTGAGAGTTCGCCATCGACGGGATGTTTATAGTGACTGATCTCCGTTCATCATGGTTACGAGCCGCTCCTCCAACAGACCATAACCTGTGGTGCGGACTTCCAAGGGGAGTTCCAGGTAGTCGGCGGCTTGCTGAGCCTGGGCGATGAGGTCCGGGTCCGGATTTTGCGCCAGGTAGACGATGCGCTTGTAGTTGCGAAAGTATTCATCCTTTAGCTGGGGGAAGCGATCCAGTCCCAAACCCTTCAAAATGGTGCCGCGAAAGCCACGCACCAAAAAGTCGGTCAAAAAGAAGGTGCCCGGCTCCTCATCCATCAATTCCTGAAAAGTGGTGCCGCCATACATTTCATAGCAGTGCGGGCCGTCGATACGTTCCAGGTTGTATTTGGCGGCAAGCTGATCCACCGCACCCTGCGAGCCGCAGTCGCCAAAGCCGATCAGCACGCGGTCGAACCGCTCGCGGATTTCCAGGTAGCGTTTTTCTACATCCGGCGCGATGCGCTCCGGGTACATGTGATCCATCGCCGAAATGCCAAACACCTCGGCATCCCAGCCGTGCTTTTGCACAATGTCCAGAATTTCGCGGGCCAGCGCGCCGCAGAAGATGATCGCTGTTTTCATAACTTCTCTGTGCGACTCTGTGTTCCTCTTTTCACCGTTCGCATCTGAGGATGCTCACTCCTCAGGTTGGATTGGATGGTAACAATATATTGAACCTTTCGCGAATGGCGATGTCGATGGTGGGGGATAGCGGAGTTGGTTGATGGGTTTTGAGCAGCTGTTTTGCCTTGCGGCGAGCCGCTTCGCGCATATCCAGGCTGCCGTTGGCCTGCCAGTTGTCGCGGCTTTGGCGATCGGCCGTATGCGGGTAGTAAAATTCCGTGTTCATCAGCTCCAAACTTTGCTGCGTGCCCAAAAAGTGGCCTTCGCCGTTCACCACCTGCTCGATGACGTCCAGCGAGAGCGTCTCGTCGGTGACCTCGATGCCGCGCACCAGGCGCATGATGCTGCCGTTGATGTCGTCGTCGATGACAAACTGCTCGTAAGCCACGGTAAGCATCGATTCCAAAAAACCGGCGGAATGGTGAATATAGTTGGCTCCGGCCAGGGCTGCGGCCAGACTCGTAATGCCTTTTTCATAGCCAGCTTGCACGTCGGGCAGCTTGGCGTCGCTGAGGCCGGAGGAGTTGTAGACGGGCAAATTACAGTGCTGACCTAACTGAGCCACGGCCGCATTCATTAAAGCAAATTCGGCCGCACCGCCCACAAAATTGCCCGTGCGCAAATCGGAAACGGAGGGCACGTAACCAAGTACAACCGGCGTGCCGGGTTTGACCAATTGGCAGTAAGTGAGACCAGACAGCTCTTCGGCGTGGATTTGCACCAGGGTGCCGGCGAGCGCTGCCGGGCTGGTGGCTCCCGCCTGCGGCGCGCTGGAGAGGAAAACGGGCATTTCCTGGCGCACGATTTCCGTCAGAACCTCGACCGTTTCTGGAGCAAAGCGCAATGGGCTGACGGTCCAACTGGTGATGAAGGAAAGGAACGGCCGTTCCCTTAACTCATCCCGTCCCCCGGCAATCATTTCACCCATTTCCAGCACATTTTGCAATGATTTTACGGTGAAGCAGTTGCCGGTAACGTGTTTGGTGGTGCTGCTGAGGGCGGCGTAATAGGTGTTTAGGTCTAAGTCTTCAGCGGGAATGTTGCGGGCGACGCAGCAGCGCAGGTAAAAATGAATATTGTCCAGCGCATCTACCAATCGGCCCACGTCGGCCACATCTTGCAAAGTAGTTTGCCGTACGCGCTGGCTGTCTAAATCCAGAATTTTGACGGCCGCACCGCCGGTGCCCATGTAAACGCGCTGCCCGCCCAGGCACATATCGTGCCGGGCGTCGCGGCCGGCCAGGAAAACTTCGTTTTGGGCTGTGTTGAGGGCGTTGTGGACAAGTGTGCGAGGAATAAAGACGCGATTGCGGGCGGGGTCTATGCGTGCACCAGCGGCCTGCCAGATGTCACGACATTCGGAAGGCTGCACCTCAATGCCGATCTTTTCCAGCACATCCAGCGCGGCTTCGTGAATGCGCACTACATCGGCGCTGCGCAGAGGATGGTACCAGCCGCCGCTGGCTCCGGGAAAAACGACTGGGTAAGACGGCCGTTTCCCCACAGCATCTTCTCTTCGGCGGCGGCTTTGCTTCCGCTGGCGCGAACCCAACGGTTAACCTCGTCTGCGACGTTCGCGGGTGCGGCTTCGTTCGGGAGTGGCGGTGGCTGCCACCGCCGTTGCCACAATCTGGTGCTCGATGGGGGCATTATCCAATGCTGCGCGCATGGCGGCGATGTGGGCCGGGGTGCTGCCGCAGCAAGCACCGATGATGCGCGCGCCAAAGTTGCGCACCTTCACGGCGTAATCGGCCATGACTTCCGGCGTGCCGTTGTAGTGCAGATGGCCATGCACGTATTCCGGGATGCCGGCGTTGGATTTGGCCACAAAGGGATAGCTTTGGTTGGTAGCGTACATCGCCTGGATGACGCCTTCGATCTCTTCTGGCCCATTGCCGCAGTTGCCGCCGAGGGCGGTCAAGTTCATGCGGCTCAACTCGGTAAAAGCCTGGACCGGGGTAATACCCATCATGGTACGGCCGTTGGTGTCGAAGGTCATCGTGGCCACAATGGGCAGGTCGGTGGCTTCACGACAGCCCTGTACGGCGGCCCGCACTTCGCTGATGTCGCTCATCGTCTCGATCCACAGCACGTCTACACCCCCGGCAGCCAATCCGGCAGCCTGCTCGGCAAAGCCGGCGACGGCCTCGTTGTAGCACAGCGCCCCCACCGGTTCCATAATTTCACCGGAAGGGCCAATAGAGCCGCCAACAACCACGGGGTGATCGGCCGCATCGGCGGCGGCGCGGGCCAGCTCGGCGGCGGCTTTGTTGAGTTCGTAGGCGCGGTCTTGCAGCTTGTGCAGTTTCAGGCGGAAACAGGTGCCGCCGAAGGAGTTGGTGAGGATGATTTGAGAACCGGCTTCAATGTAGCCGCGATGGACAGCGCGGATTCGGTCAGGATGCAGGAGATTCCACATTTCAGGGGGATCGCCTTGTTCCAAACCGGCGGCCATTAGCATGGTGCCCATGCCGCCATCGGCGATAAGATAATCATGTGTTGCCAGCAGTTGCTCTAACTTGTTCATCATGAACTATACCTCGGTAAAAAATTCACAAATGGTAGCTTACCGTTTTTGGCGGCAATGTCAAACGTTACGCGGGGGATTTTGTGGATTCCCGCATTCGCGGGAATGACACTTGAACACTTCACGTTCGACGCATCATTTCATGTTTGATCGTGTGGCTTCTAAAAGCCGCACAATTTGATTGAGGTGCTCGGTGTCGTGGTCTACGAGGAGCTGGACCATGTAGCGCAGCTTGGTGGGGCCTAAGGTTTCATGCACCGCGTTGCGCTGCCAGGCACCGGCGTTGAGCGATTGCAGGTAGGTTAGCGTTTCGCTGCGGGCTGTGCTGAGGGTGTGTAGCAGTTCGGATAGGGGTGTGGGTTCTGGTTGGGGGCGGCTTTCGGGGTGAATGTAGGGGAGATACGGCCGTTCCTCGGCCACAATCCTTTGCAAACGGGCCAGGTACAGTGACTCCGTCGTACGCAAATGGCGCAGCACGTCGGCGATGGACCATTCATCGGGAGACCGGCGTTGGTGAACGGCCGTCTCATCCGCCCGACGCAGCATGAAGGTGAGGTCTTTGGGCATACTGGCGAGAGCGTCGAGCAGGATGGTTCTTTTACTCATCAGTTCAGTGAAAAGTGAAAAGTAAAAAGTAAAAAGTGAGGCTACTCGTCACTTTTTACTTTTCACTATTTACTCGTTTTGTTATGGCGTGCCCGTTAGCTCCAGTAGCCGAGCCAGGTCAGTTTCAAGGGCTTCCAGCTCTGTGCCGTAGGTGGCCCAGTCGCCGTTTTGCTGGGCGGTTTGGGCAGCTTCAAAGTGGGCGTTGGCCGAGTTGATAAGCTCCTCGACGCTGGCATCCACCGGGGCGATTTCTATGGGGGTGGTGTCGGTGTCAGTGTCGGGTTCGGTGATGACGGCCGTTTCCCCATCCACCTCCTCCACCACAATTTCACCCGGCTCAGCCAGCAGCAGCGCCTCCAGGGCCCTGTCTAGCGTCAGCTCCATCGTTATGCGCGTATCTGTGGCCACAATCACCCGCTTTAGCTCTGGCAAAGCACTGGTGTCTGCTTGTAGATAAATCGGTTCCACATACAAAAAGCTGTTGTTTAAGGGCACGACCAGAAGATTACCCCGGATTACGTTAGAACCACCCTGATCCCACAAAGAAAACTGCTCTGAGATGTTCGGTTCCTGGTTGATGCGGCTTTCAATTTGCAGCGGGCCAAAAACAAGCTCTTGTTTGGGCAGCTCATAGACCACCAGCTGGCCATAATGTTGTGGATCATTGCGCACGGCCATCCAGGCAATCATATTGTCTTTGCCAATGGGGTTCAGCGGCTGGATGAGCAAGTATTCGCTGTCTGTTTCGCCGGGCAGCCGCATAACAACGTAATAAGGCTCTACCGGCTGCTGGCCGCCTTCGTAAATTTCCTGGGGAATTTGCCAGACATCTTCCTGGTTGTAAAAGACGCGCACATCGGTCATGTGGTAGCGGAGATACTGCTGCATTTGGAAGGTGAACATATCCTCCGGATAGCGCAAATGGGCTTGGAGATTTTCTGGCAGTTCGCTCAAGGGTTTGAACAGGCCGGGGAAGGCATTGCTGTATGATTGAATGATGGGGTCCTGCTCATCGGCAATGTAGTAGGTGACGGTGCCGTTGTAGGCATCTATTGTTATTTTGGCAGCATTGCGGATGTAGTTGATTCTGGTGGCGCTGTCGGGCGTGGCGTAGGGGAAGTGGTCGCTCAGGGTAAAGGCATCTTGTATCCACATCAGGTTGCCCTCATCGGTGAGAACGATGTAGGGATCGGTGTCTAGTTCTAGGAACGGGGTGATTTCATGAATGCGGCGCTGAATTTCACGATTGAGCTGGACGCGTGTGTTGGCGTTGATTTCATTGCTCAACAGGACGTTGGCGTCGCCCAGGCGAATGGCAAAGGCCAGCCGCTTGAGATAGGTGTCCAGCGGGACGCCGCCTGTGCCCGTATAGCTGGTGTAGACATTTTCATTGCCGCTGGGGTAGCTAAATTCGTCCCGATCGCTGCCGACAAACACTTCGTCGTTGGTTTGTTCGCCATAGTAGATTTCTGGCCGGGTCACCTGAAGTTCGAGCTCACTTTCCGGCGGCAGGTTTTTGATGAAGAATTCGGGCTGGCCGTCGGCAGTGAAGCGATCTACCGGGTTCATGACGATGCCGTAACCGTGCGTAAATTCCAGCTTTTCGTTGACCCAGGATTGTGAGGGCAGCCTGGTTTTGTCCAGTTCACGGGTGGCCAGCATGACCTGCTGAATCTGGCCATCAATAAGGTAACGGTCGATATCCACTTCGTTAAAGACGTAATACGGCCGTAACGCCTGAAGCTGCGTGTAGGTGGCCTGAAGCGGCCGATAATCCCACAGCCGAATATTGGCCAATACATCTTCATTTGCGGCAATATCACCCTGATTCAGCGGGTCGATACTGCCAAAGTCACGCACATCGATCTTGTCCAGGTTAAAAGCCATCCGGGTATAGTCAATGTTGTGCTGAATGAAGGGGCCTTCACGCACCAGCTCGTTGGGTTCCACCTCGTACCGCTGCAAGAGGGCGGGGTACACGCCGCCAACCAGTACGGTGACGCCCAGCCAGAGCGCACCGGCCACGAGCAACGGCCGTAATCTCAGCCGGAACATATTCAGCAGCATGATCAGCGCCGCCAGCACCATAAAGGCCATCTGGCCATACAGCGCGTACAGCGAGGCATTGAGGTCGGTGTAGCTGGCACCTGTTACCACGCCGCGCCCTGAGTAGTTCAGGTTAAAAACCTCAAAAATGTAGCCGCTTGCCCACAGCAGCAGAATGAGCGCTGCCAGCAGCGCCACGTGCTGCCGCAAAACAGGGGATTCGTGTGGCCGCCACTGCCCGCGCTGAATTTCAACAACATTGTTTACCGCATAAATAGCCAGCGTGCCAATCAGCGTCAGCAGCAAGAGTGAGGTGGTCCATTGCTGTAAGCCTTCATAAATGGGCAGTTCAAACAGGTAAAAGCTGATGTCACGGCCAAAAAGCGGATCGGCCGTGCCATAGGGCACGCGATTGAGGAAAAGCAAAAACTCATTCCAGCGCGCGGCAATGGAGCTGGCAAAACCAAAGGCTAAAAAGAGGGAAACGGCCGTTAAAATCCAGCCCACCCCTCTAATTTGTAAAAAGCGGGGATAAAACTCAGGAGTAGCTTTAATAGCCCGCCGCCGGGCCAACTGCCAGTTGCCCCACAAAACAAGCAAGGCGATGACAAAAAAAGCGACAAAGCTGAAAATTCGGTAGCTCCAACTGGTTAACCAGACGTTTTGGTAATTCAGCTCGCTAAACCACAGCCAGTTGGTGTATACGCCCACAATCCCGTTGATGCTGATGAACAGCAAAAAAAGGATACCAATAATCCACAAGTTGCGGTTGCTGCCGCGCGGTCGCTGCGGGCGATTGGGGATGGGGGGGCGTTGACCGCCGCCTTCATTGCCGCCTTCGCCTTTTTTTCCTTCCCAGCCGGCCTCTTCCATCGCTCGGCGGAATACTTCTGGGATGTCCCAGTTATCTCGACTCATTTTTTCCGTCCTTGGTATCTAATATGCATCTCTTCTCTATTCTCTCACATTTATGGGGCAATATGATTAGACTGAACTGAGAGCGGCCGTTTCCACTCTATCTACTTGCCACATCGCTACAAGTGAGATAATAACTCGTAAGGTGAAAACCTATTTTACCAGATGAAGGACGAAAAGATTATTGTTGGAGGCAAACGATGAAAGAAATGACCAAAGCGGAAGTGTATGAGTTTCTGGCAGCGGGGACGCGCACGGGAAAATTGGCGACGGTGCGAGCAGACGGCCGTCCCCACGTGGCGCCCGTCTGGTTTGTGCTGGACGGGGAAGATTTGCTCTTCAATACCTGGCATGAGTCGGTAAAGGGGAAGAATTTGCAGCGAGACGGCCGTGTCGCCCTCACTGTCGATGAAGAAACACCACCCTACGCGTTTGTGTTGGTGGAAGGCACCGTGGAAATTACCGACGATGACCTGGCCGAAAGCAAAAAGTGGGCCACCCGCATTGGCGGGCGCTACATGGGCGAAGATCGGGCTGAGGAATTTGGCGAGCGCAACGCCGTGCCCGGCGAGCTGCTGGTGCGTATCAAAGTGGATAAAATCGTGGCCAAGAAAGAGATGGCTGCTTGAGTAAAAGCAAATCGCGAATTTAGCGCATGGACAAATAGCACAAATTTTTTCTGGCAGAAAGGTGTGTAGATGAGTAAGGCGATGCAATTAGAGGGGCGAACGGCCGTAATAACTGGAGCAGCCAGCGGCATCGGGCGCGGGATAGCTATTGCTCTGGCCCGACGGCACTGCCATTTGGCCCTGGCTGATGTGAATGAAACGGGCTTGGCGGAAACGGCCGAACTCATTGCCGCGCCAGACCTTCGCGTGAGCTGCCACCGTTTGGATGTAGCCGATGCCGAGGCAGTAGCCCATTTCCCAGAGGTGGTGCGAGCCAGCCATCCCGGCGTGGTCCTGCTTTTTAACAATGCGGGCGTCGCCTTGGGCGGCACGTTTGAGCAGGTGAGCGCCGCAGACTTCGAGTGGCTGTTTGAGATCAATTTCTGGGGCGTGGTGCGCATAACCCGCGCCTTCTTGCCGCTCCTGCAAGCCAGTGATGACGCCCGGCTTGTGAACCTCTCCAGCGTGTATGGGCTCATCGGCCCTCCTGGTGAAGTGCCCTATGCGGCGAGCAAGTTTGCCGTGCGCGGCTTTTCCGAGGCGCTGCGGCATGAGTTTGAACTGGCCGGCTCGTCTGTGGGGGTTACGGTGGTTCACCCTGGCGGTGTGGCCACGGCCATTGCCGACAATGCCCGGCCACCGGCCGGGGCAACAGCCGAGCAAATAGCGGAAGGGCGTGCCGCCGCCAACAAGCTGCTCCGGCTGTCGCCAGAAATTGCTGGAGAAACGATTGTTCGCGGCGTCGAACGCCGCCAGCCGCGCGTGCTGGTTGGCTCAGATGCCCGGCTGATCGCCCTGCTTGTGCGTCTGGCGCCTGTTTCGTATTTGCGACTGCTGGCGTGGTTTGTGCCTCGATGAGTTCTTTTTCGTTGAATGCTGTTGTTGGCTGCGTTACAATCGGGCCAAAATCTCTGACCACAAAACGCGATTGACGGAGCGTGTAATGACCAAGAAAACAGTTGGCTATGTGCATTTGGAATGGGAATGCCCTGCCTGTGGCACCCGCAACAAAGGAACGGACAAAATTTGCCGCAGTTGCAGTGCGGCTCAGCCGGAAGACGTTCAATTTGAACAGGTAGCGCAGGAAACATTCATCGAAGATGAAAACGTGATTGCCCGGGCCAAAGCTGGAGCCGATGTACATTGTCCCTTTTGCGGTACGCGCAACCCGATAACGGCCGAACAATGCAGCCAATGCCTGGCCGACCTCACCGAAGCCAAAGCGCGTGAATCTGGCAACGTGTTGGGCGCCCATCGGGACAAAGCCGTGCCGGACGTTGCCTGCACCCACTGCGGTTCCCTGAATCCGGGGACGGCCTTACACTGCACCCACTGCGGCGCTGCACTGCCCAAACCGGAACGTGCCAAATCTGCTGCCCCAAAACCAAAAGCAAAACGGGCGGCTGGCATGTCCAAAACAACCCGCTACGTGCTGTTTGGCATTTTAGGGCTGGTGGTCATTGCTTGCATTGCCGTGATTATTCTGTCTAGTCGTACTGAAGAGGTGGTGGGCGAAGTGCAGGGTGTTTCCTGGGAATATGCCGTGCAAATCGAGGCGTTGACGCTGGTGGAGGATCAGGATTGGCGGGATGTGGTCCCGGACGATGCCGAGATTGTGTCTTGCCAGCAAGAAGTCCGCCGCACCCAGCCTGATCCGGCCCCGAATTCGGTCGAGGTATGCGGCACGCCATACACGGTAGACACGGGCACCGGCGTGGGCGAAGTGGTGCAGGATTGCGAATACCAAATCTACGACGATTTATGCACCTACACCGCGCTGGAATGGCGGGAATTTGACCTGGTTTCGTTGACCGGGGATGATTTTGCGCCCGAGTGGCCGGAACCAGCTTTGGCACAAGACCAGCGTTTGGGCGAGAGCACGGAAAGCTACGAGGTGTATTTTAATGCCGACGGCGACTCTTACACCTATCGTCCCGACGATTTTGCCGAATACACCCAGTTTGAGGAAGGTAGCCGCTGGATTCTGGAGGTTAACACTTTCAACAATGTGCGCTCCGTCACGCCCGATCGCTAGGAATTGAGGGAGCGGCTATCTTGCGCCTTATTCGAAAATACGAAGATAGTGATTTGGACGCCGTGTTATCCGCCTGGGAGAATGCGTCCAAAGTTGCCCATCCTTTTTTGACGCCACAATTTTTGGCGAAGGAACGCGAGAACATCCCAACTGTTTATTTACCCCAGGCCGAGACCTGGGTGATTGAGCAGGTTGGGGCAGTGATTGGCTTCATTTCGCTGCTGGGCAATGAGGTTGGGGCGATCTTTGTCCAGCCGCAGTTTCATGGCCTTGGTGCGGGCAGGGCGTTGATGGATAAAGCCAAAGAGCTGCATGGGAATCTTGAAGTTGAGGTTTTTGAGAAGAATTTGATCGGGCGTCGTTTCTACGAGAAGTATGGCTTCGCGTTCGTGAACAAAACAATGCATGAAGAAACTGGCAACTACATGCTTCGCCTAAAGTTTACCGCTGCCACATAGGAGCCAACAGCGTTTTTAACGTTTGATAGGAGAAATGTTTTTTGCCCAGTTCGTAATTGTGGGTGGTGGTGGGAACGGCCGTTTCCGGATCTTCCAACCAGCCACGCACCATCTCTACTGTTCCTGACGTAATTTCCCCATCAATTTCGGCAAATTGAAAACCCAACGGGCCGATGTCTGCCGCGTAAACCGGATAGCGGTTCACCACCGCGGGCAGCCTGAAGTAAACCGTCTCGATGAGGGCGTTGCCAAACCCCTCAATGAAGCTGGGATAGGTTACTAAATCGGCGTGGGGATACGCGTCCCACAGCGAGTAGGTTTTTTGACCGGCTCCAGCCCGTCGCTGATCATCTACTTGGTCTGCCACGTAGCGCAGATCGACATTTTTGGCCTGGGCCAGCGTTTCTAATTCGTGTAGATAAGCGGTGCCCTCGTCGCCTGCTTTGTGGGTAATGATAAGTTTGGTGCGGGAATCGTTCAGTCGGTGCAGCAGTTCAATGGCCAGCTCGATGCCCTTGCGCGGAATGACGCGCGTTGGCTGTAAAATGAGCCAATCCTCGTCCGAAAGGCCAATTGCCTGGCGAAAATCAGCGTTAAAGTCGTCGATGCCGGGCGGCGGCGTGTGGAAGTCGAAGACGTTGGGGATGATGAAGCTGTTAAGCCTGCGCCGCTGCTTAAGGGCAGTTTGGGCCAGTGAGTTGATGACGGCATGGTTCAGGTCCGGCAGATTGGGCGGGAAAAATTGGTCCAGAAATTGGGTGATGTGGCTGTTTAAAAAGCGCGGCCGTTCCCAGTAAAAGTCATGATTGTGGGCCAGGCCGGGCAGTTTCAGCTCGGCCATCAGTTCAGCAAGGGCCTGGGCCAGGGGAAGCTGCATGGGAATGGCAAAGGCGTTTTGGATGATGACAGTGTCGATCTGGTACTGGGTGAGGAATTGGTGGAGCGGCCGTTTCAGTTCCGCCGCTCGTTTTTCGATGTCTGGCAGGAGGGTTACGGCCGTTTCCTTGGCCACAAACGCGCGATCGTGTAACTCTTTGGCTACCTCATCTTCAAAATGAAGCCGGGAATCTTCCAGACCTTGCCTTTTTAAGTCGGGGTCCAGTTCGCCCGCGCAGTAGAAAACGTTGTGACCAAACTGTTTGGCGATGGTGACCAGCTTGGCCGATTCCAGCGAGACGCCGTCGGTGCCCGCCAGCCGGGTGGAAATAACGCCAATGTTCATGATGGTTTTATCCAGGCAATTTGGTAGGGGGCCAGAGTGATGTGGTGGGCAACGGCCGTATCCGTCAATAATTCAACCCCGGCTAAAGGCAGCTTAACGGAAACCGTGTCGGCGGAAACGTTATGTAAACAGAGCAGCTGCTCCCGCTGATGGCCGCGCAAAATAGCAAAAACGGCCGGATGCAGCTTGAGGATGGTCTGGTCGCCGATGGGATGGAACGCTTTTTCGGCCGTACGCAGCTTGAGCAGTTCACAATAGCCCGAAAAAACCTTCTGGCGCAGACCGCTTTTGAGTTCTTGTTCCAGTTGTTCACGTTGCAGCTTTTGCCGGTTGATGCTGCGATTGCGTCCCGTTTGCTGCACGCCTTCGCGCCAGTTTTGCGAGCCAAATAGACTGTGAAAGTAAATCCCCGGCACGCCGCGCAGCGCCAGCATGATCGCCTGCGCAGCCAAAAAGCGGCGGGCAATCAGGTCATCCGATTCGTCCGCTGCGGGCACGGCCAGGGCGTTGAGATAGCTGATGTTCAGTTCGTAGGCGCTCTGGCTGCCGTCGCCGTTGGCTTTGTAAGAGACAAAGCCACCCAGTGCCTGCACCCGCTCGGCCATCGCCTCAATTTCAGCATCGCTGAGGATGCCGCGCGCCGGGGTCAGGCCGATGCCGTCGTGCGAGGCGCAGAAGTTGAAGAAGGTGACGCGATCCGAAGGCAGCTCCAGCGAAGCAGCCCACCGGGAAAGCTGGCGTGCATTCCCCGTGTGGAAGGTGTGCAAAATCAGCGGCGGCAGGGAGAAGTTGTACACCATTTGGGCTTCGTTACGGCCGTTGCCAAAATAAGCAATATTTTCTTGATGCGGAATATTCGTCTCGGTGATCAGCGCCACCTGCGGGGCCACTTTGTCCAGCACGGCGCGCATGAGCTGAATGATGCGGTGGGTTTGTGGCAGGTTCAGGCAGCGGGTGCCCGGTTCCTTCCACATGAAGCCGATGGCGTCCAGGCGAATGTAGGTGGCCCCTTTGGCCACGTAAAACAGCAGCGTGTCCAGCACGGCCAGCAGCACGGCCGGATTGGCATAGTTCAAATCGATCTGATCAGCGCTGAAGGTGGTCCACAGGTGGCGGGTGCCTATTTTTGTCTCGAATGAGGTTAGCAATGGGAGGGCGCGGGGGCGGAAAACGGCCGAAAGATCCACAGATGGGTCCACCGCCACAAAAAAATCTTCATAGGCCGGATCACCAGCCAAATAACCCTGAAACCATTTGCTCTCGGCAGAGATATGGTTGATGACGGCGTCAAACATGAGCTGGAAATTTTTGCCAACGGCGGCCACATCGTCCCAACTGCCTAATGCCGGATCAACGGCTTTGTAATCGATCACCGAAAAGCCATCGTCGCTGGAGTAGGGGTAGAAGGGCAGCAGGTGGATGGTTTGGATACGGCCGTTCACCCACTCATCACAAAATTTGGCTAACGTTTGCAGCGGCGCTTCGCCGGGAGACTGCACCTGGTCCCCATAGGTGATTAAAACGGTATCGCGCTCGGAGAAAACGGCCGTGTCCGGCTCCGGCAAACGTGGCTGGTACGCGGCCAGTAACTGCTGAACTTTTTCATAGGTTTGCTGCCCGGCAGCGTCGCCATACAAAAAAATCAGATGATCTAAAATAGATGATGTCATGCTGAAAACTGCCTCTGCTTGGTTGAGTGAATTTTGCGCACGCGAGACACATTGACGAACAAGCCACTTGAATTTCACGCAAAGGCGCAAAAACAGCGGTTTTTTAAATTCTTTGCGCCTTTGCGTGCGTTTATTCTTATTTTTATGCTCGTATTTTCCCTCTCATGCGCAGGCGATTTTAGCATACCCTGTTTCTCCTGCAGGGCCTAACCTTTTACACCGCCCGCCGACAGTCCTTCTGACAAATACCGTTCCAGTGCCAGGAACAGCACCATGATGGGCAGCGTCATGATCGTTGAGGCGGCCATCACCACGTTGGGACGGGGGGATGGATCGTTCCAGATCGTGTTAATTTTGATCGGCATGGTGAACAAATCGTTGTTGTTCAAAAAGACAAAGGCGTACAGAAATTCATTCCAGGCGATCATCAGCGTGTAAATGGCCACGGACACCAGCGCCGGAATGGCCAGCGGCAGCGTGATGCGCCAGATGACTTCCAACCGGCTGCACCCATCGATCAACCCTGCCTGTTCAATTTCCGTGGGGATGGTGCGGAAATAGTTGGTAAGCATGTACAGGGCCACCGGCAGCGTTTGGGCCAGGTAGGTAAACACCAGCACGCCCAAATTGTCCTGCACGTTAAACCCAATGGCATCGCCAATGCGGGCCAGCATGGCAAACAGCGGGATGATGAGCAGGATGCCGGGGAAAAGGTATACCACCAAAATGGCGTTCACCATGAAGTTTTTGCCGCGAAAGCGCAGCCGGGCAATGGCGTAAGACCCCAACACAGCCAGAATGACGGCGATAACGGCCGTTGGCACCGCCACCAGCACCGTATTGCGAATGTTGGTGGCAAAATCCTGGTAACTGGGATTGCTTGGCTCAAACAGCTCCAAATATGCTTCCAGCCGCAAATCCTCCGGCACGTACACCGGCTCACGCCCGCCAATTTCTGCCCGTGTCTTAAACGATGAAGAAACCATCCAGTAAAACGGGAACAAAATGCTGGTCAGGAAAAAGGTGAGCACGATGGCAAAAATAAAGCCTTGCAGGCTGAAGCGGCGGCTCATCTGAGTAAGAAAACTGGCTTTTTCAGTTTGTGCTTGTGCAGTCATTATTTCCCCCTATTCCTCATCAATCCGGCGCATCACAAAGCCCACATAAAACGCCATGAACGTCACCAAAATCGCCAGCAGGATCATCGCCGTGGCCGCCCCGCGACCAAAGTTGAACTGGTTAAAGCTAAACTGGTAGGTGAGTACCGGCAGCACGTTGGTGCCAAAACCGCCGCCGGTTAGTAGGTAGATGTCGTCAAACTTGTTAAAAGTCCACATGAGTCGCAGCAAAAAGATGGCACCCATCACGTAGCGCAGCTCTGGCAGCGTAACAAACCAGAACTGCTGCCAGGTCGATGCGCCATCGACTGTGGCCGCTTCGTACAGCGTGCCGTCCACCGCCTGCAAACGGGCCAGAATCATGAGCATGGCAAAGGGGAAGTAGCGCCACGCCTCGAAAATGATGACGATGATGAGAGCCAGCCCCCGGGTGGAGAGGTACGCCTCGGGTAAATCAATGATGCCCAGGCTCATGAGGATATCGTTTAAGACGCCAGACGGCCGTGGATCCAGCAGCCAGCGCCAGACAAACACCACGCTCACAATTGGGGCCACGTAGGGGAACAAAAACACCGCCCGCGTAAGCCCGCGCCCGCGAAACGGCCGATTCAATAAAAGCGACGCCGCTAACCCAACTAACAGCGTCAGAATGGTTGCCGAAAAGCTGTAGACCACGCTGGTAACGGCCGCTCCCCAACTTTGCCACCCCTGCCACTTAAAGGCGAAATCGTTGAACACCGCCCGGTAATTGTCCCAGCCCACAAACGGCGCATTAAACACATCATTCAAATTGCCCAGGCTCACATCGCGAAAGCTAATCCAGATGGAAAAAAACGCGGGAAACAGGACCAGGCCAAACACAATCAGGGCGGTGGGGGAGATCAACGTCCAGGCCAGACGCGCCTCCTGGGCATGCCAGCTTCGGCGGCGACCGGCACTGCCTCTTCCTTTCTCCGTTATTGCAGCCATCACACCCTCACTTCTCATTTTTGAGGAGTGAGCATTCTCAAATACGAACGGGCCGGAACGACGCATCTGAGGATGCTTTCTCCTCATATGTTGAATAGAGATGCAGCCCGGAGACTGCACCTCTATTCAAACTTCTAATCCATATTACTCGCCGACGCGGTCTGCATACATCTGTTCAACTTGTTCTTGCAGGAACTGTGCGGCCGTTTCCGGCGTCATCGTCCCTTCCAGAGCAATTTGGCTGATCACCGTGGGAATAAGCAACCGACCTTCAATGTCACCAATCACCGCTTGCTGGTTGGCGTCATAGTCAGGGCGGAACAGCCAGCGCTGCATGGAGTCGTAGCCGTTGGCGATCTGGTCCAGCGTCTCCGGATCGTAGAACTGGAAGTAGTCACTGCTGCTGCGCCAGCCGTCCATGGCGCTCAGCAGCACCGGCACCTTGCCAAACGGAGCCAGCGCCAGAATGTCCTGGTACCCTTCTGTGAGGAAGTAAGCCACAACGTCCTGGGCCACGGGGTCGGCACCCTGCATAATGCCCAACGTCACCAACTGCCCGTAGGAAGCAGAACCATTGGGGCCGACCATTTCAGGCGCAAAGCCGGTGTTGCCAGGCAGGTCTTCCACGACAATGTCCACGTTGCCGCCGCTTTCTAGGCCAGAGCCGTCCACCAGGTCATCCATGATGTAAGTGCTGTAGAACATCATGCCGGTTTGGTCCAACTGGTAGCCTTCGCGGGCACCACGCCAATATTGCGGGCCGGGTGCAGCACAATCTTGCAGGCTGGTGTAGAACTCAAGCGCTTCGATCATCTCTTCAGTGTTCATCGTCACGTTGCCTTCCTCATCAAACGGCCAGGCGTTGTTGGAGATGGCGACTTGCTCAAAGATTTGGTGGCCATAATTTTGGCCGGGATCGGTACCGAGCGTAATGCCGTAAAGCAAATTGCCGGTGCCGGGCAGGGCGTTGCAGGCGGCCTCGATGTCTTCCCAGGTGATGGGCGCATTCAGTCCGGCCGCTTCAAAGACATCTTCACGGTACCAGATGGCCTGAATCCAGCCATCGTAGGGAATGGCGGCGTAGTTGCCCGTGGTGGGATTGGTGACCATCGCCAGCGGGCCGGAGCGGAAGTCGTCTTCGCCAATGGCGGCGATGGTAGCCATGGCGGCTTCTTCATCCAGCAGGCCATCGGCGGCAAAGGAAGCCACACGCTCCACACCCATGCGCACGATATCCGGCAGCCGGTTGGCAGCCTGGGCCGTGGCAATACGTTGGGTGACGCCCGCTTCTTCAATGGGCACAATGCGAATTTCCACTTCGGGATGTTCATCCATGTAGCGAGCGGCAACGGCCTCGTAGGCGGCAATACGTTCTTCTTCGTTGTCGGTGGTCCAGAATTCAACCACGGTTTGTTCCATTGGTTCGGACGGTACTTCCACCTCAACCACACGGGTTACTTCGATGGTTTCGGTGATGGATTCGCCTTCCACCATGCGGGTGACTTCCACCTGTTCGGTGACGGTCTCTGTCTCGGTTACCACGCGGGTGACTTCAACCGTTTGCGGCGTGCAGGCCGTAATGGTGAGAGCCACCACAATGAAAGCTGCTAATAAATATCGAATTTTTCTCATGTCCTTCTCCTTATGATGTGTATTTTTGGCGCTGGGAACTGCGGGGAGCAGTTGGCCATTGGTTAATATCGGAATTGTTTGCAGTTTGTTTGTTGCCTGCTTTGGTAAAGGTGGGTTTGAGAATAAGTCACCTCCTTATGCAAATAGGTGCGGCGCTGCTTACAAAATTGAAGAGCCGCTAGATGCCCGGACAATTAAGGTGGGCGTGAGTAAGACGTGTTGGTTTTGCGGGGTACGGCCGTTCACAATATCAATCAACATGGCGCAGGTTTGGCGGCCAATGTCGTAGATGGGCTGGTGGATGGTGGTAAGCGGTGGATTGACGTAGGCTGACGAGGGAATGTCGTCAAACCCGGCGACGGCAATGTCTACACCCACCGTCAGGCCATCCTGCTGAATGCGATTGATAGCCCCCGTCGCCATGAGATCGTTGCCGCAGATAACGGCCGTTACTCGTGGCGTTTGGGCCAGCAACTGCTGCACCGTTTCGGCCCCACTGCGCTGCGTTAAGTCCCCTTCTACAATCCATTCTGGCACCACCGGCAAATTATTGGCGGCCATCGTTTCGTGATACCCGTTCAGGCGGTATTGGCTAAACATCAGCCCGGCGGGCGGCATGATGAAGCCAATACGCTGGTGGCCTAAATCGACCAGATGCTGCACCAGCAGCCGCATACCGGCTTCGCCATCTTCATCGACAAAGGGATACTCAAACGGGACGTCGGTGCGGCCAAAGACTACAAAGGGGAAGTTGTGCTCGTGCAAATGCCGAATGCGGGCGTCGTTTTCGCGCGTGCGAATAACGATTAGGCCATCGACCCAGCCGCGCTGCGTGGCCCGGGCGTAGGCTCGTTTCTCTTCTTCACTTTCCGGAGCGTGCGTAGAGACGAGCAAGTCGTACTCATGCTCGGCGGCTTCGTTGCCGATGCCGGCAATAAATTCGCTAAAAAATGGATCAGAGAAGCGAGGGCCAAAGGTGGGCATGATGAAGCCCAGGGTATCGGTACGCTGTTTTTGTAGGCGGCGGGCGATGAGGTTGGGTTGGTAGCCGAGCTCTGCGGCCGTTTCCAGGATGCGTTGGCGCGTTTCAGCAGCCACGTCGTCGTAACCCGCCAACCCACGGGAAACGGTGGTGATGGAGATGCCCAACTTGGTGGCAATATCTTTGAGGGTTGCTGCCATGCGCCTTCTTCCTAATGTGCAGGGGCTGCAAATCACAAAATTGGGTGACTGCTTTGCAAAATTTTGGGTGATTTGCCTCAAGCTATCCAAAACGTTTTGGATGCTCAAAAGTGTAATCCAAAACGTTTTGGAAGTCAATAATTTAGACAAAGTGCCACAATTGTTTTTGCTTATTCAGGGCAAAATGTATGAGGGTTGGGTTTGGCGAATTTGGGGGAAGGTGAGGCGTGATGTGTGAAACGTGACTGAAAAGTCCTCACGTTTCACACATCATCTTTCAAAATTTATCCGGCTTGAAAATCAGTCACTGTCCAGCGAATCAATCAATTCCAGCATTTCCTCATTCTCAGGAATATCTTTCATGCTGTGTCCGTAGTGAACAAAGCGGGCAATGCCAGATTTGTCGACCAGCACTTGGGCCGGCATACGGCCGAATTTAAAAAGCTTGATTTGCTGCCCGTACAGCTTTAACACGCTGTGTTCGGGATCGGGCAGGCCGGTGAAGGGCAAGTCGTGCTCGGTAAAGTATTCGGTAAATTCTTCAGCATCTTCGGGACCAACGACGAGAACGGCCGTATCCCGCGCCACAAATTCATCATAATCTTGACGCAACTGCGCCATATGCTTTTGGCAAAATGGTCAGAAAAAGCCCCGGTTAAACACCAACAGCACGTGCTGCTTCCCCTTAAATTGGGACAGTGACAGTTCATTTCCTTCATAATCTTCCAGCGTAAAATCCGGCGCTGGTGCGTTTAATTCCACTTGGGCCATCGTCTACCTCTCAATAGTTTAAAAATCAACAATTAATCTGCGAAATCTGTGTAATCTGCGGATTATTCTTTGGGCCAATCGGCCCCATCGTAATAGCGCGTACCGCGGTGTCCCTGGCGAGGAATGGGGATTTCCAGCCGTTCGCCGGGGCATTCCACCATGATGAGCGTGCGCGGACGGCCGGAGTTGGGATTAGTGGCGCCGCCGATCAACTCCTTGATTTTGAGGCGGCCCACCAGCTGGTCATGAAAAATTGTGTAAACGTAATCTCCCACGTTTAGTTTGGATGGTTTGCCCGCCATGTGAAATTCAAATTCTTTGAGACGGCCGTCGTACAAACTGTCTACTTCGTCCTGGCCGCGCTTGGCCGGAATGGTTTTGGTAATGCCAAAGCTCATTTGTCGCTCCTTTGTAAGTTAAAACCTCCCGCAGGCTCCGACTTTAGACCCGGTTCTGGATTAAACCTGCGGGAGGTTGCTTTCAAATTGATTAAGCTGGGTCTGTAAATGACCAAGCTCTGTTCGCGTGTGTTCAATAATGTTCAATAAATCCTGTTTGACCGCTTCCCACCAGCTGCGGCCTTCGGCTTCCAGCCGCTGGGCTTTGCGCCACAGCTTGGCCACGTTGTCGTGGCGCAGGGCGCGGTACTGCTGCTGCACCTTGCGCTGCCGCCGTTGAATCTTCAGCAGCTGTTCGCGCAGCTTGCGAATTTGCAGATTGTCGATCGCCTCCAGCTCGGCAACGGCCGTTGGGTCTAGTTCCCCCGCCAAATTGTGCAAAGCGGACACATCTTGCCGCTCGTAGGCGATGTTGATGGAGGCCATGATGGCCGTCATGTAGGCGCGCTCCGCGCTGCCGGCGGCCAAATCTGGATGAAAGCGACGGGCCAGCTCACGATAAAGTCGTTTGGCCGCTTCTTTTTCCTGTTTGGGTGTGGCCAGTTCGGGCAGGACAATCTCGTCAATATCGCCTGTCTCCGTGTGTAATTTTTCATCTTCTTCGGCGAAGGGATCGGCCGTTTCTGGTGGCAGGTTGGCTTCAACTTCTTGCTGATGCAGCTTGAGCTGGGTGAGACAGCTTTCCCGCTCGGCGCGCAGGGCCAACGTTTCTTCGATCAAATCGCCTAGCTTGAGCCGGCACTGCATGCGAAAGGCATTAACCGCCGCCTGTTCCTGGGCCAGTTGGGCTTCAGCGTCTAGCAGCAGCTGCCGTGCCTCATCGAGATCGGCCTTTGCTTGCTGGCGCTGCTGATTGGGATTGGGAACGGCCGTAATCGCTTTACTCATAATCAAG
Organism: Anaerolineaceae bacterium; assembly: GCA_002699125.1. GTDB lineage: Bacteria > Chloroflexota > Anaerolineae > Promineifilales > Promineifilaceae > Leptofilum. The sequence continues at coordinate 46,026 of PABI01000183.1, forward strand.
AAAAAGCCACAGAGAAGAAAGAGAAACAGGATTCATTCTCAAAAATCTCTGTGAACTCTGTGGCAACTATTCAGATTCGGGTTCAAGTATATGCCAGTTAGGCTATGGCTTCAATCTGCCTGAACCCTTATGATTTTATTAAGATGAGGCAAAAACCGTAAATTTTCTCCTGTACAACTCATCTATGCACAAGGTTTTAATTGAACTCTTCACGCAGCAGCAGCGCAAAAAACGATATACTGAACACATTATGGAACAAAACCACCCGCAAGACGGCCGTCTCACCTATCGCTGGGAATGGCAGCTACAATCTGAAGCAGACGCATTTTGGCCCTTTTTTGCCGATACCAATCGCCTGAACCGCGACACGGGCATTTTTCCCGTGCAAGAGCTGCCCCCACGCGACGGCGAGGCCGGCAACGGCCGTCGCCGCCTGAAGTTCCGGTTGCCCTTGCCCATTTCCTGGGTGGAAGAACCGTTTGAGTGGGTGGCTCCTTACCGGTATGGCGTGCTGCGTCATTACGATAACGGTCCGTTGCGCACGATGCGCGTGCTGGCCCAAATGACGCCCAAACCCGGCGGCGGCACCACGCTGGTTTATGAAACCTGGGTTGAGCCGCGCAACATCATTGGCCGTCTGTCCGCGCCAATTGTTTTAGGAATAATCGCCCCACGCCGTTTTAACAAAGCGGTGCAGCTGTATGACAAGGTGGCGGCCATCGCTGCGCCGCCTGAATTGCTGCAACGGCCGTATCGCCTGGTGCCCGGTGCCGAAGGGCGCATGAAAACAATGGCCGATCAACTTTTGGCCCTGGGTGCTTCGGAAAAGTTGGTGGAGCGCCTGCTGCAAGAAATTAAGCAGGCGGATGATTTGGTGCTGGCTCATTTACGGCCGTATGCTCTGGCCGACCGTTGGGGGGTGCCGCGACGGTCGGTTTTGGAGCTGGCGCTTATGGCCACGCGCGTGGGGCTGCTCGATTTTCAGTGGGAAGTGCTGTGCCCCATGTGCCGCGGCGCTTCTGACCGCGTCCACAACCATTTGTCGGAGATGGCGACAAACGTTCACTGCCCCACCTGCAATATTAATTTTAAAGCCGACACCGAGAACGCTATTGAGCTGACCTTTGCCCCCAATCCCTCCATTCGTCCGGTGGAGCGCACCGAATTTTGTGTAGCCGGGCCGCAGCAAACGCCCCACGTGGCGGTCCAGCTTTTGCTGCCGCCAGGGGCAAAACGAACGGTTACGCCACGCTTAAACTTCGGCCGTTACCGGGCGCGAACGGCGCTGCTTGCTGGTAATCAACAATTTCTGGTGGCGGAACAAGGGGCTACTCAAGCTGAAATTTGTATGGATTCGCAGGGTTGGCACGCCGAAGATAAAGCATTGTCAGTCAGCGCCGCAATTGAGCTGTATAACCAGACCGATGAGGAACAGCTTTTCATTTTGGAGCAAATGGCCTGGAGCGATCAGGCGATTACGGCCGCAGAAGTGATTTCTTTACAGCGCTTCCGTGACTTGTTTACGCGGGAGACGCTGCAGCCGGGCGAGCAGTTTGCCGTGGGTAGTCTGACGGTTTTGTTCACCGATTTGCGCGATTCCACCCGCCTCTACCGGGAGATTGGTGACGCGCCGGCTTTTGGCCTGGTGCGCAACCATTTTGACGTGCTGCACGAAGCCATCGACGCTGAAGAGGGAGCCATCGTCAAAACGATTGGCGATGCCGTGATGGCCGTTTTCCGGCGGCCGGTGTCGGCGATGCGGGCAATGGCCCGGTCGCAGCAAATTTTAGCCAATCCGCCTGATGGGATACGGCCGTTGCAGCTCAAAGCTGCCATTCATGCCGGTCATTCCATTGCCGTTACCCTCAACGAACGTCTGGATTATTTTGGCACCAACATCAACATCGCCGCCCGGCTGGAGAAGTTTTCCCAGGGGGACGACATGATCATCTCCGATTTTGTCTACCGCGACCCCGAAGTGCAGGAATTCATCACCAATCCGGACGCTCCCATGCAGGCAACCGCTTTTGAAACCCAGCTCAAAGGTTTTGACGATGAATGTTTTAACCTATGGCGGGTTGTGCCCGCCGTGGCTCATTCCGTGGCGAACGAGCCATCGAAGGTGGAATAATAGATAGCGGTGGGGCTGGTGCCGCTTGCCTGCACATCAAAATAGAGGTAGGTGCGGTTTTCGTGGTAGACGGCCGTAACCAAATAAATATTTGCCCAGCCCGTGTCCATAAACGTTGATAAAAATTGGTTGTCCTCTGGCCGGGTCCAGTTGATGCCATCCTCACTTAACGCAATGCCTAACCCGTAATCCCACCGTTGCCGATCGGTAAGAAAGTGGGATGATTCGTAGATCATCACCCAGCCGTCCGGCATCTGCATGACGTTGGCGTCCATCACCCGGTCATTGTCCCATGCTCCGGAGCGGCCCGGCTTAAAAATGGGATCGCTTTCGGCCACGATGGTTGCTGTAGTGGTGGGAATGTCGTACTTGGTCCAGTTCGCGCCATCTTCGGAAAAAGCCAGGCCAACTTGCCGGTCCCGCGCCTCGGCCGAATCGCCCCGATTGCCGTCGTAATACATCGCGTAGCCATCTTCCGTTTTCACCACGCTGGGATGGAGCACAGCATGTTCATCCCAGCTGCCCTCTGGGCCGGGCAGCAAAACGGGGGCCGGATCGGCGACAAATGGTCCAAACGGCGAGTCAGCCGTGGCTCGGCCAATCTTGCCCGGCCCGGAAAAGTTACCGGTGTCGATGGTGTAAAAGTAGAGCATCCAGGTGCCGTCATCAGCCACCGCGGCAGAGGAAACAAATATAGAAACCCCGGTGTAGTCCACGCCTTCGCCGGTGAAAACTGGCTCATCAGTCATGCGCGTCCAGTTTTCGCCGTCTGGCGAGGTGGCGTAACCGACCATGACGTGGGCGGGCCAGCCGGAAATGCCGTTATAAAACATGTGGAACTGGCCCTCATGAAAAATCACGGCTCCCGGATCAATGAAGGCAGATTCCCAGGCGTTGCCGCCGGTGCCTAAAATCAGACTGTAATCGGCAAAAGGGCCGGCCGGTGTAGGCGATGGTGAGGGTGTTGCTGTGGCGGTTGGTGTCGGGCTGGGGAGTGGTGTTTGTGTGGGGGGAACGGCCGTATCCGTAGGCACCGGCGTCGTGGTGAGCGTAGCCGGTATGTCGGCAACGGCCGTTGCTGGTTGAGGGGTGACCGTCGCTGCGGGTGCTGCGCTGCAAGCTGCCAACGTTCCCCACAAACTAAAGCCCAGGGCTAACCAAACAAGGGGAGATCGTGAGAATTTCATTTTTACGCTCCAAAGAGTAGATATGCTTTTGTGGGGTTCATTGATTAGACGCAATCAGCGGTGAAATTTTTATTGCCAAGAAGCCATATTCGCTTTATGCTTACTATTGTTGCGTTCTAGGAGCGAAGTGATGGCAAAAAACAATCAGTTTACCCAAACACAGTTTGAAGAAAAATTAGAGCAAATGCGGGTGCAGCGTGAGGAATTGTTAGGTTTAATAAGGCCGCTTTCCAACGCCATGCGCAACTGGAAGCCCAACGACGACCAGCGAAATATCCACGAAATTTTGGTCCACATCGGCAGCAGCGAATGCCGCTACGCTTCCCGGCTGGGCAAAAAAGTGTCTGGCCCCAGCGAAGTGACGCTGATGCGCTACCTGCACCAGTCGCGCGAAAATGTATTGGCGCGACTGCATCAACTGGGCGAAGCGCAGCTCAACGAGGAATTTGCCGATGGCTGGCGAGTGCCCACCGTTTTAGATCAAATTTTGGCCCACGAACAGGAGCATATCGCACAAATTCAGGAGATTTTGGGCCAATGGCGGCGGCATCTTGTGGCCCGATTGGCCGCCGAGCGCGCCGGTTTGTTTGCCACTTTGTTGGGCCTTTCTGAGGAGCAGCTCACCTCCGCCGAACCGGTTCCCGGCTGGACGATCAAAGATTTATTGGCCCACATTGCCTTTTGGGATGGGTTTCATGCCAATCGAATGCAGCAGGTGGTGGACGGCCGTATCCAGGAAATCGTGGAAATTGGTGACGAGGCCGACATGGACGCCTTCAACGCCAAACTGCTGGCCGAGCAAAAAGAGATGCCGCTGGAGCAGGCGATCGCCATGCTGCAAAAAGAGCGCAGCGGCTTTTTACAGTTGCTGAAGCGTCTGAGCGACCTGGAGCTGCAAAGCCAGATCCGGCTGCCCTGGGGCTGGCGCACCCACATGCGCGTCTGGGCCAAATGGCGCTACCAGCATGATGCCGAACATGCCGGGCATATTCGCGCCTGGCGCGAGGATCTGCCGCGTGAAGCGAAGCGCAGCGACGGCCCAAAATATTTACTGCGTGCCTTGCTCAAAACGTGCCGCAAAGAGTTTGTGTCTCTGCTGCCGCTGCTGCCGGAATCTGAGTGGGAGAGTCGGCCAGTGTGCGGTGTTTGGACCATGAAAGATTTGGTAGGACACCTGACGGCCTGGGCCGAAGTGGGGGTTGCCGGTCTGGCGCAGGCGCTGGAAGGTGAAACGCCCCGGCTAAAGCCGATTCCCGATTTTGAAGCCTGGAACCTGGCACAGGCAGGCAAAAGAGCCGACCTGGCCTGGGACACAATCTGGCAGTCGTATGAAGCGTCTTATGAGACGCTGTTGTCCGGTTTGGATGAAATTTCAGAGGAACAGCTGGCTGAAGAATTTGACACGCCGTGGGGCTCACACATCAGCCTATACCGCTGGCTCACTATCTGGCCGCTGCACGAACGGGAACACGCCATTGATGTGCGTCATGCTCTCAACTTCACCCGCTGGCCCAAATGCCTAACAGAACATCCCTGAAATAACCATAAATTCTTTCCGCGAAGAACCGGCGTAGAAAGAATCTGCGGCTACAAAAGGACCAACTGAAGATCACCGGCAGGCGGCCCATAGTATTGAGCAATTGCATGTTTTCATGAAAGAAGGGCAATCAGCTTTTCGTCCTCACGCAGTTCGGCGATATCCAGGGCGGTTTTGTTTTGGAAATTGGTGGTGGTTTTGTCGGCACCGCGCGCCAGGAGCCATTTGGCCATTTCGATACGGCCGTAACTCGCCGCCGCCAATAAAGGTTGGTCTGGACTTTGCGTATTGCCACGCTCGGCCAGCATCTCCACCAGGTCAACATTGCCACTGAGAGCGGCATGGTACAACAAAGAGATGCCATGAACGCCGTTGCCGTTTATCAGTTCCGGGGACGCATCTAAAAAAGCAGCAACTTCATCCTTTAAGCCAAACATGGCCGCGGTGTAGATGTTCATCGGTGCGCCCTGTTCCAGCAAAAACTCGGCGATGGGCCGGTTGCCCACATGAGAGGCAGCTTCCAGGGCGGTTTCGTCAAACTCCTCGTACTTTTCGTTGAGCAGGCGCGGCTCTTCAGCCAACAGCTGTTTGACGACTTCTAAATTGCCGTGTGCCGGCAAAACAAAATTGCGGATTTGTTCCTGGGTAAGTGGGTCAGAATTCATGCTTTCCTCCGAAAACCACCCGCAGGCTTAAGTGGTGAAGGCCGTTTTAGACGAAGCTTGCGGGAGGATTGATATTAGTGCCGATGATTATCGATCTGGTTAAAGGTATCACCAAAAATGAGATTCCGCACCTCATCGCGGGCGAGGAACTCATGGGGAAAACCAAGCGCGATGGGGCTGGCCTCGGTGAGCAGGTACAGTTCTTCAGCCGATAGTTCCCACTCCAGGCAGGCGAGGTTGTCGTTGATTTGTGGCACGGTGCGGGCACCAATGATAGGAATGATAGAACTTTTGGCCTGCTGCTGGCGCACCCAATTGATAGCAACCTGGGCCGGGGAACGGCCGTTCTTCTGCGCCACCTCCATCACTAACTCCGCCAGACGCTTTTGCTTCTCACCGGCATCATCATACCGTTTGGGTTCGTCATTCTCTTTGTTGTATTTGCCCGTGAGTGCGCCGCCGCCCAAAATGCCCCAGGCCGTCACGCTCATCTGGTGGGCTTGGGCCATCGGCAGCAAATCCCGCTCCGGATCGCGCCCGGCCAGGCTGTAGGGCAGCTGCAGGGCCACAAAGCTGGACCAGCCGCGCAGCTCAGCAATCGCGTTAGACTGCGAGACAATCCAGGCGGGCGAATCAGAAATGCCGATGTAGTTGACTTTGCCGCTGCGTACCAGGTCGTCCAGACCGCGCAGCACTTCTTCCACCGGCGTCAGGCCGTCCCAGGCGTGCAGCCAGAGCAGGTCAATAAACTCCGTATTAAGCCGCTTGAGGCTGCCTTCCACCGAGCGCATCAGGTTTTTGCGCTGGTTGCCGCCGAAGTTGGGGTCAGACGGCCGTTCCGACAAGGTATATTTAGTCGCCAGCACAAAATGATGCCGGTCACTGTGGATAAACTCGCCGACGAACTTTTCGCTGGTGCCATTGGTGTAATTGTTGGCCGTATCCACAAAGTTGCCGCCGGCGTTGGCAAACGTATCAAAAATTTGCTGGCTTACTTCTTTGGGCGCGCCCCAACCCCAATCTCCGCCGAAGGTCATCGTGCCCAGTGCCAGCTCCGACACGCGTAAACCGCTTTTGCCTAATAATTTGTAACGCATCTTGCCTCCAGTTGTGTGATTCGACTCTAGGGTCTTGTTTTTTACCGCGGAGGGCGCGGAGAATGCTGAAGTTTCACTTTTTCTCTGTGCTCTTCGCGGTTAAATTCCAGTTTTTTAGGTTAGAGATTTTGCTGAACAAAATCGTAGTCGTAGGTGGTGATTTCGTAGAGATGGCCGTAGGGATCGCAAAAGTAGATGGACCAGGCGAGATCGTGATCAACCACATGCTGCCGGATCAGCCGCTCGTTTTGCTGATTGTACACGACAACGTCGTCTAGCCGGGAAAGAAATTGCAGAAAGCCGGGGCCATCCACACCAAAAGCCACGCGGTGATGTCCGGCAGTGGAGCGGCTGCCTTTGGGTTCGCCCTGGAACAAGGCTAATTTGGTGCCGTGGCCAGCGGTGGTGAGCATCAGCGGGCCGTCGCTGGCCCAAAACTCAAATTCGGGGATGATGTGCAGGCCAAGCACGTCAGCGTACCATTTGGCTGCTTCATACTGGTCAGGCACAAGCAGCTCGACGTGATCAATTTGCTGTACTTGAAAGGTGGATTGGGTCATATTTTGCTCCTGTTCAATATTGTGCCTGATTATCTCATGGGGAAACGGCCGTGTCATTGATCAATCGTCAAGGAAAGGGACCTGGACAAAAGGACAGGTGCATAGGTTGATTATTTAGAACAAATGGTCTACCATTGGGCCTGTGAAGTAACCAGAAAAAGGCCAGGTTTTTCATCTCGAAAACAGAAGGAGCAGATTATGAAATTAGGTGACGTGGTACAAATTTCAATTGGGGTGCCGGATTTAGCCGAAGCGGTCACGTTTTACGAGGCGTTAGGATTTTCACAGATTGCAACCAATCAGGAGCCGTGGCCGTGGGCGCAGTTTTCTGACGGCCGTAACCTCATCTTGCTCAACCAGGACGGAAATATTTACACGGGACTGAACTATTTTTCTACGAATGTGCCCGAGAAGGTAGCACAGATTGAAGCGGCCGGCGTGTCGTTTATGAGCAAGCAGCAGCAAAACGGCCGTCTCCACACTGCCATCTTTGGCGACAACAATGGGCTAATGGTAGGCCTGATCAACCATGAAGCGGCCGAAATGCCGCACCCTACCGGCTTTCCGCTGTGCCACTGCGGCAAGTTTGGCGAGCTGGCAGTGGCGGTGAACGATTTTGGCGAAACGGCCGCTTTCTGGCAGCAGTTTGGCTTTGAACCGACGCACACCAGCAATGAACCGTATCCGTGGGGCATTTTTAATGACGGCCGTATCGTCCTGGGCTTTCATGAAACCACTGAATTTGGCAAAAATGGCCCGGCGCTCACCTACTTTGCCCCGGACATGCCGGAGCGCATTGAGCGTGTGCGCCAGGCGGGCATCTCCTTTGCCAGCGAAATGCCTGATGAAACCGGTGAGGTGCGCAACGCCACCCTGAAAGGCTCGGCAGGTGAAGCCATCTTCATGTTTGAGGGTGAAGTGTAGTTTGAGCCACAGAGGCAAAAGAGAATTTTGAGATGTGTCGATTTTATGGCCGACTGTTCGTCGTTTGGGTAGAGGTCCGTTGGTCAATTTTTAAAAATTGACCTACTTGTAAGAGGAGGCAGTCATGCCAACAGCACAAAAATTGATTCAATCTTTTCAAACAACCACCTGGCTCATCAACAAGCAGGCCGAAGGCCTAAGCCATGAGCAGATGCTCTTGCAGCTGCCGTTTCGGGGCAACTGTTTCAACTGGATTTTGGGGCATATCGTGACCAATCGGGACAAGGTGCTGGTTTTGCTGGGTGAAGAACCCCAGTTTAGCGAGGACGAGGTGTCCCGGTATGTGCGTGGTTCTGATCCGGTGGTGGGGGCGGAAACGGCCGTTGACAGCCAACGTCTCCTTGAAGCGGTGCAAACCTCGCAAAGCAAAATCGAAACGGCCCTGGTTAAAATTGACCCGGCAGCGTTGGCTGCCATTTACAGTGAAGAACACAACATAACAGTGGGAGAGCGCATCAACGGCTTGCATTGGCACGAAACATACCATACCGGCCAGCTAGAAATCTTACGCCAGTTGGCGGGCACCAATGATCGCATTGTAGGGTAGGCAAAATATACGTATCCACCCTATCCAGACTACAAAAGTCTTGGAGGCAATGTGGCTAATTTCCGGTGTGTAAGTCTTTTGTAGTCTTCACGCGGAAAAGGATAATGTCGATGGAAACAAAAACAGAATCATTTCAAATTGTTGGTTTGAACTATGTTTCGCTCTATTTATTGAACCTGGATGAAGCGGTGGCTTTTTATACCAAAATCTTCGGCCCGCCGGAGGCGGTGGATGAAAAAGGGCCGCTGTACGGCTGGCGGTTAGGGTCCACCTGGCTAACGCTATTCAAAAGCGACATTGGCACAGTAAAAGAAAGCAATCCGCGCAATGCCGAGTTTGCCATTCAGGTGGCTGAACCTGCTGAGGTGGACCGGCTGTATGAGGCATTCCTGGCGGCTGGTGCTAAAAAGTGCATGGTGCCAGAGGATACTAAGATGTACGAGCCGATGCGCTTTGCTTGCGTGGACGATCCATTTGGCGTGCGCATTGATATGTACTGCCCTATAGACCCCCCCGCGAGCGAATGAGCTGGCCGGTAATCCAGCCCGCTTCCGGTGACGCCAGAAAGCGCACCAGCCGGGCGGCATCTTCTGGGGTGCCAATGCGCCCCATGGGGGCCTGGGCCACAAACGTTTGCCGCAAATCATCGGGAATCCATCCCGTGTCGGTGATGCCGGGATCGATGGCGTTGACGGTGATGTGCCGACTGGCCAGTTCGGCGCTGAGGCTGAGGCTGAACGCTTCCACCGCGCCCTTGCTGGCCACGTAGGCCAGTTCGTCCGGCATGGGGCCAAAGCTTTGGCCCGAACTGATGTTGATGATACGGCCGTTCACCACCTGCTCATCGTCACCAAACTGTCGCACAAATTGCTGGCACAGCAGCATCATGCCTCGCACGTTAACCGCATAATGATTGTCCAGCGACTGGGCCGTAAGCCGGTCGAGGTTTTCACTGGTGGAATAGGCGGCATTGTTGACCAAAATATTAGCCGTGCCAAATTGTTCTCGCACCATGGCAAACAGCTCGGCCGGAGCGGTGGGCCGGCTTAAATCCAGTTCCAGGCCCGCGGCTTCCACCCCCATTTCTTGCAGCTCGCCAACAATTTCCAACGCTTCATTATCCTGGCTGCCCCAGGGCATGGTGGCATCGTACGGCCGAAAATAAGTCGTAAAAATATTGCAGCCCACTTCGGCCAGGGCACGGGCAATGGCGGCGCCAATGCCAATTTTACGACTGACGCCGGTGATTACGGCCGTTTGCCCGCGCAGCATCTCTGGTTGCCAATTCATCTTCTGGACCTCGCAAAAGTTTCGTTAATTTGTGTCGTTAGTACCGACAGATGGCCTTTTGTTGGTTGACGGCCGTTGTGCCAACGGCTACACTGTTCTCCGCAATGGTACAACAAAATCCTCCTGCAACACCATTCCCACTTCTGCAAAATGCTCCCCTGGTCATCACCATCTTGCTTTTGTTAGATAGCTTGCATTATGTGTTTGCCCGCTTGCTGCGCAATTACCTGCCGCCGGTGCAAGCAGCCTTGTTTGTTTTGGGCATCGCTACGGTGGAAACGGCCGTGTTCCTTCTCTGGCGGCGCAAAGTCCGGCTAAATATACTGCGACAAAATCTTTGGTTTTTTGCCGTGGTTGGACTGCTGGTGGCCGGGGCAACTGCTCTAAGCTTTGCCTCTGTGCGCTATGTCGATGCGGGCACCGCCTCCATGCTGGCGCAGACGTCTACCCTGTTTGCCCTGGCACTTGGTCTCTTTTGGCTGCGTGAGAAGCTGCATCGCATTGAGCTGTTGGGTGCGAGTGTGGCGCTGCTGGGCATTTTTGTCATTAGCTTCCAGCCGGGAGATGTGTTGCGGGTGGGGTCGCTGCTGGTGTTGGCTTCAGCGCTTTTATATGCACTACATGCTGCCGTGGTAAAGCGCTACGGGCAGGAGATTGATTTTGCCAACTTCTTTTTGTTTCGCGTAGGCAGCACAACGTTCTTTTTGCTGCTCTTTATGGCGGGGCAGGGAAGCTGGCAGCGGCCCAGCGGCGTCGCCTGGCTGGTGCTGCTGTTGGTGGCCACAGTGAATATTGTGTGCAGCCGTGCTTTATATTATCTGGCGCTGCGCCGCCTACAGATCAGCCATCATGCCATTTTGCTGACGCTCAGCCCAGTGATTGCCATCATCTGGTCGTTGCTGCTGTTTGGTGAGGCGCCAACGCGGCAAGGTTTTATGGGTGGAACGGCCGTTTTGCTGGGGGTTTTCATTGTTACCTGGCAGCAGCGTAGGCAGGTCACTGCCTGAAAATCTACTTTACGGAGATTTATAGGAAAACATAATGAATCGTGCAGAACAAGCAAGTCACAACAAGAAAATATTTTGGTTTATTCTGGGTGTCGTGAGCCTGGGGCTGTTCATAGCCATCCTGACAGCCGCTGGTGGTCAGGAGAACATCTCTGCGGCTCCCATCGGTGCCCAGTCGGATGATGGGCTGTGGCAGGATGTGGATGAGGCCACGCTGCGACTTTCCAGCGAACGGCCGATTGTGCCTACCGCCTACCGTGTGGTCTCGCTGGATTGGAATAAGCTGAACGGTTTGCTGGCCAACACGCCAGACAGCGTGGCTGAAGCGGCAAACAGTGAGGTCATTCTCTCGCTGCCGCTGCCGGATGGCACGTACGGCCGTTTCCAAATCAGCCAAACGGCCGTTATGCACCCTGACCTCGCCGCCAAATTCCCTGAGATTCAAACCTATGCCGGTGTGGGCCTGGACGATTCCACCGCCTACGCCCGGCTGGACACCACGCCCAAAGGGTTTCACGCCATGATTTTGTCGGTAAACGGCCGTGTCTTCATCGATCCCTACAGCACCGCTGGCGTTGACCTTTACCAAAGCTATTATGCCAACGATTTCATCCCCAACCTGCCCGACGACTTTGAACCGGATATTGTGGTCGAGCCAGAAGGCGAAACGGCCGAAAAGCCCGAAGCAATCACTGGTGCCATCAGCTCCGGCGGCACGCTGCGCACCTACCGCCTGGCCGTGGCCGCTACCGGCGAATACACGCAGTTCCACGGCGGCACCGTGCCGCTGGCGATGGCCGAAATTACGACTGCTATCAATCGAGTGTCCGGAATCTATGAACGTGAAGTGGCTGTTCGGCTCCAGCTCATTGCTAGCAACAACTTGATCGTCTATACAAACAGCACTAGCGATCCTTACACCAACAATGATGGCGTCGCCATGTTGAGCCAAAATCAAACCACTTTAGATAGCGTCATTGGTTCCGCAAACTACGATGTGGGTCATGTTTTCAGCACTGGCGGTGGTGGTGTTGCCACCTTGGGTGTGCCATGTGTGTCTGGTCAAAAGGCTAGAGGCGTGACAGGTTTAAGCTCGCCGGTTGGTGATCCTTTTTATGTGGATTACGTGGCGCATGAGATGGGTCATCAGTTTGCCGGAAATCACACGTTTAACGGAAATGCTGGTTTTTGTAATTCGTTTGGTCAGCGGAGCGCTTCAACTGCGTACGAGCCTGGAAGCGGTAGCACGATAATGGCTTATGCTGGCATTTGCAGCCCGCAAAATCTGCAAAGTAACAGTGATGATTATTTCCACGGCATTAGCTTTGATGAGATTGTGAATTACACAACATTAGGCGATGGCAATAGCTGTGCGGTGCAAACGCCTTCAGGCAATACAGCGCCGAGTGTTGATGCCGGTGCCAGCTACAGCATCCCGTTGAATACACCATTTACGCTCACTGGCTCTGCCAGCGATTCAGGCGGTTCCGGCTCGCTCACCTACAATTGGGAGGAATTTGATCTTGGCCCGGCCGGCGATCCCAATTCTCCCTCAGGCAATGCGCCGATTTTCCGTTCGTTCCCGGCAACGTCTTCCCCTTCGCGCACTTTCCCACGCATGTCGGACATTGTGAATAACGTGCAGACGATGGGTGAACTGCTGCCGAGCTATGCCCGCACCCTAAATTTCCGCCTCACCGTGCGCGATAACCAGCCTGTAGGTGGGGTGGCGTATGATTCGACGACGGTAACGGCCGTTGCCGGCACCGGTCCATTCTTGGTAACCGATCCCAACACCAGCCAAACCTGGACGGGCAACACTCTGGAAATGGTGACCTGGAACGTGGCCGGCACCACCGCCGCGCCAATCAGCTGCGCCAACGTCAACATCCAACTTTCCACCGATGGCGGGTTTACCTATCCCACGGTGCTGGAGGCCAACACGCCCAACGACGGCAGCGAGAGTATCTTTGTGCCCAATCTGAGCACCAGCAGCGCCCGCGTGCGCGTTAGCTGCGCCAATAACATCTTCTTCGACATCTCCAATGCTAACTTCACGATTCAGCTTGGCGTTGCCGGCGACCCGTCCCTGGCGGTGAGCAAGAGCGTACAGCCCACGGGCAGCGTAGCGCCTGGGGATATGCTGACCTACTCAATTGATGTAGATAATGAGGGCACGGGTCTGGCCGGTAACACCACGGTAACCGATACGTTTGCCAGCGCCTTGGTGAATCCGGAATGTAACGGTGTTCCCGGTAATCTGGTGGATACGGTGTCGATTAATCCTACACTGAGCGTGAATTACACCTGCACCGCAGAAGTTGATCCGTCATTGGCGCTGGCTGTGGATATGACGGCCGTTCCCGCCGTCATCGAAAGTGGTGAACAGGTGACCTACACCATTATCGTCACCAACAGCCACAGCAGCCTGAGCCTGAACAACGTGCAGGTAAGCGCGCCCGGCATCACCGGCTGCACGCCGGCCCTGGGCACGCCGCAAACGTTGGCCGCCAGGGCCAGCCAGACGTACAGCTGCCCCAACGTTGTGGTCAATTCCCCGGCTGCCACCACCGCCACGGCAACTGGCCAACTTACCATCAGCAACACAGCCGCCGCTTCCGACCCAGATGATCCTGATGCGCCGGCCAACAGCAACACCGTGCAAACTCAGGTCGTCGTTACCGGCCGCGATTCGTTTGCCGTGTACCTGAGTGATTACTTCTACCAATATTTGCCGATTGTGATGCGGTAAGCAGGGAGGCTGGAGATTAGAGATTGGAGATTGCCAATCTCTGATCTCCAATCTCCTCGTTAGCTGATTGCCCCGGCTAACGCAGCCAGCGCTTGCTTCTCAGCGGCGTAGATGTGTTCCAGATGGCCCTGCATGTCGGTAAAGAGGGCGTGCATGGTGTCGTTGTTGATGGGGAAACGGCTTGTCCTGAGCCCGCCGAAGGAGCCGTTTAGCTCCACCTCCATATCCTGCAACTGCTGGCTCAACTGGCGCAGCTTATCATCGGCCTCCGTGCCCCTGGCCAAAAAGAGGCTGTACTTCTGCGCCAGCAGCGCTTTTGTCTCTTTCAGCGGAGCAATCTCATCCGGCAGCACGGCATCGGCAAAGTCGCGCCACAAATCGGACACGTGTCGATACTGCTCTGCTGCTTCTCCCAGCGTTGACTGATTCAAAATCTCCTCGGCTTCTTGCAGGAAATCGGCATAGAAACCGCGCAGGCCGCCGCCCGCCGTGCCAAACAGCTTGATGCCTTCGTGTAACGAACGGAGCGTGCTGTACAATCCCGCTTTTTCTTTAAAGACAACCGGCCAGCCCTTCTTGTTTTTGGTGTCGGTCATCATTTTGGCCCACTTTTTGTAGACGGGCAGAGCAAAGGTTTGTGAACTTTGGCTGAGATAATCAACGCAATCTTCCAGCCCGGCCATGATCGCCGCCGGCAGGTCAAATTCAGTGCCGTTGCTTTCTAGCAAAAGCAGCCGGTTTTTGTAGGAGCCAATGCGCCCCCGCGCCTGGCTTAAACTTTCCCCATCAACGGTGAGCGGTTTTTGCGACCGGTCATCCAATAAATAGTGGCCGTTTTCCTGGCCAAAGACGGTGACAAAGTGGCCAAAGCAGCCTTCGTACATGGGGCGCAGGTGGAAGTAGGGTAATTTTTCCTGATCGACCCAAGCGATGGGGAAACGGCCGTCGCCCAATGCTTCATCTAAATGTCTTGCGGCCGTTTTGGCTCCGCCTGTTTCCAAGAATTCTGTCTTCACGCCGACACGGTTACAAAAATTTTGCATGAATTCCGTGGTGTAGTTCCATTTGTTTTGGAAACCCATTACCAGGATGGCAGCATCATACTTTTTAAACTCCCACAGGATGTAGCCGCAGCCCAACCCACCAGCAATGCCCAACACCATTGGTTCGCTGAGGGGACGGCCGTTGTGCGGCGACACAAACCCCTGGTTGGCCAATACATTCGTCATCGCCGCCGTCTCCGGGTGAACGCCACCCAATTGTGTGTAATTTTCCTTGCTCATTTTTGCTCCTTTCTACTTTGCACTATTCACTTCTCACTTTTCACTCGCCTACCTTCCGCACCGGAATAAAAATATCCGTCTCATTCAGAGCATAAGCTGGATTGATGCGCGTGGTGCGGTAAATCTCGATCACCGGCAGTCCGATGAGCTCGATGTTTTTGATTTGCGCCAACTGCTGAAAAAAGTTGTGATATACCTGATCAAACCCGGCGTCCAGTGGCCCGATGTAGGTCATCGTGGCAAAGTGGCCGCCGGGCAGCGTCTGGCAGCCAATATTTCCGTCCGCGCGAAACGGTTCGTCCACGCTGAGGCAAATATCAAAGCGCACTTTTTCCGTGGGGGTGATGTTTGGGTCATCGTGGCCCACGCCCAGCAACAGGTTATCGCCCGTGTACAGTCCGTGGGCGTCGGCCCAGTTGATGAGCGTGTTGTACTGCCCTGTATCTACCTTCTCATACGCCCCCAGGTGGCGAATGAAGGCCACGGGGATGGGCTTCAATTTTTGGATGGTGACGCGAGAGCAGCTGGTTTTGGTGGCCAGCGTGTTGAGCAGGGTGGTGTTGGTTGGGTGCTGTTGGTGCAGGGAACGGCCGTACGACGTGCGATACTGTCTCGGCGTTACCCCAAACCAACGCTTGAAGGCCCGGGTAAACGTTTCTGGTGCCTGGAAGCCCCAATTCAGGGCAATTTCCAAAATGGTGGCGTCGCGAATTTTCAGGTCGAAGGCGGCTCGTTCCAGCCGCAGCCGCTGCGTGTACTGCTTGGGTGTCTCACCGATGGTGCCGCGAAACAGGCGGTGAAAATGATACGGTGACAGCGCTGCCTTCTCGGCCAGCTCTGCCAGCGACAGATCGGCATCCAGATGGGACTGGACGTGGGCCAGGATGGGCAGCAGAGCGGCCGTCTGATTGTTGGGATCAAATGTGGCTGGGCGAGTCATGGGATTATTATACGGGAGGGAGACGGCCGTTTCTTGATCTTTCTTGCGCTTATGCTTCTCCGCCCGTTGTCAGCAAATCTTCATCCAGCTGCGCATTGCGCACCAGCAGCACCGTGCCCACCGCCCGAATCAGCTCATCCAGCCGCTGGCTGTAAGGCGCTGCTTCTTCTTTGGTTGGCAGTTTCATCCCCAGCAGCGTCAGGTCGGCATTGAAGCTGTTTTCCTTGATCACCTCGGCAATCGGTTGGCGGGGATCTTGCCGCACGATAACCACCGGCTCCGCTTCTACCCGGACATCAGCCAGCATCTGCTCCAGATGTTTTCGGGTTTGGGCAATGCCATCCTGGCCGTCGATGATGCGCAGCAGCCGGATCTGTGATT
This sequence comes from Anaerolineaceae bacterium, assembly GCA_002699125.1. Classification (GTDB taxonomy): domain Bacteria; phylum Chloroflexota; class Anaerolineae; order Promineifilales; family Promineifilaceae; genus Leptofilum. The sequence continues at coordinate 62,387 of PABI01000183.1, forward strand.
GGAACCAGTCGCCATGCTGCTGGATGAGATAGGCCAGCAGCAGCTTTAAATCGGCATTGCCGCCGCGCCCCTGCCACCACACGTTGATAATTCGCTTCTGGCCAAATCCCCGTTCGTAATCATAGTTTAAAAACAGCACCGATTTGCGCACCGCCACCAGTTGACGCATCAAATCCACCTGCATCATGCGCCCTTGCGGCGTGCGGCTCCAGCCCAGCAAGATGGAATTGGGGGCCAGATTGCCAATGCCGTGAGCCTGGGCCAGCGTCAGAGCCCCCTGCTGAAAATCTGCCACGACCTCAGCTTCAGCAAAAGCGGTCATGCCGTGGTCCTGAATGTAGTTGCGAATCTGGCGTCGGGCCGTTTCCCGCAGATTTTTGCCCACCAGCTTCTCCACGTCGCCAATGATGAGCTGGAAAAAAGTGACGATGCCCCGTCCCAAACTCAGCCAGTCGGCTACGGCTACCAGCTGCTCCCGGTTGTGCGGCTGCCCGGTAAAAACAATCAGGTTGGGACGCCAGTTTTTGGGACTGCTGCGTTCGGTTTCCAGCTGGAGCAAGGCGTAGCGAGCCAGGGCAGTCCAGATGCCGCTCTTTACGTCGCCCCAGGTGCGGCGTACCTGCCGTCGTTCCAGGGCAAAAAAGACGCCGTAGGTAATGATAATGGCAATAATCGTGGCCACTGGGCTGATGAGGAACATTGCCCCGTAGCAGCCAACGGCCCCCAGCATGGAAACCGGCCAGGGAATCTGAAAGCGGGGCCGGTAGCTGGGGTTGCCTACAAGCTTTTCGATGCTGGCTACCAGGTTGACCATGCCGTAAGTGTTTAGGAAAAACATGGAGATGATAGGGGCCACAAAATTAAGATCGCCCAGCCAGATCACGGCGATGGCAATGGCGGCGGAGAGCAGTACGGCCACGCGCGGTTCGGTCTGGCTGCCCATTTTGCCCGCCATCCAGGTGGGCAAAACGCGGTCTTGGGCAATGGCTTGCAGGGTACGCGGCGCGGCCAGCACGCTGCCCAGCGCCGACGACAGGGTAGAAGCCCAAACGCCGGCCAGAATCAGCGTAGGTACCAGCGCCACACCCTGCATGGCCAGGTTGTTGTTGATTAGCTCGTCAGCCGTAAGGTGGGCGGCAAACCAGATGACGGCGAGGATGTAGATAACGGCCGTTACCAAAATCGACAAGATCGTGCCTTTGGGAATGCTCTTGCTGGGGTCTTTTAGATCGCCAGACAGACTGATGCCAACTTCGATGCCGGTGACCGCCGGAAAGAAGACGGCAAACACGGTCCAGAAATTGTTGCCACTGGTGTAGTTGGCGGCAAAGTTAATCGGCACGAAGCTGTTCCAGCCACCGGCAAAAAATGAAATCAAGGAGATCACCAGGACGGCCAGAATAAAAAATTGAATGCGCAGGGCAAAATCGGCCCCGACGTAGGCAATGAGGGCAAAGATGAGGGCAACGGCCGTTGCCACCAAACGGGGGTCGATCTGCTGAAAAAATTCAATCGCCAGCAGCGCCTCTGTAAAACCAATAATGTAAAAGGCAATGGAAATGGCCTGGGAAAGATACAGCGGAATGCCAATTGCGCCGCCCACCTCCAGCCCCAGCGAGCGGGAGATAAGGTAATAGTTGCCCCCGGCGCGCACATCCATGCTGGTGGCAATCGCCGAGAGTGACAGTCCGGTGAGGAAGGAAATGAGATTGGCTAACACGACGATGGTCAGCGCACCCCACAGGCCAGCCTGGCCCACCACCCAGCCGACGCGGAGGAAAAGGATAATGCCTAAAATTGTGAGAATGTTAGGGGTGAAAACGCCCGTAAACGTGCCAAATCGTCCTGTCTGGGTGGTGGAGGTGTTGTTTTTGACAGTCATTAACCTACCTTGTGTTGTTGAAATCGAGCGTAATCGAGTTTAGGCAAAGGTCAATGATTTGGCAACTGGAAAACAAAAAATGGGGTGGTTGGCTAACCTTAACCAACCGCCCCAGATGATACGGGATTAAAACTTGACAGGTTTACACAACATTTTATTCAAAAAGGTTCTTTGCCCTGCAAAATTGGCTTGCTTTCAAGCTCAATTTGAAAACCTGTCAAGTTTGATTTTCTGATACTTTTACTCAGCCAGATTTTGGGCCATTTGCAGCAGGTCCGCCAGGGTTAGGTCTGGGCTGCTGGATTTGAGTTCGTATCGCTTGCCGTTGGCTTCCCAGGTGAGCCGCTGGTCGGGTGCGTTGTTGTCCCAAACGGCCGTTTGCAGCGGATATGTGCCGGGTTGAACGGGTTCACTCATGACCCAGATACCTTTCACGTATTCGCCCGTCACGCCAGGGGCAATTTCTACCGATTGGGTGATGGCGTTGTCGCCGATGGTTTCGCCCACGTTGCCGTCGGCGGCCAGCTTGCTGTCTTGCGTCAGCAAAATGGTATCGGTGCCATTGCGGTAAAATAGGCTGATGAATGTCGGCACGTGTGGTCCGGAAGCGCCTTCCATGTCGGCGATGGGGGCAAAGACGGTGTCCAGCGCATAGCCGGCCGGCAAATTGGTGATGGTGGCCACGGGATAACCCAGCAGGGCGGCCGCCTCGCTCAGCGCAACGTTGTTGGTGGCGATACCGCCGCCACCACCCGCGCTGCCGCTGCTGTCGGACGATATGACGGTCAGACTGTCTTCGTCTTCGGCGATGGTAACCTCAATTTCGTCGCTGCTGGTTACCGCAGCGGAGCCTGCTTCGGACTCGACGACCACGGCGACTGGTTCATCCTCTTCACCCGTCACGGTGACGGTTTGCGAGCCATCTTCGGTGACGGCCGTTTCCACCACAATTTCACTTTCCTCTGGAATCTCAACCGCCAGCTCATCTGCTTCCACACCGACGATAACCACGTCGGCTGCCGGTTCGGCCGCTGCCGGCAGGTCGCTGCTGCGCTGGAAAAACCGCAGCATTTCCTGGGCCATCGTTTGTCCGGTGGGCGTAAACAGGGCAAATGCCGCCATGAGTAAGGCCACCAAGGTCAGTCCCAGGGCCAATCGTTTGCCAAATCCGTTTAAACTTGAACGTCTCATTTGTTTGTCTCCTTGACTTTGTGTTGCCATCCACGGCATGGCGGCCATGCGTCGGTGAAAACGGCGGCCAAGGGGAACGTCTGTTGTTTCTAAAAGCTGCACAATTTGTTCTTCAGTCGGTGCAGACTGCTTATCTTGATGTTTCATGATTCACTCTCCCTTGAGATCACCACAGCCAGATTTTCCTGTGCTGTGGGCCACGCTTCCCGTAGCCGGGACAATTCGCGCCGAATAATGACCGAAACGTGATTGTCGCTAAGCGTCAGATGGGCGGCGATCTGTTTGACGCGCCAGCCCACCAGATAGCGCAAGACAAGGATTTCACGCGATCGTTCGGGCAAATCATCCAGCAGCTGCCACAGAATTTGGCGCTGTTCCTGCGAGATTGCTTTTTGCTCAGGCCCTTCGCCTTTATCTACCGTCAACTGCTCATTTAGCTGGCCGGGAAGACCATGCCGTTCTTTGTGCCGATATTTGTCGATGACCAGACGGCGGGCGATGGTGAACAGCCAGCCAAGCGCTGCTTCTTCATCACCGCTGAACCGTTTACGCGCTTTCCAGGCGCGTTCGTAGGTTTCGGCCGTCAGGTCTTCGACTTCAACGGCCGTATGGCCGCTGATGCCGTAGATGTACCTGGCTACGCTGACGTGTGTCTGTTCATAGAGCTGGGCAAAGGCATCTGCACCGTGATAAGCCGGGGAACGGGCGCGCCCAAAGGGCAGCTTAAGCGAAAGCCGAAGCTTTTTGGGCAGCAATGAAACGGTCGTTTCCAGGTTGTGTTCAGACATACGGATGCAGTTCTCCTTGCCCAAAATCACATGAACTTTATGGGCAGCCAGGTGATTTTAGATTTGTATCCTCGCGAGTGGGCGAAGCGCAGCCAGGCCTGCAAGCTTGTAAGTTCCTTTGCGCTTCACCTAACTATGGAAACGAAGAAACAGCAAAAATCTGACACATTTGTCCAAATCGGGGAGTTGAATGCAAGAGAAACCTGACAGGTTTACGAGATATGCTGGAAATGAAGTTGTGTTGTTGTGCAAAGCCGCATGATGGCTAGACTTTTGTGTAAACCTGTCAGGTTTGGCCTCAACTGCGGAGGTAAGATGCGCCGTTCACGTCGATGATGGCCCCGGTGAGGAATTGGGTCCCTTCGGCTGCTAAGAACAGCACGGGATAGGCCACTTCATCCGGGGTAGCGACGCGGTTAAGGGGACTTTGTCCGCGAATCGCATCGCCGGCTTCTCCGGCCAGATGGTCGGCGGCCATGTCGGTTTCCACAAAGCCGGGGGCCACCACGCCGACAAAGATGTTGTACGGTGCCAGATATTTGGCCAGCGACTGGCTCATGGCGTTTAGCCCGGCTTTGCTGGCCCCGTAGGCCGGTGCGGTCGGTTCGCCACGAAAAGCGCCGCGTGAGGAGACGTTGACGATACGGCCGTATCTCTGCCCAATCATCTGCTGTCCCACCAAATAGGTAAGGTTAGCCACCCCGACCAAATTTACCGCCAGCGTTTGCTGCCACGCTGCCTGCCACTCGGCAAACGACACGTCCGCCAGCGGATGATCCTCATAAATGCCCGCGTTGTTTACGAGGATGTCGATACGGCCGTACTTGCCCACCACCGCCTGCACCATCTTTTCCAGCGAAGCTGTATCGGCCATCTCTGCCGGGACGATGTGGTGATTGCTGCCGAGGAGGGAAGCGGCCGTTTCCTCTGCCGCTGCTCGATTGCTGTTGTAATGCACCACCACCTGCGCCCCATGCTGAGCAAACTGCTGGCAAATCGCCCGGCCAATGCCCCGCGATCCGCCCGTTACTAAAACGACTTTTCCTGTAAAGTTCATCATTCTCTCCTGAAGAATAGGACACAAATTTACACAGATGAACACAGATTTTTTGGTTTTATCGATGCCAACCAGTGTTTATCAGCGCCCAATTAAGAAAGTAGCCGCAGATTCCAATCTGCGTTTTTGTCCGCTAAGAAAGCGCGGCTACAGGATACAAAAAAGACCTGCCAGGATGTTGCTCTGGCAGGTCTTGATTTTTAGGCCAACGGCCGTTTAATTCTCATTCTCATCAGTTGGCGGTTGGGTGGGGGGAATTGCCTCTGTGGGTTCCGGCTCCTCTTCTTCAACCGCCTCTGTGGGTTCTGCTTCCTCAACCGGCTCTTCGCTCGGTTCCTCTACAGGTTCCTCGATAGATTCCTCATCCACCGGTTCTTCCACGGGTTCTTCAATTGGTACAACAGGGGCAAAAATCGGCGGGTATTTCAGCACGCGGTTATTGCCCGCATCAGCAATGTAGATGTTGTCCTGGGCGTCGATGAAAATGCCGTTGATCAGGTTCAGGCTGTTGGCATCGGTGCCGAACTGGCCGAACTTGCCCAAATAGCTGCCGTCTGGCCCAAAGATGAGCACCCGCGCCGCTTCCGGATCGGTCGCATAAACGCGGCCGCCGCTGTCAACCGCCAGGTACGGCTTGTTGTTGACGGAGGTGTTGGCAGGCCAGCCGGTGTCCAGCAGCCATTCATTGACCGGGATGAGGTCTGAGGTGAATTGCTGGATACGGCCGTTCCACGTATCGGCCACATAGATAAATCCATCGTTGCTTACGGCAATGCCCACCGGTTCATAGAACTGGCCCAGTCCAGCACCAAACTGATCACTGCCCGCGCCCAGCTGCCCGATGAAGTTGCCCTCAGCATCCATGATTTGTACCCGATGATGGCCAGTGTCTGTCACCAGGGTACGGCCGTCGGCGGTGAGCGCCACTTCACGCGGGCCAAAGAACAGGCCCAGCCCTTGTCCGGCCGGATCGTCTATGGTGTTGCCGGGACGGCCGTACACCGCCACAAACTGCCCATCCAGCGTAAACTTTTGCACGCGGTGGTTCCAGGTATCGGCCACGTAAACAAACTCGTCGTCGATGGCCAGGCCCCACGGACCTTGCCCTTCAGCGTTGAACTGGCCATTGCCTGTTCCCGGCGCGCCAAAGCTGTCGATGAACTGGCCATTGGCATCATAAATTTGTACCCGCTGGTTGCCCGAGTCGAGGACATAGATACGGCCGTCTGCACTCACCACGACATTACGCGGGGCAAACAGCTGATCTTCCGTCGCCCCGGCCACGCCACTGGGGTTAATAACCAGTGTGGGGAAGACAGAAATTTCGCCTTCTTCATAGGGCGTTTCCAAACCAGGCGCGCCAACCGCTTCCAGGCCATAATCCCACAGATCAACCAGCACATCTTTGCGCACGTACAGGCGTAAATCATCCCGCAGCGGCCATTGGCCATCGGTCAGCGTGCCGCCAAACGTCTGGCTGTATATGCTAAAGTCCCGGTAGAAGAAGATGTCCCACAGCGCCTCGCGCACGTTGGGGTTCAGCAAGCCGCGCCGCTCCATCCCTTCGGGCCGATTGGGATCGCCCAGAATGGCGGCCCAATTGATGTTGCGATAATCCTCCATGGGCCACCAAAGATAGGTGTAGGTGCGATAGGTGTAATTGTTGCCCAACAGCCGGTCTACTTCATCCCAATTGCTGCGCCCCACCAGCACAATCGGCGATTCGTTCAGGCTGGCCGAAGGCGTTTCGCCAAAATAGACGCGGTTGGGATATTCGCGCATGTACCAGGTGAACGGCCAGGAAACGCCGCTGCCGCCAAAGGCCACTTTGATGCTTTTGTCGCCGTGCATGCGCAGCGAAAGGGTTTCGATCTGGTCCAGCACCATGCTTTTGGCGGCCGGCGCGCCGTGAGCATACACCATAAATTCGCGGGCATAATCGGCATTGGGAAAGCTGGACAGGTACATGAAGCGAACAGTGAGGAAGCTGAGCAAGCCAAACAGGGCCATGATAGCCAGCGGACGACGGAGACGGCCGTCTACCTTTTCCCGCACCTGCTGCCAGAACCAGAAGACGAGCGCCGCCAGGGCAATGCCGCCCAGCACCCGCCCCAGCTGGTTCAGGTTGCTTAGCTGCTGGTCGCCCAACTGCACCCGGCCCAGCAGCACCGGTCCCAGGGCGATAAAGATGGTCACGATTAATCCCAGCGTCAGTCCCACGTAAATCAGGGCCTGGCGGGAGAACAGCTCACGCCAATTGAAATCCTTGAATCGTTCATTAATGTACCAGCCGGCCAGCAGCGCCATCGGGATGACAAAGTGGGTGCTCAGCCAGGGCATCTTCTCCCCGGCAACGCTGTAAGCCACCCAGGTCAGCGTCAGCCACCAGCTGACAAAGGCCACAAATTCGCACATGATGTCCTTTGCCAGCAGACCCATCAAGCTTTTTTCCAGGCCGTGTGCCCGCAAAATCTGCTCACGCCGGACGAGGAACCAGATCAAAATGGCCACGCCCAGAATGAGCAGGGCGACCAGAATGCCGGGCAAGCGATTTAGCGCCAACCCTTCAGCGACATTACCCAGATTGAACACCCAACTGCTTAGACTATAGCTGAGCAAAGCCAGTAAAACGGCCGTAATCCAATACCCCGTCACCTGGCTGATGCGCTGCTTAATGAGCCAGAAGCGAATGGCCAACAATGAAAAGATAAGCGGCAAAAATTCGTAAAAGGGCACTACGAAGAAGTAGTAAAATGGCGGCTGGTTGCCCCGGGCCACTTCTTGCTGCTCCAGCCAGTAACCTAACGAACCGATGGTGCCGCTCAGCCAGCCGTCTGGCAAGTTGGTGAAAACGGAGGTGTACAGTACAAAAAAGATGACGTGGAAGATACCGGCGGCAATAAGCCAGCGCCGTTGATCCCACCACAGCCCCAACAAAACAGCTACCAAAAAGGTGAGGAAGAGGAAAACGGCCGTTAAAAACATCGGCGAATCAAAAAAGGCGTTCCAACAGGTGCCGTTGCCCAGCCGGGCAAAAAAGACCTGAATGGCCGACATCGTTTCTTGCCCCTCCAAAACGCAGTTGTTAAACGAGTAGTCGCGTGGATTGCCGCCGGCCATCACCACCAGCAGCGGTGAGACCATCGGCAAAATGAGCGTGGTAAACAAGATGATAAGGTCAAATTCGCTGTAATTTTTCAAAAACGGCCGAAAACGCGCCGCCATCCAAAATAAACCGCCAGCCAGGGCAAAAATGCCCACAATTTGCACCCAGCCCAGCCGGCTTTCTACCACGCTGGTCTGGCCCGCTTCTGGTGTTACCAGGGCGTCTGTTTCCGGATCGGCGGCAAAGACGCCGGTGTCTTCGGGCGTGGCCAATGATTCTGGCTGTGCCGCCAGCTGTTGGCCTAGCAAGCCCCCGCCAATCATCAACAGCCCCAGCAGCACCAGCAGAACAGGCGATGTGAGCTTGTTGAGATTGTTGCGCAGCCAGGGCGCCATCCAGATTTGCGGCAGCAGCCGAATAATCAAAAAGCTGCCGAAGATAGCGACGTAAATAAACGACACCTCTTTGGTAGAAAACATGAGTGCGTTGCCGGCGGCAAACCACCACAAATATTTCTCTTCCCGCTCCTGAAAATAACGCCAGATGGCGATAAAAATAATCATCGCCCACACAATCACGTAAATATCGTGGCGAATGTAGCGCGAATAGTAGGTGAGGTAAGGCGAGATGAGGAATAGGAAGCTGGCCGCCAGCGCGCCCACTTTGCCCAGCCAGGGACGTAAAAAGTAGGGCATGGCTACCAGGATAATGCCAAAGATGGCCACCGGCAGCCGCGCTGAAAAATCACTGTCGCCAAACAGCCAGTAAAAAATGGGGGTGATGTGAAACAAAAACGGACCGTGCATCAGCGGCGTGTGGCTGAAACCGTCGCCAATGAAATACTGGTAAGAAAACTGGGTGTGCAGGCTCTCATCGTGGCTCATCACCCGGTCACCCAGCCCCCAGAAGCGGGTCACCACAGCCGCCAGCAAGATGAGGAAATAGGCGGCCTTTTCCCAGTCGATGTTGAGGGTGGCCAGCAGAGGCCGGGCTAAAAGGTCAGTTTTGGGTTCAGGCGTCGTTAGATCAGTCATAAAATTTCCAACATTTAGTTTTTATCCGCAGATTGAGCAGATTAACGCAGATTTTTTATTCAATCTGCGAAATCTGCGTAATCTGTGGTTTTTAAGCTCAGTTTGTGTTTACCGGAACGGCCGCAACCGGTGTGGGCGGCGGCGGTGCCGGGGTAATGACGATATCGGGATTGGGTTCGGTTTGGTCAGCCACGGCCGTTTCTGTGGGCGCGGTTTGTGTTTCTGTGGCGGCGGGCGTGTGCGTCATGGTGGCGGTCACGGCGATAGCCGTGGGCGATGACCACAGGGCCGATTGTTCGCTACTGAACCATTGCCAGCCGCCCAGCAGCAAAACAAGCAGCATGGCCACCATTGCCAATTGGCGCGGGGCAAAGCTTTGCCACAACGGCCGTTTCTGCTGCGGAATGGCGGGCATGAGTTGGGCCAGACGGCCGTTTTCTGCCGCACCCGCTTGCTGCAAAGTGCTCTTGACGAACTGCCCCACCTGTCGCTCTTGCTGCACCTGTTTCATGAGGGCCGGATCATGCCCGATTTGTTGGGCCAGCTGCTGTTTTTCCGCCGGCGGCAGTAAATCCAACACATATTCTTGCAGCAGCGTTGTTTTGTTGTTGGCTTCTATCATTGTTCAATTTGCTCCGCCAGCGACTCGCGTAACGCTTTGTGTGCCAGCCGCATCCGGGATTCGGCCGTTTTGGTGGGAATCCCCAAAATTTGGCCAATTTCTACGTACGAAAATCCTTCATAATAGCGCAAGACGGCCGTTTCCCTGAGCTTGTCCGATAATTCCTGAATGGCTGTCCACACCACCTGCTGCTGCTCCGTAAGCTGCATCGTTTCGGCCGGGGTGGGGGAATCGGTGTCGGTTATTTCCTGGTTTGTTAGCTGTCCCAGCGAAAAAGTGGGCAGCCATTTGCGCCGCCGCTTGTTGTGGCAGCGGCTGACGGCAATTTGGTACAGCCACGTTTTAAAGGCTGATTTGTTAGCGTCGTAATTTGCCAATTTGCGGAAAGCGTATTCAAAGCTGTCTTGCAGCACCTCTTCGGCATCTTCGCGATGTTGCAATAAGCTGTAACACAGCCGGTAAATCATGCCCGCATACTGGTTATACAGCGCCACATAGGCAGTTTCCTCACCTGTCAGGCAGCGCTGGATGAGCACGTAGCTTTGCTCATCGGCGTAGGCAGGGAGTTCGGTGCTCCACGGTTGGAAAATCTGGTCGGATAAACTACTCATTTATGATTCCAAAACAGGAACACAGAGGGGCACGGAGAAGCCACAGAGTTACGCAGAGAAATTTTTCTCTGTGCAGCTCCGTTTCTCTCTGTGTAACTCTGTGTTCCCATAACAAATCTCATTTTATGGTTGCCCTGTCAGTAAATCGGCGCGGACCCAGACAACGGCCCGCTCGACGGGGACGACGGCCGTTGATTCACGAAAGAACCACCAGCGGAATGTGTCGTAGACGGCCGTTTCTGAACGCTCAGACGGTGGTATGGGTTCGGTGTGCCGAATGGGGAAATCTGTGCCGCTGTAGCTGCTTGCCAACGCTGATTCTGCGTTTGCCTCGGTTATGAACACCTGCTGCGTTGGCGTCAGCGGCAAGGCGTTGAGCTGTTCCAGCCGGGTGAAATCACGCAGGTACCAGGTGAGTGCGGGCACGTCCAGCGTGGTGGCAATCTCCAACTGTGTGTCTGAATTGGCCAGCTGGCGCGAGATGGTATGGACCGTTTCTGACAGTTCTTGCATGGCAACATCGGTGCCGCTGCTTACCCAGCGCTCGCGCGGATCGTTAGCTCCTTGCTGTCCCAGCCACCAGCCAGTGCCCCATTGGAAAACCAAAAAGAAGCTCAAAATTGACAGCAGAAGCCCCTGGGCAACGGCCGTACTGTCCTCCGCCGCCACAAAATAAAGCACCAGGCCAATAAAAATGATTGTCAACAAGATAATTAGCAGATTGAGGCTGCCCTCTTGCGGATTTTGCTGTACGGTGCGGCCTAACCGGGCCAGATTGACCAACAAGATGAATGCCCCAGCCAAACCAGCCACTGCCGTGCTGCCGCTAAACCAATCCCAGCGCCGCCGCCAGGCCGCGTTGACCATGATTCCCACCAGAAGGGCTGCGGGCAGCGTCAGCAGCAGGGCGTTGGCCATAAATTGGCGCTGCAACAGCAGCAAAATCAGGCCGCTGCTAAGCCAGTACACCGCAAAAAGCGCCAGCGGCAGGCTGCGCAAAATGGCCCAAATGATGGCCACCAATCCCAAAATAACCAGGACCGGTTCGTAGCGCACCAGTGCCAGCAGCGGATCAAGCGAGACGGTGCCGCCAAACTGCTGGAACCAGTCGCCAACCAATCGGGCCGAGGCACCAAACCCGTTGGGCAGCAGCAAAAAGAAGCTGCTTAACAAAATAAAAATGACGGCACCAACGGCCGTTCCCTGCCGCCAATTTGTTTCCGTTGGTTCCACACGCCAGCCGGCCACAAACAAAGATAAACCCAGCCGCGAATGCACAAACCAGGCCAGCAGCAGGGTGACCAGTCCACTGTAAAAAACGGCCGAACTGGTTAATCCCAACCCCAACGCGGCAAAAAGTGTATAGAGCCAGCGGGAGGCGGCCGTTTCCTGGTAGCGAATGAAGGCGATGAAGAGCAGCAGCAGGGCAAACATCGCCAGGCTGTCGCCGCCTGCGCTGCGGGAGACAGCGCTGTTGAGCGGGGAGACGGCCAGTAAAACGGCCGTTACCAACGCCCCCTGCGTGCCCAGCCGGTGGCGCAGCAGCCAGGGTAAATAAACCAGCCCCACGCCAAACAGCGCCGGAATCAGGCGCATGAGGCCATCACCAAAGCCAAAAATCTGCGTGAGCCAGCCGGCGAGGCTGAAATAGGCTGGGCTGCCTGGGGTGACTGTAGAAATCTCTGGCTGCCAGAACTGCCACACCGCCAGCGCCTGTGTCGCCTCGGCATCAGACAAGGGCAGCTGGTCTAAATTTGCCAGACGCAAAATGGCTGCTGCCAGCAGCACGACAGCCAGCAGGCCATCGGCCACCGTCAGGCGGCTCAGCCAACCCGCTACGGGCTGCTGGTGTATCGCTTGTGGCGTTGGGAAAATCTCCACTCTCTAATCTCCAATTTCGGTAATCGGTTTTCGGTGAACGGTAATCGGTAGACGGATTACTGACCTACCGATTACTGCTCACCGGTCACCGCCTTGCCAGCGGTAAATGGTAACAGAGCCGCCCTGGTAGGCAACCTCTAGCTGTTCGTCAAATTTGTCCAGGCCGGGCAAACGGCCGTTGGCCCCGTAAGTGCTGCGCTCCAGATTGCCCACGTAAATATATTCCACGCCGTACTGATTAAGCGTGCTGGCGATGTTGCTGTTTTCCCAGCCGGGCACCGTGTAAATATCGCGCACCACCGGGTCCCGTTCGGCCGGTTCGGGCGTACTGTAGCCGCGCCACTGGTATTCATGCCCGGCCCAGCCCAGCAGCGTGGGAATGCCCGTGCTGGCCGAAACGCGACCATGTCCCTGTGGTGAATATTGTCCGCCTACCGCTTCCACAATTGTGGGCGTGCCGCTGACGTTTTGGCGCAGCCACATGATGGCGGCGTAATCATCCGGGTTGAAGGTGGCCATTTGCGCCAGACCGTTGAGCGTGGCAGGCAGCCGGTTGGCCGAATCGACCGGGCCACGGTACTCAATGGCGCGGGATTGGATAGCAAAGTAAGGAAAGAGCAGGGTGCCGAGGAATACGGCCGTATACACCACCGTCACCCCCGCAGGCACCAGCTTGCGGCCGCCTTCCTTTGCCGCCAGCCACAAATAAGAGAGGCTAAACAGCCCGGCCACGCCAAACAACACCCACGCTTGATAATAAAATTTGAACACCGTGTTCAGCCGCATCCCAAAATTGTCCCGCAAATAGACAAACTCCGGCCCCAGCGTCAGCAATGCGCCGGTGGCGATGAGGAGGAGGACAAACGGCAAAGGTGAGGGGGTGAATGCGTTCTGCGAACGCCGGTGAGGGGGTGACAAGGTGACAGGGTGACGGTGTTCTGCCAACGCTGGTGGGGGGATGATCTTCTCCTCATTCTCTGTGTCCCTCTGTGCCTCCTCTGTGTAACTCTGTGTTCCGCTTTTTTCATTGAACAACCCTTGCCAGATCATCACGACCAGCCCCAGCAGTGCAGCCAGCATGAGGGTGAGGCCGGGGTAGGCGAGGCGGCCCTGTAAGTAGGCAGGGAGAATGGCGGCAACGGCCGTAAATCCCCAACCAAACGCCACGTTACCCTCTGGTCGTGGCGTCAGCGTCAGCCCCAGCTCATTGGCAATGCCCACGATGCGTGCCGTACCGTCAGCACTGCTGGCGACAATCCAGCCCAGCAGCAGCGCCAGCACAAACAGTCCCAGGATGAGGGAAACGGCCGTAACTACCCCCGACTTCCACTGCTTAAAGCGAAAGCGACTCGCCAGGCTCAACACCAGCGCCCAAATGCTCAACAGCGGCAGGCCAAAAATAATCAAGAATTGGGGCAGGCGGGTAGGGCGTACCAACGTCGGTAGCAGAAAGGGTGCCCCGGCCTGAGAACGAAAACCCAAATAAAACGGCAGGTAGAGCAAAATGGCTGGAATGGCCAGCAGCAGTGCCAGCCAAAACGCCTCGGTCAGCCATTGGGTGCGCCAGCCGAAACGCCGCCAGCGGTTCAACACAAATGCCCCCAGCACCACGAATAGATGAATCAATACATCCCAGGTATTGAGGAAGGACAAGCCGCCCAAAACCAGCACAGTGAGCGCCCACAGCGGCTTGTTGGGGATGAGCGATTGGAGAACCTGTCCTGAGCTTGCCGAAGGATTAGAGATTAGAGATTTGGGCTGTTTACTCTCCAATCTACTCAGGACACGTCTCCGATCGCCATTCTCCTCCTCTTCTTTGCCCAGCCACCACAAAAACGCCACCGCCAAGCTCAAAAAGGCAAAGGGCAGTGCCAAAACGTGGGGATGCATGTCGCCCAAAATAAAGCTAAAGCCGGGGAATTCGGCAATCGGTTCCAGCCCTTCGATCACCTGGCCCGCCAGGGAATGTTCATTAATGACGCGGGAGGAGCGCCACCACCACCAGCTGCTCGTTTCGTAGCGTGGGGGAATGTCTGAAAAACGTGGCGTGCTGATGTCGCGCACGTTGAGCCACTGCCAAAACTGGACGGACCCGATATTGTTTTCGTGCAGCACCTCCAGGATGATTTGCAGATTGCCGCCAATGGGCAGGGCGATGGCCGCCATCAGGCCAAAGGTGATGGCCAGGCGTTGGGCTTTTTGACCGAGTGCCTGACCGTAACTCGCCACCAAATTGTAAACAAGGCCAAACGCGCCAACGGCCGTTCCCGCCAACAGCCAGGCGATGCCCAAATTAAAAGCAACCGGCTCAGAAACGACCGCTAACCGGGCCAAAACCGAGGTCATGACGTAACCAAAATAGTAGTAGCTGATGCCAAAGCCAGACAGCCAGGGATCAACCGGCGGGAAGGTGGCGCTGCGCCCCACGGCATTGAGGAAGGCAAACTCCATTGGCTTTTCCGTGGCGGCAATGGCCGGATTTTGCGCCCGCACCCACACCCACAGGCCAAAGAGCACGGCAAAAACCAGCTCAGTCAGCAAGATGTGTTTCCATTGTCCCCAAACCCAGGCGCGCAGCTCTGCCCCGATGCGGCGGTAAGCCCAATAGGACAATCCCACGACCAGCGCCACCGCCAGCAAAATACCGCCCAGATTATTTTGTAAAAAGCCCAGACTGCCCAGCAGCCAAAACAGATAGCTCACCAGCAGCAGCGACAGCATCTTTACAAAAGCGTAGCCCCGGTCGGGTAGTCGTTTGAAGAGGTAATAGGCCAGGGGGGTAACGGCCGTTCCCAACAGAAACAGCACACCCCACCATCTTAATGCCGCAAAAATGTCTTCCCAAGCTAGCATGAATGTATCCTGGTAGGGGCGGTTTGCGAACCGTCCCTACGGTTAATTACTCAATGAAATCGCTTCTCTGTCCAAAACCTTATAAATACTTGTCCCGGCGTTGCGGTACACTTCTTCCAACAGGCCCATTTGCACCATCTGGTCGAACTTGTTCAAGCCTTCTGGATTGTAAAGCGCCCATTCCAGTTGCCCCACATAGACGTAGCTCACGTCGTACTTGGCCAAAATGTTTTGCGCTTCAACCACGGAAGTTGTGTTGAACAGCGTACCCACATCCATTATGCGCAGGTCGATAAATTGGCCGGGTAAAATAGCCCGCTGCTGCCGCTGGTGACCGCTCCAGCCAATAATGCCCGGCAGTCCAGTGTACATCGCCACCCGGTTGGTAGCCGAGCGGTAGTAGTTATCGCTGTACCCTTCGGCAATCACGGGCGATCCCGGAATATTGGCCTGCATCCACTTCAGGGCTTCGTAGTCAAAAGAGAGCGGTACGTTGCTGCCTGTATTCTCCGTGTAGTTGGCGTAGGGCATGAAGGCCATGCCGTCCAACGTAATGGGCGCTTCCTGGCTGAGACGCACGTCCCACTTGGCTTTGGTAGCCAGGATGGGGTACAGAGCAGCGGCGGCCACCAACACGCCCAGGACCGCCAGCCACGCCTTGCGTGCCGTTTCTTTCTTTTGGATGGTGGGCCAGGCCCAAACGGCCGTAACGCCCCCCACCACGCTCAACAGCAGCCACACCTGCATGTAAAACTTAAAGACGGTGTTCATCCGACCCACCGTGTTTTCTACCACAAAAAATTCCACAAACAGGGTGATGCCCAACGCCGAAGCAATTAAAATCAGCACGATGCGGCGAGCGGCGGGCAGATTGGGCCGCAGCCCCAGCAGCCCGGCGACGATGGTGAGTGTCAGCACCACCGGAGCAATCCAGTACGCCATGCGGAACAAAATCAGGAGCAGAATGATGTACAGGCCCAAAGCCAGCAGCAGCGGTGCGGCGGCCGGTTCCCACTGCCGCAACCCTTCCTGCGTCCAGGTGCGCGTCCAGGCGCGGAACTCCCGCGCCAGGTGGGTGAACACGAAGAACAGAAACAGGCCATAGATGACCAGATAATTGCTTAAATAACTGGTAGAACCATCCCACAGAACAATTGAGTTGAACCCGGCACCAAAATTGCTGGAGAAGGGCCAGAAGAGCAAGAAGGCCAGACCGATGAGCACGGCCGTTTTCAGCCCAATTTGTCCCAGGAGTTGCAGGTTGAGGGTACGGCCGTTCTCTTCAATCGCCACATAACTCACCGCCAATACCCCAATCACGGCATAAGTGGGCAAATCCCAAATGTTGGTCGCCTGCAGCACGCCAATGGCCAACGCGCCGGTGAACCAGATGAGGGCGGTTTCCCACCATGAGGTGGAGATTGGCAACCTTCGGTTGCGAGATTGGCGATTAGAGATTGCCACCTCTCTTGCCGAATCTCCAATCTCCAATCTCAAGTCTCTAGTTCCTGATTTTTCTCTTGTTTTTAGCACCAATGACACCGCCCAGGCCAATGCCAGCATCGTCAGCGGCAGGGCAATCATGTGGGCGTGCAGGTCCCCGTAGAGGAAGGTGAAGAAGGGGAACTCGGTGATCGGGCCGGCCTCGCCTTCGTTAAAGTTGAGGGTCCGCGTGGCAGTCCAGAACCAGTCGCCAGGGTAAATGGGAGCAGGCGTGCCGCTCATCACCTTAAAGCCGCCGTCGAGGGTGCGTACGGCCGTTCCCACCAGCGGTATTGTCTCTTCCAGCGTCGGATTCCCCGCCCGGTACCAGGCATCGGTCAGCACGCCCACTTCGCCCAGGTTGCCCAGGAGAATGGCCAGGGTGGCGGCAATCAATCCGGCAGAAAGGGCTTTTTTGTGGAGATTGGGCTTAATCTCCAATCTCCATTCTCTAATCTCCCGCCGCCAGGCAACCAAATCATAAGCCACGCTAAAAACCGCCATTCCGGTAAAACTGAACAGCATAGACAAATTCAGGTTGTAGGCCACGGTGGGGATGATGCCTAAAATTTGGGTTAGCACGCCGGCGTAAACAAAGCCGTAGTAATAATAGTTTATATAGCCGCCGGCAAACCACGGATCGTAAGGCGGGAAGGTGGCGGATTTGAGAACGGCCGTAAAATAAGTCAGGTCCATCGGCTTTTCGCCGCCCCAAATCACATCCCACACGTCTGGGTTGCGCACGCGGATGAGAATGGCAACGATGTATAAACCCACCGCCACCAGCTCCACCACGCCGATAAACGCCAGATTGTCCCGCACCCAGGCGCGGATTTCGCCACCGCGCCGGATGAGCACCAGCCCGCTCAAAATGACGATCACCAGCAGCGCCAGCAAATGCGTCCCCCGCGTATTCTGGAACAAATTGATGCTGGCGCTGAGCCAGACAAAGTAAGAAATGAGCAAAATGGAGAGGATGCGCGCCAGGATGTACCCTTTGCTGGGCAGGCCGCGAAAAATGGCAAACGTCAGGGGGAAGGTGACCAATCCCAAAACGATGACGGCCAGCCACCAAACTACCGCCGCCAGCCCAGGATTTCGGGAGAGTGTACCGTCGGGGTTGAAAATATCGTTGAAGGTACCGCTGTTGCGCTGAATCGTTTCGGCCCTCTCCGACAGCATCAATCCATTGGGTGCTTCGGTGGCCTGGCCGGGATTCATGAAAACGGCCGTACTCAAATCCACTTCACCCAAGATGGCCACCGTGTTTTCCCGGCTGTACGCGTCCGTCTTGGCAAAAATCCAGACCGGCGGATGGTCATAGACGCTAAACGCTTCTTCGGCGGCCAGGTCGCCCGGCGGCGGCCAGCCGATTTCCGGCATTTCGCCCCAGCCAACCTGCCCCGTGGTGTCGCTGATGTACAGTGGCCCGATTTTTAGCGGCGCGTGGAACTCGGCTACAAGCTCAAAGCCCAATTCGCCGTTGAACAGCGCCTCGTAGTAGCGGGTGGTCATCGGATAAGTGAGCGGCAGGCGCGGCAGTGACCAGACGGCGCGCTGGCTGCTCAGGAAGACGTAATCAGCTTCTTCCAGCCATTGCACCATCTCGTCGCGCTTTTCCGGGCTGTCGGGATTGGTGATGGGGCGCTGCCCGCCGGTGACTTCGGTGAAGTGGGCACCGTAGGCGGAACGGCCGTTCACATCGTAAGGTAAAATGCCGTCCCAATGTTCATTCATCAGCAAACTGGTTTCGGCACGGACGGTGCTGCCGGTGGTGAGTTCCAGCATGATTTGCTGTGGGCTGTTGGCGGTGACTGCCGTTTCCGGCAGAGCCAATGTGTAACTGGCTTCTTGTTCGCCAACAACCAGATCGGTGGTTTCGCTGGGGCCATTGATCAAACCGGCCTGCATGGTCACCGCGTGATCCTGACCGGTGCTAAACGAGGTGGACACGTAGAGGTTGTTGAGGCGAACGGCCGTAATCGTGCCGTCTTCAGGCAGAATGACAGGCAAAAACAGCGGATTGCCCCCTGGCTGAAAATCGTATCCTTTCAGCGGCAGCGTTAACTCTTTGGTCTGGCCCTCGGCTTCATAAATGAGGGTCGCGCCGGTGGGAATGTTCTCAAACATCCATTCTGAGGCGGCGATGCGAGTGATGGGTTCGCGGTAAATTTGCACAAAGGCGTTGGCCCACAAAAAGCTGGGCACAACAACCAGCACAATCAGGCCAGCCGCCAGCCCTTGCTTGAGCGAACGGCGCTGCTCGCTTTGCCGCGCCCGCTGCCAGATGAACCACAGCGCCCAGCCACCCAGCAAAAAGAGCGTGGGGTAGATGGGCAAGAAGTAGCGGATTGACTTGACCCAGCGGGTGCCCATAAACAGGAAATAAATCAGGCTCCAGGTAACGGGAATGGCGTGCACCAGCCAATCGGGCCGGGCGCGCACGATGCGCCACAGCGCCCAGAATAGCCCGGCCCAGGCGGCCAATCCGGCGGTGAGCCCCATGCCGTACAGCACCATGTTGGTGAAGGGGAAAATGATGACATCCCGATCGGTCCATTGCAGCGCGGGCGGGAAGACGGCCTCGGGGCTTTGCTGCTGCTGAATTTCATCCATGTTGCTGCGCCACTGCGGATTAAAGCCCATGATGGAGCGCAGCAGCACGGCGATGCTGCCGGGTTCTTCACCGGTTTGCGTGATGATTTCGTTACGGGCGATGGTGGCATCGGCAAAGGCATAAGGCTGGGCGACGCGGAACACAACCAATGAGACGGTAGCCGCAACCAACACGCCTAGCACAACGCGCTGAAAATCGAGCGACCCCAGGCTGCTATGGCGTAAACTTTGCCAGGTGTGGCCGCGCCGCACCAGCCAGGCCACGGCCGAAATGTTGATGATGATTGCCAGCGGAGCCACGTTGATGCGGGAGGCCACGGCCAGTCCCAAACTGAGTCCGAATAATATCCACCAACGCAGCTGCCATTTTAGTTTGTCATCGCCAAATCCGGCGGCGCGCACGGCCGTATACACGCCCAGCGCCGTAAAAAAGGCGGCCCAATTGTCCATCGTAAAAAAGTGGGATTGCTGGATGGCCATAACGGCCGTTCCGTGGAAAAACGCGGCCAGCAGGCCCGCTTGCCAACTGTACAGCCGCCGCCCAATGAGAAACGTCAGGAAAACGGTAATTAAATCAACGAGGGCAGACAGGAAACGGCCGCTCTGCTGCAAGCCAAAATAGCTGTTGTACGTTTGGGTACACAGGTCGGCAAAGTTGTTACAGAATGAAGTTGCCCAATCGGCAAAGTACCGAGTGAACGTCATGGGGAAGTTGCCGTAGACGTAAAACCCTTTGTCCACGTTGTAAGGATTCAGCGGGGACTCTGAGGTGCGCAAGTATTCAAAGAAGCTGTCGGCCGGCTGCAAGCGGCTGGCGACGTCCATCAGGAAAAATTCGTCAGGATGGAGGAAGAAGCCTTCGCCCCAGGTGAGCCCGGTAAAGCGAAAATAGGCGGCCATGGCCAGGATGAGCAGCAAGATAAGCAGAGTGAGCGATTCCCAGGAAAACGGCCGTTTGGTTTCTGTCACAGATTCAATTGTTTCAGGAACGGCTTGCACTGAGCTGCCCAACGGTGTTGGGCTAGCCGAAGTCGTCGTTTCTGGCCCTGGTCCCGGCGTGGTTTCTTCCAAAATAGTCATAGGCAAAAGTACGCACACAAAGGACTGGCAGTCCTGATTGTTTCTCATTTAGCGCTACAATTTATTAAGGACTGCCAGTCCTGAAAGTCTAAACAAGGGTCTTTCCTTATGTTATACACAGTCACCCTTACAGATTGCTTACCTCTTCCTGAGATTTGGTTAAGCAAAGACGCTATTTTAGCCAAATCGTTACATTATGCCGAATAGCTGTACAGCTTGAGCGTGTCATGCTCGCGAAAGCGGGTATCCATTTGTTAGAGAGCCTAGTGGATGCCCGCCTACGCGGGCATGACAGATGTTTTTTGCGTCTCTTGTTTGTGTATTAAAATGTTAGATGTCCCCTATGCTATACTAATCTGGCTGCAAATCTGTGTCTTAACGTAACTGATTGGAGGGAAATCCCATGCGTGTTGAGAAAGGTCTCATGGTGGCTTTGGGCTACGGCAAATATTTTCGTTCAGACAGCATTGTGGGCTTGGAGCCAATAGAAGACGATGAGGGGCGTGGTCCTGGCCAGCGCACGCGCGTCTACGTGGCGGGGCAGGCGGACCCATTCATTGCCTCGCGTACCGAGGGCACCATTTTGCGCGACATGGTGTCTTTGCCAGTTGAGGTGACCAAGGCGCAGGAACAATTTCAACTGTTATCCGACATTCTGGAGACGGTGCAAGAGATTGATCCGATGCTGCGCCGCATTGTCCGTGAACAGGGCAACTGGGACTTGAACCGGCTGGAGCGTCGCATTCGGGAGACCTTGCATGAATGAGTTTGACTAAACTTGCGGCAGAATTTGGCGCAGATAGGGCTGGATGCCGCGTGCCGGCTGCCAGTTTTGCGGGTAGCCCAGTGACACTTCTTCAAAACGAACGCCATCCCGGTGCTGGGTGCCGCGAATGTGCAGGTGGCCGTAGATAACGGCCGTAAGCGGAAACCTCAAATGCCAATCCTCGGTTAATTTTGTGCCGCACCAGAGGGAAAAGCGGGGAATGCTACGCAGATTCACCAGGTCGTAGCGCAATGGATAATGGTTGACGAGAATGATGCTGCCGCGTGCGGCCGTTTCTATCAGGCGTTCCTCCGTGGTTTGGCAGCGAGTGTGGCACCATGCTTCCCGCGAAGGATACGGATCAGGGTAGAGCAAAATTTCATCGGTGGCCACCACGCCAGACGCTTCTGCCCAACTAAGCGCCTCACCGGCCAGCACATGGTCTGGTCGAAAGCTGTAATCATACAGGGTGAAGGTGGGAGCAATGAACAAAGGAGAATGGCTGGCTGGCCATTGAATGTACGGGTCTTCAGGGGTGAGGACGCCAAATTCCCGGCAAATTTCTACCAGCTGAAAATATTTGGCCAGGCCACGTTTGCTTTCATGGTCAGTGGGGAGGGTCCAGAGATCGTGATTGCCGGGGGTCCAGATGACGCGAGCAAAGCGGCTGGTAAGCAAATCCATTGCCTGCCGGAAATGCCTGATTTTCTCGGCCACATCGCCGGCCACAATGAGCCAGTCGTCGGGCTGAGCCGGCATTCGGCTTAGCGCTGCCCAGTTTGCTGCATGATTCAGGTGCAGATCGCTGGTGGCAAGCAGACGCATGGGATGGTGGTTAGTGAGCAGTGAAAAGTAAAAAGTGAAAAGCTTACTGACTCACTGATGACCCATTACTAGACAGAGCCGCCGGAAATTTGAATCAGGTTTTGCAGCTCTTCCTCATCCAGGATGGTGAATTTACGGCCGCCAACCTTCACCCAGCCGGCCCGTCGGAAGCGCCCCAAAGCCTTGTTGATGCTGACGCGAGTAGCGCCGGTCATTTCCGCCAGGTCCGTTTGCGTCAGGGACAGCTCAATGCGAATGCCATCATCCGTTTTTTGGCCGTGCTGAGCCGCCAGCTGCAGCAGTTGCCGTGCCAACCGGGCTGGCAAGTCCAGGAAGAAAATGTCGCTGATCTGGTTGTTGAGCCGGCGAATATGTTGGGCCAGTGTGTGCAGCACGTGCAGGGCAAAATCAGGATTGTCGCTAATGTAGCGGATGAACTCTTCGCGGTGCAGCGTCAATGTTTCGGTTTCTTCCAGCGCTTCGGCCGTGGCGGAGCGGGGTGAATCGTCTAACAAGGCCAGCTCGCCAAAAAAGTCTCCGGCACCAAAGATGGCCAACATCGCTTCTTGCCCATCCAGCGTCGTGTGGGTGATTTTTACCTTGCCTTTAATGATGATGTACAGCAATCCACCGGGATCGCCATGATGAAAAATAACTTGGTCTGGGCCAAAACGGCGCAAAACCAGCCGTTTAGAAAGGCTTTTGGCTTCATCATCTTGCAGATTGTTGAAAAACGGGACAAGCTGTAAGGCTTGTTTGGCAGCATATTTCTGGTTTCTCATAACATCTCTTCCCTGTGGATACGTCAGTTGAGACTGAGTCGATTGTAAATATTTTGTGGTGCTGTGCCCAAAAAGAGGGTGAAACTATCTACAATGTTTGATCATTGTTGTGGGTTAATTGTATCTCATCATAGACATGATCCAAACTATATTTGATCTGCCTCTTGAGCCACTCTATTGGCAGTGACGTGTCGGGATACCGGTTTAGGAAATCCAGCAGATAGCCATGGATTTCTTCGCGGGGGCGCTGAGCTTCGATATGATCCTGGAGTTTTTGGCGCATGGTCTTGATGTAGTCGGCTACGGCCGTTAGCGTTTCCGGGCTGCATGGTTTGCCACGCCCGGGGATGATCTGTTTGATGGGATCGGGCCAATTTTGAATTTGCTGGATGGTTTGCAGCCATGCGGCCGTATCTGCTTCGGCAAGTAAGGGAGGCATATCCGTTACGATGGCATCCCCGGTGAAGATGACGCCCGTGCTGGGCAAATGAACGCCAATGCTGCCCGCCGTTGGCCCCGGCGCAGCAAAAAGCTGAATTTCAGTACCACCTTTCCACAACTGCATTCGTTTGGTAAAGCTCATGCTGGCGTGTTCCACGGGGCTTTGGCTGAGCTCACGGCCGAATTCCGGATTGCGGCTGGCCAGGCTTTCTAGCAGCAGCTGCGGGTACCGTTTGTCGTAGCTGCGCAGCTTATCGGCCGTCGCTTCATGGGCGATGATGGGGGCATTGAGCCAGCGAGCATTTAGAATGCGGTCGCCGTGGTAATCGGTCAAAATGGTGTACTGTACCGAACGGGGCGTAAGCGTGTGCAGCCGCATCGCCCAATCGCGCGCCTGGCGCGGATACGATGGCACATCGATGGCAATAATGCCCCGTCGCGTGCGCACGGCGCCCACGTTGACGCCGTCATATTCGGTTTCTATAAAAACATTTTCCGCGATTTCTTGCATAAGCTTCCTTCTGGTTAGCGAATTTGGCCGATGAGTAGGCGTTCGGCTTTGTCGATAGCTTGTTGAATGCGAGCTGTATCGGTGCTGGGGCCGCCGCCCTGGGCCATGATGGCCGATCCGCCACCTGCTGCCGAGCCCAAAATTTGCAATGCGGGCTTGATGAGCTGGTTCATTTCACCAGGAGCATCCTGGGAGCGGCAAAAGAGCAGTTGCGATTTTTCGCCGGCCAGCCCCAGCAGGGCCACGACCTGGCCGTTTTGCGTCAGGTGGTTGGCCAAAATGCGCAGCTGGCCCGGATCGCTTTCCTCTTTGCTGAAGACGTGGCTGATAACGGCCGTTTCGCCCACCGTTTTGCTCGTTTTTAGCAGCTCGGCCGCTTTGAAATAAAGCAGCTGCTCCTGCTGCTTTTTCAACTGCCGGCGATTTTCTTTCGTTTCTTCCTTAAAGCGCAGCACGCTTTCCACCACCTCGCCCATGCCGGTCGTGAGCTCGGCGGAAAGCTGATTGATGATGCTGTTTTTAAGCCGGTAATCGTGCAGAGCCCGCTGGCCACAGGCGAACTCAACCCGCAGCTGGTTGTTTTGCCGTTCTAGCTTCACGATTTTAATAATTCCCACCTCGCCGGTGCTTTTCACATGAGTGCCGCCGCAGGCCGTTAAATCAAATTTGTCAATTTCTATGAGGCGCAGCTTGCCCTGGCGCACCGGCGGCAGCTTGCGCAGCGCCAATTTTTTTGCCTGTTCCGGCGTGACAAAATGGATGTTTACCGGGCGATTTTGCCAGATGATTTGGTTGGCCAGGAATTCGGCTTCTTCCACCTGGGTTGGCGTCAACTGGGTGGTGTGCAAATCAATGGTCAGCGTGTTGTCGCTTAGATGAAAACCAACCGTCTCGGCCTGGGCAATCTGGTTGAAGGATTGGGACAGAATGTGTTGGCCGGTGTGCTGCTGCATGTGGTCGAAGCGGCGTGGCCAATTGATTTGGCCCACAATGTTATCTTGCCACAGCTCTGTGGTGTCCAGCCAATGCAAGATTGCCTCATCGGTTTCACGAATGGTTACATCTTGGACGGGGATGCTGTTGATTGTGCCAATGTCAAAGGGTTGGCCCCCGGAAGTTGGGTAAAAAAAGGTTTGGTCGAGAATAACGGCCGTCTGCTCTCCATCCCGTACTCGATCCACAATAGTTGCTTCGAACCGAGTTGTATACGCATTTTTATAGTAAAGCCTTTTGCTTGCCATGCCACAATTTCCACAAGGTTGGGTCGATGCCGCTAATAATACCAGAATAATGCGCGGGTGCATCTATGCCACTGGCACTGGGGAGCTTGTCAAACTGTTGTGCAGGGGGATGAGTGGCAGAAAATGATGCTGCTTCTACTGCTTATACCAGAGGTAAAGTGAAGTTGAAACGTGCCCCGCCAGATGGTGCATCATCGACCCAAATACGGCCGTCATGCGCCTCAACTGCCAAGCGACAAAACGCCAGACCCAACCCCAAACCTTTGGCATTTTTGTCTTTGGCGGCAATGCGCTCGAACTTTTCAAAGATGGATTCGCGGAACTGTTTGGGAATACCGGTACCCTGGTCGCTAACCGAAAGGAGCAGCCGGTCATTTTCTGGCAGAAGCTGGCCTGATATTGTAATGGTTTGGTCTTCAGAACTATACTTGAGCGCGTTGTTGATGAGGTTGACCAAGACACGCCGAATCATATCTTCTTCCACAAAGATATGGGGTAAATCATCGGACAAAGCTTTGCTAAAATGAACGCGGCGCTGCTCAAAATTCGGCCGTTCTATTTCCAGTACCTCATCGATAAGGCTGTGTACGTTGACCCGTGTTTGTTCCGTAATCGGTTGTCCAGCTTCCAGCCGGTTAATATCTAGCAGGGAGCGGATCAACGTTTCCAGGCGACGACTGCTGCGCCGGGCAATGTCCAACATGGCGTAAAGCGGCGAGTTGGTTGATTCCGGTGGGATTTCATAGGCGAGCAGCTCCAGGCTGGAGATAACGTTGCCTAAGGGACTTTGCAAATCGTGGAACAGCATGGCGGTTAAATCTTCCCGCATCTTTTCCAGCTCTACCTGCTCGGTGATATCGTGATGAATCCATTGCAGCAGGTTGTCATCACCGTGCACGGTGCGCTTGGTATACACTTCCATGGGGATGGGCGGCGCGTTTTTGGCGCGCACGTCGCTCTGGAACATCAATACTTTATCGGAGCGGATTTTTTTAGCTTTGGGGAGAACGGCCGTATCCGGGTGCAGATCCTGGATAGCCATAGAAAGCAGTTCGCTGCGGCTGTAGCCCAATAAATCAGATGCGCGCCGATTGGCTTCTACAATACGGCCGCGCATATCGGTCAAAATAATGGGATCAACCGTATCCTGAAAGAGACTAATGAAGCGGGCCTCGGCGGCGACGGTGCGAGCATACTGTTGAGCATTGGCAATGGCTGTACTGGCAATATTGGCCAGATTTACCAAAACATCCAAATCTTCCTCAGTAAAGGTGCCTTCACTGGGATTAATCGCCTGGATGGTGCCCAACACATCCTCCTTGAAGATCATCGGGGCACAAATCATGGCGGTTGTTTCATAACCGGTTCGCTCATCACCAAGGTGATGAAAGCGCGGGTCCAGGCTTGTGTCGGCAACCAGCGCTGCTTCTGAATTGGTCATGACCCAGCCAGATAACCCCTGGCTGCTCGGCAGCCGCAGCCCGACAATTTCCTCGGCACCAATACCTTCGGCAACCTGGTAGACTAATTCGTTTGTTTGTTTATCTACCAAGGCTATGGAAATGGCTTCGGCGTTGAGGAAATCATTCATCTGGGCCAACAGCGACTGCATGATTTCATTGATATCCAAAGAAGAGTTGATGACTCGACTTGCTTCATTGAGCAGCGCAGATATTTTTAGCTGACGCTGTGAGGCTTCATACAGGCGGGCGTTTTCAATACTGCTGGCGGCCTGGTTAGAGATGGCGGTTAGCAGATTGAGATCGCGCTCATCAAATTGATGCGTCCCCGCTTTGTGAATGGTAATGGCACCAATCACCCTGTTGCGCACCGAAAATGGGGTGCAAATAACCGACCAGGCATTGTGGCTGGTAATGTGTCCTGGACGTGGTAACCAGCGTTCATCCGATTGGGTGTTGTGGATAATACAAGGTTCGTGATTGCGGATCACCCATCCTGCCACGCCGCTGTTCATGATGGTTTCTAAGAATTCTTCAGAGTGATCGGTGTGACTTTGGTCACCCGTCAACCAGGCGTATTCCACCTTTAACATCTCATTGACAACAATGATGCTGCCATCATGTGCTTCTAGCTGCTGTACGGAGAGGTTTAGAATGCGGGGGAGAATGAGGTTGATGTTGAGGCCATCGGCTTCTACTTGCTTAAGCATGTCGTTAACAACATAGAGTGTGTGAAGCCGATCGCTGTCCCTCAACTCTGGGGTGAAGTCTGCGTCTTGAATAGAGTGATCCATTTGAATCATAATACCACGTTACGATGTTATTTTACTACTATTGGTTTACTACCCATAGGTAATAGGTTTTATGTATGCTTATTTTAGGATCAAGATGTTACCGTTGTTGTTACGGCCGTTTCGTCTTCCATAGTTTACGGTGTTGGCAAATGTGCTGCTAAATGAGCTGTAAGCTGGGAATTACGTCGAGATTTAGCGCATCACGATGGCCGTTGACAAAATGCCAGTGGGCCGCTGCTCCTATCATAGCGGCATTATCGGTACAGAGAATAGGAGGAGGGTACCGTACGGGTACAGAAAGCTGCTCTGTCATGGTGCGCCGCAGCTCTCTGTTGGCTGAAACGCCGCCGGCTAAATGGACGGCCGTTACCCCATAAGCACTTGCCGCGCGTTCTGTTTTGGTCACCAGAGCCTCGACGACGGCCGTTTGAAAACTGGCGGCTAAATCTTCCACCGGTAGCTTGGTCTTGTTGAAATGCTTGATTTGCCGGGACACGGCCGTCTTTAATCCGCTAAAACTAAAATTGTAGCCATCTTCCATAACTGCCCGAGGAAACTTAAATGCCGTGGCGCTGCCTGATGGAGCGAGCTTGTCGATAGCCGGTCCGCCAGGGAAGGGCAGGCCCAACACCCGGCCAACTTTATCAAACGCTTCACCGGCGGCATCGTCCAGCGTGCCGCCCAAATGCTGGTATTGGCCATGATCGGTCATCAAATACAGTTCCGTGTGGCCGCCGCTGACCACCAGCGTCAGCAAGGGGAACTCGATTTCATCGACGTATTCGGTGAGCCAGAGCGAGTAGATATGGCCCTCGATGTGGTTGATGCCCAAAAATGGCTTGTTGCGCGCCAGGGCCAATCCTTTGGCCATGTTCACGCCCACCAGCAGCGAGCCGACCAAACCGGGACCCCGCGTGACGGCGATGCAGTCGATGTCGTCCAGCCCCATGTGGGCCTCTTCCAACGCCTGCTGCACCACGGCATGAATCACTTCCACGTGTTTGCGCGAGGCCACTTCCGGGAAGACGCCGCCAAACTGGGCGTGCAAATCTACCTGGCTGGCAATAATGTTGCTGAGAATAGTACGGCCGTCTTCCACTACAGCTGCCGAAGTTTCATCACATGACGTCTCTATAGCGAGAATACGGCTGTTTTGCTTAATTGCATTCATAAGTCCATCGCACAGTTTACCAGGGATTGCAGTAACATTTCAACCTGATCTTTTAAAATGGTGCGCGGATCAATGAGAAAACGGCCGTCCTGAATGCGCCCAATCACCGGAACCTTCTCCTGGCGCAGGCGGTTGGCCAGTTGATCGGGGTCATTATAGTCGATGGCCACCACGCGGCTGGGCAGGCTGGTGCCGGGCAAACTACCGCCGCCGACGGTGGAACGGCCGTCCACCACTTCTGCCTTAATGCCCATTTCCTGCAACCGCGCCGACCACGTATCTGCGTCAGATCCAATTTCTTTCAGCGGACGAGCAATCATCCGCCAGACAGGAATCTCCGTGAGCGCGTTTTCGGTCAGGTAATGGGTGAGCGTGGCCGACAATCCGGCCAGGCACAGCTTGTCGGCACGTACGGCACGGGCCAGCGGATGCCGTTTCAGTTGGACCACCAGCTCCTGTTTTCCCACCAAAATGCCTGCCTGCGGCCCGCCCAGCAGTTTGTCGCCGCTGAAAGCCACCAAATCGGCTCCGGCGGCCAGGCCATCGAGCACGGTCGGCTCCGGCTCCAGGCCGTACGAACTGCTGTCCAACAGCGCGCCGCTGCCCTGATCGTACAGCAAAGGCAGATTGTGTTCGTGGGCCAGTTCGGCCAGCTCGGCCAGCGTCGGTTCGCTGCTGAAGCCGATGATTTTGTAATTAGAGTGATGGGCGACGAGGATTGCGGCCGTATTTTCCGTGATGGCGTTGGCATAATCGCGCAAATGGGTGCGGTTGGTGGTGCCTACTTCCACCAGCTTTGCCCCGGATTGGGCCATTACGTCGGGAATGCGGAAGCCGCCACCAATTTCTACTAGCTGTCCGAGACTGATAATCACTTCTTTGCCCTGACACAAAGTGGTGAGCATGAGCAAAACGGCCGCCGCATTATTATTTACCACCAGCGCCGCTTCCGCTTCGGTCAGGCGCTTGAGCAGCTGTTCGGCATGAACCGTGCGGGAGCCGCGCTCGCCGCTTTCAATGTCGTATTCCAGCGTGCTGTATCCTTTGGCGGCGTCTTCGATGGCCTGGCGGGACGCCTCGCTGAGGGGAGCGCGGCCTAAATTGGTGTGGACGATCACCCCGGTGCCGTTGATGACCGGCTGCAAAGTTGGTGCCAAATAGCTTTCCAGCCAGACGCGGGCGTCGTCCACCAGCACGGCGTTCATGGGCGCATAGCTGGCTTTTCCACTAAGGATGGCGCTGCGGGCTGCTTCGAGGCTTTGGCGCAGACTTTCTACGGTGAGGGAACGGCCGTAAGCCAGCATCATGTCCACTGCCATTGAGGTGTTTAATAAACGGTCTACGCTTGGCAGTTCACGCAGCAGGTTTTGGGCTTTATCTTTATCAGGGGCTTGATCACTCATATCATTTGCGTTCGAGGAGTGGCAGTCCTTGGATTAAACAATGTCAACTGGCTATGGTCAGGACTGCCAGTCCTGACCTTTATAAATTCGCTTGTGCTGCCCGGCTGCGGATTTGCAGCAGGACTTCAAATAGGATTAGTACGACGGCGACCAGCAAGGCGACCGCCAAACCGAACGATCGGTTCATTTGCAGCCAGAGGCAAAACGCCACCCAGATGCCGGCGGCCATCGATTGGCGCAGGGCCACCAGCAGTCGGGAGTCATCTGTTTTGCCAAAGCGGCGGTCAGTGTAGGCGGCAAAGCGTCGGTTAAGCAGGTAAGAAATGGGGAGCACGACGCCGGTAACGGCCGTTAACACCGTCGCCAAAAAAACCAGGATAATCTCAAAGTTGGCCGCTTCCAGCAAAGAAGCAGCATCTGCCCGGCCTTGCGTAGCGGCGCGCACCAAATCCAGTCGGTTGATGTCGATAGGCCACCAGCTGTTAACAACATACTCCATCGCCGTCAAGCCAAGCGCAACCAGAAGGATGCCTAAAATGAGGGCCGACAGAAAACCAAAACGGTCATTTCCTCGCATGGATTGATTATACCTCGTGATTTTGCAGCAGGTGAAGCAATGCCTGGCCATACGCTTCGCTGGCTGATTCGGCGGCAAAGCGCAGCGGGTTGTTTGCCAGGACAAGCTCGCAGCTGTAGCTATCTTCGGTGCGGACTAATTGGTGGAAACGGCCGTTCCGCCCCGCCAATTCTTCTTCCAACTGCTCCCGCAGCTGGCTTTCTGTAGGCAGCCAAACTGCCTCGTGCGTCAGCAAATAATCTGACGCCCACTCAGCCGTGCCGTGAAACACCACCGCCGGCCAGCCGCGCAGCAGCTCCATCGTCACCATCATGTCTGACAGCACAAAAACCCGATTGTCCATGTCGCGGTCGGGAATAGCAAAAAAATCGTGGACGCTGGTGTGCCACACCAATCCGGCCTCTTTCAGCTTTCGTGCTAAGGCGAGCGTGATCATGCAAACATCCTCTACTGTTCATTTTGGGCTTGCCAACTAGCGCACCCGAACATATGATCCACGACGCATGAATGAGACAACGGCCGTTCCCTTCACCCATCTGCGTGTCCACTCCCATTATACCCTGTTAGGCGCGACTGCCACGGTGGATCAACTGGTAGCTCGCGCCGTGGCCGAAGGGATGCCCGCCCTCGCTCTCACAGACAGTTGTGCCTTGTACGGCGCGGTTGCCTTTAGCCAGGCGTGTCGGGCGGCAAACATTCAGCCCATAATAGGCATGGTGCTGCATGTCAGCTTGCCCGAAGCGATCAATTTACCCGGTCCAGCCTGGGGGGATCTGCTGCTGCTGGCTACCGGACCGGTTGGTTATCGTTCGCTGTGTGCCCTGTCGTCACTGGTGCAGGGCAGCCCGCAGCGTGAGCAGTTGTTACAGCGTGGTTTGGCCTGGGAGCAGGTTCAGGCACACACCAACGGTCTCATTGCCATCGACAGCGGGCAAACGGGCTGGCTGACGCGCCTGGTGCAGGCCGGGCAATTGAAAATGGCGGCACGCTACGCTTCGCGGCTGGCCGGGCTGTTTGAAGAGAATGGCTACCTGGGCATGACGCTGCACAAAACCGCCGATGAAGCGGTAGCATGGGAGGCAACGGGGATTGCGGCCCGATTTGGTCTGCGGGCAACGGCCGTACAGCCCATTTTTTGTCTGGATGAAGCCGAAGCACCCCGTCTGCGCCTGCTGGCGGCCATCGACCAAAACTGCCATATCGATGAGGTGCCAGCCGAGACGCTGCCGGCGGGCGGTCGGGCAGATGCGAGATTACATTGGCTTTCGGCTGAAGCAGTACAGGAACAATTCGCTGCTTTTCCTGAAGCGCTGCAAACAGTCGGTGAGATTATCGACCAGTGCCAACCGGCTTTGCCCGACGGCCGTCCGATCTGGCCTAAACTGGATTTACCAGATGAACAGAGTGCGGAGGATGCCCTGGCGGCAGCGGCCGAGACGGGGTTGGTGGGAAAATACGGCCGTTCTCCCCAAAAGGCAATCAAAGCCCGGTTGGAAAAGGAACTCGCTTCAATCAACCTGCACGGTTTTGCCCCGCTCTTTTTGCTGGTGGCCGATATTACGCGTTTTGCCAAGGAAACGGCCGTGCCGGTGAACACGCGCGGCAGCGTGGCCAACTCGCTGGTGGCCTACTGTTTGGGCATCACCAACGTGGACCCTATCGCTAACGATCTGTTGTTTGAGCGCTTTCTCAATCCGGCGCGGGCCAATCTGCCCGACATTGACCTCGATTTTTGCAGCCGCCGCCGCGACGAAGTGTTGAATTATGTGCGCGAGAAGTACGGTGAGGACCGGGTGGCACTGGTGGCCACGATCAGCACGATGCAGCCGAAATCGGCCGTACGCGAGACAGCCAAAGCCCACGGTCTGCCCGAAGCC
This sequence comes from Anaerolineaceae bacterium, assembly GCA_002699125.1. Classification (GTDB taxonomy): domain Bacteria; phylum Chloroflexota; class Anaerolineae; order Promineifilales; family Promineifilaceae; genus Leptofilum. The sequence continues at coordinate 94,438 of PABI01000183.1, forward strand.
GACATCAAGGCGCTGACGGCGCTGCTGCCGCGCGGCTGGCACCCGGACCCACGCCGCCGCAGCGAACGCACCCTGGCAGACGTGCTGGCCGAGGTGGAAGATGAGACGCAGCGCCGGGTGCTGGCCGATGCCTTCGAGATCATTGGCCAGCCGCACCACATGAGCATTCATCCCGGCGGCATTGTCATTACGCCCGGCCCGTTGACCGATTTTGTGCCGGTGCAGCTTGCCCCCAAAGGATTCCTAACGACGCAGTACGATCATCGGGACGTGGAGAAGATTGGCTTGCCCAAAATTGATCTGCTGGGGATTCGCGCCCTGACGGTGCTGGCCGATACGGCCGAATCCATTCGCACCACGCTAGACCCCGATTTTGATTTGCTGGCCATCCCGCTGGACGATGAGGCAACGGCCGTTACCCTGCGCCAGGGGGAAACCATTGGCGTCTTTCAATGTGAATCCTCCGGGGCACGGCGTACGTTGCGCCAGCTAAAGGCGCAAACTTTGCGTGATCTGGCCGTGGCCAACGCCTTCTTTAAGCCGGGACCGGCCACCGGCGGCATGGCCCAGGCGTTTGTGCGCCGCTATCGCGGTGAGGAAAAGGTGCAGTTCTTGCATCCGGCGCTGGAGCCAATTTTGGGCAGCACCCAGGGTGTGCTGCTGTTCCAGGAGCAGGTTTTGCGCGTGGCCACCGAAATTGCCCACCTCAGCTGGGCCGAGGCCGATCATCTGCGGCGCGGCATGAGCAAGTTTAAGGCGGACGAGATGGCCACGATGCGGCAGCGCTTTGTGATTGGCTGCCAGGAGAAAAGTGGCTTTAGCAAAGAGCAGGCCACCACGTTGTGGGAGCAGGTGATGCCTTTTGCCGGTTATGGGTTTAACCAGGGCCACGCTACCGCCTATGCCGACATTAGCTACCGTTCAGCCTACCTGAAGGCGCACTTCCCGGCCCAATTTTTATGCGCCCGGCTGCGCGACTATGGCGGCTTTCATCACCCGGCCATCTACATCGCCGAGGCGCAGCGGCTGGGAATTGAAGTGCGCCCGCCGCACGTGAATTTTAGCGGGCGCAAGTTTACGTTGACGACAGGGGAGATTGGCGATTGGCAGTTAGAGATTGAGTCGTCTGGTAGCCGGTCGCCCATTTTATGGATGGGCCTGGGCCAGGTACGGGATTTGCGCCGCTCGGCGGTGCGGGCGATTGTGGTGGCGCGGCAGGAACGGCCGTTCACCAACCTGCGTGATCTGCTAAACCGGGTCGATTTACAAAAGAAGGAAGTGGCTCATCTGATCCAGTGCGGGGCGCTGACCAGGCTGGGCGAGAGCCGCGCCGCCTTGCTGGCGGAGGCGGTGGAGGTGGAGCGGGCCGGGAGTGCCATGCAGTTGGCGTTTGATTTGGGGTTAAGAACGGCCGTTCAAACCGAAACCTTAGTCGAACAGCTGGCCTGGGAAACGGCCGTGCTGGGCTGGCCCGTTTCTGCCAATCCGGTGGCGGTGGTGCAAGAACAAACCGGCGACGATGTGCCTGTGCGCTTTTTACCCCACTTGCTGAACCAAAAAACTTCCGTAGCTGGCGCGCGCTTACCTGGCTGGACCGGTGGCCGCGGCTTCTACTTTGGCGATGGCGACAGCTTTGAGATTGCCCAGCTGGATAGAACCATCGCCAAAAGCAAAATTAAACCGTGGCGGCCGTACCGTCTCATCGGCTATTGGCGCGCAGATGCCTGGGGCGGCGGCTGGTTCGAGGTTGTGACAGTGGAGTCATTGTCCGCCCAATAGGTTTCAGTGCGAGATTATGCAAATATTAGGACACAGATTCACGCAGATTTTCACAGGTTTTTTGCTGCTATCTGTGTTTATCTGTGAAAATCTGTGTCCCATATAAATGTGACCGATTCAGCTTGAATGGGTTCTAATAGAGAAACTATTTAGACATGGCGCGAATAGTTTCAACATTGAACTTTTCCAAAAATGAATAGTTGAACTTGTTTGTTCTGAGAAAGTGCTCAAA
>PABI01000184.1 GCA_002699125.1 Anaerolineaceae bacterium
GCAACCGTGGCAAATTGAGGTAAAAACCGCCTAAATTCGGGTTTCGTATCACACAGTTGCTCTGAATGGAGCGCAGCGAAATGAAGAATCCCACCGGAGGCACCCCTGTAAAGGCCACGCTCGCAGTGCGTGAGGTTCATAGGGATGCTTCGCTGCGCTCAGCATGACAACTCCCTTGTAGCCGCGGTTTCTTACCGCGTAAAATCTGCGCGGTAAGAAACCGCGGCTACAACAAACAGATTTATCATCCAAGAAAAAACAGGTGAACCCATGAAAAACAAACCCAACTGGAAAACAGTCAAAGAATACGAAGATATTACCTACAAAAAATCCGACGGTGTAGCCCGAATTGCCTTTAACCGGCCCAACGTGCGCAACGCCTTCCGCCCCAAGACGGTGGCCGAACTGTACGAAGCGTTCCTCGACGCCCGCGAAGATACTTCTATCGGCGTGGTGCTGCTGAGCGGCGAAGGGCCATCAACCAAAGACGGCGTCTACGCCTTTTGCAGCGGCGGCGACCAAAACGCCCGCGGCCACCAGGGCTACGTGGACGATGAAGGGATGCCTCGGCTTAACATTTTGGAAGTGCAGCGGCTGATGCGCTTCATGCCCAAAGTGGTGATTGCCGTCGTGCCCGGCTGGGCGGTGGGCGGTGGTCATAGCCTGCACGTGGTGTGCGATCTCACGCTGGCCAGCAAGGAACACGCCATCTTCAAGCAAACCGACGCCGACGTCACCAGCTTCGACGGTGGCTACGGTTCCGCTTACCTGGCCAAAATGGTGGGCCAAAAGCGTGCCCGCGAAATCTTCTTCCTGGGGCGCAACTACTCGGCGCAAGAGGCATACGAGATGGGCATGGTCAACGCCGTGGTGCCGCACGATGAATTGGAAGACACAGCCTACCAATGGGCGCAGGAAATTCTGGCCAAGTCGCCTACGTCCATCAAAATGCTCAAGTTTGCCATGAACCTGACGGACGACGGCATGGTGGGCCAGCAGGTGTTTGCCGGCGAAGCCACCCGCCTGGCCTACATGACCGATGAAGCCAAAGAGGGCCGCAACGCCTTCCTGGAAAAGCGCAAGCCCAACTTCAAAAACATCAAGTGGATCCCGTAACGCGCCCATTGTCATTCCGAGTGAAACGAGGAATCTTTCAACTTTGCAGGTAGAAAGATTTCTCACTTTGTTCGAAATGACAATTGAGGTTGTTTTGTTTTTCAGAGATGCGATTCAATGAATACGAGATGTCGGACTTTTGCCTCAAAATGCGAATGTTAAAAGTGGGCAAGAGTCCGATTTTTGTGTTTTGGTCTGGTTTTCTTTACAAACGTTCACATTTTCGCAGGCAAATTCCACTATAATGAATGGCGTCCTGGAAGATCACACAACCCTTTTCACTTATGGAAGAGCAACCCGGCACGGTAACAGAAGAAATCCGCATGGCTCGATGGTTGGGCACGGCAAAAATTTGGCTGCGGCGCGGCTGGCCGTTTGTGGCGGGCATCGTAGCAGCGTTCCTGGGCGTGCTGCTTTACTCCTATCTTTATCCCGACCCCGTTCCCCTGACAGATGATGAAGTTGACCAGATTGTGGTTGATGCGATGGCTTCGGCTACACCGCTGCCTTCTTATTCCTCACAGGTATATCAGTTTATTTTGCCGTCGATCGTGCTCATTCGTACCTCGGGTAGAGATGAAGCTGGCGAAGAGGGCACGGGCGTGGGCAGCGGCGTCATCGTGAATGACAGTGCTGATATTTTGACGGCGCTGCACGTGGTGGCAGGGGCTGAGGAGATTGAAATCTATTACCCGGATGGTGGCCGGACTACGGCCGTTCTCATCGCCGCCGAACCAGAAAATGATATTGCTGTCCTGGCCCCGGCCCAGCCACCCGAAATCACCGTGCCGGCCGTAATGGGCAACCCCAACGCCATGCGCGTGGGGGATGAAGCCTACGCCGTGGGTAACCCCTTGGGACTGGCCGGTTCGATGAGCGCCGGGGTTATTTCCGGCTTTGACCGCACGCTGCCCATTAATGATGAGATAGAGCTAACGGGATTGATTCAGTTTGATACGGCCGTAAATCCCGGCAACTCAGGCGGCCCCCTACTCAACCGTAGAGGCGAAGTCATCGGCATCGTAACCGCGTTAGCCAACCCATCTGAGCAAAACTTCTTCATCGGCATCGGCTTTGCTGTGCCCATTACCACGGCGGCAAGTGTGGCGGGCGCACCGCGTTACTGATTGCAGGTCAGGACTGGCAGTCCTGATAACAACAATTTGCTGAAAATTTTGAGTTAGGACTGCCAGTCCTAATCGCCACAACAACTGGAGCAAACGATGGAATTCACCCCCAGGCCAGACAGCGATAAACCGATGGAGCGCGTCCTCTACGAAGTCAAGAAGATCATCGTGGGACAGGACAATTTACTGGAGCGGCTGATCGTTGCCCTGCTGGCGCGGGGGCACATTTTGGTCGAGGGCGTGCCCGGCCTGGCCAAAACAATGGCCATCAAAACGATGGCCGGGGCGATTGGCGGTGAGTTCCAGCGCATTCAGTTCACCCCGGACCTGGTGCCGGCCGACCTGATCGGCACGCGCATCTACAACCAGAAAAGCGGCGAGTTTAACACCTCGCTTGGCCCTGTTTTTACCAACCTGCTGCTGGCGGACGAAATCAATCGCGCCCCGGCCAAGGTGCAAAGCGCCCTGCTGGAAGTGATGCAAGAGCGGCAGGTGACCATTGGCCGCGAAACCCACAAAGTGCCCAATCCCTTCTTGGTGATGGCCACGCAGAACCCCATTGAATCTGAGGGCACCTATCCACTGCCAGAGGCGCAGGTAGACCGCTTCATGCTCAAGGTGCTGGTCGGTTACCCCAGCCAGACCGAAGAATTTGTCATTGTGGAGCGGATGACCAGCGCCGTGCAGGCGGTGCAGCGGGTAATCGACACCGATCAGCTGGTGGCGTTGCAAGGCGAAGTGGATGCCGTCTACGTCGATCCGGCGCTGATGGAGTATGCCGTGAAGCTGGTGACCGCCACGCGACGGCCGCAAACCGTTGGGCAGGGTGATCTGGCCCAATATTTAATGTTTGGCGCCAGTCCGCGGGCCTCGATTAACCTGATTCTGGCGGCCAAGGCGCTGGCTTTTGTGCGCGGGCGCGCCTACGCGCTGCCGCAGGACGTCAGCGATCTGGCGCTGGACGTCATTCGCCATCGCCTGGTGCTGTCTTATGAAGCGCTGGCCGATAATGTGACCAGTGACGAAATTTTGCAGAAAATATTATCGGTTGTGCCCCAGCCGGAGGTGCCCTTGCATGAGCGAGCCTACAGCCGCGCCCGCATTTAAACGGACCACCCCCGACGAGATTTTGCAGCGGCTGGAATGGCGCGTCATCCGGCGGCTGGATGGCCTGCTGCAGGGGGATTACCGTACCTTGTTCTACGGCACCGGCATTGACTTTGCCGACATCCGCGAATACCAGGTCAACGACGACATCCGCCACATCGACTGGAACGTGACGGCGCGCATGGACAGCCCGTACGTGCGCCAATACACGGAGGACCGCGACGTGACGGCCTGGTTTTTGCTCGATCTCAGCCCGTCGATGGGCTTTGGTCCGGCGGCGCGGCCCAAGCAGCTGGTGCTGACCGAATACGTGGCCACGCTGGCCCGGCTGCTGGTGCGCAGCGGCAACCGGGTGGGGGCCATTTTGTACAACCGCCGCGTAGAGCAGACGATTCCGCCGCGCGGCAGCCGCAACCAGGTGCTGCGCATCATGCGCTCAATCTTGAACCAGCCGGGTGACCCAGGCGGCGTGGCCACCGATCTGACGCCGCTGCTGGATGCGGGTTTAAACACGTTTAAGCGCCGTTCGCTGGTCTTTGTGATTTCTGATTTTATTAGCGAGCCGGGTTGGGAACGGCCGTTAAACCTCCTCAACCGCCGCCATGAACTGGTGGGCATCCGGCTGTGGGACCCGCGCGAAACAGAGCTGCCCGATGCCGGCATGATTGTGGTGGAAGATGCCGAGACGGGTGAGCAGCTTTTGGTCGATACCGGCCATCCTGGTTTCCGCCGTCGCTTTCTGGAAGCCGCCGACCGGCGCGAAGCCGAACTCAAAACAACCCTGAAGCGGGCCGGCGTGGACCTGTTTGGCATCTCCACGGAAGAAGATTTGGTCGGCGCGATTGTGCGTATGGCCAGTTTGCGCAAGAAGAGGCGGCGATGACCTTTATCTGGCCCATCATGCTGCTGTCCTTGCTGCTGGTGCCGCTGCTGATCTGGTATTACCGGCGGCAGGTAAAACTGCGCGATCAGAGAACGGCCGTTCTCGGTCCGCTGGGGTTGGTGCAAAGTGGGGATGGAACGGCCGTAGGTCGCCAGCGCCATATTCCTCCTTTTCTTTTCCTCATTGGCCTGACTTTGCTGCTGTTTGCCCTGTCGCGGCCCGAACTGCCCGTGAGCCTGCCCCGCATCGAAGGCACCGTCATTTTGGCCTTTGATGTTTCCAGCAGCATGTTGGCCGACGATCTGGAACCAAGCCGCATCGAAGCCGCCAAAGGAGCGGCGCGCGCCTTTGTGGCCAACCAGCCCAGCACCATCCGTGTAGGCGTCGTGGCTTTTAGCAATGGTGGCCTGATCGTGCAGCCACCTACCGAGGTGCAGGCAGATGTGTTGGCCACTATCGACCGGCTCAGCCCGCAGGGCGGCACCTCGTTGGGGCAGGGCATCTTCACCTCGCTGAACGCCATCGCCGGCGAAACCATTGTGCTGGAAGAAGATGCACTGGAGCCGGAAAACCTGGCCGACAGCGTGGCGGCGCTGCAAATCGAAGAATTCTCTTCGGCGGTGATTGTGCTGCTGTCTGACGGGGAAAACACGGAGTTCCCGGAGCCGCTGGAGATTGCCCAGATTGCCGCCGAAGCCGGCGTGCGCGTCTACACGGTGGGCATTGGCAGTCCGGAAGGAGCCATGTTGGAGATAGACGGCTTCAGTGTGGTGACCCAGCTTAACGAGCCGATGCTGCAAGAGATCGCCAGCCTGACCAACGGCACGTATTATTTTGCCGCCAATGAAGAGGAACTGCGCGACATTTACGAAAATATTGATTTGCAATTTACGATTCGCGGCGAGCAGATGGAAATCACCGCCATTCTGGCTGGATTCAGTTTGATGTTCATGCTCGTCAGCGGTGCGCTGTCGATGCTCTGGTTTGGGCGAGTACCATGAGGATGGATTGTCATGCCTGCGAAAACGGATATCCATATCTGGCAATGGATCATACTGGAACGCTGATTTACCTGATTCCCCTCATATTTCAACGTGAGTATTATTTGATCAGGAAAATCAGGGTAATCTGCGTCCTATTTGACTTGGAGCGAGTTGAATGAATTTTCTCTGGCCCTGGTTACTGCTATTTTTGCTGATTATTCCGCTCAGCATCGCCATCTACATTTGGATGCTGCGACGGCGGCGCAAATTTGCCGTGCGCTACTCCAGCCTGTCGCTCATCCGCGAGGCGCTGCCCAAAAGCGCCCGCTGGCGGCAGCATTTACCCTTTGCCCTCTTTTTGCTGGGGCTGACCAGCCTCATTTTTGCCCAGGCGCGCCCCGTGGCCGAGGTGGATGTGCCGCTCAGCCGCACCACGATCATTTTGGCGCTGGACGTGTCGCGCAGCATGTGCGCCACGGATGTCGATCCCAACCGGCTGGCGGTGGCCCAGGATGCAGCGCTGGCCTTCGTAGAAGCGCAGGCCGACGGTACGCAGATTGGGCTGGTCGCTTTTGCCGGTTTTGCCGAACTGATTGTGCCGCCAACCAATGACAAGGATGTACTTCTGGACGCCATTGCCAATTTGACCACCTCGTTTGGCACGGCCATTGGCAGCGCGACGTTAAAGTCGATTGATGCCATCTCAGAAATAAATACGGCCGTTCCCCCCAGCGGCCTCAATCTGCAAGAAGAAAATCCAACCAGTGAGGTGATCGAAACCTACCAGCCCGACATCATCGTTTTGCTCACGGACGGAGCCAACAGCCAGGGGCCGCGCCCGCTGGATGCTGCCCAGCAAGCGGCTGACCGACTGGTGCGCGTCTACACCATCGGCTTTGGCACGGATGAGATTCCCGAGATGGTGTGCAGCCAGGCGCAGCTGGGCGGTGATGCCGTCAACCGTGGGTTTGGCGGCGGCTTCGGCGGCAGTTTTGGCGGCTTTGGCGGCGGGGGCAACTTCCGGCGCTTCCTGGTGATCGATGAAGAAACCCTGCAAGGTGTGGCCGATCTCACCGGCGGTGAATATTATCGTGCCGAGAGTGCCGACCAGCTTTTGGAGGTATTCCAGGAACTGCCCACGCAAATCATTTTGCAGAAGGAAGCGATTGAGATCAGCGTATTTTTTGTGATTGCGGCGGTGGTTTTGGCGGGAACGGCCGTTTTTCTCTCTCTCAAATGGCGGCGCTACCCCTAAATGTGCTAAACTTTCTCCAAAAAATAGGACGCAGATTTACCTGATTTTACTGATCAGGGAGATCAGGTAAATCTGCGTCCTATTCAAGAGAACTCCAATTGTATGAAACCATATGAACAACTAACATTTCGGGGCAAGCTGCGGCGGCTGCGGGGATTGGCGGAGGATGCGCTGCGGCAGTTTGGCGTAACGGCCGTTCGCCTCAAGCTCATCGGCACCGACACCAATCTCATCTACCGCGTTTGGGCTGACGATGGGCAGCAGTTTGCCCTGCGTATAGCTAATCCAAAGTGGCGCGGGGTGGATACGGCCGTTTCCGAAGCACTCTGGCTCGATGCCCTGGCCCGGGACACCGATATTCCCGTCCCCTGCATTCAGCGCACGCCGGCAGGAGGAGCCGTTGTGTTCCCTCAGGCGGCTGGCGTCCCCACCGACCGCCATGCCTTGCTGATGAGCTGGCAGCCCGGTGTGTTGCTGGGCAAGCGGCTGACCGCCAAAAACGTGGCCAAAATGGGCGAGCTGTTTGGCAAGCTGCACAGGCACGGAGGAAGCTGGCAACCGCCCGAGGGCTTCACCATCCGGCGCTTTGACCAAATGCTGTCTCGCGGTGAGCCAAACGAGCTCTTTGCTGAATCCAGCCTGGCGGCCTACGATGCCCCAACCGAGACGCTGCTGCGCCAGATGAGTGAGCAGGTGGCCCAAACCTACGCCGCGCTCGATCCGGCCGATTTGCGCGTCATCCATTGCGATTTATGGCACGACAACATCAAAATCCACCAGGGACAGCTCTATCCCTTCGACTTCGAGGACACCATCTGGGGCTTTCGTTTGCACGACATGGCGATGGCACTGTTGGATTTGTACGAAGATGTGGGGAACCCAGAGGAGTATGCTCGGCTTCTGGCGGCGTTCCGCGCTGGGTACGAAGCATTCCTGCCCTGGCCAGAAGGGGAAATGGAATTGCTCATGTTCGGCCGGATGCTGTGGAAAACCAACTGGATTGCCCGCTTCTGGCCCGAGGGATTGGCAAAAACGGCCGCATTCCACGCCAACCTCTACGATCATTACCTTAAAACCGGGGAGCTGCTCCCACCCAAACTGCCTCGCTAAATTTTTACCGCGGAGGACGCGGAGAGCGCAGAGAAAACCTCTTTTTACCTCTGTGTTCTCTGTGGCAAATTAGAGCGGGTAACGGCCGTATTCTTGCACCGCGTCCACCATGGCCAGCACGTTTTCCGGCGGGACGTCGTTCATGACGGTGTGGACCGAGGCCAGCAGGTAGCCGCCGCCTGGACCCAGCGCCTCAATCACTCGCTTTACCTCGCGGCGCACGTCGTCGGGTGTGCCGTAGGGCAGCACCCGGTGCGTGTCGATGCCGCCGCAGAAGACAATGTTTTGGCCAAAACGCCGCTTCAGCTCCGCCAGTTCAGACATGCGTCCCGCCGACGTTTGAATCGGGTTCAAAATATCAACGCCCATCTCGATAAAATCATCAATCAGGGGGAAAACGTCGCCATCTGTGTGGAACAGCACCTTCGCCTTGGTGCGGGCTTTGATGAAGGCGATGTAGTCGGCGTGGAACGGCTTGACAAATTCGCGGTACATCTTGGGCGACAGCAGCAGGCTGGTTTGCGTGCCCAGATCATCACCAATTTTGATGATGTCCACATTCTCGCCTAGCTCCCGCAGAAAATGACCCATCAACTGTTTGCATAACTCGGTGATTTTGGCCAGCAGCGCTTTGGCAAAATCAGGCTTTTCTACCATGCTTATCATGAACCGGTCCATGCGCTGCATCTGGAAGGCGCGCTCCAGCGGGAAGAGCAGCCAGGGTGTGGCCATGATGGCGTACCGGTTTTCGGCGGCCAGGGCGGCGGCTTCGGCGCGCACATGTGCTACCCGGCTGGGATCGTCCATGTCGGGCCAGTTGAACGCTTCTAGATCGGCGATGGTTTCGGCGTCGGCCAGCGGGTTGATGTGGGGAAACCATTCGCCAGGGGCCAGCTCTACCTGGCCTATGCCCCAGGAGTCGATGAACGGCGTGCCCGGTTCGCGGCCGGCGTTGGCCTGGAAATTGGCTGCCGGATGGCGATCCAGCACGGGGCGGACGTCGGTGCCGAGGCGTTGGAGGGTGGCTTCGTCGGGTACGGCCGTTCCCAATTCTGGCCAATCGTACAGGTAGCGGTCTTCGGCTTCTACGCCGACGAGCTTCTTGAGCTTCTGGTACGTTTTCATCTTGATGCCGGTGGCGTTGCTCACGCCCACCACGATGGGCACGCGGTCCGGCTGTTCGTGGTTAATAGCGGCTAAAACTCGCTCACGAGGAGTCATTCTCATCGTAGCTCCTTGAAAAAATCCACAGATTACACAGATTACGCAGATTAAAAATAGTAATCTGTGTAATCTGCGAAATCTGCGGATGTTTGTGGATTATGCTGATGCTGGCTAAGATACCAGCAATCTATAAAGCGACAATAAATTTCTGGAGAAAAAATGAGCGTCATTCGTCCGGATTTGCCTTTGCTTGATTTGCACCGCCACCTGGATGGCAGCGTGCGGCTGGAGACGATTTTGGAAGTGGGCTTGCAGCATAATTTGCCCTTGCCGGCGCGGGATTTGGAAGGGTTACGGCCGTACGTCCAGGTCACCACGCCCCAACCGGACATCCTCGCCTTTTTTGCCAAGTTTGAATGGCAGGTGGGCATCCTGGTGAACTACGACGTTTGCCGCCGCGTGGCGTACGAAAACGTGCAAGACGCCCAGCGTGAAGGGATTGATTACATCGAGCTGCGCTTTAGCCCCTGGTTTATGGCCGAGCCAAACGAGTTAAATCCCGCAGGTGTCGTGGAAGCGGTGGCGGATGGCGTGGCCACCGGGCAGCGCGATTTTGGCGTGCGGGCCAACCTCATCGGTATTATCAGCCGCACCTACGGACCAGAAGTGGGGCAGCAGGAGCTGGAGGCCTTGCTCACCCAGCGGGATCACCTGGTGGCGCTGGATCTGGCGGGGGACGAGAAAAATTTTCCCGGCGAATGGTTTGTCGATCATTTCAGGCAGGGCCGAGAGGCAGGCTGGCAAATCACGGTTCATGCCGGAGAAGCTGGCGGCAGCCAAAGCATCTGGCAGGCCATCCGTGAGCTGGGCGCGACGCGCATCGGCCATGCCGTCCGCGCCGTGGATGATCCGGCGTTGTTGGACCATCTGGTGGAAAATCGCATTGGTGTGGAAACGAACCTGACGAGCAACGTGCAAACCAGCACCGTGCCCGGCTACGCCAGCCATCCGTTGAAAACAATGCTGGAACACGACATCCTGGCTACCATTAACACGGACGATCCGGGCATCAGTGCGATTGATTTGCCTTTTGAGTATGCGGTTGCTGTGGAGAAGGCTGGTCTAAGCCAGAAACAGGCAGCGCAGGCACAACAAAATGCGTTGGACATCGCATTTTTGTCAGCAGCCGAGAAGGAGGCACTGTGGGCCAAAAAGCAGCTGGTATGAAAGTGAAGTTAATAAAGATGGTTCGCTGGTACCATTTTCTTGTGAAACGCTAGAATTGGATTCGCATCATGGGATATGATGAGGATTATTTGTAGAATGATCAGACCTCATGGGGGATGTGTCACGTGCATTATGATTCACCGGGAAAACGATGAGTAAGATTCAACCTATATCGCTTATGCTGGCGGAACAGGTCCAGGACCAGGAGCTCAAGCGCGGCTATCAGCTGGGGATTTATACACTGCTGGAGCAGATCGGGCGCGGCGGTGAAGCAGTTGTCTGGTCTGGGTTTGACAATGTGCGCAAGCGTATTGTGGCTGTGAAGGTCATTTCTACGGTTAGTAATGATCCTGCTGCTGCCTCCATGGTGCCTGCCAACTTTGAGCGAGAGGTGCATCTTGTTGCCAGTTTGGAACATCCCCATATTTTGCCCATGTATGAATTTGGCATGGCGGATACCTTTTCTTATTTTGTGATGGCGTACAAGGGAATGGGGACGCTGGTCAGGCGAATTAACCATGGACCGTTGTCGTTATTAGAGGTGGCCCAGACGGCCCGGGAAGTCCTGTCGGCACTGTTTTATTTGCACCAGCGCGGCATTGTGCATCGGGATATTAAGCCAAGCAATATTTTGCTGGACAGCCAGCGGCGCACATACTTGGCTGATTTTGGTTTGGCGAAGGAGCTGAGCCAAAGCACGATGGTGCTGCACACAGGGCGCGGCACTGGTCCTTATGCGCCCTATGAGCAGCAAACGTACAACAGCATTACGCAGCAGTCGGATATTTACAGCCTGGGCGTGGTGCTTTATGAGATGTTGGCCGGGCAGCTCCCCTGGGGCGGGCAGTTTAGCCTGGCGACGCTGCAAAGTGGCGAAAACGAGGTGCTGCCCGATGCGTCTGTGCATAATTCTGAAGTGACGGCCGAATTAACGGCCGTTCTGCGCAAATTCACCCACTTCCGCTGGCAAGATCGCCCACAAACGGCCGAAGCCGCCTACGCACTGCTTTATGAAGCGCTGCCAGTAGCGGTACAGTCGGTTGTTGGACGAAACCTGCATATGGAAAAAGTGGAGGAGAAAAAAAGTTGGGCGCAAGATGTAACCTTTTTGCTGGAAACTCACCAGACAGGCTGGCAGCCGGATCGTAAATTTCCCCTTGGTTTAACCCATCTGGCATTTTTGACTGCCTATTATGAACATGCCCCGCTGCCGGAGGATGAATCGGTACAGCAATTTTTGCTGCGTGGCACATTGGTGCATGATTACAATCTGTCGCAGTGGTGGCGCAAAACCGAAGTTCCGGCGCTGCGCTGGCGAGCGAGCATCGAAGCGCTGGCCAGTGAAGATGAGGAAGTCATGGCGCGGGCGTTGGGGCTGCTGCTGCGCGAGCCTAAAGGCGATGTGCAGCTTACGTCGGCGGCAACTGCCTCGTTAGAGAAGCTGGTTGATCTGGCGGCAACGTCTGGCGAATGGCGCGTGCGGCGTGATGCTTTGAATGTGCTGGCCCATCTGCTGCCTGTGGCTGCGGCATGGCAGGCGGTTGGTATTTCAAAAGAAGGAGATACCCGGCTGGCCCATTTAGCCCTGGAGGAAAGTACGCAGGGCAAATTGGCCGTGGGCATTATCGGTAGGTTACGCAGCGAAACGGCCGTGCAAACCCTGGTCGAAGCCTACGATGCAGGTGACTCTGATGTGGCTCTGGCAATATTGCGCCAAATTCAGCAGGAAGTGGGCAGCTTGTCGCCGACCATCCCGGCGCATATTCGTGCCCGCCTGCGCTGGCAGCGGCTTAAAGAGCAGCTGTTAGAAGACCAGGAAGGGTTGTCGCTGGCCCGAAGTCTGTTGGGATTAGGTGCGGGCGTGTTGATGAGCCTGCTCTTTGTGTTTGGCTACTTTTCGCTGCCAGCGGCGCAGATGCAAGATATGCTGCTGGTGCCGTATCCGGTGAGTGACATTGTTACGATTGTGGAAGTCAATGATGCCAGTTTGGCGCAGTACGGCCGTTGGGATCAATGGCCACGCTCGCTGCATGCACAGCTCATCGAGCAGCTTGAAGCTGCCGGGGCGCAAACCATTGTGTTTGACTTTGTTTTTGAGGCAGACACGGCCAATGATGCCGCGCTGGCGGAGGCGATGGGTACGGCCGGCAACGTGGTGCAGCCGGTGCTGGTTCAGGGAGATGCATTTCATGATCTGGAAGGCCGGCTGCGGTACAACGGTGCGATTTTGCCCCAGCCGGAACTGGTTACGGCTGGGGCGTCGCTGGGGCACACGGGCATTTTGCACGATGAGGATGGCTATATTCGCTGGGTGCCTACGCTGATTTTGGTTGAGGAACGGCCGTATGAAAGCATGGCCATGGCCGCGCTGCGCAATTATTTAGGCATTGATTCGTCGGGGAATGGTGCGGTGGAAAACGGCCGTTTGTCGGTGGCCGGGCGTCAAATCCCGGTGGATGAAAATGGTGCTATGCGCATTTATTACGCTGGTCCACCAGCTGAAGCTGAGGAAATGACTTTTACAATGGTGCCTTACCAGGACGTGCTGGCGGGCACCGTTCCGGCCGAACTGCTGCGCGACAAAATTGTGCTGGTGGGCATCACGGCTACGGCCGAGCCAGATCGTTACCAGACGCCGGTGAGTGACGGCCGTCCGATGTATGGTGTGGAAATCTTGGCCAATGTCATCGAATCGATCTGGTCTGAACGGTTTATTCGTGTGCCAGGAACGGCCGTTAGCGTACTCATCTTGCTGGGTCTGGGATTAATGGTGGGATTGGTTTGCGTGCGCCCCGTTTCCGGGTTGGTTTTTGCGTTGAGTATTGCGGCCGTCTATTTTTTGCTGGTTAGTGGGCTTTTTGATGCTACCGGATTGATGCTTGATTTGTATTTTCCTTTTGTCACCATTTTTCTGAGCTATTTAATGGTGACCGCTTATCGCTATTCGGTGGAAGTGCGCCGCCGGCGGGAAATTTTAGGGCTTTTTGCCAGCAGTGTGACGCCGGCAGTGGCGCAAGCCACCATTGACGCCATTAAGCAAGGCAAGATTGATCTCAATGGACAGGAGCAAATGTTAACTGTGCTGCTGGTAGAAATGCGGGGCCAGGCTGAATATGCCGCCAACCATGACCCGATGGATGTTTTGGCAATGCTGACCCATTTTCGTAACAAAGTAGTACAGACTATCCTCTCTTTTGAAGGGACCGTCATTCGTTCTGAGCAGGGGGAGACGATGGCTGTGTTTAATGCGCCTTTGAGCCAGCCCGACCATGCCTGGCGGGCCGTTCAGGTTGCGCAAACCATTCAAGAAGAAATAGAACAGTATCATCAATCGCTGCCTGAAGATCATCCACACCGAGAGATCGCTTTTGCCTTTGGCGTGAATACAGGTCGGGCCATTGTGGGATATGAAGGTCCTGGAGGGCCTAATTCGTTAACGGTTTTAGGGGATGTAGTTGATTTGGCCGGCCATATCATTGCTGCGGCCGATGCCGGACAGATTTTTCTGGGGGAACAGACTTTTACAGAAACAACGGATCAGGTGGAAGCTGTTCCGCAAAAGCCTTTGTACATTAAGGA
The DNA here is from genome assembly GCA_002699125.1 of Anaerolineaceae bacterium. GTDB lineage: Bacteria > Chloroflexota > Anaerolineae > Promineifilales > Promineifilaceae > Leptofilum. The sequence continues at coordinate 13,552 of PABI01000184.1, forward strand.
TCGGCCAACGGCCGTTGCCGTTTACGCGATTGTTCGTCCCAAAAATGAAGAAGAAATATGGCCGTGAAAAAGATAGATCCTACATTTTCCACGGCCGTTTTTGCATGCGTTTTTAATTGTCCGTGTAAAGTGCGATGATTAACGGCTTTTAATCGAGGTGCAAACTACGGTTTGCCGCCCCCGTTACCGCCACTGTTTCCACCGGCATTCCCACTGTTACCACCGGCGTTGCCGCTGTTTCCACCAGCGTTGCCATTATTGTCACTGCTGTCATTGTCGCCGTCGTCACTCTCGCCGCCGTCAGAAGTCGATTCTGAAGAGCAAGCTCCTTGCTCATCGCCATGTGCCAGGTGATCGGCCAGAGAATCGGCGTCAATTTCAATGGTTACCCCTTTGGATTCATCGCCAGCGGGATAGTGACAGATGACAATTTTAGACGTATTGTCACTATCCGGGTCTGTTTGCCCAGGTGGTGGGCCATCGCCTTCAGGGGGATCACCTTCGCCGGGAACCTCGGTAGGGGTATTGCCGGGCACTTGTTCTGGTGGTCCTTCGGCTTGATCGGTTGGCTCTATGTCGTCCTCTTCAGTGGATGTAGGAACGGCCGTTGGCGTTTCCGTTGGTGTTTTTGTGGCCGTAGATGTCGCTGTGGGTTCTGGCGTGTTTGTTGGTGTGTTGGTTGGCCGTGCGGTGGGTTCAGCCGGGGGCGCGTTCTGCGGCACCACGTTTAGTTCCTGGCCAAGTACGGCCGTTACCTGGAAACCTGCTTCTACATCAACCGATTGGCCTTCCATGGCTACCCGGACGACACCCTCATCCACGACGATGTGAGATATTTCGGCCGTTTGTACTTCAACGGTAAATACGGTTCCGCGTACCGATGCGGTGGAGGAGGGTGTTTTTATTTCAAACGCATCATCGCTGCGCAGCAGGCGTACAACCCGGTTTAACGTTTTTCCCGAGAGCAAATTAAATCGCGCGCGATAACTATCATCACCGGTCGCCAGTTCACTTACGGCCAGTGTGGTACCACCAAATAGATCGACGGTGCTGCCATCTTGCAGCCGCAGCTGCGCCGAGGCGTTTTCATTCAGGCGAATGGTATCCCCTTCACGAACCGTGACGGCTTCTCCGGTGGACACGGCCGTTTCTGCCGAACTGGCAAAAATGGCTCCGCCTGCCTGGTTAACCACCACTTCTCCAGCGGATACAACCAGCGTTGCTTCTGATCCACCGGGCTGGGCCATCACAAAAGCACCCAGAATAAGCACCAGCAAGGCGGCGAGGCCAAAAGCCCAGGTACGTCGTTTCAACATAAAAAAGTTCCCCTTCCGTTTGCGGATTGGCTTACGGATTGGTTCTACGCGTTGAACCGAGGGTTTCTTTATGGATAAGCCTTTCTTGGCGCAGTCCATAAAATGGAGCAGCACCATGCGATTGATGCCAGAATAACCGGCGATTTGGGCCACGTCTTGCGTAAAATACGCTTCGCGCGGCTGTTTGCATAGGGCCAATTTAGCTAACTGGGGTGGCTCAATTTTCAAGATGGTTGCCACCTGTTCCCAGCCGATGTTGTCCTGTTTGGCTTGCTGGTCAACCAGGTAGGCCATAAAAGATGTATCTGCTGCGGCTCGTTTGGCTAATTCAAATAATGGTTGCGTCATCTTGGTTCCCTCGGTCAGATTATGAAAGTTGCTTTTTCTAGCCCCTTCTATTACTTAGTACCGAAGTCAGTGGCAAAGTTCGACAAATTGATAGGAATTTTTTGGGGAGTTATTATTTTTGATGCAATCAAGGGGCTAATTTTGTTGGCGGTTTACATAACGAGTGAGTTTTTTGGTGAGGCGATCTTTAGCTCTTTTCACTTCCCGTCGTTGTTCGGCTACCGGCTGGGTTAAGAGCTGCATTATTTCGGCGTAGGGTTCTGTTTCACGCACGCCATTTAGCATGAGCAGGAAAAGCTGTCGGTCGGTGGTGTCGAGTTCTGCTTCGAATTGGCGCAGCATGGTATGTTTGCCTGAATCGCCATTGTCTAGCCATTGCTCCAGGTAAAACGGTTCAGATTCCAGTCCTGCTTCTGTGACCAGCTGGCTTTGAATGGCCGGTTCATCGATGTCTAACAACGGCCGTTTCTGCCGGTTGCTGCGGTCGATGGCGTTGAGCAGATCGTGCCGGGCGGCCATGCGCAGGTAAGCAAACAAGGTGAGCTTCTCGGGATCATACTTTTCAGGAGCGGTGTGGTAGGTAAGCAGGCTGTCGATTGCGGCCGTTTCATGCAAATGAACCTCCACCTGCCGAAACTCGCGCTGCAGGAACTCAATGAGATGCGGCAAAGCCAATTCAGACAGCTGGGCAAAAGCTGTTGGGCTGTCTTCATTCACGATCTGTTGATGCTTCTGGAGCTGCCAGTGGCGCGATGGTTCAGAAGCAGGCATGAATATCCTCCGACGGTACCGCGTTATTTACCGCACAGTATAGCAATTAATGAGCTTTTTAGGGCAAATGGCAATAGGAAGATTGGCAAAATTCTCGCGATCTTAACAATGGTTTCAAAGGATATCTACTTATGGCAGCGGCTTTTCTACGGAAGGTGTGCTATTAGGGGCAAGGTCCCAGTGTGTCGCCGTGGGCTAAATGTGCGGCTACGGCACTGGCGTCCACTTCAATTGTAGTGCCCTTGTGACAAATCACGACTTTGTCCTCCGTCGTTGGTGTGTTGGTTGGTGGTGGCGGGGCTGGCGTATTCGTTGGCGGAGGAATTGGCGTATTGGTCGGTGCTGGGAGAGCAGTGTTGGTCGGTGCTGAGAGGGGGGTGCTGGTGGGTATGGTTGCGGTTGTAGGAGACGGGATGCTTGCCGGGGTGTTGACAGATGTAGCGACCGGCGAGCTGTTGGGTGGAGCGGTTGGTGCAGTCGTGGACGGGGATACGGCCGTGGCGGTAGCGGTAATATCTTCACCTTCATCCGGGGTTAAAGTTACGGCTGGTGTTTCGCTATTTTTGGCGGTGTCACTGGTGCTGGCACTATTTTCAGGCACCGGCGTGACAGATACATTGTCCTCCGGCTGGTTGTTGGTTGTAGTGGGAACGGCCGTATTCTCTTCTGCTGCCGCGGCGGTGGGATTGGGATCAGGCTGCGGTGTATTGTTTGGTGGCGTCGTGTTTGTCTCACTTGGTGCAACTTGCAGCGGCTGGCCGATAACGGCCGTAACCGCAAAGCCAGCCGTCACATCCACAGCCTGATCAGCCATAGTGACCTGGACGATACCTTCTTCTACCGCGAAATAAGTTTCCTCGCTGCTGATCACTTCAACGGTGAACCTGGTACCGCGCACAGATGCTGTGGAGGAAGGTGTTTTGATCTCAAAGCTGTCGTTGGGGCGCAGCAAGCGCACCACCTGGCTTAAGGCCCTCCCGGTTAGCAAGCTAAAGCGGGCGCGGTAGCTGAGTTCATTGCTAACCAATTCGGAAATGCTCAAGGTGGTTCCACCAGCGAGGTCAATGGTGCTGCCGTCTTTTAAGCGGAGCTGTGCGGCGGCCGTTTCGGCCAGTTGAATCGTGTCCCCTTCACGCACGGTTACAGCTTCTCCGGCAGATACGGCCGTGTCTGCTGAAGTGGCAAAAAACGTTCCCTGGCCTTGGTTTACAACCGCCTGGCCTGTTGAAACCACCAACGTTGCCTCGGCCCCACCTGATTGGGCCATGACAAAGGTTGCTAGAACCAGCAAAAGCAGGGCTGCTAATCCAATCGTTCTAGCACGCATATTGACCATGAAGATAGTTTCCTTACCTCGCACCAGTTTAGCTTTGGCAACTGGCTTGCTCTGTTTCCAGGCGTTCTTCGTTTGAATATTCTACAGTATAGCAGTTAACGATCTTTTGGGAGCAACTTTCAATAGGAAAATAGGGGGTGTTCTAAACTATCTGTTGATTGTGCGTTCGATGAAGGCGGTAAGGCTGGTAGGCTGATGCCCGAGCAGGAAGTGCAGTACCTGGGCATTGCCTGCCAGACCGCTTTGGGCGTAGTAGGCAAACATGCTGGCGCTCAGTTTGATGCTGTCTTCATCCTGGCCGTTGGTACGGGCCTGGGCTTTCCACGTTTTTAAGGGCACGGGGCGCACTTCTACAGGGCGCTGCAAAACATGGCTGAAGGCGTCGGCAACGGCCGTTTGGCTTAAAGGTTCTGTCCCGGCCAGTTCATAGGTGGCAAAATCATGTCCCGATTCAGTGAGCAGTCTGGCAGCCACAGCAGCCACATCTTGTAAATCAACCAGGCTCAAGGCTGTTTCGGCCGGATAAGGCACCGGCAGAACGCCTTCTTCCTGAATGGCAGGCAAGTAAGCCCGTAAATTTTGCATATAGGCAGTAGGCTGAACAATGGTGTAGGTCAGGCCGGAATCGAACAAGATGTTTTCCACCTTCATCTTGCTCCAGTGGTGAGGCATCTCCCGAATTTGGGGATGGAGTACGGAGTGGTACACCACGCGGCAGTTGCCGATGCTGCGGGCGGCAGCGATCATCAGCTGGCCAATGCGCACTTCCTGCGGGTGCATGTTGGGACCGATGTGGTAGATGGCGGTGACGCTTGTTGTTGCCAAACGCCACACGTCGGCATCCAGCAAATCACCCAACACCACTTCGGCCGCCCCGGCCTGCCGCACGATGGAAATCTGGTCGTCATCCTTCACGAAGGCGCGTGTTTTGGCCCCGCGCTGCTTCAAGGCGGCCAGCACCGCCAACCCCGTTTTCCCTGCTGCGCCTGTAACTAAAATCATGGTGACTCTCCAAATGATCAATTGGCAGAAAGCGTTTCACCCTTGTATTGTAGCCCATTCGCTAACAAACCGGCATACGATTTTGCAGTTGGAGAGGAAGAGAATCACGAATGGGACGAATAAACGAATTTGACGAATGTTGGGGGGACACCAGTTTTTATGGGGTGATATTGAAAGACGCGAGCATATGATCGAATATCGGAAATGCTTCATCTTTGTTAGCTGAATTTCTCAGAAAAAATTCCAGCAGGTATATGTTGTCATCACGAATAATAAAGTATTGAATCCTTATTTGAGAGGTTGTAGCGTATCGAACTGTACGGGTCCAAGCTGGATAATTGCCTGACCCCGCTTCTACCTCCTGAAAATCCGAATAGATGATTCCGCTTCGATAATGTCTTTCCAAATCCCAGCCATAAATTTTTTCTGGCGTTGGATTTTCCATTTTGAACCAATTCACTGAAAGTGCTTTGCTGACCAAGCCTAGAAATCCTATTTGGTTAGTGTAAAAATGTGCCTTCTCATCCGTCAAATTTTTATTTCCCCTGACGCCATAAGTAGCGTGTGCCCAATTTGTCGGATAATCAATGGAAAAGTTGTATTGTTCATGAACCAAAGTGCTCCAGTTGTCACGGTTATTCCAATGACTCACGCCATACCAAATAGCTGCAAAAAGCAGAACCAGTAACACGTGATGGAGCGGTACAGGTTTGCCAAACACATAAGCTTTTTGAGATTTTGTCCAAGCGATGATCTGACTCATGTTTTCGCTGTTTGTATCCAAGACAGCCAAATCAACCCTAGCAGCAGGCCAATCGGCAAGGGCAGATAGGTGACGGGGTGCTCAAAGTCGCCCTCGATGGTGGCGAGGAAGAGGGCCCAGGTGCCTACCAGCATCACCAGCAGTATGCCGGCAGCCCACCCATTGCCGCCGCGCCAGCGTTGGCTGATGGTGTGCAGCAGCAAAAAAAGCGGGATGTACATGATGACGTAATTGGTCGTCGCCGTGCGCACGATGATGCTGTTGGTCACAATCAGCGTCAGGCTGATGATGAAGAGGAATTTGCGGGTGACGCTTGTTTCATGGCGCAGCTGCCACCACTGCCAAAACATCACGAGCAGCAGCAGTCCAATCAATACGTACTCCACCGGCTGGCCGAGTTGGGGGAAGAAGGTGCCGGTAATCACTCGCAGCGGCGAGGGGGTGACGGTGTAGGCGGGGTAAAAACGGACCTGGTCGATGAAGCTGGTGAGCCAGTTGGGCAGCAGCAAAAAGGAGAGTCCGGCCAGCAGGGCCATTGCCCCGGCAAAACCGGCGATAAAACGCCAGCGTTGGTGCCACACCGCCCACAGCAGCAGCGCCGGAATAATCAGGTAGCTCATCTGTGGCTTGATGGTGGTGAGCGAGAGCAGCGCGCCGGCCAGTACGTCCCGATCCTGCTTGAGCGCCAGCAGGGTGCCCGCCAGCCAGAGGAAAATCGGCCCGGCAAACTGGCCTAGAATAATGGTGCGGGTGCTGTTGTACATGATCACCGACCAGAGTAGGGTGATGGCCAGCAGCCAGGACGGCTGCCGCCAATCCAGCAGCCGCAGCGTGAGAATCACCCCACCAATGAGCGAAAACTGCACAACTACCAGCCAAATGGCCTGCACCCAGGCGTAATCGAGATTGATCAGCGGCCAGAGCAGGAACACGGTGTAGAACGGGTAGACAAAGAGGACCTGGTCTTCTTCTGGTGTGGCGAGACGGCCGTAAATCCCCCGCTGAATGGCCTCTGTCGCCTCCTGCGAATACGGGTCTGTGCCATCCTGCCAGAAAAGCTGGGTCCCTTTCCAGCGCGGGTAAAAATCGTTGGCTCCCGGGTTTTCGGCAGTGAAAAAAGTGTACATCCCGACCACGCTGACGGTGAACAGTAAAATGGCCAAAATCAAAATGAACAGGTTTCTTCGTGTGAATAGATTCATTGTTTTACATAAAGCCTTCTCCTGTCATTCTGAGTGAAGCGAAGAATCACACGAAACTGGCCGGGCAAAATCCTTGCCCGTTGGCCAAAGTTTTCACCGTTTTGTGGTTACAGAGATACTTCACTTCGTTCAGTATGACAAGGTGAGATTGCTTGTTTGGCCTCACTGGTTTGCCTGTTGTAACTCGTAGAGTTGATAGTCGCCCCAGTCGGCGATGAGCTGGAGCTGGCTGGCGGCGAGTTCGTCCATGAGGTGGATGTTTTGCGGCGAAATCCAGTCCATTTGCTGCTCGCGGATAAATTCGTAGCCGGTTTCAAACAATAAGATGTGGCTGACACCCTCACTGCGCCATGCCTGGGCGATGCCTGATGAATCGTTATGTAAATATTCTAAATGGGCAAAGGTGTCCAAAATGGAGTCAGGACGACAGTCGCGTTCGCAGTAGTAGCTGCGCGGTTCGTACAAAAAGACGACGACGGCGTCAGGCGGCGTTTGTTCATTGATGCCTTGCATGGCGGTGTAATGGCTGCCCAGCCAGTGGGTGAGAATCGCATCCCGGCTGGCGCTGCCGGCCACGTAGGTGAGCGGCACGCCGGGCAGCCAGTTGAGCAGCTGCCCCACCAGATTAAAGGCCAGCGCCAGAATAATCACCAAGCGCACAAAGCGGCGCAGCGAAAACTGGGGATGATCCCAGCGGGATAAATCGTCAAAAATCCAGGCAATGATGGGGCAGAGCGCTACAAAGGCAGGCAGCAGCAGGCGGCTTTGCCACAGCCCGGCGGAGAAGATGACACCGAAGACCCAAAAAATGTATTGGGCCAACACAAAAATGAGCAGAAGGTTGAACGGCCGTTCCACCCCCCCACGTTTCTTCCATCTCGCAAACGCATAAACCAGCACCGCCGGCAAAAAGATGAGAAACAGCGGCCCAGGCTGGCCGTCCTGGCTGGCATCGTTTAGCCCCAGGATGAGGTCGTGGGGCAGGCGCAGCAGGGCGATCGGATCAAAGCCGAGGCCGGTGCCGGTACCGGCGTAGGCTCCGGCGCGAAAATCATCCCAAAACGGGCCACCAAAGACGAATGGGTAAACCGGATTGCCGGTGAAGGCCCAATTTTTGAGGTACCAGGGCAGGGCAACGAGGATGGTGGCTAGGGTCAGAATGAGCAACGGTCTAAAGGCTTTTTTTAACGCGGAGGTGCGACCTTCGGTCGGGCGGAGGCGCAGAGGGGGAGGTTCTTTTAGTCTATCTAATCTTTGATTTCCTTTATCCCAATAATGCCAGGCAACAACGCCAGCCAGCACCAGCGGCGCGACGAAGCTGGTGTATTTGAGTCCCATTGCCAGCCCGGCGAAGACGCCGCTGAGAATGAGCCAGCCGGTTTGCTCGCCTTGCCGCCAGCGCAGCAGGGCCACCAGTGCCGCCACCTGATAAAAGGCCAGCGGCAGGTCGTTGTAAGCCTGCGCCCCCAGGTTGAGCACCATCGGCATGGAGATAAGGATCAGTACGGCCGTCCACCCATTTTTATTGGCCACAGGCTTGTGCTGAGCGTCGTCGAAGTAGGACATAGAGATTTGAGAGAAGTTCTCTTTTGCCTCTGTGTTCTCTGTGGGTGCAAACCAATCGCGCGAAATCAGATAGACGAGTGCGATCAGCCAAGGGATGAAGCTGAAGTGCAACAATTTTGCAGCGACGTCACCGCGTAGGCCCATCGCCAGGGTGAAGAGCATTTCAAACAGGGCGGGGAAGCTGAGGTGGGGAATGTCGATGCCGCCGATGATGCGCCCGGCTTCAAGGTATAGCTTAGGGCCTTTGAGGTGGTAGAATAGGGCATCCCAACTTGTGGGCGGCAGGAGGGCAATGATGAGCGCCAGTCCGAGGACGATGAGTAGGTAAATTGTGACGCTGCGTGAAGGAAAATTGAACCGCAGAGAGCGCGGAGATTCGGAGGAAGAATCCGCAGATTTCGCAGATTGTCGCAGATTTTTTTCATTCTTTCTGCGGCTTTGTGGCTCTGTGTTTTTATAGATATGCCAGAGGGTTAGCCCGGCGGCGGCACCCATCGTGCCCCAAAGGGCGGTGGTGCTTATCCCACCGTCCAGGCCGAGGAACAACATCCACAGCCCCAATGCGCCAAAACCGATGCCCGTGCCGAAGACGGCCGTTTCCAACCCATTCATCTTCAGCGACCAGTAGCTCAATATTTCACTGCCAATCCCCCAGGCGGCGAGGTTGATGAGAACGGCCGTGCCCACATCCAGCAGCGCCCGGCCAACTGAGGACCAGGCAAAATCCAGTGTCAGCCACGCGGCTGGATCTTTCAGCAGCAGCACCAGCTGCGGCACGCTGAACGGCTTTTGCACCACATAATAGGCGCTAAGCCCATAAAACAGCCACAAAACAAAGAGAAAAATGATGCCCCACTTGAGCCTGGAATCGCGCATGGGGTAATCATACGGATGTTGGCCGTTTGGCACAAGAGACGGTTTTCCTAGAGGCGTGTTAGGTGAGGAAACTTAAGTTGTGGCAACGGCCGTTTTGCTAGAGCAATACTGGCTCCCACTATTCACACATTCAATCTTCCCGAAATTGAAAGCTACTGAGAATACTTTCCACATTGTCAGCAATGTCTTCATTAATAGCTTCAGTTCCACCGCGCTGGTGAGTGATAATTAAGGCTCGTTCATTTTCATGTTGCACAAGAATAAGGTCAAATTGAAGAGCATATGTTGCCCCTTCGCTCCTTGCTAAATCGGCAACTACTTGTCCTCGAACGGCTGGGTACCCATTGAAATCGGAATCCTGAACGGGGCTGGACGTCAATACCTCCTTCAGGTTGGGAAGAAACTCTGTAGATAAAAAATCTTCAAGGGAATGCTGGAGGCTTGCTTCCATGTATTCAGGAGGATTAGATAAAATCGTGATCCCGACATCAACTTTTTCACTCGGTTGAAATAACAAACCTTCGCTGGATTTTTCGACCGTCCAACTCTCAGGATAATTTATTTCTACGCTCTGGAATTGGTATGGAACCATTTTGCTTTGGGAGCATGATGCCGTGACTAACCCGATTCCTATGACAAGCATAATGCTGCAAAATAAGCTTGGTATTTTGTAATTGAATTCCAAATTATTATGCATCTTCTTTCTACCTACATGTTCTGGCGTCTAACGCAAAACTGAGAGGGTGGAACAGGATAAGTTTTCAGAAACATAATTTTACTCTGCGAAGTACGGCCGTAATTCTACCACACCACCATCCCCTACATTCACTCCATCCTAATCTAAAATTCACCCTTTTTATACCGCTATTTGTCGTGGCCGTTGTTAAGATGCTCGCATTAGGGGGAGAAAGTTAGTAGTAATCCAATCCTTGCGGGAGCGAATGATGTATAAGAATCTAAAAACTGTTACCTTACTTGGTTTGTTTATGCTTTTGGTGGTCGTCAGCTGGCCCCAAACCGAATCCACAGCCGCAGCCCCCATCATGGAAAGCATCACCTGGCAGGGCGAGGATTTTGCCCAGGGCAGTGGGGTCGACACGGCCGTTTCTCCCAGCGGTCTTACGCTAGATGATGCGGCATTTACGGCCGTCTACACCTCCAACCCCATCCAAACCCCCATCGACTTCAACGCCCTTGTCACCAGCTGGGAAGCCGACGTGCCCACCGACACCAGCCTGGAAATCGAGGTGCGCACGCGCCAAGGCAGCGGCGATTGGTCTGAATGGTTCCACCTACACAGCCATCTGGACCTGGTTCAAGAGGATGATCATGAAAACCTGAGCGACATGATTACCGTGCCGGAACTGGATGAAACCCACGACACCATCCAGTTTAGCGTGAGTTTTGGCCGTTTTAACACCCTTGTTGCCCCCCAGCTAAACAGCATCAGCTTCACCATCATCGACACAAGTGCCGGACCCACCACAGAAGAACTGCTGGCCCGACAACAGGAACTGGATGCCGCCAATGGCGACAAGCCCGCGGGCACCGGCTATCCACGCCCCACTGTCATCAGCCGGGAAGTGTGGTGTACCTCCGTCGATTGTGATTACACTGGCGGGCTGGAATATGACGACGCCAGCCACATGGTTGTTCATCACACCGTCTCCAGCAATACGAGCAGCAACTGGGCCGCCACCGTGCGGGCCATCTGGGCCTTCCACACCTACCCCGCTTCCAGCACATGCACAAGCTGCCGCGGCTGGGGCGACATTGGCTACAATTACCTCATCGACCTGAACGGTGTCATCTACGAAGGGCACATGAATGAGGATTACCAAAACCTGGACGTCGTTGGCACGCACGCCTCCGGGGCCAACACCGGCAGCATGGGCGTTTCGCTTATCGGCACATTTACCTCGACAAGTTACCCTGGCTTGCCGGGCATTGCGCCCTCCGAACCGATGAAATCGTCTCTGGTGGAGCTGCTCTCCTGGAAGGCCGACCAGCGGGACATTAACGTGTTTGATGCCAGCGCCACGCTGCCGTTTGTTTCCGGCGGACGGCCGAATTTGATGGGCCATCGCGATGTGTATGGCACAACGGAATGCCCCGGTGACCAGGCGCACGTCCTCATCCCCTGGCTGCGCGATCAGGTGGCGGCCAACATTGGCCTGGAAGACCCGTATCTTTATGTCAATGAAAACAGCGCTGCATTTACCAAGAGCAGCGCCAATTGGTATGAAGGCGGCAACGAATGTGGCCACAATGGGCATTCCTATTACACCTTTTCCACCACCAATCCGGCGGAAAGCGCCAATTGGGGCATCTGGCGGCCCAACGTGCCGGAAGACGGCCGTTACACCATCGAAGCCTACATCCCCTACTGTAACACCGGCACTGGCGAAACCGGTGGGGCCACTTACGAAATTCACCATGCCAACGGTGTCACCGAATTGACACGCAGCCACCAGCAGTACGTAGGCCTGTGGCTGCCGCTAGGCGAATTCACCCTCACGGCAGGTACGGATAATTACATTTACCTGGATGATCTCGTCAGCACCGACAATGGTCAAGGTGTCTGGTTTGACAGCTTGCGGCTGCTGAAGGTCTCGCCGCCACCAGATGAAATCAACGCGATCGCCCCAACGGACGGCAGCTGGCTCAATGACCCGCAGGTTGACTTTAGCTGGGATGTGGTGACAACCACCAGCCAGGTGCTCTCCACCACGTTCACCGTCAGTACTGATGTTACCCAGACCAACAAGCTGGTGACGGAAACGTGGGGCACGGCCGTTCTTAGCCACACCCATGATTTCGGCATGGAGCAGCCAGAACTGTACTGGCAGGCAACGGCCGTTGTCAGCCAAACCGACGGTGTGACGGAAACGCTCAGCACGCCGCTCATTCAGTTTGGTATCGACAGCACGGTGCCGACCTCGACAATTACGGCCGTTTACCAGATGCCCGACGCCAATTTTCTGGTGCAATGGAGTGGAAATGATTCCCTTTCTGGCGTGACCAACTATACTCTGGAATATCGTCTCAAGGGTGATGTGGACTGGACCGCATGGCTGACGGACACAACGGCCGTGAGCGCTTTCTTCATTCCACCCGATCCGGCCCAATTTTATGAATTTCGTCTCCGGGCTACCGATGCCGCGGGCAACAGCCAATCCAGTGAAACGCCTGCGGCTGCTCTCGGCACCGAACAGGCAATTTCTCTGCCCCATGCTATAATGTTGCCGTTTATTACGAAGTAAACGGTGAACAGTAAACGGTAATCGGTTTAGCGAATAGACCGATTACCGTTTACCGAAAACTGATACGGACAACGGAGCGGAGGCACAAGGAGAAAATGGCGGAGATTCAAAACGTCGATATATTGATTGTGGGGACGGGGCCTTCAGGAACATCAACAGCATTACATCTGGTAAAAAATAATCCTGCCTGGGCAGGACGTATTGTGATGGTGGATAAAGCCGTTCATCCCCGCGAAAAACTGTGCGGCGGTGGCGTGACCCACATCGGCCAAAATATTCTGGCGCGGCTGGGATTGCCCTTTGAGCCCAAAAGTTTTGAAGTGCATGAAGTTCGCCTCCTGTATGAAGACAAAAGCTACTCTTTCTTCGGCAATCCGGTTTTGCGCATCATTCGGCGGGATGAGTTTGATCATTGGCTGGTGAAAACGGCCGAATCCCTCGGTGTCACCATACGGCAGGGTGAAGCCGTTATAGACGTAGTGCCCCACGACGATTACGTGGAAGTGACCACGGAAAAAGCCGTCTTCCACGCCAAAACAGTTGTCGCTGCCGATGGGTCGCGCAGCTTTGTGCGCAGCCGCCTCAAGTGGGAAGATGATTCCCGCGTGGCCCGCCTCATCGAAGTGCTCACTCCGGAAAACGCCCACACCCAGCCCGAATTCCGTGACGGGGTCGCCGTGTTTGACTTCACCCCCATGACCCAACACCAGCTGCAAGGTTACTATTGGGACTTCCCCAGCTACGTCGAGGGCCAACCGTACATGAACCGGGGCGTCTTCGACAGCCGTGCCCGCCCCGAACGCCCCAAAGCGGACCTGAAGCAAACCCTCAGTGACACCATGGCCGCACGCGACCGCAACCTGAGTGACTACAAGTTAAAAGGTCATCCAATTCGGTGGTGGGGAGAAGACGGCCGTTTTGCCATCCCCCGCGTTATTCTGGTAGGTGATGCCGCCGGCACCGACCCGCTCTTTGGTGAAGGGATTTCTTTTGCGTTAGGCTACGGTGATGTAGCCGCCGCCGCTCTGGACGACGCCTTTGTCCGGCAAGATTTCAGCTTTGATACCTACAAAGAGCGCCTGAACCAGCATCCCCTGTTTAAGCAACTGAGCTTACGCACCCGCCTGGCCCGCTTTGCCTACATCCTCAAATATCCGCGCCTTTTTCGGGCCGGATGGTGGGTCGCACGCCACGTCATCAAGCTTACTCGCTGGCGTGATCCGCAGTATGTCCCGGCCGAACTCCCCCAAATGCTGCTGACCGATCAGGTACGCACAACTTAGCCGACAGTTTTCTTGGCCGCAAGGTTGCCGGTCTGCTGGCCAAAATTCCGGACAAATCGTAGATCCTCTGTGATCTCACCATAACACTGCAATTACTGTGCAATATCTTGCCAGTAAACCGTGCTTATGGTAACTTTTGTACAGAAGAGACACAAACCCTTTGTATATTCATCACAAAAAGAAGAATTGTTAGCCCGACAATAGATTTGCTGAACAGGTTTTTAGCAAACGCTTTTCACACCACCTTATACAATTCAGAGGTTGCATGAGTTCAAACGCCGTTCTGCTTGACGTTAAAAATGTATCCATAAGCTTTGGAGGCAACACCGCCCTCTCAGACGTTGAATTCTCGGTCAAAAAGGGAGAAATTCGGGCCATTATTGGGCCAAATGGAGCCGGAAAAACCTCAATGCTGAACTGTATAAGTGGTTTCTACCGCCCCCAGAAAGGCCAAATTCTCTTCAAACAAACGGATCTTACCCAAACCCCCACACATAAAATAGCTCCGCTAGGCATCGCCCGCACCTTCCAGAATATTGCGCTTTATACCGGACTCAGCACACTGGACAATCTCATGGCCGCGCGGCACATTCACATGAAGCAAAGCAGCCTCAGCAATATGATTTATTGGGGCCGGGCCCAGCGTGAAGAAGTTGCTCACCGTGAATTTGTTGAAGAAATTATTGACTTTCTGGAAATCGCCCACATTCGCAAAGCAGTCGTTGGCGCGTTGCCTTACGGTCTGCGCAAGCGGGTTGAATTGGGGCGGGCGCTGGCGCTGGAACCAACCCTGTTGCTGCTTGATGAGCCGATGGCGGGCATGAATGTCGAAGAAAAAGAAGATATGGCCCGCTTCATTTTGGACATTTACGAGCGGCGAGGTGTCACTGTTGTTCTTATTGAACATGACATGGGGTTGGTGATGGATATTTCTGATCGGGTGGTGGTGCTGGACTTTGGCCGAAAAATCGCCGACGGTACGCCAGACGAAATCAAAAACGACGAAAGTGTCATTCAAGCCTATCTGGGGCAGGCCTAAGCTTTAACTTAAGCAAGCTACCGGCCCGAAACCAATCAAAAATCACAAATAAATCATGAATGAGCCACAAACTTTCCCCCAATATTTTCTGCAATCTGTCAAGAAATATGGCAGCGGCAAAGTGGCGCTGCGCCAAAAAGAGCTGGGCATCTGGCGTGAGTTCACCTGGGAAGAATCCTTTGAACAGGTGCGCGATTTTGCCCTGGGCCTGGTTGTGCTCGGTTTGCAGCGTGGCCAACACGTTGCCACCATTGGCGATAACGACCGGCAATATTTGTGGGGTTTCATCGGGGTGCAGGCGGTTGGCGGAGCGGTAGTTGGCCTGTACACCGACTCTCGCCCGGAAGAAGTTGCCTACGTGGTCGATCACAGCGATTCGGTGCTGGTTTTGGCCAAAGACCAGGAGCAGTGCGACAAAATGCTGGAGATCCGCGACCAGGTTCCCAAAGTCAAAAAAGTGATTTACTGGGATGAGCGCGGCTTGTGGAATTACGACGACGATTGGCTGATCTCCTTTGAAAAGGTGCAAGCGCTTGGGCGGAAACTGGCTCAAAAGGAGTCGGCGCGCTTTGAGACAGAGGTCGCATTGGGGCAGGGGGATGATCTGGGTATGTTGTGCTACACCTCTGGTACAACGGGCTTGCCCAAAGGCGTCATGCTTAGCCACGGCAACATGATGTATTCAGCCAAAGTGTATCTGGATGTGGATCCACGCTACGACACAGACAATCATCTCAGCTTCTTGCCGATGGGGTGGATTGCGGAGCCGGTACTCGGCTTTGCGCCGCACGTTTCTGCGGGCATGGTTATCAATTTTCCCGAAGAGCCGGAGACGGTGCGCGAAAACATGCGCGAAATTTCGCCGCATGTCGTGCTGTACAATTCCCGGCTGTGGGACAATCTGGTCGGCCTGGTGCAGGTGCGCATCAAGGATGCTAGCTGGGTTAACCGCACGCTGTACCGGCTGTTTCTGCCGGTTGGCTTGCAGGTAGCTGATAAGAAATTTTCTAACGAGTCGATTTCGCCGCTGCTGAACCTGGCGTACCGGCTGGGGGACTTGCTGGTGTTCAAGCCGCTGCGGGGGCAGTTGGGTTTGTCACAGGTGCGCTCGGCGTATACGGGTGGCTCAGCGCTCAGCCCGGATGCCATGCGCTTTTTGCACGCCTTGGGCATCAATATTAAGCAGGTATATGGCTCTACAGAAGTAACGGGTGGGGCAACGCTGCACCGGGACGGGGATATCAAATTTGCCAGCGTGGGCCAGCCTGCACCAGGTATTGAGGTGCGCACGTCGCCAGAAGGGGAAATTCAGATTGCCGGGCCAACGGTGATGCAAGGGTATTACAAAAATCCGGAAGCGACGGAGAAGGACCTTATCCGTGAGAATGGGCATCGTTGGTTCCGCACGGGCGATGCGGGCCACATTGATGCTGATGGGCACATCATTTTTCAGGATCGCGTGAAAAATATGCTGACGTTGGCCAATGGCGAGGTTTTTTCGCCGCAATTTATTGAAGGCCGGCTGAAGTTTAGTCCATACATCCGGGACGTGATGGTGATCGGTGGCGCTGATCGCAGCTTTGTGACAGCGTTGGTCATCATTGATTTTGAGAGCGTGGGGCATTGGGCCGAAAAGCGCGGTTTGGGTTATACGACGTTTGTTGATTTGTCACAAAAGCCAGAGGTGTATGACTTGGTGAATGAGGCGGTGGCCGAGGTGAATGACAGCTTACCGGAAGGCGGCCGTATTCGCCGTTTTGTGCTGATGCATAAGGAATTTGACGCGGATGAGGCGGAGATGACGCGCACACGGAAGCTGCGGCGCAATGTTTTGTTTGAACGGTATGCCGAGATTATTGAGTCGATGTATACCGGGAAAGATGCGGTGCAGGTGCGAGCGCCGGTTCGCTACCAAGACGGCCGTGAGGGGATTATCGAGACAAAGATCCGGATTATGACACCGCGAGACAGTAGCTAAGAACCACACATTTTGGAGACTTTTATATGAATTGGCAGCTTGTTCCACAACAGTTTGCGACCGGCTTGCTCAATGGCGGAACCATTGCGCTAATTGCGCTGGGCGTCGTGTTAATTTTCAAGTCGTCGGAAGTGTTTAACTTTGCCCACGGGCACATGGTGATGTTGGGCGCTTATTTAACCTGGTGGTTTGCCGGCGGGACAGAAAGCGGCGGTGAGCTGTTTAACTTACCGCTGTGGGCGGCGGTGATTGCGGCGCTGCTCGTCTCGGTGTTCGTTGGACTGTTGATCGAGCGGCTGGCGCTGCGACCGATGACGGGACAGCCCTTGCTTTCGATCATCTTGATGACGCTGGGATTGTCGCAGCTGATTGAGGGTGTAGCCAGCATTACCTACGGCATTGAGCCAAAGAATAATTTCCCGGCTCCATTTTCGCCAAGTGACGTGGTGCAGGTTCCTTTTCCGGGTGCATTTAACGATACGATCATTTTGAAGCAGGCACTGGTGGCGTCTTTTGCAGTGGCGATGATTGCGGCCGTTTTATTTATTCTCTTCTTTCGCTATACCAATGCCGGCCTGGCTATGCGGGCCACATCAGAAAACCACGAGCTGGCCCGCAGTGTGGGCATCAAAGTGCGCAGCGTTTTTGGCCTGTCTTGGGCAATTGCCGGCATTGTGGCCACGTTGGGCGGTGTGCTGCTGGCCACGCTCACGGGCGTTAGCCTGAACCTGGCAACGGTGGTATTGGTGGCCTTCCCGGCGATCTTGCTGGGTGGCCTGGATTCATTTCCTGGGGCAATTTTGGGTGGATTGTTGGTCGGGTTGGCACAGGCGCTGGTGCAATCATCAACGATGATTGAGGTGAGAAATTCAGCAGAGATTGCCCCCTATGTGCTGCTGCTGATCGTTTTGGTAATCCGGCCAGAGGGATTGTTTGGCCAAAAGCGGATTGAGAGAATATGAGTTCCTTACGACCCCCGGGCGATTTTGATCGCAGTTACGAACAAGACTTAAGTATTATTCGCCAGCCATGGCATTGGGGGCTGCTGCTGCTAGGGCTGCTGCTGGCGGCGACAGCCCCGCTGTGGGGCTCAGCCTATATTGTGTCTACAGCGAACAAAATCATGTACATTATCATTGCCTTGCAGGGGCTGAATATTTTGACCGGCTACACCGGGCAGATTTCGCTGGGGCAGGCGGCTTTTATGCTGGTTGGCGGTTACATGTCGGCGCTGTTGACAACCCATTTAGGGTTTCATATGTTTGTGGCGCTGCCGGTGGCGGCATTGGGCACAGGGGTGTTTGGTCTGATTTTTGGGCTGCCGTCGCTGCGGGTAAAAGGATTTTACCTGGCGATGGCGACGCTGGCAGCACAATTTATCATCCCCTGGCTGACACGGCATACATTTACCGATTATTTGGGGGGCACAAGCGGCCGTATCGCGGTGCCGGTTCCCACTTTAGGCGATTTTGCTTTTACGGAAGTAAACCACTTTTTCTACATTTCGCTGGTGGTACTGTTGATCACAACAATCATGACGAGCAACCTGGCGCGTACACGGTTGGGGCGGGCATTTGTGGCGATTCGGGACAATGACCTGGCAGCGGAGCTGCTAGGGGTCAATCTGTTTGGCTACAAGCTGCGTGCCTTTTTTATTGCTTCGATGCTGGCCGGTGTGGCTGGGGTGTTGAAGGCCCACAGCCAGCGCAGCGTGGGTACGGCGCTGGGATACGGGCTGGATGATTCGATTATTTTCCTGGGAATGCTGGTGATTGGTGGGCTGGGTACACGGCTGGGGCCATTTTTTGGGGCAACGGCCGTTGTCCTGCTGGAAGATTTGGCCGGGCTGGCTGGAGGGCAAATGGCTGTGCTTTTCCCCTCGCAGGCGGCCAGCTTGCTGACCTCTTTCCGGCCCATCTTTTTTGGTTTGATACTGATGCTTTTTCTCATTTTTGAGCCGCGAGGCCTGGCGCATCGCTGGCAGTTGACCAAAGCAGCCTGGCGTTTACGGCCGTTTTCGCGCTAATCGATTCATTTTACCGAGGGGGTTGTCAACGTGACGACTCTCTCACCTTGGAGGTGATGTTGGGCAGAAATGGAAAGCTGAGATGGAGCTGTTTAAGTGAAAATATTCAACAACTTAATTGTTAGGAGGATCAACCTATCATGAAGAAGAGAATCTTGTTGCTCATTTTAAGCCTGATTTTGGCCATGACGCTGGTGGCCTGTGGTGGTGCGGCTGATGAAGAAACGCCAGATACAGACACAACCGAACAGGTAGAAGAGACGACGGAAGAAGAACCAGCCGCTGAAGAACCCGCAGAAGCAGAAGAACCCATGGAAGAAGAACCAGCCGCAGAGGAACCCATGGAAGAAGAGCCTGCCGCTGAAGAACCTACGGAAGAGC
Source organism: Anaerolineaceae bacterium (assembly GCA_002699125.1). Lineage (GTDB taxonomy): Bacteria > Chloroflexota > Anaerolineae > Promineifilales > Promineifilaceae > Leptofilum. The sequence goes on from PABI01000184.1 coordinate 32,702, forward strand.
CTGCTGCTGAGGAACCTGCCGAAGAAGAGCCCATGGAAGAGGAACCCATGGAGGAAGAAGAGCCGATGGAAGAGGAGCCAATGGCTGCTGATCCGGCCGACATGGGCGAGTTCAAGAGTGACTTTACTGATTGTGAAGAAGATCTCACAGGCGAAACAATTACCATCTACCAGCAGGCCGGCCTCACAGGTCCCCTGGCCCAAATTTTGGGTGATGGATTTATCAATGGCACGGTTGACGCTGTTGAGTTTGTCAACAACAACGGTGGTGTTTGTGGCGCTACCTTCGATATTCGCCTGGAAGATACGCAATACGATCCAGAACAAGAGCTGGCTGTCTATGAGACATTCCGCGCCGAAACGCCGCCGCCGCTCTTCACACTATCTTATGGCAGCGGTGCCAGCATCGTTCTAAAAGACCGTGTCATTGAAGACCAGATCGTCAATATTGCCGCCGGCTTAAACGCAGAGGCATTTTACGTTCCGCGTGACGGCTACACTGTAGGCGCTGCGCCCATCTACTCTGACCAGTTTGCTGGCTTCCTTGCCTGGCTTAGCGAAAACTGGGCAGATGTGAAACCAGAAGCGGCTGGTGATGAGATTGTTGTTGGCGTAATTGGTTGGGCCAATGATTTTGGTGCCGGCGCCACAACGCCTGAAGCATTGGCTGTGGCTGAAGAATTGGGGATCACCGTTTTACCGCTGGAGCAGCAAGAAATCTCCCCAACGGCCGATGTGACTGGACAGGTGCAAAATCTGCTGGTAAATGGTGCCAATGTAATTTACATTCAATCCCTCTCCTTTGGTCCGGCACAGGTTATTGGTACCATTCGTGCCCTGGGGCAGTGGGAAAATCTGGTTGTCGGTGGCGTAAACTGGTCGATGAACCGGGACGTGGCCAACATTCTGGGTGAAAACGCAGCGCTGATGGAGGGTTACTACGGTATGTTCCCCTCGCTGTGGTGGAACGACACTGATGCCTCTGGTGTACAACAGGCGCTGGCTTCTTTTGAAGAAGGCGGTTACCCGGATTCCCAGAAAGGTGTTAGCTATCTGCTCAGCTATGGTCAGGTATTTGCTCTGGCAGACATCATCCAACACGCCGTTAACAATGTGGGTTACGAAAATCTGAGCGGTGAGACGTTCTTCGATGCCATGAAAGATTTGGGCCTGGTAAGCGCTGCTGGCTTGTACAACATCGACGTGCGCGAGCAGAACCGTTCTCCTCGCGTCTCGCAGATTCGTCAGGCACAGCTGCAAGAAGATGGCACTATCGATTTCATCGTTGTCGAAGATTTCTTTGAGCTGCCAGATACCCGTCCACCAGCAGAGTAACAGGTGTTCGGTGAGCAGTAATTAGTAATTAGCGATCAATTTTATTGGGTAATTGGGTAATGGTGGTGTTTAAACGCCGATTACCCAATTACTCAATTACCCAATACCTTTCATGCTAAAAGTTAACAATATTGAAGTTGTTTATAGTGACGTAATTTTGGTGCTGCGCGGCGTCTCGCTGCAAGTAGAGGCGGGGCAAATTGTCTCGCTGTTGGGGGCAAATGGTGCGGGAAAATCGACCACGCTGAAGGCGATTTCCGGCTTGCTTTTGTCACAGCAGGGGGAGGTGACGCGCGGCAACGTTGAGTTTGATGGTGAGCGCATCGATCGCCTGTCGCCGGATGAGATTGTGCAGCGGGGGATTGTGCAGGTTTTGGAGGGACGGCCGTTATTTGGCCATCTCACCGTGGAAGAAAATTTGCGTACTGGCTCACTGTTTCGCTCAAGCGCTGGTGCCGCCATTCGGCGCGACCTGGACGAAGTGTATCACTTTTTCCCGCGTTTAAGGGAGTTTCGCCACCGTACCAGCGGCTACCTTTCTGGCGGCGAGCAGCAGATGGTGGTGATTGGTCGGGCGCTGATGGCCAAGCCGAGATTGATGTTGTTAGATGAGCCGTCTTTGGGGCTGGCCCCTATTTTAGTAAAAAATATATTTGACATTATTAAGCAAATTAATGAAGAGTCTGGCGTTTCTATTTTGCTGGTGGAGCAAAATGCTAATGTGGCGTTGAACACGGCGCAGTATGCTTATGTGATGGAAAACGGCCGTATCGTTCTTGATGGTTCGGCTGTCCAACTGCGCGAAAATGCGGATATCAAAGAGTTTTACCTGGGTTTGACCCAGGTAGGCGAACGCAAAAGTTACCGGGATGTGAAGCATTACAAACGCCGCAAACGCTGGATAGGGTAGGACAATTTTGCAAAATTGTCCTACGACGGAATTATCATGACTGATTTAGATGCAAAACTGAAAGAAGCTGTTCAATACGCTTACAAGAATGCACCTGCGGTAAAGGCGCGATTTGATAAGGCGGGCATCACGCCGGATGATATTCAGGGCGTGGCTGATTTGCCCAAGATTCCGGTGCTGCCCAAAGACCAGATTGTGGCTTTGCAGCAGGCTGCCCCACCGTTTGGCGGCATGTTGGGTGTTCCCCCGGAAAAAGTGACGCATATCTTCTTCTCGCCTGGGCCTATTTATGAGCCAGCTCCCGAACCGGATGAAGGTGCCTGGGACGTGGCCATCGCTGCGCTCAAAACGACGGGCTTCAAGCCGAGCGATGTGGTGTTGAACAGCTTTACCTACCATTTGGTGCCGGCGGGGTTTTTGTTCGACAATGCGTTTGTGCGGTTGGGCTGCACCGTGGTGCCGGGCGGCACCGGCAGCGCCGAGCTCCAGCTGAAGATGATGCAGGATTTAAAAGTGACCGGCTACAGTGGCACCCCTAGCTTCTTGATGAGTCTGATCAAAAAGGCAGAAGCGAGCGGCATTGATTTTAACAACGATTTGCAGCTAAAAACCGCGATTTTCTCCGCTGAACCTCTGCCACCATCACTGCGTCAAACGTTTGTGGAAGAATACGGTCTGGCGGTGGGTAATGCCTACGCCACGGCCGATTTTGGCTTGCTGGCGCTCAACACCGGTGAAGGCATGGCGATGTCTTTACTGCCTGAACCAATCGTTGAGGTGGTGGACAGTGAAACCGGCCAACCGGTTGGCGCCGGTGAGGCGGGCGAAGTCGTCGCCACCAACTTCAGCCGCGCATACCCGCTCATCCGCATCGGCACAGGTGACATGGCGATGAACATGGACCCGAATCCCGGCCAGAGCCAGCAAACCGAGCGCAGCATTATTTTGGTGGGGCGTTCCGGCGAGGCGGCCAAGGTGCGCGGCATGTTTGTCCATCCCAACCAGCTGCGCTTTGCCACGGGGCAGATTCCCGGCGTACAGAAGGTGCAGGGCGTGGTGTCGCGTCCCGAGCACAAGGATCATTTTGTAGTGCGGGTGGAGGCTGAAGGGGTGGATGAAACGGCCGTAACTGAACAGGTGAAAACGGCCGTGCAGGGCCTCTGCCGTGTCCGCGTCGATGCCGTAGAATTCATCTCCCCCGGCACCCTGGCCGACGACGCTCCCGGCATGGTCGATGCCCGCAACTGGCAGGCGTAGAGAATATGCTACAATATGCCTATGGGTGATGAGGCCAAGGCAGATATACAGCTTTATATGGAACGTGCCAGGCTTGATTTGCAAGCTGTAGAAGCTAATTTGCAAAATGGTTTTTACGCTGTTGCAGTTTCCCGCGCCTATTATGCAATGTTTTATGCTGCGACGGCGCTCCTAAAAAGCATTGGCATTGATCGTAGCAAACACAGCGGCATTATTGCTGCCTTTGGTCAACATTTTGTGAAAACTAGTTTGATTGAGATTGAATTTGCCAAAATCCTGACACACGCATTCAATTCCAGAAATGACACCGATTATGACCTAATGTGGATGCCAGATGCAGAGCTTGCCCAGACCGAGATGAAAGATGCTCAGCGATTTGTAGAGCGAGTTGAGCGTTATTTTCAAGAAAAAGGGGAACTTTAATGAAGCAAGTCGCCGCTATCCAACATGCTTTTTTCAGTATACAAGAAAGGCAAATGGCCGAATCCCTTGTCGAAGAGCTTATTGCAAAGTTTGGCGAACAGGTACTGGCTGTCATTTTATTCGGTTCACGGGCCAGGGGAGACGCTACCGACGAATCGGACATGGATTTTCTGATAATAATGTCTGAAGTTGACAATACAATAAAACGAGAGATTAGATTTCTAACTACAGAGATATGGTTAGAGCATGGTATATTTCTCTCTACTTCAATAATAAGCAATACGCATTGGCAACAATTGCAAAAACTCAAAACGGCGCTGTATTGCAATATCAGCGATGATGGCATTATTTTATTTCAGCGTTTTCAATTGAATGAGTTGAATGTCACTGGATAATGCAAAAACAATCATTACGGCCGCTTTAACTGGCGTCCTCACCACCCGAGCCCAATCTCCTGCCATCCCTTACATGCCTGCTGAGATTGCCGAGGAGGCCCGACGCAGTGTAGAGGCGGGGGCCAGCATTGTGCATATTCACGCCCGTCAGCCAGACGGCCGTCCCGCCTTTGACGTAGAAACCTATGCCCAAATTGACGCCGAAGTGCGCCAGCGCTGCCCCGACGTCATCATCAACTACTCCACCGGGGCCATTGGCATCGACCGCGAGACGCGTATCCACCACGTTCGCGCCCTGCGGCCCGACATAGCCGCGCTCAACATGGGTTCGATGAACTACGCTATCTACTCGCGCCAGCAGAAAACGTTCTACCACGATCATGTTTTTGCCAATCCATTCAAGGATATTCAATTTTTCCTGGAAGCGATGAACGAGGCGGGCACGCGGCCGGAGATGGAGTGTTTTGACACGGGCCACATCAATAATGCCCAGCCGCTGATCGATTTGGGGATTTTGCAGCCGCCGTACCAGTTCAGCCTGATCATGGGCGTGTTGGGCGGCATCCCGGCCAGCACCAAAAATCTGGTGCAGCAGGTGGATCAGCTCCCGGCAAATTCCCATTGGCAGGTGATTGGTATTGGGCAGAAGCAGTGGCGGTTGGCGGCAGCGGCCGTTTCTATGGGCGGCAACGTGCGGGTCGGGCTGGAGGACAATCTCTACCTGCCCAACGGTGAACTGGCGCAGTCCAACGGCGACCTGGTGGCCAAAGCCGCCGAATTGGTGCGGTTGGTTGGCGGTGAAGTGGCTAGCATTGCCGAGGCACGGGCTATACTGAAACTGGAGGCGCCAAATGAGTAAACAACGTGCGACGGCAAACGCCTGGCCCAACAAGCCAATGCCCGACGCCCATAGAGTGCTGCTGCTAGACGGCCGTTATACCCGCGACGAATACGTCACCATCAGCCAGGGCTTTGTGCCTCAATCCCCCGCCGATAAATGGTTCATCTACCTCGAAGATGAATGGCTCAACTTCCACCGCAGTGCCAGCGGTAGCTGCATTTTCCAGCTGCAAATCGCGCCTGCTGACGAAGGCTACGCCGCCGACCGGCTTCTGGTTAATCAAGCCCCCCGCCAATACCGCTCCCTCTCGGATGAGTACGATGTGGCCCTGGTTTCTTACCTGATTGATGCCGTTCTACTGGGCCGTTTTGCGCCCTTTCCCCAGCCGGAGCAGTTTTCTGATGAAGACCACCAACGTCACCAACAGCACGTCATGGGCAAGGATTCGTCAGACGGCGGGTTGAGCTTGCGCGTGGTGAACGGTAATCGGTGATCAGTAATCCGTAATCGGTATCCGTGTATTAGTTTAGCTGGGGATTCGTTTTCAGAAAATTGTGCCAGATGGGAAGTTATGCTATCATCCGAGTTATACATGCATAATGGATTGGATGTCATATGCCTGAAGCAAATTTGAAGCGTACCACCATCATGGCCGACGAGGAGATGCTCTACAAAATCGAGCTGATTGCCCGGCGGGAGGGAAAGTCGAAAGCGGCCGTTATTCGAGAAGCATTGGTGGCCTATGTTGCCGCTGCCGAAGAAGAGCAGCCGGCCGAAGATCCATTGCTGCGTTTGATTGGACTGGCGGGAGAAACGGCCGTTCCCACCAACATGGCCAACGGCCAGGATGAAGCCGACATCCTGGAAAATATTGACCCTCGCACCGGATTTGCTCTGCGTGATGAAAAAGACGCTGCTTGATTCCAGTTTCCTCTTTGCCCTGATTAACCAAAAAGATGCTAACCATGCTGCCTGTGTTGCTGTCGCTCGCGACACAATGCTGCACAAAACCATTCTGGTCACCGTCATTCCCGAAACGTGCTACCTGCTGCACCGATGGCTGGGCCATGGTGTCATGCGTGCCTTCATTCAAAATTTGCAGGACCCAATCTGGCAGATTGAGCAGATTCAGCCGCAAGACTGGGCGCGCGTCGATGAGCTGCTCACCCAATACGCCGATGCCCGGCTGGATTTAGTAGATGCTACGCTGGTCGCCGCCGCCGAACGACTGAATATCGAAACCATTCTCACGCTGGATCAGCGCGATTTTCGCTTAATCCGGCCCAAACACGTTGAATATTTTTCAATCTTGCCAGAGCAAAAATGATGAACGCAGAAACCAACCCCGTCGTTTTGCTAAGCAGCAATACCTGGCATATCGTCGAGCACAGCCGCGAATCGTACGTGGCCTGGTGCGGCAAAAAGATCACCGACCGTCGCGCCCATTCCCGCCTGAACACCATCGGCCGGGAAAACCTTTGCCCCAAATGTTTATCTCTTTTTTCTAAGAGCCATCAGGACTGGCAGTCCTAAACTGAAGGGCCTGCGATCTAGAAGCCTGAAGGGCTGCCAGTCCTCACCTCAAAATTATCATGGACCAACTAAAATCAACCCTCAACACCCGTAGCGAAGAATACAAAACCAACCGCGCCGCTATGCTGGAACTCGTCGAGACGCTGGAAGAACGCCAGGCGCAGGTGCGCGCTGGTGGCGGCGAGCGCGGCGCGAAGAAGTTTAGCGACCAGGGCAAGCTGCTGCCCCGCGAGCGGCTGGAACTGCTGCTGGATCCCGGCACGCCGTTTTTGGAGCTGTCGCCGCTGGCGGCGTGGGGCTTGTACAACGACGAAGCGCCCGCCGCCCTGCAAATTATAGGGATTGGCGTGGTGAGCGGCGTGGAGTGTCTGATTTCGGTCAATGACGCCACCGCCAAAGGGGGGGCCGTGTATCCGATGTCGCTGCAAAAGACGCTGCGTGCCCAAGCCATTGCCGCGGAGAACCGGCTGCCCTGCATCACCTGCGTCGAGTCGGCCGGGGCCAATCTGCTCTACCAGGACGAAATTTTTATTCTGGGCGGGCGCACCTTTGCCAACCAGGCCCGGCTGTCGGCGGCGGGGATTCCGCAGGTGGCGCTGGTCTTTGGCTCGTCCACAGCGGGCGGGGCGTACGTGCCGGGGATGAGCGACTACACGGTTTTTGTGCGGGGCAAAGCCACTGCTTACCTGGGCGGGCCGCCCCTGGTGAAGATGGCCATCGGTGAAGAAGTGGATGACGAGACGCTGGGTGGGGCGGAAATGCACGCCCAAGTGTCGGGGCTGAGTGATTACCTGGCGGAAGATGATGCGGATGCGTTAAGAATCGGCCGTTTTATTGCCAGCCAACTCCACCAACAAAAGCCACACGCCTGCCTCAACCGTCGCCAGACGTCGCGCGAGCCAGCTTACGACCCCGACGAACTGCTGGGCGTTATTCCCGCCGATCCGCGGGTGCCGTTTGACATTCGCGAGGTGGTTGCCCGGCTGGTGGACGGCTCAGAGTTTTTTGAGTTCAAGCCGGAGTATGGGCCAACGCTGGTGACGGGACATGCCGTGATCAACGGCTGGCCGGTGGGGATTTTGGGCAACAACGGCATTCTCTTTTCTGAGTGTGCCAACAAGGCGGCGCAGTTTATTCAACTGTGCAACCAGAGCCGCACGCCGTTGATTTACCTGCAAAACATCACTGGCTTTATGGTGGGGACGCAGTATGAGCGGGGCGGCATCATCAAGCACGGCAGCCAGATGATTAACGCGGTGGCCACCAGCAGCGTGCCGCAGTTTTCGGTGATTGTGGGCGGCTCGTACGGGGCGGGCAATTATGCGATGTGCGGCCGTTCCTACGATCCGCGCTTTTTGTGGAGCTGGCCCAACAGCCGTGTGGCGGTGATGGGCGGTGAGCAGGCGGCAGGCGTGCTGGGCATTGTGCAGGAAGCGGCCGCCAAACGGCGCGGCGCGGCGCCTGACAAGACGACTATCGAAGCGATGCAGATGATGACGCGGCAAAAGTTCGAGCAGGAATCCGACCCGTATTACGCGACGGCGCGGCTGTGGGACGATGGCATTATCGACCCACGTGACACGCGCAGGGCGCTGAGTGTGGGGCTGTCAGTGGCACACAATGTTGATTTTATTACGTCGGGACAGCCGCATTATGGTGTTTTTCGGATGTAACTGGTAGGTCAGAATTGCAATCTTGACCTACTTTGTTCGCCAATCAATCCCGAGAAAGTAGAGCTTAAAAATAGCCCAACTGCTTTTCAGAAAGCAACACCAGGAAAGGTCTTCTTTGGCGGTGATAAGAGAAGAGACAATGGTGGCAATCAGGCCGATTGGATACTCCATGCTAGCGGCAATCGTGGCCGCCAACTCCCGATTTTCATCGGTGGTTTGAAAGAGGTGCTCCAGCTCATGACGGGCAACGTGTTGTTTGGCCAACTCAGGTAGAGAATCTCTAACAAAAGCAACACCCTGACGACACACCACACCATTTAAACCGCCAAGCTGCTCTGGGGGAACTTCGTAAACCAGTAAATCCATTGCTTCACGATACTCAGCTTTTGTGATGGTTTCGCGCATGCTGCGCTTCTCTATGATTTCATCAATTAGCTGCCTTTGTTCGGCATCGTAAGCGAATGGATACTCGTCTGAACCATCTTCACAAATTGGGACTGTTGTAATGCGTGCCGCTGTTTCTGGGGGAACAACGCAGTTACACTTGTTCGTATAGAGTTCCAGCCCAGCAATGCTAAAGATGAGCAGGAAGAAGGACCAGATGAGCATTTTTTTGAGACGTTTTTTCATTTTTTTGAAGAAGTGATAGGTTTAGGGAAAGGCTTTGCCCAACCGGCAAAAAATAAAGGATAGCGTACCATGAAAAGTAGACCCAAATCAACCTTGTTTTTCTTTTTGTTTTTAGGTTTGCTTTTGGCGGTTTCCTGCACCTCTGGTGGCGCTGCCGGGGAACCAACAGCCGTTCCCGCCACACCGATCATTGATGAAGCCACCGGCCTGGAGCTGAACCCCATTGTCATCCCCGATGGTGAATTTGTGGTGCAGGGGACGATTACGGCCGTAAACCTTATTCCCCAAGACGAGCCCCTCATCAAAGTTATGGCCGAGAATGGCCAGCTTTACCAGGTTCGCTCCCAACCGGTGCCGCAAATTACGTATGAAGATGGAACGGCCGTGCCGCCCCTGGAAATCAAAAACGGACAGCGCGTTCGGGCCACGGTTCAGCAAAGCGAGAGTGGTGGCCTCGGGGGTGAACCCGTTTTGGCCAGCACAAATTTAATCATTTTGCCGCCTGGCAATGATGAGTGAGTTTCCCTAACGAGTCCCGATCCTCGTAAAAGAATTAAAGTTGGGAACGCTGGTTTGTCCAACTAATTTGCACAATCTCCGTCAATATCAGAACAAAATATGAACAAAATATTGACATATGTGGTGCGAACCAGTATAATGCACACTGTTCTGGCTTCTTTACAGCGCAGCTTACTTCCAAGTTAGAAGCCAGAACATTTCTATGTTTTGGTTTCCGTTGGGAGGAAATATGCAAGAGGCAAACAATGCTCAGAAGCGCCGACGTGTGCTGGTTACGGGAGTAACCGGCTACATTGGCGGTCGTCTGGTACCGCTGCTTTTAGATGCTGGGTTCGCGGTACGTGTCCTCGTGCGGGGCAGTGCCAAACGGCTTGAGAATCGTCCCTGGTTTCGTCATGTAGAGGTGGCTGTTGGTGATGTGCTGGAACCGGAATCTTTAAACGATGCTCTGCAAGATATGGATGCCGCCTATTATCTCATCCATAGTATGAGCGGCCATGCTGAATTCAGCCAGCGAGACATAGAAGCAGCGCAAAACTTTGCCCGCGCCGCTGCTGAAGAAAATGTTGCCCAAATTATTTATCTCGGTGGCCTGGGCGATTCTGAAACGAACTTGTCTAAACATTTGCGCTCCCGGCAGGAAACGGGTGAGGCACTGCGCCAGTTTAACGTGCCCGTCACAGAATTTCGCGCGGGCATGGTGGTCGGCTCTGGCAGCCTGTCGTTTGAAATGCTGCGCCATCTCACTGAGCGGCTGCCGGCGATGATTGCTCCGCGATGGGTTTATACAAAAACACAGCCAATTGCCGTGCGCGATGTGCTTAACTATCTGGTGGCAGCGCTGGAAACCCCAGCGAGTAAGGGAGAAATCATTGAAATTGGTGGAACCAGCGTTTTAACCAACGCAGAGATGATGAAAATATACGCCCGTATTCGGGGGCTGCGCCGCCTGATTGTTTCTGTGCCTGTTTTAACCCCGCGCCTTTCCTCCTACTGGGTGCATTGGATGACGCCGGTGCCGGCCGATGTGGCCAGTCCGCTCATTGAAGGGCTGCGCAACGAGCTGGTAGTGCGCTCCACGCTGGCCCAGCAATTGTTTCCAGAAATTGAACCGCTGGATTATGAAACGGCCGTTCGCCTGGCCCTGAAACGATTGGAGGGACACCACATCGACACGTTGTGGACCGATGCGCTGGCGTCCAGTCAGGGTGATGTGTCCCCGGTCTATTTTACGCAGGAGCAGGGCATGCTTATCGAGCGACGGCGTAAGCAAGTGGCGGCCACCCCAGATGCTGCGTATCGTGCTTTTGCCAGCCTGGGCGGGCAGCGTGGCTGGCCGCCGTACACCTGGCTGTGGCAAATCCGCGGCGCGTTGGACCGGCTGGTTGGTGGCGTGGGGATGCGGCGCGGTCGGCGTCACCCTGAAGAGCTGCGCCGGGGTGAGGCGTTGGATTTTTGGCGGGTGGAAGCTGTTGAGCCACCTCACCTGCTGCGGCTGCGGGCAGAAATGAAGCTGCCGGGGCACGGCTGGCTGCAATTTGAGACCGAAGAAAGAGATGATGGTCTGACTGAGCTGGTGCAGACCGCATTTTTTGCGCCCAAAGGATTAGGGGGGCTCATCTATTGGTATGCGATTTATCCGCTTCATGGCCTCATCTTCTCCAAAATGATCGACGCAATCGCTGCTGCTGCTGAGAACCCATCCCCAGAAATAGCAACTAATAACATCTAACATCGGCCTGAAGTCACAAGGACCGAAGGTTGCAGGGTGCATTTGGGGCGAGACCGTTGACTCCTTCCGAACGGTCTCGCCCTTTTTTTGTTACGATCCCAGCCGGGTGGGGAAAACTGTTTCGCGGTAGGTTTCGTCGGCACCGGTGGAGAGGCGCAGTTGAACCTCGCCGGTTTCAGCACTGGCGGCTGGCGTGAGGCTGGTTTCCCAGTAGCCGAATCGGTCAGGAACGGCCGTTGCCGTGGCCAAAACCACATCATCCCGTACCAGTTCTACCTGCACTAGACCATCGACCGGATTTACGGCCGTACCCACCAGCGTGGCTGTCCGCCCTGGCGTAAAGCGCAGTTGTGCCGGTTCCCAAACGGTAAAAATGTTAGCTTGTTCATCGCTGGGCGGCACCAGGGTTAGGAATTGGTCGCTAGCCCAGGCCACCTGCGGATCGTTGCTGGTCAGGCCGCCGGTGGTGACGCGCAAACGAGCGGTGTCACAGTTGGCTGCGGCCGTTTCGGGCAGGATGATTTGGGCACGCCACGGGCCGTTGCCTGCTTCAAACTCAATATTGGCCTCTAAATTTTCATTGGTGTCTGCCGGGCAGCCATACAGTCCCACCTGAATCTTGCCATCAATCAAATTCCGGCTCTCGCCGCTGATAAGCAGCGTTTGCCCGGCCACGGCAATCTCGCCCGTTAGCGGCTGGTTGACAGTGACGATGGTGCTGCTTTCGTCCTCTGCCAGACGTAACGTGACCGGCACGGCCACATCAGTTCCGGCAACGCGGATGTGCAAGGTGGCCGGCCCGGTGCGACGCGGGTGAATGGCTTCCGTTAATGTCCAGCTGCCTGTCGCATCTACTTCGACAAAGGCTAGGAGCGATTCGCCATTGTTTTTTGTACCGCTGGCCAGCAGTTCAATCTCCAGCCGCTGGCTGGGAACCGGGCTGACGCTGCCACTGAAGGTAAAGTCGCGGGCCACGGTGATTGCTTGATTGGGCTGTGGACTGTCCACCGTGATGGTGTAGCTAATCGGTTCAGTGGCAACAGCTGTTGCCGGTTCGGTTGGGTCACCTTCCGGTGTGTGGGTGGGTACGTCTGTTGGCGCAATGGTCGGTTCGGCTGTTTCTGGCGTATCGGTTTCGGTGGGAACAGCTTGCCCTGAGTCTGTCGAAGGGGCTGTGGGTTCCACTTCGGCTTCGGTGATGGCTGCCGTGGTGGGCGTGTTGGTGCCGGGTGCCGGCGTTGGCTCAGCACAGGCCAACAATCCAAATAAGAGGAAAAACGCCAACAAGGTGGCGTTCAAGCGATTGCGTTTCATAAGACTTCTCCTGGAAAATAAAATCTCAACAGTGGCAGGATAGCAGGTTAGTTGGAACATTGCCCTACGGCCGTCTGACGACAGGGTGACGACTGCGCGGTAGAATTAGGGCATGAAACCAAACAAATACGACGAAGAATTGCGGCAGTTAATCATTCAAAGTGAGCGCGTCATGACGATTTTGCGCACGGTGCGCCGCTGCGATCCGCCGGATTGGCTGGTAGGCGCGGGGCTGATTCGCAACCTGGTGTGGGATCATTTGCATGGCTACAGCCAACCAACGCCGCCACGTGACATTGACGTGGCCTTTTTTGATCCGGCAGATTTGTCGCCTGAGCGGGATGCTGCGGTGACGGCCGAGTTAACGGCCGTCCTGCCCGACGTAGCATGGGAAGCGACCAATCAAGCGGCCGTGCATCTGTGGTATGCAGAAAAGTTCGGTAAAACGGTGCCGCCCCTTACCTCAACAATTGAAGCGATTGCCACCTGGCCCGAGACGGCGACCTGTACGGCCGTCCGCCTCCTGTCCGATGATTCCCTGCACATTGTGGCTCCCTTTGGCCTTGAAGATTTGTTCCAAATGGTCCTGCGTCGCAATCCAGCGCGGGTCACTCAGGCACAATTCCACAAACGCCTGCAAGACAAACAAATCCGGCAGAAATGGCCTTTGGTTCAAGTAATTGACGGTTAGGTTTCAGGTGAAGCATGATTTTCTGACTGGCGCAGCGCAAATCAACTGAAAAGCTTTTTGGGGGAAGGTCAAACCTCGGCAGTTGGTATGTTTCCTTGGGACAGGCTGTGTGTGGCGCGGATGATGTGGCAAGCAACGTTTGTGAATGGACAAATAGTTGGTATTATGCTGATAAGGATAGACAAGTAGTGCGCAGTGATTCTTGGAGTTACTATATGGGACACGCGCAGGTTGGAAGTCGTGTCAGGCCCAACCTGTTTAACAGCAACGACCTAATCCGGTTTCGCGTTTTTTCTCCTGTGGCTTCGGGTTCCTAAATTCTGTTTTCTGGTTTCTGAATTGGGGGTCCAGGGGGACATTCAATTTTTAGAGAAAATCTATGATAATGCACAGGACCTCAACCAAAACAGCAACCGTAGGGGCGGGATGGCGCGGTAAAGACCTGGGTAAACAGAAAAGGTTATTTCCGCGCCATCTCGCCCAGGTCCTGCCCATATACCGCCATCGTTGGGCGAGACAGGCGGGAGAAACGGCCGTTCTGCATGGCCTGATCTTTACCCGCCTGTCCCGCCCCTACCACACGTTGAAGGATTAAACCGTGATGAAATTTGATGTCACCCTGCTTTCCCACGACTTGAACGCCATGACGCACATGGCCCAAACGGCCGAATCCCTCGGCTTTGACGGGCTGTGGACGGCCGAAACCAACCACGATCCCTTTTTACCGCTGCTGCTGGGGGCGGAGCACAGCCAGAAGTTGCAGCTGGGCACGGCGATTGCCGTCGCTTTCCCGCGCACGCCGGCCATTTTGGCGCAGATGGCCTGGGATTTGGCCAAGTTTAGCAACGGCCGTTTCCTTCTCGGTCTCGGCACGCAGGTGAAAGCCCATAACCGGCTGCGCCTGGGAGCGCCGTGGGACAAGCCGCTCAAGCAGATGCGCGAAACGATTCTGGCCACTCGCGCCTTCTGGGATTGCTGGCAAAATGGCACGCCGCTCAACTTCACCGGGGAATATTTCAAGCTGAAGCTGATGACCCCGTTTTTCAATCCCGGTCCCATCGATCATCCACACATTCCCATTTATATTGCCGCGGTGAACAAGGGGATGCTGCGGCTGGCTGGGGAACTGTGCGATGGCGTGCACATCCACGCGCTGCATTCGGTGAAATATTTACAGGAGTTTGCTTTGCCTCATCTGGAAGCGGGCTTGCAGAAAAACGGCCGTTCCCGCGCAGATATTTCGGTGAATACGGCCGTCTTCGCCATCCCCACCGACGATCCTGCGTATGCCCAATGGGCCGAAAACCACGTCAAGCAGCAAATCTCTTTTTACTTAAGCACGCCAGCGTACCGTGTGTTGGCGGAACTGCATGGCTGGGAGGATACGGCCGCTCAACTTAGCCAAATGGCCCGAGATGGCGAATGGGCCAAGATGCCCAGCCTCATCAACGACAACATTTTGGACGTTATGGCTGTGCGTGGCACTTGGGCCGAACTGCCGGGGATTATCCAAAATAAATATGGTAATCTGCTCAACCGAGTTAGCTACTATTTACCTTTCATCCCAGGCGAAAATGAAGCAGGCTGGCGGGCGACGGTTGTGGGTTTCGAGCGGTTGGACAAGATGTAAGGGGGTGGGTAGGGGCGGTTCGCGAACCGCCCTTACGATGCGTAGGAATAGGAACTAGGAGCAAATCACATGTCTATTTATTTTAACGACGAACACGAAATGCTGAGGCAAACTGTAAGACGATTCGTAGAAAGTGAAATCAATCCGAATGTGGAAGCGTGGGAAGACGGCCGTACCTTCCCCGCCCACGACCTATTCAAAAAGATGGGGGATTTGGGGCTGCTGGGCATCGTTTACCCAGAAGAGTACGGTGGAATGGGGCTGGATTACTGGTATCAGGTGGTGATGTTGGAAGAGGTGGGCCGGGCGCACTGTGCCGGCGTGCCGATGGCCATCGCCGTGCAGACCGACATGGCCACGCCGGCCCTGGCTGAATTTGGCACGCCCTGGCAGAAGGAGACCTTTTTGCAGCCGGCGATTGCGGGAACGGCCGTCTTCTCCATCGCCGTCAGTGAGCCAAACGCCGGGTCCGACGTGGCCGCTATCCAAACCCGCGCCGTGACCGACGGCGACGACTACCTCATCAACGGCAGTAAAATGTGGATCACCAGCGGTACCCAGTCCGACTACCTCACCCTGCTGGCCCGCACCGGCGATGAGCCGGGTTTCAAGGGAATGTCGCTCATTATTGTGCCCACAGACGTGCCCGGTTTCAGCGTCAGCCGGAAGCTGGAAAAGTTGGGCAACCACAGCAGTGACACCGCCATCCTCGCCTTCGACAACGTGCGCGTGCCGCAAAGCCATCGCATTGGCCCGGAAGGCATGGGCTTTATGCTGCAAATGAAGCAGTTCCAAAAGGAACGATTGGCCGGTGCGGTGATGGGTGTTTCCGGCATGGAGCGCATTCTGCGGCTGACCATAGACTACTGCCGCCAGCGCGAGACGTTTGGCAAGCCGCTCATTGCCAACCAGTGGATTCAGTTCAAAATTTGCGAACTGCTCACAGAAGTGGAAGCTTTGCGCCAGTTGGCGTACCATTGTACGCGGATGTTGGTGGCTGGCGAAGATATGACCAAAGAGGTGTCGATGGCTAAACTGAAAGCTGGCCGATTAGCTCGCGAAGTGGCCGACACTTGCCTCCAGTTCCACGGCGGCATGGGCTACGTAGAAGAATACCCGATGGCCCGCTACTTCCGTGACGCCCGCCTGCTTTCCATTGGCGCCGGCGCCGATGAAGTGATGCTGGGCATCATTGCCAAGTATGAAGGCATTTTGACAAGATAAGAAACGGTGATCGGTCATTAGCTTACCGTTTACCAATAACCGCTTACTGATCACGGATAACCGATTACAGAAAAAATGGGAGAAAACAACATGAACCAAATTCGCGTAGTGCGCTCATTTGTGGCGGCCGATGCTTTGGCTGACCTGATTGCCGCTGATTACCATTTGGAGGGGCCAGTGCGCTGCCAGATGTTTAGCAAAATGGTGCGCACGCAAGATAATGACCATTATTTAGTTACTACTGGCAGCGGTGAGAAGTATGTGGTGCGCGTTTATCAGCTAGGCACCCGGCTGGATCGCCAGGAATCTGATTATTTGTACGAGGTCGATTGGCTTAACTTTTTGCACAAGGCCGGTTTGCCTGTCGCGTACCCCATTCCCCGTGCCGACGGCGGGCTGTTGAGCAGCCTGAATGCACCGGAGGGACTCCGTTATTACGCTCTGTTTAGCCTGGCCCCAGGGCGACCCATGTCTATTCAAAATGAGGAACAGCTTTTTGTGATGGGGCGAGAAATGGCGCGCATTCATCTGGCGTCTAATGATTACGAAAAAAGTTATGAGCGCCAACCGATAAATCTGGAGTTTTTGGTCGATAAGCCAATCGAGCGCATCAAACAATATTGGGATGAAGATCGAGCCGACGATCTGGAAATCTTGATGATTTCGGCTGAAGAAGCCAAAGAAGAAATTGAAGATTTGATTGCCAATGAAGAGTACACGCCCGATGGTTGGGGACCAATTGGTGGTGATTTTCACAGCGGCAGCGTGTTCTTTACCGATGACAATCAGCCCACCTTTTTTAATTTTGATTGGTGCGGCCCTGGTTGGCGGGCATACGATATTGCTGTTTTCTTGTTCAACACAAATCTGATTCACAACAGTTCAGCCGATTTGTCTGAGGCGTTTTTTGCCGGCTATTATTCGCAGCGGCAGCTTTCCAGCAATGAACACGCGGCCATTGCGCCTTTCTTAACGATTCGCCGTATCTGGCAAACGGGCCTGTTTTCCATGAACGATGGTCTGGTGGGGCACACGTTCATTGCCCCGGCGCACAATTAAAGATTTGTTGTACTGAACCCATTCGGCCCCTTTAGGCTAAAAACGTTTGGTTAGGTTGTCCGATGACAATGGTTTTGCCGGGCAGCATTTAAAGGGATTCTTCGCCAAAGGCTCAGAATGACCGTGTTAAAATATTTGTGATCAAATCAATTTTGATTGCCAACCGGGGAGAGATAGCCTGCCGCATTGCGCGGAGTTGTCAGCGGCTGGGCATTCGTACCGTGGCCGTTTACTCAGAGGTTGATCGCTCTGCAAAGCATGTACAGATGGCGGATACGGCCGTCTACATCGGCCCCCCTTCCGCTACAGACTCCTATCTCAACCAATCCGCCATTCTAGACGCCGCACGCCAAATCGGGGTAGATGCCATCCACCCCGGCTACGGCTTCCTGGCCGAAAACGCCGCCTTTGCCCGCGCCTGTGCCGAGGCGGGCTTCATCTTCATCGGCCCCAATGCAGAGGCAATAGCGTTGATGGGCAACAAGCGGGCGGCTAAAGAATTGGTGGCGCAGGCGGACGTGCCGCTGCTGCCGGGATATGGGGGTGCGGATCAGTCAGACGGCCGTTTCCAAGCCGAAGCCGAAAAATTAGGGGTCCCTTTGCTGGTGAAAGCGGCGGCTGGGGGTGGTGGCAAAGGGATGCGGCTGGTCACCGAGTTGGCCGAACTGCCAGCCGTACTGGCAGCGGCCCGCCGCGAAGCAGTACAGGCGTTTGGCTCAGATGAACTGCTGCTGGAGCGGGCGCTGCTGCAGCCACGCCACGTGGAAATTCAAGTGTTTGGCGACCAGCACGGCAGCATTATTCATCTTGGCGAGCGGGATTGTTCTATCCAGCGGCGGCACCAAAAAGTGATTGAGGAGTCGCCATCGCCGGCGCTGACGCCGGAACTGCGAGCACGCATGGGGGCAACGGCCGTTGCCGCTGCCCGCGCCGTGAACTACGACAATGCCGGTACAGTCGAGTTTTTGCTGGACGCCAACGGCGAATTTTACTTTTTGGAGATGAACACTCGGCTCCAGGTAGAGCATCCCGTCACGGAAATGGTGACAGGGCTGGATTTGGTGGCCTGGCAAATTGGTGTGGCCGCCGGGGAGCCGCTGCCATTAGCGCAGGACGAGGTTTTGCTGTCTGGCCACGCCATCGAGGCGCGACTGTATGCCGAAAATCCGGCTAACGATTTTTTGCCGGTGACCGGACCGGTGCTGCTGTGGCGTGCGCCAACGGGTGATGGCGTGCGGGTGGATGATGGCATCCAAACCGGGGATGATGTGTCGGTGCATTATGATCCGATGCTGGCCAAGATTATTGTGCATGGGCCGGACCGGCAGACGGCCGTACAGCGGTTGGCACACGCTTTGGAAACGGCCGTCTTGCTGGGATTCACCCACAATTTGCCCTACTTACAAGCCATCGTGCAGCATCCGGATTTTGCGGCGGGACAATACAGCACGCCCTTCTTGGCCGACAATCTGGCCGCCTGGCAGCCACCTGCAGAAAACGTAACGCTGGGGTTGGTCGGTGCAGCGCTGGCGCAGTTTTATGCGTGGCCGCAGCTGCCGGAGAACAGTGGCTATTGGCGCAACAATCCCAACGGTCCCATTCGCAGCCAGTTTGTGGTGGGGGATGAGACCATTACTGTTTCGCTGGAACCGGTTCGTTTCCAAAACAATCAATTTGACATAACAATCGAAGAGAAGCAGTTTGCCGTGGAATGTACGCCGCAGGCGGGGCCGGATTGGACAGTGGTGGTGAACGACCGTTCCCACCAACTGCTCATCGTGCCCAATAGAGATGAGTGGTGGGTGCAGATGGAATCGGGTGTGATTTGTGCCATTGCCCTGCCGCGACTGCCTCGGAAAACGGCCGTCTCCGCCACGGCTGGATCGCTGAGGGCACCCATGCCTGGCTCCATTCTGGCCGTGCTGGTGAGCCAGGGACAAACAGTGGCTGAGGGGGAGCCGCTGCTCAAGCTGGAAGCGATGAAAATGGAGCACACCATTCGCGCGCCCGCAGCAGGGCAGGTTGTTGAGATTTTTTACGCGCCCGGCGATTCAGTGCCCGCCGATGCGCAGCTGCTTCGTTTAGAGTTTGCTGATTGACAATTTATGGAGGCATGGCAAAATCTAGCGAAGGTCCAAATTGCTGTTAGGGCAAGAAACCTGACAGGTTTCCAGAAATTTAGGGAAATAATTTTGGCTTATGAAATATCTTTGTTGGCCGGGTTTGGCGAAAATCTGTCAGGTTTGAATGTAGCAAATTGGTGATTGTATGCAAGCAATTGTCATCTCTGAAAACGGTGAGGAACGGGAGTTCCTGAGTTATGTTTTACGCCACGCGGGACTGGCCGTGGCCCGTACAGCGTCGGTGAAGCTGGTGATGAGCTCGCTGTTAAAGCAACCGGTGGATCTTATTTTGCTGTCGGCCAAGGGACATACGGCCGTTACCGATGATGTGTTGGCAATTCGCACCATGTCCCAGGCCCCCCTGCTCCTGCTCCACGACGCCATGACGGAAGACGAGACGTGTGAACTGCTGGATGCTGGCGTAGATTTGATTTTGGAACGGCCGTATTCGCCCCGAATTTTGTCCCGCTATGTCACCATGTTTTTGCGTCGCGCCGGTTCCGTACCTGTTTCCATTCTCACGACCATTCAAACAAAAAATATCCAGCTTGATCCGGGCACGCGCACTGTGACACTGGTGGACCAACCGCCGCAGCAGCTCACCCCGCTGGAATTTCGTTTGCTCTATGTGCTCATGACCAATGCCGATCAGGTCATTCCTATCGACGTGATTATTGAGCGCGTTTGGGGTTACAATGGCGAGGGCAATCGCGAGCTGGTGCGTGGCCTGGTGCGCCGCCTACGTCGCAAAATTGAACCAGACCCCCACCAGGCTCAATTCATTCACAACCATCCTGGCGTGGGATACCGCTTCTCCGTTTAATCCAATCTCTTACCTCTCTTTGCCCTATGTGGCAAATTACGAAGCTTCTCGATTTTACAGATTTGGCACGCCAGAACGAATTTTGGCACACAAATAACACACAATTTCCCCCACTTTTTACACACCATCGGCCTATATTGGAGTCTAGTTTTGTTATTTGGGTTCAAGAATTAACCCTATAGGAAAGAGGTAGCGAGACTCATGAACATGGTTCAATCCAAGAATATTGGATTATGTCCCGACTGTGGAGAAGAAGTTCGTTTCAAGAAATTGCCTTATGTTGGCCAGCTAATGACCTGTCGTCGCTGCTCGGCGCAGCTGGAGGTAATGCGCAAATCGCCCATTGAATTGCGATTGGCGGAAGAGGCCTGGGAAGATGAAATTGATTTTGAAGAGTTTGACTCACCCCGGTCGAATCAGCGCAATAAAAGGGAGCATTGGTAGGCAAACGGCCGTTGCCAACCGCCCCCATAAACAGTCGAGTTTTCATGAGCGGTCGCCCTTGCCTGGCGGGCCATAAATATTTCCATTTAGGAGGTAGTAAGTCATGCAAATAAATCCGCAATCCAAAACAGAAATTGGCATTTGTCCTGGCTGTGGTGCCCGTATTCGTTTCCAGAATAAGGTACAGATGGGCGAGTTTGTCATTTGTGATGAATGTGGCGATGAATTGGAAGTTGTAAGCGTATCTCCAGTCAAGTTGGACTGGGCTTTTGAAGATCCGTTCGATGAAGATTTTGATGGCGATTACGATGACGACTTCGATGAAGATGTAGACGACGACGATTACGATTACGATGATGATGACGATTGGGAAGATTGATTCCGATCTGAAATGAGTTTTTGCTTCAACTAACTCAACTTTTTTACAATCAATAAAGCACCATCTTTCGGCTGTGAAAGATGGTGCTTTTTTTCTGGTAGGTAATTCTAGATAAACAAGGAAGTAAGCTTATGACAAAGCAATTATCTTTTAAACGCGCGCGGCGGCGAGAACGGCCGTTTCCCTGGGGAAAAGTTTGGTATCAAACACGCCTGACCTTCTTGATGATAGCCGGGGCTTGTCTGGCCGCTTTTGCCTATGCTATGTTCCAGGTGCCCTTTAACATTGTTGCTGGCGGCGTTTCTGGCATTAGCATTATCGTGAACCATTTTGCTGGCTGGCCAGTGGGGTTGATCTTCTGGCTGCTCAACCTGCCGCTGCTGGTGGTGGGTTTCTTTTACCTGGGGCGTTGGGGGTTTTTGCTGCGTACCCTGGTTGCCGCCACCATCTTTTCCATCGCCACCGACGTTTTTGTAGTTTACATGCCGCAGTGGCTCAGCCAATACCCAGTTACCGATGATTTGCTGCTGAATACTATTTATGGTGGTATTGTGGGTGGTATTGGTGGTGGTCTGATCTACCGAGCCGGTGGCACCATGGGGGGCACGGGGATAATCGGCCGTATCATCCAAAAGAAAACTGGCCAGCCGCTAAGCCAGGTTTACTTCTACACCGATGGCCTCATTATTTTGCTGGCTGGCCTGCTGTTTGGCTGGCACATTGCCCTCTACGGCTTTTTGATGCTGTTTTTAAATGGGCTGGCTTCCGACTACACGCTGGAGGGTCCCAGCAGTGCGCGCACGGCCACCATCATTACCAATCATCCCCAGGCTGTCATTGATGAGCTGATGGTGCATCTGCATCGTGGCGTGAGCTTTTGGGAGGTGACAGGCGGGTTCACCGGACAAAAACGGTACCTGGTGCTGTGTACCATTACGCGACCTCAGGTTGGTGAGATGAAGCAGCTGGTAGCCAAAGCAGATCCACACGCGTTTGTCACAATTGGCGTGAGCCACGAGGCAATGGGCGCGGGCTTCACGCCGATGCCGGCTGCGGTGAGTGAGTAAGCTGCTAAGCTCGTTCTCATAATTCCATCCTTGCGCACAGACAGGCAGCATTAATCTTCTCCTGTCTGTGCCTTTTTTCCTATTCACGATTTTCCACCCCCTTTTTATAGTCCAGCTGCTTTTTGCTTGCTTCTTCAAAAATAATCCTTGCGTGTTGCCCAGCTTCTGACAACATATTCATCTGCCTCCTTTGTCGTTCGCCGGGGGCAGGCATTCCCATCACCACGCATTCAGTTTTGAACATCAAACGCCGCTAGCGTTTTGCCTGCTGCTGTAGTTCCAGGGTGGATAGGTAAAACAGGAGCAGAAAGAGCTTGCATAAACAATTGTACAAACCGCTTTGGGAATACGTTCCCATAACCGAATATCGTCGTCCGGCTGCGCCCATGCATGAAACCGTGCGCCATGGCTGCCAATCCTGGCTGTCTCGCCTTCAGCCCCGGTTGTTTCGCCGCAGTCGCTTCTTTTCCATGCCGCCCTATTTGTTAAACCGAGCCGCCCCTCCGCCCGATTCTGATCAAATCATCACGGCCCTCATGTTTGCCCTGCACGGCTGGGAACTCTCCAAAGAGCCTGAGCAGATGGTGCGGGTGTTGGTAGGGCCGCCCGGCAGTGGCGTGGGGCAAGCGGCGGTGGCGTTGGCCAAACAAAACGGCTGGCAAATCATGGGTGCTCCTTCGGTCCGGCAAATTTTAGCGGGTGGCGATGCCTGGGTAGACCAGGTAACACGGCCGTCGCTGTCGCCTCTGGTAATTCCTCGCCTGGGTAAATGTTTCTTGCGCCACCAAGAAGGGCTGCAGTTGCTCAGCCGCCTGCTGGATTGGCTGCAAATAACCCGTCGCCGCTGCCTGATCGCCTGCGACAGTTGGGCCTGGGCTTACCTGAAGAAGACGCTGCAAATTGATGTGATGGTGCCTACGCCGTTGGTGCTGGCTCCGTTTGACGGGTCTAAGGTGCAGTTTTGGCTGCCTTTTTTAGCGAATCGTGTTCATAACGGCCGTTTCATTTTTCGCCAAATGGAAGATGGTAAGCTGATTTTTCCTCTGGCTGAAACCTACAGCAAGGCAGTGGCCCATTACCGTGCGCCGGGCCAGGTGGAACGGTACGGCGATTGGGTGTCAGTCCATCACTTCTTTCGGCAGTTGGCGGCATACGGCCGTGGCCTGCCTGGTGTTATCTGGCAGCTGTGGCGGCAAAGCCTGGAGGTGTCCGTCGAGGGAAAAGCGGCGGACCTAAAATCTGAAGCATCGCTTGATGATAATAAACGATACACCGTCTGGGTACAGCCGTGGTCTCGTTTGCAGTTACCAACCATGCCCGGCGGCCTGGGCACCAATGAATCGCTGGTGCTGCACACCATTTTGCTGCATGGAGGGGCTTCCGCTGCGCTCATCGCCGACCTGACGCCGCTTTCGCACAACGAGGTGCGCCGTATTTTGCAGCTATTTTGGCGGGCTAACCTTCTGGAACAGGAAGACGAGCTGTGGCAGGTGCCGCTGCTGGCCTACCCAACCGTGCGCAGCTTTTTGGCCAATGAAGGCTATTTGGTAGACGAGTTTTAGCAGACTATTTCCCCGGAAACTGCCGGATAGAGCGATAGCTCTGGGAAAAGTTTCCGGGGAAATGTTGGAGATTTGGAGGTTGTGAAAATGTTTGATCCCACTGAAATTGTGACTCACCTAACACAAAGTAACGTGATTCGCATCATCACTATTTTGCTGCTGGTCTGGCTGATTTTGCGCGGGCTGCAATGGTTTCTGCCCTGGCTAACAGAGCAAATACCGAGTCGATTCCGCCTGTATGTGCTGCCGCTGCTGCCTATCTTGCAGGTGGTGCTGGTGGTTTTGGCCCTCATGCGGATTGTGCCGCTGGTAATTGACCCCACACCGGAAAACGTGCTGGCAATCTCCGGGGCGGTGGCCATCACCATTGGCTTTGCCTTCCAGGATTACGTGAGCAGCCTCATTGCCGGGATTGTGACGATTTATGAACGGCCGTACCGAATCGGTGATTGGGTGCGTATTGGCGATGCTTATGGTGAAGTTATCGCCCTCGGCTTCCGCGCCATTCAGCTGGTGACGCCGGATGATACGGTGGTGCTCATCCCGCACAAGCTGATGTGGGACAACATCATCTACAACGACAACAAGGGCCAGCGCGAACACCAATGCGTAGCCGATTTTTACCTGCATCCAGAGCACGACGCCGAAATTGTGCGGCAAAAGCTGCGCCAGGTGGCGCTCACCAGCCCGTACTTGCAGCTGGACCGGCCTATTTCAGTCATCGTGATTGAGAAGCCGTGGAGCACGCATTACCGCCTCAAGGCATACCCCATTGACGGCCGTGATCAATTCAAATTTACGTCGGACATGACGGTGCGGGGCAAGGCGGCGCTGGCCCGGTTGGGGGTGAAGCCAGCGAGCGTACCGGTGGCGGCCGCATTTTAAGTAATTGGGTAATTTGCCATCCAGTTTAAATTACCCAATTACTGAATTACTAAATGAATCTGGCGCGGTGGGGGCGGCGGGACGGCCGTAATGGCACCTGCTGTAAAAAGGGAAAAGCAGGCTGCCAGGAGGGAGCTGTGGGGGTGGTGACAGCTTTGCGGGCCGGCTGGCACTCATCGGCGCGGATGAGCCATTCGCGCCGTACGGCCAGACGGGCTTCATGGTAACTGGTGCCGGTACGCCGCGCCTCAAAGGTGGCCAGGCGATCCAGCAGAGCAGCGGGCACGGCCGTAACGTCCAAATAATACACGGGCACATCGCCCCAGCGCTGGGTGCAGGCTAAATGGGGCAGCGGGAATTTTACGGGGAGTTCGGTACGGCCGTACACCTTCTCCCACCGTCTGGCTCTGTGTTCATTAATTGGGGTAATCACATACTGTGCCATAGAGTTATCCTTGCTAAATTAGAACAATTGTTCTGATTTTAACATAGAACAACCTGCTTGTCTACCCTGGAAAATTTGCTGTGAGTAGAGCTTTAAATTTTAAGGTTTAATCTTGAATGTGTGTCTGGATAATGTGATTCCAATTTTCACTTGGCCGATTGTTAACCAGATAGACAAGTAATGAGAGAAGAATTTTATGTTTTACGCAGTATTCAACAATTTCAATAGCACGAGTCTTGTTTGCCTGACCGTCCCACTTCAGATGATCCCGTGAAATTCCTAAATCCATGCACAATGAAAGCATCTCGTCAGAATTGTGTGAATCGTTTAGAAGATTGGCTAACTTTCCGGTATGAATGCGAGGCCAATTTCCAGATGTAGTAGAAAAATCAGGCTCCCAAAAATTATTGGTTACCAAATTCCTGGCCTCTGGCTGAATTTCAATATCCCATATCGAAATCGGCCTTGACCTGTGCCCCGGTGGAAAATCGTTGACATGTAGTACCAATAAATCTTTATTTGCTAGCGCTTTTAGTCTCGCTTGACTTACAAAATTGGGGACGACTATGCTCCAGTCACTTTCGATCAATGAGTCGCTAGAAATCCATCTCAATTTGAATGAATCTTCTGGGAAATTTTCGACTAACCATTTGAGCAGTTTTGTTTGACTTTCTGATAATATCACAAGCGACCTCTCGGAATACAGGAGGGTGTGGAATATACTTTCATCATTATGCTAGTAGGTTTTCGATGCGACGGTCGGGGATGAGCCAGATGATGGCCACCAGCACGTATAAACCGCCGGCCAGCCAGGTGCTCACAAAGGCCAGAGGGATGGCCGCTACGTAAATCACTACCGAAATTTTGCCCTTGAAGTCGTTGTTGACGGCGGTGGCTAACACAGAATCATGGCCGTGCCGGGCCAGGAGCGCACGCACCAAGATGAAGTAGGCAATAGCCGCCAGCAGCAGGTTGATGCCGTAAAGCGCCACCGGCCAGGCGGCAAACTCGGTCCGGCCCATCCAGGCAGTGACAAAGGGGATGAGCGATAGCCAGAGCAGCAGGTGCAGATTGGCCCAGAGGATACGGCCGTCCACCACCTCAACCGCCTGCAACAAATGATGATGATTGTTCCAGTAAATGCCGATGAAAACGAAGCTGAGGATGTAGCTTAAAAACGTGGGCATGAGCAAAAGGAGTGCGTCCAGCGTCGGTTCTTCCGGCGCAGACAGTTCCAGCACCATGATGGTAATCACGATGGCCAGCACGCCATCGCTAAACGCTTCCAGGCGACCTTTGCTCATAATCAATCCTATGACGCTACTGAAAACCGCAGATTTCTTCTTAGGTTTCTCTGCGCCTTTGCGTTGGCTCTTTTCAGTGGACACATTCAATAAAAAAGGAGCCGTCTCAGTGTGTAACTGATGGCTCCTTTGGCTAACAGATATTCGAATGAAAAAGTGCCCTTGCCAGGACTCGAACCTGGGCTCATGGCTTCGGAGGCCAATGCTCTATCCTCTGAGCTACAAGGGCATTGCGGAGCCGGATTTTGCCATACGCCCTGACAAAAGTCAAATTCAGTAAGGCAGTATTCAGTGTTCAGTAAGTCAGTTTTTTGACTGCTTACTGAACACTGACTCACTGATTACTGCATCAGCTCTGCTTCCAGCAGCCGCGTGTGAATATCGTTAAACTGATCGGCCTGCGCTTGAGTGATATGGCCCAAATCGACCAGCTGGGCCAGCAAGGCAGCCTGCATTTGGCCCATGTTGCCTTGCATTTGCATGCCGCGTGTCATGTTGGCCTCCAACTCGGCATGAACTTCGGCAAAAAGATCGGCTTCGGCCTGCGTGAGAACGCCTTGTTCGATGGCTTGGACTAGCATTTCTGCCTGGCGCGTGGCTTCGGCCGCCGGATCATAGGTGCGACCGCCCATCATGCCCCCCATACCTGGGCCGCCCATACTGGGTGCGGTGTCGCTGCCCAAAGCACGAATGTAGTTGATGAGGTCCCAGCGTGCCTGTTCATCGAGGGCGCTGCCCCAGGCGGGCATCGCCGAGTTGAACGGATCGCCCTGGCCGCCTTCGCTGATGCGCCAGAATAGATAATCATCGCCCAGCATCTGGCTGGTGTGGGCGATGGCGACGGGTGCCGGGTCCAGCGTGGCCGCAGCGGGGCCATCTCCCATGCCGCCATCGCCGTGGCAGGAGGCGCAGTAGGTGGTGAAAAGGTCACCCCCGCGAGCCAGAGATTCCTCGTCGGCCGCAACGGGGTTGCTGAGGCCGGCGTAATCTTCGGGGATGGGAGCCATGTGACGGGCCATCATGCCCATACCACCACCCATGCCCATGCCGCTGTCGGTTGGGGTATTGGTGGGTACGGCCGTTTCCTCACCAGCCTCTGCCCCACAACCAACCAACATCAGGAGCAAAATGCCAATAATCATTAATTTTTTCACAACAGACCTCCGGTACATGTAAAAGCCAAAAAGCGCTTTGAATAAAAAGGGACACAGAATTGGCTTTTACTTGAGCAAACCACAGAGAAATCGCGTTTCGTTTTTCAAAACACTTTCTGTGGTTTGCACATTACCAATTGTAGTCAGTTAGTATGCCGGATTTGGCAGTGTCTTGCCATTGATCATTGTCACCCAAACGGCCGTTATTTGGCCCGTTTGCAAATAAGACAGAGGGTGTCAGGTATTGTTGGTATGATGAAATTATTCGGACATTTCATGGCAAGATTTGTTGACATAAATTATTTCTTGAGGAGCAAAACAAATGCAGAAAACAGCTTATCTACTCGTGTTTGATGGTCTGGCAGATTGGGAACCGGCACATATTTTGTGCGAACTGCGTAAGTCAGGTCAGTATGAAGTGAAAACGGTAGGCTTTTCGCCAGAACCGGTCACCACGATGGGCGGGATCACCATTTTGCCCGATGCGACGCTTGAGGAGATTGAGGCGGTGGACATGGCCGTTTTCATTCTACCGGGCGGGCACATGTGGGAACAACAGGGCAACGGGCCGCTTCAAGCCTTGCTGCGCGATTTGCACGCACAGAACGTACCGCTGGCAGCGATTTGCGGGGCTACGCTGGAGATTGCCAGGGCCGGTCTGACACATCAGGTGAGACACACCAGCAACATTCTAGAATACTTGCAGGCGCTGGTGCCCACCTACGACGACCATGAATATTATGTGGACGAATCAGCTGTAACAGATCAAAACATTGTAACAGCCGATGCCTTAAGCAGTATCGATTTTGCACGAGAAATTATCAAGCTTCTGGGCGTTTACAACGAAGTGGATGCTGATGCCTGGTATGGCATGTACAAACACGGCATCTATGCGCCACAGCTGGCATAAGTTTAGCATTCAGATCGATTAAGAAAAGTATGATTTCAACGCGGAGGCATAGAAAGCACAAAGCTTTTCTTTGCGCCTCCGCGTCTTTGCGGTAAATTGATTCCCACTGTGTTACTGCTGCACCACCAGCGTCAGCACAAACTGGTCCAGGGTGCGCCACCAGCCGGACAGATGGGGAGCCGGCTGGGGCAGGCGGCTGTTGTCGTACCGTATTTTGAACGGCACCCAGGTGTCTGACGGCCGTTTCTCCGGATCAACCAAACAAGAGAGGGCCCTGGAATCGATAGATGGGTCCAATTTTAGCGCTTGGCGCACGGCCGTCTTGGCACTGCAAACGGCCGCTACCAGCACATCTCGCTCCACGCCTTTTACCTGACGTACCAGTGCCAGCTCCTTCTCGGTAAAACAATCATTTATATATTCTTCGCTGCGTGGCCGGATGGGATCGATCTGTGCTCCGATGGGCCAGTTGGGCTTGGCAACGGCCGTTACCAGCACCTGCCCATCGGCCTGGCTTAAAGAAAGGCTGAATTGGCCATCGACCAAGGGCAGCTGCGATTCAATGGTTGGCATCCCGCTGGCGACATTCTTGACAGTAATAAGGTCCAGCGGCACGGTGGTACCATTTGTTTCCCAGATCACCGTTTGCAGGAGCCGCTTGGCGGTCCAGCGACCCAGCAGCCAGTCGCGCCGCTGCTTGTTGTTGGGCAGGGCGGCCAGGCGCTCTGCTTCGCTGTCGCTTAAAAAGCGAAGGGGTTGGCCGTGTACGGCCGTTTGGGGAACAACATCGTGGGATTGTGTGAGCCAATGGATCATTTTTACTCCGTTTGGTTCTAAAGAGGATGGCCAGGTCAGTGGCGTCTGAACCATCCTAAGACTTGTGCGAATATGAAAGAGCAGAAAAGTGGAAAAAGGTTGGGGCACCGAACCCTATTGTAGATGTTGGTGCAACAAGCACAGAGTGACAACTGTCATTAGCTGTTTAAGCGAAAAGCATAACGCAGTGTGTCACAAATGGGTTGGATTGATTGGAGCGGAGCGGCCTTAGGCGAATTCCGAGAAATAATCCGGTGAAAATTCGATGCATTTCGGAATTCGCTTGAGGCATTTTCGGATTGAAGGCTTATTTATTATTCCGAAAATGCTTTAAGTTGTGGTGGTTTCTTCTCTGGGCTGAGGCACACGGCCGTACAGCTCAGTCATCTCGCGCAACCGGTCGGCAATGTCGTGGGTGAGCATGTGAGGCAGGTAGCGCCAGCGCCAGTAGCCGCCCACTTTACCGGGGAAGTTCATCCGGGCTTCGTTGCCCAGGCCCATTAAATCTTGCAGGGTGGCAACGGCCGTATTCGACACAGACATATACGCCAGCCGCGTCATATCCCAGGAAATGTTTTGCCCACTGATCTGCATATAACGCCGAATGTGGTCCCGTTCCGCTTCTGAAGCATTGCGGTACCAGCCCAAAACGGTTTCATTGTCGTGGGTGCCGGTGTAAACGACAGAGTTTTTGTCGAAGGTATGTGGCAAGAAGTTGCTGTTGCGCTCGCCGCCAAAGGCAAACTGCAAAATCTTCATGCCGGGGAAGTCGAACGCTTCACGCAGGGCCACCACATCGGGCGTGATAACGCCCAAATCTTCGGCGATGAGCGGCAGCTCGCCCAACGCATCCCGCATGGCCTGGAAGAAGGCGGCGCCTGGTCCTTTGACCCAACGCCCGACAACGGCCGTTGGCTCCTCGGCCGGAATCTCCCAATAAGCATCAAAGCCACGAAAATGATCAATACGCACGATGTCGGCCTGGGTAAAACACATTTGCAGGCGCGCCGTCCACCAGGGATAGTCTGCCTCAGCCATGCGTTCCCAGCGGTAGAGCGGGTTGCCCCAGCGCTGTCCCGTCTCGCTAAAATAATCTGGTGGCACCCCGGCAATGACGGTGGGTGCGCCGGTTTCATCCAGGTAAAACAGCTCGGGATTGGCCCACACGTCGGCGCTGTCGAAGGCCACAAAGATAGGCAGATCGCCAACGATCTGAATGCCGCGCTCGTTGGCATACAGCTTCAGGCTGAGCCACTGCTGGAAGAAGAGAAACTGCAAAAATTTGTGCCGGTCGATTTCGTTTGCCAGTTTTTCAGCCCAACTGGCCATCGCTTCCGGTTCGCGCAAAGCAATCTCGCGCGGCCAGGTGTTCCACACGCCACCTTCATGCTCAACATGATGATTTTTCAGCGCCATGAAGAAAGCAAAATCGTCCAGCCAGCTGCTTTGTGCTGTGCAAAATTGTTGGTAGGCAGCGCGCTGTTCATCTGTGCCGTGGGCCAAGAAATGTTCATGGGCCTGCTGCAAGAGGGCGGTTTTGTATTCGATGACCGGACCGAAATCGACAGCGTATTGGGGAAAGGGGGGGACGTTTTTAACGGCCGTTTCCGCCAAATACCCATCCCGCACCAACCGATCCGGACTGATCAGCAGGGGGTTCCCGGCAAAGGCAGAAAACGCCTGGTACGGCGAATCACCGTAGCCCGTGGGGCCAAGGGGCAAAATCTGCCACAGCGACTGCTTGCTGGCGACCAAAAAGTCTACAAATTGGTAAGCAGCATTGCCAAAATCCCCGATGCCATAGCGGCCAGGAAAGCAGGTGGGATGGAGTAAGATGCCTGCGGCTCGTTCAAAGCGCATAGTGAGAACCTTTCATCAGAAAAATTGGATTTGTGTAGGGGCGTTTCCCGAAACGCCCCACGGAATTACCCATTGATCGTGCGGGCAATCGCCCACTCATAAAGCTGCTGGTAGCCACTGGCGGAGCGCTGCCAGGAAAAGTCAGAGCGCATGCCGTTTTGCTGGATGGCCTGCCAGTGTGGCTTGTCTACATTATAAACATAGATGGCCCGCTGCAAGGCGCGCCAAAAAGCGTCTGCATTATAGTCATGAAAAGCAAAGCCAGTTTCGCCGTCGGCCACGGTGTCGGCCAGGCCACCGGTGGCCCGCACCACGGGCACGCTGCCGTAGCGCATGGCAATGAGCTGTCCCAGACCACACGGCTCAAACAGCGAAGGCATCAGGAACATGTCGCTGCCGGCGTAGATGAGCGGGGCAAAGTTAGCGTCGTAGCTGAGATAGGCGGTCATTTTTTCGGGGTGATAGGCGGCCAGCCGGGCAAACATTTGTTCATAACCCGGATCGCCGGTGCCTAGCACAATAAACTGGGCATCCCCGGAGTAGCCGTTCATCAGCAGATGAATAACGTGGCCGGTGATGTCCAGCCCTTTTTGCCAATCCAGCCGGGAGACCATGGCCACCAGCGGAACGTTGTCGCGTTGGGGCAGGTTTGCCCGGGATTGCAGGGCGCGGCGGTTGTGCAGCCGTTTTTCCAGATGGTTCACGTCGTAATGGCTGGCTAAACTATTATCTGCCGCCGGGTCCCATTCTTCATAATCGAGCCCATTCAAAATGCCGTGCACATCAAAATGGCGATGGCGCAGCAGGCCATCCAGCCCGGCACCGCCAGCTGGGGTCATGATTTCGCGGGCGTACGTTGGGCTGACGGTGTTGATCATCGTGGCATGGTAGATGCCCCGGGCCATAAAGTTGACTTCGTCATACCCTTCTTCGGCCAGCGAATGGGTTTGCACACCCATATAATCAAAAATGCGCCAGTTTGTTTTACCCTGGTGTGCCAGATTGTGAATAGTGAAAACAGTGGCAATACCGCGAAACTGTTCATATCCTTGCCCGGCGGTGGCAAGCCAGGTGAGTGCCGGGGCCGTGTGCCAATCATGGGCATGAACGATGTCTGGTTTCCATTCGAGGGCAGTTGTTAACTCCAGCGCGGCGCGGCTGAAAAAGGCAAAGCGGTAAGCATCATCCCCATAGCCGTATAGGCTGGGGCGGTTAAACAAATTGCCTTCGGCAATAAAGTAGATGGGCACCTGGCTGTTGAGCAGCGTTCCCTGAAACACACCGGCGGTGAGACGTCCCACACCTGTAGGCACGCTTAATGAACCCGGCAGTGGCGCAACGCCCGGATACCCCGCTTCGATTTTTTGATAGGCGGGCATCACCACCCGGACATCGTGGCCCATTTCGTGTAAGGCTTTGGGCAGCGAGCCGCCCACATCACCCAGGCCGCCGGTTTTGGCAAAGGGTGCTACCTCGGCGCTTAGAAAGAGAATCTTTAATTTATTAGACATCAAATAGCCCTTGCTGTTACTTCCTGCAATTTATGAACTGCTATTTTCCCTGTTTTTGGACTTTAGGCCAATGATGTACAATAACAACAAATGAGGAGAGGTGCATGTCTGCTCGAAAGATGATTCCGTTTTTGCTGCTGAATATTGTGGTTTCCACGGTTGTGGTGCTGGCCATTTTGTATTGGTGGGATAACCGGGATGGCGATTCGGAAACGGCCGTCTCCATCCCCACCACGATCACCCCCGCCTTTTTGCAAAATACGGCCGTTCCCCAGCCAGAAGTGGCCCCTACCAACACCGCTGAACCAGACGACGGCCCATTGGTGCACATTGTGCAGGCAGGTGATACGTTGGGCACCATCAGCCAGCTCTATGACGTGACGGTGGAAGACATTGTCGCCGAAAACGGACTGCCCAATGAAAATATCATTTCCGTCGGGCAGCAGCTTGTTATTCCTGTTGAGGGTACATCGACGCCAGAGCCGCAGGCAACGGCCGTTCCCGAAGAAGCCGTTTTGCCCACACCCATTGCCACCCAGCCGGTGGGGGCAGGCGAGGCGGTGGTGGAAATTACGGCCGTCATTGGTCCCGATCAATTGGCAGATGAAGCCGTCCTCCTCACCAACAGCGGCGATGCCCCCATCGCCCTGCAAAACTGGACCCTGCTGGATGAAGATGGCCACGAGTATCGCTTTGGCCAGGTCACCCTCTTCGCCGGGTCCGATCTGCAATTGAATACAACCAGCGGAGCCAACGGCCCCACTGCCCTGTTTTGGGGCCTCAGTGAAGCCATTTGGACGTCGGGTGAAACCGTCACGCTGCAAGATAGCACCGGGGCCACCCGCGTAACGTTTACGGTGCCATAATCATGCGCGGATTAATTGATCGAAAAGGAGAACAGTTTGCCTTTTTGCAAGGCAGCACCTTGTTCACGCTGGATGGAGAGCCAACAGGTTATCTCCGCGGCAATTTTGTAGAAGATTTAGCCGGAAACCGCATCTGGCGGGTTGTAGGCGATGCCGTTTACTCTTTAGATGGCAACGAAACTATCGGCTTTTTTGGCGCACAGCGGGACGACCGGTACGATCTTTAGACAGTGTCAACCGAGGACTGGCAGTCCTGAAAACCCGGCAAATTAACCAGAATATTGCGTAGGACTGCCAGTCCTACCGTCATTAAACAACCAAAAAGTGAGGTAATGTATGCGATTAGGCGCACAGATGAGCGCGGCTGGCGGTTTGTACAAAGCGTTTGCCCGTGGTGATGAAGCAGGCTGTGATTCCATGTTGGTGTTTACCAAAAGCAACCGGCAGTGGAAAGCTAAACCAATCACCGAAAAAGATGTAAAAAAGTATCGTGAGGCAGCGGAAGAGTACGACGATATCCACCCGGTGGCGGTTCATGCCAGCTACCTGATCAACATTGCTTCGCCGGATGATGAGCTTTGGGAAAAATCTTACCAGGCGTTGAAGGAGGAAGTGGAACGAGCCGCCGCTTTTGATATTCTCCTGCTCACCTTTCATCCCGGCTCGTTTGTCAGTGGTGATGAGCAGTCGGGCATGGATCTCATTGTGCGTGGCTTGAAGCGCCTGCTGCAAGAAACGGCCGAATCCTGCCCGAACGTTACTGTCTGTGTAGAAACCATGGCCGGGCAGGGCACCAACATTGGCCGCAGCTTTGAGCAGCTAGCCTATATTTTGTCAGAAGTGGGTGACAATGAGCGGTTAGGCGTTTGCTTCGATACTTGCCATGTCTTTGCTGCCGGCTACGACATCCGCACGCCAGAAGCCTACGCGGAAACGATGAACGCTTTCGACGAGAAAATTGGCCTGGACAAGATTAAATGTTTTCACTTTAACGATAGCAAGCACGAACTAGGCTCCAACAAAGACCGCCACGAGCATATCGGTGAAGGACACATCGGTAAATCTGGTTTTGCCAGCTTCGTCAACGATTCCCGCTGGGCCGACCATCCCGCCCATCTGGAAACACCCAAAACGGAAGAAGATAAGGACGGCAACGAAATCGAGATGGATCCAATCAACCTCAAAACCTTGCGTGATTTGATTGAGTAGCCATGTTCATCGTTGATGGCCACCTGGATCTGGCTTATGACGCGCTGGTAAACGGCCGTAACCACCACCAACCTCTCTCCCAACTGCGCGAGCAAGAAAAAGGCCGCCATCCGGCAGGTGTTGCCACCCTGACGCTGCCTGCGCTTAAGGAAGCTGGTGTTGGCCTCATCTTTGGCACCCTCTTCCCCCCACCGGCGGCCCGCCGTACCGCCGAAACCGGCTACCAAACCCCGGCGCAAGCCGCACGAATGGCCACAGCCCAGCTCGATTATTACCATCGCCTGGCGGATAAGGATGAAACCATTCGTCTGGTGCGCAGCCGAACTGAGCTGGCTGAAGTGGTGGATAGTTTTGCTGAGGGGGAACGGCCGTTTCTCGGCATCCTCCCCTTGCTTAAAGGGGCAGATCCCATTCTAGAACCAGAAGAATTGGAGCGATGGGTAGAGCGCGGGCTGCGCATCGTGGGCCTGGCTTGGGATGACACCGTGTACGCCTCCGGCTTTCGACGCGGCAGCCGTTTTGGCCTTACTAAAGCAAGCCATCAGCTGCTGGAAATCATGGCCGACTTTGGCCTGATTGCCGATCTCAGCCACTTAAGCGAGAAAGCTTCTCTGGAACTGCTGGACAGCTATCCTGGTACGCTCATTGCTTCTCACAGCAATGCCCGCGCCCTTGTCCCTGACAGTGAGCGTCATCTGAGCGACACACAGATTCAGCTCATTGGTGAGCGGGGTGGGGTGATTGGCATCTCGCCTTACAATCCGCTGCTGCTGCGCGGCCACCGACACGGTGCTCCCAAGCATTCTGTCACAATGAATCATATCGTGGCACATATCGACCATGTTTGCCAGGTATTGGGCGACGCAGCGCATGTGGGGTTAGGCAGTGGTCTTGGTGGTTCGTTTGGGGCGGCCGATTTGCCAACTGGCCTGGATGCAGTAATGGATTTAGGCGGAATTGGCGTTGGTTTGAGGGAGAGGGGATATGGGGATGAGGATGTAACGGCCGTGATGGGCCAAAACTGGCTTCATCTACTGCAACACGCATTGCCACAATAAAGAAAAGGCTCGTCCAATTATCGGACGAGCCTTCTATTAGGAGAAGCAAATGGGCGAGGAAACCCCACGAAACCCCGCCCAATCTCCCAATATCAATTGCCGGAATAGTTTAATAATTCGGGCGCAAGCTATTGAGAGGAGGAAGTGATTAGAAGTATAGCATGGAGTCCTTTCGGTGTCAATAAAGTGACATTAGAGTGACATTAGCTCGGTTGCCAATACCCTAATTTACTCAAGGTAGCGTAAAGTGGCTCTGGATCGGCCATGCGCATCGCCCCAAACCACCAGGTGCCCTCACTTCCTCTAAAGAAATAATCATGTCCCGCATGACGTCCTTCAATTGGAACCAGCATCTGTGTGGGATGCCCCACCCGAAAACTGGCTCGGTATATTACCGGATTGTTGTAATGCAGCTCTAGCAAAACGCCATCATCTTCATAGTAGGTCAGCGTATCTTCGCCAAAGCCCAGGTTAATCAGATTGGTGTTGCTAAAATGGTGGAGCGATTCGTGAACGGCCGTGGCCAACTCATCAAAATCTTCATGCCCAGGTTGCAGCACTATCTGCTTCCCATGATCCCAAATTACAATGCGATCAGGTGTGGCATCAACATTTCTAGAAGCAAACCACAGCCAATCTTGTGTGTTTAAGGCATTAATCGCGTAGATGATAGCCACAATTGCCAGGGCAAAAACGATAAACGGCTCAACAATCCGAATTTGTCTTGGATGGTTTAATTCGCTCATAATTAGAGTTTAAGTCTGGGGTCGAGGGCATCGCGCAAGCCATCCCCCAGATAGTTGACCGCCAACACCGTGACGA
Source organism: Anaerolineaceae bacterium (assembly GCA_002699125.1). Taxonomy (GTDB): domain Bacteria; phylum Chloroflexota; class Anaerolineae; order Promineifilales; family Promineifilaceae; genus Leptofilum. The sequence continues at coordinate 69,105 of PABI01000184.1, forward strand.
AAATCATCAACCCCGGATACAGCGCCTTCCACGGCGCCGTGAACATGTCCTTCTGCACATCCTGCAACATGTTGCCCCAGGTGGCCACCGGCTGCTGAATGCCAAACCCCAAAAAGCTCAAGGCAGATTCCACCAGAATCACACTGCCCAAACCCAAC
>PABI01000185.1 GCA_002699125.1 Anaerolineaceae bacterium
AGTGACTTTGGCATTTGCCTAGTATCGCACACTTCCTTTTTCTCGTATATGTTTTTAAGGTTCTTTCCGGTAACTACTTAACAAAAAAGACCGCTCTTACGAGCGGCCTCTTAACTGATTACCGTTTACTGATTACTGCTTACGGGAAACGGCCGCTCATAATTCCATCGCTTTGGTAGTGATCCGGGTAGTTGCATTCGTTTTGAAATCGGCCACAGAGATAGCGCCGCGATCTTCGTTATCGCGCGTGCGCACGGCAACCGCGTTGTCTTCTTCTTCCCGGTCACCGACCACGAGCATGTAGGGCACTTTTTGCAGCTGGGCGTTACGAATTTTGGCATTCATACGGCCGTTGCTCGCATCAACCTCCACCCGCATCCCGACAGCCCGCAGTTCTGCGGCCACCTTTTGGGCATACGTTACATGACGGTCCGTAATCGGCACCATCACCGCCTGCACCGGAGCCAGCCACAATGGGAATGCGCCGTTAAAATGCTCAATCAAGATGCCCACAAACCGCTCCATGCTGCCAAACGGTGCCCGATGGATCATCACCGGACGATGCTTCTGTCCATCTTCGCCCATGTACTCCAGCTCAAACCGCTCCGGCAGCAAAAAGTCCACCTGCACCGTGCCCAGCTGCCACTCACGCTTCAACACATCCCGGAATATGAAATCCAGCTTGGGTCCATAAAATGCGGCTTCACCTTCTTCTATGGTATAGCGCATCCCAGCTTTATCCGCCGCCTGCTTGATGGCGGCAATGCCCTGCTGCCACATCTGCGGCGTTCCAGCATATTTGTCACTGCCCGGATCATTCGTGCCCAGCCGCGCCCGGAAATCATTAAAGCCCATCGTGTTAAATACATGCTGGATCAAATCGACCACGCCGATGAACTCTTCTTCCAGTTGCTCTGGCGTCACGAACAAGTGAGAATCATCCACGGTAAAGCCGCGCACTCGTGTCAATCCGTTCAGCTCACCGCTTTGCTCATACCGGTATACCGTGCCAAACTCAGCCAGACGCAGCGGCAAGTCTCGGTAGCTGTGCGGTTCGCTCTTGTAAATTTCAATGTGGTGCGGACAGTTCATTGGCTTCAACAAGAATTTCTCATCATCTACGTCGATGGGCGTGTATTGGCTGTCCTTGTAATATGGATAATGGCCGCTCTTGATGTATAAATCCAGCTTGCCAATATGCGGCGTAATTACCGGCAAATAGCCGCGCTCCAGTTGTGCCTGGCGCAAAAAGTTCTCCAGCGTCTCGCGCAGCACCGCCCCTTTGGGCAGCCACAGCGGCAGGCCAGAACCCACCAACTGCGAAATGTGGAACAGCCCCAACTGCTTGCCCAACCGTCGGTGATCCCGCGCTTTGGCCTCTTCCAGCAGCTTTAAATATTCTTCCAGCTCAACCCGATTGTGCCAGGCTGTGCCGTAAATGCGCTGAAGCTGCGGCTTGTTTTCATTACCACGCCAGTAAGCACCACCCGTGCGCAGCAGCTCTACGGCATTGGCTTTAATTTGCTTGGTGAAGCCCACATGAGGACCCCGACACAAGTCGACAAAATCGCGCTGCGTGTAGATGCCTACCTCACTCACTGGTTCACTGATCGGCTCGCCGTTTTCATCTACTTTACCAGCAGCCAGCTCATCGATTAGCTCCAATTTATAGGGCTGGTCAGCAAAAAATTGCTTAGCTTCTGGAATAGACATGGAAGATTGCTCGAATTTAGCATTTTTCTTGAGCAACGCTTTCATTTTGGCTTCGATCTCTTCTAAATCTTCTGGTGAAAACGTTTTCGGCTTACCGTTTTCATCCTTGCCCAGGTCAAAATCATAATAAAAGCCATCTTCGATAGGCGGGCCAATGGCCAGCTTGGCCTCTGGATAAAATTCCAGGACGGCTTCGGCCAGCACATGCGCCGCCGAATGCCGGATTTTATATAGCTCTGATTCGGCGTACCGTACGCCGTTCTCTTGTGACATGATGCCTCCAAAAATTTGTAAATAAAAAAAACGCCACCACCCTGTTTGGGGCGATGGCGTCGCGGTTCCACCCAAATTCGGTATCCAGTAATCGGTGTTCAGTAATCGGTTTTTTTACCAATTACGGACAATCGTTCACGGATTACCCTTGTTACGGCCGTTAACGGAGCCAACCGGATTTCCTTAATAGAGAGTAATGGGGGGCAGACCGAAAAGTCTGCCCCTAAATAGGCAAACAATAAAGTTTGCCCGACCGTTCAGAAAATCACTCCTGGGGGGTTTTCATTGCCGCTCTTATGATGATGGTTCCCAGCTAAACAACTTGTCCAGGTTTATGAGCAAAATTGTTTGTCCATCACTCTCTTGCATAGATCATGCAACTACTCGTCCCAATCTGCGTATTGCCTATTGAATTGTTGTATATTCGATTATAAAAGAGGGTTCAGCATTGTCAAGCATGACCATAAAAAGCAACAGTCTATTAGCCACTGGCCAACCGCGATCAAAAGAAACTTTTCCTGCTATACTGCGTAGTGACAAACGTCAGGAGAAAAAAGTGGACGAAGAACAGGTCTGGTTGGACCAGGCACGGCGCGGCGACAAAGCCGCCTTTGGCAAAATCATAGAAGCATATCAACGGCCAGTCTATAACCTGGCATACCGAATGCTGAGAAATTCAGGTGAGGCAGAGGAAGCAGCACAAGAAGCATTTATCCGCGCCTACACGCGTTTAGACAGCTACAATCCGAATCACAAATTTAGTACCTGGATGTTGTCAATTACATCTAACTATTGCATTGACCTGATTCGGAAACGACGGGCTATTTTGCTTTCTATAGATGAACCGTTGCCACCGCATCCGTCCTTAATGTCAGAAAAAGCTTCTGGGCCGGAGCCGCAGATAGTGCAAAGCGAGCAAGAAGAGATGGTGCAAATGCTCCTGGAGGAGCTGGCTCCCGAGTACAGACAGGCTGTTGTGCTGCGTTATTGGTATGAATTATCTTATGATGAAATTGCGGAAACGATGGACACTACTGTTAGCGCAATTAAGTCTCGCCTTTTCCGGGCCCGCAGGCAGTTGGCCGAAATAGGCATAGCCGCCGGGCTTCATCAAGAAGCTGAAAGTGCAACGATTTCTTAAGAACGGCAAACAGACGCCAGCAGGTTGTTTCAGCTGGCCATGCAGGCAAAGAACACTGCATACTCAAAATTTGAAACAAGAAAGATGGAGTTAATTATGGAACATGAAAGATATCACCTGTTGATGATGGACGCGCTTGATGGTGAGCTTGCAGCCGAACAGCAAACCGAGCTGGAATCTCACCTGCAGGCGTGTCCAGAGTGCCGCCGGGAGTGGCAAGCCATTCTGGCCATCGACACGCTGTTTCGGCAGGCACCGATGCTTAGCCCGGCAGCCGGGTTTACACAAAGAACGGTAGCGTTGCTGCCCAACCGACGGGCTCGCCTGTGGGCGATCAGCATCATTTATGTGCTGCTGTTGCTGAGTGGCATCCTGCCGATTTTATTAGTTGTTTGGGCAGCAAACACGATTGTGCCGGTTGTGAGCCAGCCAGTCTTCGTGGAAAGTGCCCAGCAGGTTTTAGACCAGGCGTTACGGTTGGTCAGTGTGATCGCCGGCGCTTTGTTTAAAGGGTTAGGGGAGTTGATTGTCCAGCAACCAGCGATTTTGGGCTGGCTTCTGGTTTTGGCCGGGATGGTTTTTGTCTGGAATGGTGTTTACCAACAGCTTGTTAGCCAACCAACGGCCGTTTCTATGCGGGGGAACAATTAAGCATGCGACGTAGCGTATTACTTTTTCTCACTATTTTACTGCTGTTAGCCATTCCCACAGGGGCCGTTTTAGCCGCCCCGGCTACAGACAAAGTCGTCAAGGCAGATGATGTCGTGCGCAACGACATCGTATTATTTGATGAAGATTTCACGCTGGAGGATGGTGGCCGGGTAACGGGCGACATCATCATTTTTAATGGCGATGCGCATATTGCCGGTACGGTCAACGGGGATGTGGTTCTGTTTAATGGGAACCTTACCACGGCTGATACCGCCTCGTTGAGTGGAGAATGCGTGTTGTTTAACGGCAACGCCTCCGGTGAGGGTGCTATCAGCTGCACCAACATGAACGTGATGCTGCCAGACAGGATTACTAATTTTGTAGGCGAGTTGGCTGCATCCGGTGATTTTATACCGCCAGCTACTGTAGAGGTGGAACGGCCGTCTCCATTGGCCCGTTTTGTGGGAGGCACAGCCGCTGCCATTGCCCGGAGCTTGCTGTTTGGCTTGTTGGCCTTTGCCACTGCATCGCTGATGCCCCAGCCCATGCTGCGGATCGAAGAAGCGCTGCGTAAAAAGCCGGTAGCCAGTGGTGCTGTGGGATTGCTCACGGCCTTCTCTATGCCGTTTGTAATTGGCATTTTGGCACTTGTTTCGGCAGTGCTCACTTTAGTCTGTATAGGATTGCTTGGCTTTCCCATCATCATTGCCCTGGTTTTGGGCACAGTTGCTGCTGGTTTTCTGGGCTGGTTTACCGTTGGTAACATCGTGGGTGACTTTTTGACCAAGCGCCTTAATCTGAAAACCCTCAGCCAACCGGCTACCACTGCCTTGGGCACCATGGCCATCACATTTACGCTTGGCTTTTTGGGAGCAGTTCCCTTTGTCATTGGCGAAAGCCTGATATGGATGGCGATTGTAGCGCTGGGATTAGGGGCGACGGCGCTCACCAAGTTTGGTACTCGTGCTTACCCGATTATGGCGGCTCCCGCCGTGAATCAGGATAAGGTTACGGCCGTACTAAACACATTACCAGACGAAACCGACAGCAATTTATAGCTTCTTTTTAAAACCCTCTTCCCTCTTAAAAAGACGGCGCAACCTTCCCCGGATGCGTCGTCTTTTTTCTTTATTCTTTTGTTTAGCTAAAAGTGTCTGGCTAGTGCGGCACGGCCAATCCCAGCGGATTCACCGTATATCCAGGGAAAATGTCAGACAACAGCGGATTGTTAAGCCGCTGTTGGATGAGTTCACCCAATACGTCCCGATAATCGATGGTGACGGCCAGGTCACCGGGGCCAACCAGTTGTTCGTCGTGCAGGCCAGGCCAATTGGCATAAACGCGCCCGCCCTTGATGCCGCCACCCAGCACCATCATCATGTTGCCATGGCCGTGGTCGGTGCCCAGGCCGCCGTTTTCCTGCAGCCGCCGGCCAAACTCAGACATGACCACGACGGTGATGTTGCCCATCTGCGTCTGTAAATCTTCATAGAAGGCCGCCAGGCCGTCGGCCAGTTCAGTTAGCAGACCGGCCAGCGTGCCCACGGTGCCACCCTGGGCCACATGCGTATCCCAGCCACCCAGATCGATGCAGGCCACCTCAACGCCAACATCCGCTTTGACAAGTTGGGCCACCATGTGCATTGCTTGGCCAAACTCATTTTCCTGGTAAGGACGGCCGTTTGCCACATACCCTTCCGTATCAATCTTGCTCAATACTTCAATCGAGGCAAATGTCTGCTGGGCAACGGCCGTCAACATATCCTGGTTTTGCTCGTACAGCGTTTGCAGCAAGTTGGTCATTTGCCCCACCCGCTCTTGACGGCCGTTCAGATGATAATCGGCTATGGATTGCAGCGCAGTGGAAGAAACGGCTCCGGTAAGCGAGGCGGGCAGCATATCGCCAATGCCCACAGCACGCAGCGAAGAACTGTTGCCGCTGTCCAGTGTGGCCAGATGGCGTGCCAGCCAGCCGGTGTAGTCGCCGTTCTCGGTGGCACCGCGCTCCATTAAATCCATCGCCTCAAAATGGGAGCGGGATTCATCCGGCGAGCCGGTGGCGTGGATGAAGGCCATGTCGCCCGCAGCGTAGAGTTCGTGCAGCGCAGCCAGTGCCGGGTGCAGTCCAAAAAAACCGTCGAGATCTACGGTACGGCCGTCCACCGCGCGGTTGTCATCTGGCCGGGGAATGCCAATCAGGGGACGATGGGCATAATATTCGTCGTCACCGTGAGGCACAACCATGTTGAGGCCGTCGGCCCCGCCGCGCAAAAAGATGCAAACCAGCGTGTCACCCGCCGGTCCGACGTGCGGATCGGCCAGGCTAATGCGCGGCATCCACGAGGGTAATGCCATAATTTTGTTGCCCAACATCAGCGCCGCCGCCGACTGTGCGCCTCGGCCTAAAAAGGTGCGGCGGCTGACGGTTTCATACTCCTGGCAGTGGGTCGTCGTTTGGGTGCTCATTTTTATGCTCCTTATGCAGTTGGGCAATTTTCAAAAATTGCCCTACGAACTGCCATCTGAACAAGTTGGTTGAATTTCTACAGCATTGTTGGGCAAAAGTTGCCCGGACGCACCGCTAACCGGCAGCCGTTCGGCGGTGACGGGATTGTAAAAGCCGAGCAGCAGGCGATATTGGCTTAGTGCATCGCAATTGATTTCGCCCGCCAGCCGGTGCGTGTCGGGAATGTGGGTGCCGGTGGGCCACCATTGGGTGGGAAAGTTGCCATCGCGCGGAACACCGTCTCCCTGTGCCACCAGACTGCCATTTTCATCCACCAGGTGTACAAAGACGGTCCAGTCGGCCGTTGGTTGGGCCAGAGCCTGCCAGAACAAGGTCAGTTCCAAGCCAGCTTCATTTGCGGCGGGGCGCAAATCATAACCGTTGAGCTGGATTTGCTGGCCAAACGTGTAGCTGGCACGGTTGGTGGGGCTGGAAACGGCCGTTCCGTCCAAAAGAATCGGCTCCGGCCCAATACGCAATAACGCGTCGGCCAGCAATTCGTCCTGCCACACAACCGGCAGGCGTGTCTGCGTTGTTTCATCAACTAAAATCAGATCAAACCAGTACAGCGAAGGGGCCGGCGCATCTTCCGCCAAAGACAATGTGTGCTGCTGCACGATGATCTCGCCCGTCTGCCAAAACGGAGCCGGATAACGCGGTGTGCCCAGTAGTTCAGAAACGGCCGTAACCTGCGCCTCGGGGTTCAGCGGGGCCACCTGAATCACCGACTCGATCAAACTAGGGTCAGCAGCGGAATTGGCCAACCGCCAGAAAAGAGTCAGGGTTAATTCGCTGCCCGGCTGAAGCGTTTCCGGCGCGATGGTGTAGCCAAGCAGATGAAATTGTTTGTCAAAGGTGGCGTCAAGCGGCAAATAATCTGTGGCGCGGTCCGGCGGTGTGGCCACCGGGGCAAAGGCGGGCTGCAAATAGCCAAACGGAACCAGCAGCGCCAGCGCCGCCACTGGCAGCACAACTGCCAATTGCCCCACACTGTCCGGCCAGCGCAATCGAGCCAGCCAGCGCTGCCAGCCCAGCACCAGCAGGCAGCTCAACGGGGCAATGACGGGAAAGAGCAAACGGCCGTACGGTGCTGCCGTGCGCCACAGCCAGACCAGCATCAGGCCACCATTGAGCAAAACAGCCAGCCACAAAATTGAGGGGATTTTGGAAGACGGCCGTTCCCGCCACAACCAACCTGTCAGCCCCAAAACTGTCAGCGCAACAAACCAGGCGTACCAGAGTGGCTGCACAAAAATGGTGGCCCAGCCGAACGCGGCCCAGTAACTTTTGAAGGCGCCCCAGCTTTGCGCCAGGGAAAATTGGAGCCGCTCAGCAATGCTTTCCACCGGAGGCAGCGCTCGATGGCTCTCTAATGCCAGCGGATCGCCGTAGACGATGCCATTGAACAGGTACCACCAGCCGCCAACGGCCGTAACCACCACCAATCCACCAGTTACAACCAACCACAACCGCCGACGAGGCCACGCCATTTGCCGGGCGCGAACCACCACCACCAGCAAGGCAGGCGGCAGCAAAATGAAGCCCGTCTGCTTGGTGAGAATGGACGCTCCCAACAGCAGCGCCAGCGTCCATTCGCGCCAGCCAATTTTTGGGTTATGGCTTTGCAGCAGGCTGCCCATCAGCACAAAGCTCCAGGTGCAAAGCGCGATGAGCAGGCTGTCGTTGGTGACACCGTTGCTGATGTAAAGAAACGTGGGATTAAAGACGATGAGGGCAACGGCCGTTGCCTGCCAACGCCAATTTTGCGGCCAGATTTGCCGCGCCAATGCCCAGGTGCCCAGCACCGTCGCCAGCCCAAACGCCAGCGATAGCAGCCGGACGCGCTGCATGGCCATGGCCCACGGTGCCAGATTGGGTGGCGTTTGGGCGGCCGTGTGCACATACATATTTTTGTTGTTGGCGCCATCAGCCAGATTCAGACCAATACCGCGCCCAAAATTGGGATTGGGGATGACCGCCTGGGCAAATTGGCTGTCTACCTGGCCCACCAGGCTGGCGGCAAGCAGGTAATAAAGCGGCGGCGCATAATAAAAAGGAACATCCTCAGAAACAGTCGGGGCCGGTCCGGTCCGGGTCTCCGACGAGCGCGGCGGCAGCAAGTTGTGTTGGGCAATATAGTTAATTACTTCAAAATGGGATGGTTCATCGGGCGTTTCCAGCAAGGGTGTTTGCTGCCGGTAAGTCCAACCCAGGCAGGCAAAAATGAGCAAGCCAGCGGCTGGCAAAAAAAGTCTGGATTGACTTTGCAGCGCACGCAGCAAACGCTTCAGCATAATCCTCGTTTCAAGCAAAAACGGCCGATTAAGGGTATTGGACGGCTGGATAAGATCGACACAAATGGAGTGTCCGCTTACAGCCGCAAATGGCGAAGCCGACACAATGACAAAGAACAAATTAACCGCTGGAATGTAAAAATCGTCTGCGATGTGACCCGACTTATTAGACGCACTGGGATTTTGTTTTTTAGTATAAATGTTGTTGGCTGGCTGCCGAACGGCCGTTGGCCAAATCAAGGGAGTGCGCATCACAGTTCTCATCTAAAACTCAGGTCCACTGGAATTCCGGGCCGGCCAGCATCAGGGCAATGCAGTCACGCAAACGAGACTGTGCCTCGTCATTCTGCACGGTGCGGCTGCCGATGTAGTCGGTGAACAGAATAAGCTCGTGTTCTTGCAGGGAACGGCCGTAAATTAACCCGGCAAACAGCTGGATGGCAGCATCAGTTGTTTCTACTCTGCCTGCCGCCAACAGCTCTTCCAGGGGCACGGTAGCGCCGGGAATCCCGTTGTGCAGCAGCGCCAGGGCAAAGTTCCAGCGGGGCAGCAAATTGGCTGCCCAGGCCGCTGAGACATCCGGGTAACCATCGGGCGGCGGCCAAAGGAACAGCGGTTGGCCCATCACCTGCATCCAGTCAGCGATGGCCCGGCCGCGCCCCAGGCGAAAATCCACATGCAGCGCGCGCAACACGGAGACCATGTAGGTATGCGGCCGTTTCAGCTTGGGCGGCGCGGTGGCAAACGTCTCGCTGAGGAAAATCACGCGCAGCATCGACTTTATTTCGCCACCGCTTTGCAAATAAGCGTCGGCTACCTGCGCCACCAAAGCAGCGGGCGGCTCATCGGCCACAAAGCGGCGCACCAGCTTGGTGGCCAAAAAGTTGGCCGTGGCCGGATGGCTGGCCAGCAAATCGAGCAGTTCGGCCACTTCTTCTTCGCCGCGACCGGCCGGAAATGATTGGCTCAGCACCCACTTCTCACCAAAATCGTGCTTCTCCTTATCAAAGACATGCTGCCCGCGCAAACGGCCGCGCCGGGCGACTGTCCAGCCGGTGAGGATGCGGGCCACTTCCTGCACGTCTTGCTGGCTGTAGCCGCCATCGACGCCCAGCGTATGCAGCTCCAGCAGTTCACGGGCGTAGTTTTCATTGGGATGGCGCTTTTCGTTGCTGATGTTGTCCAGGTAGAGCAGCATCGCCGGACTTTTGGCCGAGGCGCCGAGTAAATCGCGGAAGTTGCCCAGGGCATACGGCCGTATCACCTCGCGATCGTCCACAATTTTGGCCAGGGGCATCACCGGCTCCTTGCGCAGATAAATGTTGAAATGGTCAGACCAGAACTCAACCATTGCTTCGTACAACTGACGTTTGGAGCAGAGGGCGCGCATGAAGGTGGAGCCAATCAGCTCAATCGTGGCATCGCTAGGCTCCTGCTCCAGCAGCAAGCTGGCATCCATCTGGTAAAGATGCTGGTGGCGGGCAATCAGGTCGTTGGCAGTGTCATCGATGGCTTCAGGATTGAGCTGCTCCTCCAGATAAGCCGCCAGGCCCAGCCGGGAGACGCGCGCCACCTCACCAGGAGCCGGACCGTAGCCCGCCCGGTTGAGCAGGCGTCGCACCGGGTTCGCAGCCTGGCTGGACAGATTGGAAGCCGCTGGCACGGTCAGCACCTCTGGCAGTTCATTCTGGTTCAGCTCACGTCCAACCACACGGCAGCCGGCGGTTCCGGCAGCAACGGCCGTCAGGCCGCCCAGGCGGAGGAAGTCGCGTCGGGTCAACCTCATAATTGAGTCCTTTGGTACGGAGTGAAAAGTGATAAGTGAAAAGTCAACTTATCATTTTTCACTTTTTACTTTTCACTGATTTACTGCTTATCTTTCGACAATAAAATGGGTACTTTTCGAGATTTGATAACCGCCATATATAGGGCTATTAAGAAGGCTGGCCCAATATATGGACTTGCCAAACT
>PABI01000186.1 GCA_002699125.1 Anaerolineaceae bacterium
ACATGAGCGCAAGCTCAACACCATGAATGAAAATCCGCAGATTTCGCAGATTACACAGATTATTTTATCTGCGAAATCTGTGTAATCTGTGGATTATTTTCAGAGGAGAATAAGAATGTATCAGCAAACACGTACTGTTCAAGACCAGAACAACCAAACCATGAATAAGGCCAATCATAATTTGGCCCAAACGTTTGTCGTAATTTTGCAGGTTATTTGGCGCATTCTGCGCAAGATTGCTGCCAACGTGATGATTGGGTTCCATATCTTTGTCGAGGCAGCCGCACAGAAGGGTCCTTCGCATAACGAGTATTGGTGGGATTCGCCCGATGTGGTGGACGACCTGATGAAACGTTAAAGTATGGGACTTCAAAGTGTCAGATCCAAACTTTTTAGGCGTTGGTCCGGCGGCCTCTATTCATCTAGTTTCTCCTGAGGCAAGCTGGAAGAAGATAGTCAAATCTTATCATGATTCTCGACCGTGTAAATTAGCATCCCGCGCCTTTACAATCGCCTGCGCTCGGTCGGCGACCTGCAATTTGTTGAAGATGTTGGAGATATGGTTGCTTACCGTTTTGCTGCTGATGTGCAGCCGGCGGGCGATGTCGCTGTTGCTTAAGCCCTGGGCAATGAGCGTCAGCACCTCCCGCTCGCGGTCAGTGAGCTCAGGGAAGGGGGTAACGGCCGTTTCCCCCACCTGCCCGCCACGTTGAAAAAAGGTCGTCAACCGGCCGGCAATTGCCGGACCGAACAACGCCTGTCCTTCGGCCACAGCTTGCACCGTGGCCAGCACCTCTGCCTTGTCTGCCCCCTTCAAAATGTAGCCGCGCGCCCCGGCGCTCATGGCGGCAAACAGCGAATCATCATCCTCCAGCATCGTCAGCATGATGATGCCCGCGTTGGGCAAATCGGTCAGGATGCGGCGCGTGGCTGCAATGCCGTTCATGTCCGGCATCTGGATGTCCATCAGGATCACGTCTGGTGATAAGGCTTTGGCTTGTTCGATGGCCTCTTTGCCCGTCCCAGCTTCGCCAACAACGGCCGTTTCTGCCGCTGAATCCAGCAATAATTTCAGCCCTTCACGAAACAAATTGTGATCATCTACCACGAGGATGCGAATGGGATCCATGCGTTTACTCCAGGTTACCGGTTAAAGTTGTGTACGATTTGCTCAATTAGCTGGACGGCCTGGCCGAGGCCATCTTCCTGCCGAATGCGCTGCCCCAGTTCAGCGGCGCGTTGGCGCATGTTGGGGTCGGAGACGGCCGTTGCCATTGCCGCCGCCAGCTTTTCGGCGGTGAGCTCTTTTTGCGGAATGGGTGCCGGGCCCACGCCGAGCGTCTGAATGCGCCGACCCCAATAAAATTGGTCGAACAAAAACGGGATGAGGATGGCGGGAATGCCGGCCCAAAAACCAAAGCCGGTCGTGCCGGAACCGCCATGATGCACCACCGCCGTCAGGCGGGGAAAAAGCCAACGGTAGGGCGCGTATTCCAGGGCCAAAACGGTTGGCGGCAGGTCGTCCTGGCCTAATCCGGCCCAGCCGGTTTGCAAGATGAGCCGCTGCCCGGCGCGGCGTGCGGCTGCCAGAACCAGCGCCGTCAGCCGCTGCGGGTCGCGCACAGACATGCTGCCAAAGCTCACCAGGATGGGCGGCGGTCCGTCGGCTAAAAATTGCACCAGCTTGTCTGGCGGCGACCAGTCAGGCTCGTCTGGCAGCCAGTAGCCGGTGAACTGCACATTTGGCCCCCAATCGGCCGGTCGGGGCACGATGTGCTGGCTAAAGCCCAGCAACGTGGACGTGTGGTTTAGCCGGGAGAAGTCGCCGAGGAACGGCCGTTTGGGCAAGCCCAAAACTTCCTGCCGCCACTGGTTCACCGATTGGCGAAAGCCGGACCAAACGAGCTGCTCGGCCAGCCGGTAGGTGACGGCATTGTAGCCAGGCAAAAAAGAGGGCCAGCTGGGAAAAGCCACCATCGGGAAGGCAGCTGTGCGCAGCAAGGGAATAACGGCGACGTTGATCAGGGGGATTTGCAGCTTTTCGGCGAGGGAACGGCCGTACAGGCTGCCCGGCAGCTGGTTGATGATGCCGTCCGTTTGCCAGAGGTTTGGCTGGGAAAGTAGCCTGGTTATGCCGTCGGTGAGCTGCCAGAACGTTTGCCGCAGCGCCTGGTACTGCTTCAGGATATTTTGCCCCGATTCCAACAGCGCCAACCCGCCACTACTGGCAAGAAGCGCTTCAGCATCCCCCGGCACGGCGGCAAAATCGAGGCCGTATTGGTTCACCAGCGGCGCAAAATTTTCAAAGGTGATGAGCCGCACCTGGAACCCGGCCTGCTGCAAGGCTGCGCCTAAAACGACGTTGGGAAACACGTCGCCACGTGAACCGAGGGCCATGATGGTGAGGTGTTTCATCAGAATGTTGGCACCGCTTTTTCAAACAGAGCAGCCTGGTAGTCGCGGTCGGTGACAAGGCCGCGAAAGTGGAATCCTTGATCTTCATAGTATTGGCGCAAACGGCCGTTCCCTGCCAAACAGTCCAATCGCAGAAATTGTTTCCCTGCCCGCCTGGCCTTCATCATGGCCCAAAACAAAATCACGCCGCCCACATTTTGTCCGTGCATGTCGCTGCGCACGGCCATCGAATGCACATATCCAGCCAGGTTGTCATCGGGCCAGTAGGGATCCGTCCACGTAAAACGGGCGATGCCAAACCTGTTTTTGACGACGCCAAACGTGTACACTTCCTCACGCTGAATGGCTTCCGCCATGCGCCGCTGCCAATGCTCATTGGGCGGCGACGGCCATTGGTCAATCCCTTTTTCTTTGAGCCAGGCGGCCGCTTCGGCCAAAATCTCCATGACAAGCGGCAAATCTTCAGGCCCGGCAATTTTGGTATCGATGACGGTGGTGGGCGTGATTTTCATCCGTTTTCGACCTTGCTTTTCCCTGTTTTGCTAATCTGTTCGGCAAACCGTAGAAGAACGTATCACGTCTGCCAGAGCTTGACACAGATTTGAGGAAAGACGGAGGGAGTCAATAAATTGTAACTTGAGTTCCATCAGGTTGGTCAGGTTAGCCATTTCCGCCGGCAGCGATTGTAGCGGATTGGAAGACAGGCTGAACAGGCTCAGGTTTTGTAGCTGTCCAATCTCCGGCGGCAGCGTTTGCAGTTGGTTGTTGGATAATAATAACGTTTGCAGCGTTGTCATCATGCCAATTTGCGGCGGGACCTGGCTTAGCTCGTTGCCGGAGAGGTTCAGTGAGTGCAAACCGGGAATAACAAACAAAGCCTCTGAAAGTTCAGTCACACCGTTTTGACTGTAGTCAAGTTCGCGCAAATTGACCAGATTAGCCATCTCTGCCGGCAGATCGTGAATCTGGTTAATACTCAGATCAAGTTCCTGCAAAGCGAGTAGCTCGCCTATTGTCGGCGGGAGTTCGGTGAGCTGATTATCACGCACGTCTAGCCGCACCAATGTGGTCAGGGTATTAATTTCTGCCGGTAAAGTTTGCAGTTCATTATCCGTTAGGATCAGCCAATGCAAATTTGGAAGGGTGAATATCTCATTAGGCACGGTGGTCAGCCCCATGTTTCGCAGACCCAGGGTTTGCAGATTGTGTAAATTACCCAGGGTGTTTGGCAGTTGCATTGGCACTGCCGACGGTCCAAGAGACAGCCTATTAAGCTGGGCCAGGTTTCCAAATTCATCGGGCAGCGCCTGCAGGTTGTTGTTGCTCAAGTTTAGAAATTCCAACGCCACCAGGTTACCGAACTCCGGCGGTAAACTTTGCAGCAGATTTTCCTGGAGGTGGAGAATTTGCAGATTCGTGAGATTGTCGATGGCCAGCGGCAGCCGGCTAATCTGGTTTGTGTGCAAATTTAGCTCACGCAGGTTCGGCAAGGCAAGAATGCTGTTAGGCACTTCCTGAAGCTTATTTTGGGCCAGATTCAGTTCTTCCAGGTTAGGCAATTGAGCCAGTTCCTGCGGCAGTTCATGGATGTTTCCGAATTGCAGCTCAAGACGTCGCAAATTAGTCAGCTGACCTATCTCTGGCGGCAGTGTAGATAATGCATGAATATTCAAATCGAGCACTGTCAATTGTGTTAGATCACTAATTTCTGCCGGCAGCTGTGTTATGTAGCTGAACGTCACGTAAATCTGGGTGACGTGCCCATTCTCGCAGATTATCAAGCTGTCTGGAGCGGGCCGCTGCCAGCTGCAGGGTGAGCTGAATTGGGACCAGTCCAGGCGGTAGCCAGCAAACAGGACATTGTATAGAACGACGAGTGCTTCACATTCTGCTTGCGGCAGGTCGGTGATATTGCTGCACAGGATGTTGGGGTCAGCAGGTGTGACGGTGGGTGCTGGCGGTGACGTGGGGTTGGGTAGAGGTATGTCGGTTGGTGGTACAGTTGCCGTTGGTAGCGGCGTGGCCGGTACGGCCGTTGTCGTTGGAATGGGAGTGGGTGTGACAGTAGGAGTTGGTATCGGCGTGGCAGGCGGTGAAGTGGCAGTTGCTGTCAACGTTGTGGGGATGACGGCCGTTGCCGAGGCATTTAGCGTCTGAGGTGCCGGTACCTCAGGCGCACAGGCGGTGAGTAATAGGAAGATGAAACCAAAAATCATTGCCTGGCGCATAGGCCGCTCCTTTACGCTGCTTTACTTTACACACCATCTTAAAGCGTTAGCGGACCTGGGCTTGACGAACGACCTCCCTCAAACAGTCGTCTTGCCGACGCACACCGGCAGGAAGTTTCTTTTCAATCTATCAATACCTTTGCCTTACAAAAGTTGCTCACAGTTCAGATCATCACAGGCCGTCAGCGTGCGACTGACAAGCCCCAACCGAAACTCATTCCAGTCGGGGTCGCCGCCGTCGCGCATGTATTCCACTGCTGCGGGCACCATCAGCGCTACGCAGAGGCGGTAATCATCAAACATCTGTTCCCAGCTGTAGCCATGTACGCCGCGCTTGGTCAGGGTGTGATGATAATGACGAAGCACGGGCATTTCTAATTCCCGGCGCAACTCTGTTTCCCAGTAGAGGGCCATCACGTACGCCAGATCAAACGCGCCAGACCAGGTGGTAATGCTCCAATCAAACGGCTGCTGATCGATGAGGTATAACGGCCGTTCCCCCACATGCGGCACCAACATATTCCCCGGATTCGGGTCACCATGAAGCAGCGTGAAATCGGTTTTGTCCTTGGCGCGTGCCGCTAGCCTGTGTGGCAGCGCGGCAAAAATTTGCTCAATTGTGGCCGGCCAGTGAGGTTTGAGCCTGGCGCCAAAGTGCGTATGCACGTGTGGGATGCCCGGCTCGCCAATCTCTGCAAAACGGCGTAGGTGAGCGGCATCGTGAAATGAGGCGCCAATCTGCCCCAGCCGGGCTTCGCCCCACCAATGAGCGTGGATGACGGCCAGGGCTTCGGCCAATGCCTGCCCGTGCGCCAAGGTGGGCTGCAAATCGTATGCCGCCTTGTGCGTCGCAGACAGATCATCAAGCAACAGGTGATAGCGTTTTTGTTCGGGATCATAAGCGCCATCGTAGCAGCGCACCAGCGGTGCATCGGGCAAATCAACGTAATCGCGCGTGTAGTAGGTTACCTCAGCGGGCAAGAAAAATTCACCGTTGCCGGTGTTGGTATCTACCATCTTCAAAAAGAGATGGGTTGGACAGTCGCCTTGAGCGTTGTCACTGTAGAGCAGGGCCAGTTGGGCGTTGCTGGACCAGTGGCCGCCGCCGCTGTTGGCCGTGAAGCTGGCTATTTCACCCGCTGTTAAGGCGCCGCTTTGGTGGAGAACGGCCGTTAACCATTCCGGCGTTATTTGCTCCAGGTCTGTTATCACTTTTGTGGTGGAGAACATTCCAAAATTGTACCTACTTTACGGCCGTTACCAAACTTTGCCCGGCCCATTTCGGCGTGGTGAAAAATTGGATGTTGCTAAAGTTGGCCGTGCCAAGCATCTGGCGCATTTCGTCGCGGGAGAAGATGCGGCCGTCGGCAAACAAATAATACATCAGGCTGATGAGCTGAAGTAGGCCGCTAATCGCTGAGCCAAACTGCTTGCTTTCCAGCTGGTCAAAAATGGCCACCTGGCCGCCCGGCTTGAGCGCGGCGTGCGCCTTGTGCAGTAGCTTCACATTGGTTTCCTGGTCATAATGGTGAATAAAGTTAAACAGCAAAATGAGGTCATACTCTTGCCCCCAGTCAATTTGCCAGATGTCGGCCGGTTGGAGTTGAACACGGCCGTCTAAACCGGCTGCATCGACGTGTTGTTGGGCCGTCTCCAGGGCAATGGCGCTGTCCAGAATGGTTGCTTGCAGGTTGGGGTGTTCCTGGCAAAAGTGAATCGTGTACGCGCCATGCCCGCCGCCAACGTCCAGCAGTCGTGTTGGTCCGGCGGGCAGCTTGACCCGGCTCGTCACATCTGGTGCATTCAGGTTGGCGTTGCCAAACATCATCTGCTGGTGGGCGTGGCTGAGGCCGGGCTGGTTGGCAGTGTAGTCATAGAAGTTATACGGTCGTTCCCCACTCTGGATCACCTCCGGCGCATGGGGCCACAGGTCGCGCAGAAAGGCATCCCAGCAGGTGACGGCGTTGTTCAGGTCCAACATCGTGCCGTCGGTGAACCATTTTTCGGTCATGGTGGTGTTGTGGTAACGGCCGTTTTTCGCCACCACGTAGCCAATCCCGGCCAGCGCACTGAGTAAATGTTTGAGGCCGCGTTCCTGGCAGTTGAGGGTTTGGACCAGTTCGGGTAGGGTAGACGGCCGCTCTTGCAGCGTGTTAAACAGGTTCAGGCGAACGGCCGTGCTCAGCGCCTGGTAGCCTAACGCCCCGGCTAAATCCAGCATTGGTGTTGGTGCCGCGTTTAGCGTGAAAAAAGCAAATCGCTCCAAAAAATTTGGTTGAATGGGCATGTTTTTCTCCCGTGGCAGGTGGCTGCTCTAATATTGGCGATCACCGATTATGATTGACGGTATGCTTTGTATCTTACTCCATTTGCCTACCCGCTGTCATGGGGGCACGCTCCTATTTACCTGGGAGATGCGCCCTGCCAGGTGGCCGGACTTTTGTTCATAAACGCGAAACGAGGTCTTGTATCAACAATTCTTTTGCCTTGACCAATCCCCCTGGTATCTGACAAAATAGGCGAACAACATTCATGGAGGAACCGATGCCAGTTTATAACCTTGCTAAAATTCGTGAAATGCTCACTGCTGCGTTTAACATCGGGGAGATTGATACCCTTGCATTTGATTTGTTCCCGAAGCTGCAAGGCGATTTTTCCAGCGGGATGTCCAAAAGTGATCGGATCAAACAAATTGTGCGGGAGGCGGAGCAGCACGGCCGTATGCCAGACGTGTTGGCTTTTGTCCAAAAAGAGAACCCGTATCAGTACGGCCGTTTTGCCCCCCACTTCCTAAAATCAGAGCCAATAGCCAACCCGACAGCTCAATCCGATGGCTGGCAGCAACGCAAAGCTGTTTTGGAAGGTCATGTCCAGGTTGATTTGCAACTGCTGGCTGACTATGAAAACAAGCTGCGCTTTGAAGATGATCCCCGGCAAAAGCTGCGCTGGGAAAATGAGATTGAACAGCAGCAGGCCAGACTGGCTAAGTGGCGGCACGAGTTAGCCGATCTGGTTGGCGAAGTTGAGCAAGCGGATGAGAAAACATCAACCGAACAGACGCTGCTCCAGGAACTCAAGCAGTTTCAGGCGACCATCACGGAACGGCTAGATATAGTGACTACCCAGTTAGACAGCATTGAGTCCCAGCTGACCGCCTCGCAAAAAGCTGTTTTGCAGCGCATTGACGAACAGCACCGGCAAACGGTGGCCGCGCTGGTGGAGAAGCTGGATGCCAACCAGGTAGAACTGGTTGATTTGCTGCTAGATGCCCACGACCAGCAGCAAATTGCTCAATGGCAAGCTGAACAACTGCTCTTGCTCACCCAGCAGGCGCTGGTCGATTTGCACAATCTGTGCCAGGGTCAGCCAGAGGCGGAGCAGTGGCAGGCGGTGCTGAATTTACTGCAACAAGAAGCAAGCTGGCAGCAAAAGCTCAAGTGGACCGTGCCCATTATTCCGGGCATTTTAGCGTTTGAATCGGAAACGGCCGTAGACGTCATCCCCGCCCTCAAACAAACCTGGCAAAATTTAGTCAACCATCTCCGCCGTTCCTAAGTCCCAGGACTGGCAGTGCTGACCTGTCATAACTTCGCTACAATACAAACAGCACTGCCAGTCCTTGAACTACCAAAAATCTTATGACCGAATCAATTACCGACCTCCAAAAAAAGATTGAAAAAGAGCAAAAATTGCTGCTGCAATACGAAAATATGGAGCGGCTGGAAGAAGACCCGCGCCGCCGCCTGCGTTTGCAGGAAAACATCGAAGAAGCCAAGCAAAACATCCTTACCTACGAAGTGCGCATTGCCCAAATCCGGGCCGAGAGCCAGCCCGCCGTTTCCATTCAGCGGCGAGAAAGCGTGTTCATTGCTAACGTGCCTTATGGTCTAGAAACAGCGCTTTATGGTCGTGAGCTTGAGCTAGAACTTTTGGATGACTGGTTTCACTGTGATCCCGCCCACCCGCTGCTGGCGGTGATTGGCCTGGGAGGGCAGGGCAAAAGCGCCCTGACATGGCAGTGGCAAAAGCAGCTGCAAGCCGACCGAATGGCTCCGCCGCTGGTGGTGTGGTGGAGCTTTTACGAGCAGGACGGCACGATGCGCGCCCTGCTGGCGGAGCTATTGGCCTATTTTGGTGAAAACCCCACCGAATTCAGCAGCCTGCGCCTGGCGGTGGACCGACTGCGCCACCATTTAGAACAGATCCGGGCGCTGATTGTGCTGGACGGAGCGGAGCGGCTGCTGCGCGCCTACAGCAGCCTGGGCGCCGCCTACCAGGGAGATGCCGACGCGCCGGAAGCCGAGGCGGTCGGACTGGCCCAGCGCCAATTGCGCGGTTGCGTCGAACCGGCGGCTGGGGTGCTGCTGCAATGGCTGGCGGAACCGGGGCAAACCCAGGCGCAAACCTTGCTTACCAGCCGCCTCTTCCCGGCAGAGCTGGCCGGGCGCAGCGGGCTGGGCTTGCGCGGCGTGCGGCGGCACGATTTGACCGGCCTGAACGACGAAGCGGCCTATGCCCTGTTTACTGCCCTGGGCATCCGGACAACGCGGGCCGAGGTGCGGGCAGTGTGTGAACCGCTGGGCTACCACCCGCTGAGCCTGCGCCTGCTGGCCCGCGCTGTGCGCTACAGCCCCACCGCCCCCAACGATTTACGCGCTGCTGCTGACTATGACCCCACTGACGATTTGCTGGGGAAACGGGAGCACGTGCTGCGCCGCGCTTACGATAACTTACCCCAGCGTACCCAACTCACTTTGAGCCGGCTGGCGGTGTTTCGCAGCAGCGTGGCCTGGCGCGTCCTCGCCGACGTGTTTGGTGGCGGTGGGCCGGTGCAAACAGACCTGCGACTGCTGGAAGAGCGCGGGCTGTTACAGCGCACAGTGCGGCGGCTGGACGACGGCCAAACCGACACCCGCTACGACCTGCACCCCATTGTGCGCCGCTACGCCTATGACCGGCTGGCCGATCAGGGTGCCACCCACACCCGGCTGGTAATTTATTTTGAAGCCGTGCCAGAGCCGCAGCACATTACCAGCCTGGACGACCTGGCCCCAGCAATTGAGCTGTACCATCATCTAACCCGCGCCGGGCGTTATGATGAAGCCCGCATCCTTTTTCATGACCGATTTGTTAATACGCTTTATTTCCAATTGGGAGCTTACCAAAATTGTATCGAGTTGCTTTTGGGGCTGTTTCCCGATGGGACGGAGGCGTTGCCACGTTTAAGCAAAGAATCGGATCAGGCTTGGACGCTAAATATGTTGGCGATCTGTTATGGTCATGCGGGACGGTCATCTGCGGCCGTTCCGCTCTGTGAACTTGTAAATGACATTTATGAAAACAAGATGCAAAACAAAAAGTATCTGGCCATTGGCCTGTGCAACGTGGCTAATGACCAGATGAATATTGGGGCCTTAACGGCCGCTGCTGACAACTTGCGCCGCAGTATCAGCCTCAACCGCGAGATTGAAGAGCGATATGATGGAGCGGTGGGGCATCGGGAATACGGCCGTCTCCTGGCCATCACCGGCAGCTGGGCCGAAGCTGAGCAAGAGTTTGACATCGCTCTGGAACAGTTCAAGGCTGAAAAAAGGATTCAATCACAAGGTATTGTCTGGCGCTACCGCGCCCAGGCGGCGCTGCTGCAAGGGGAGGCGGCAACTGCCCTCCGCGCCGCCCAAGAAGCGCTACGACATTGGCACCGATCGGCAGAAGCAACCTATCCAAATGCGAGAGATAGAGTTCAAGTAGAGTGGTTGCTGGGCTGGGCGCAGCTGGGGTTGGGGGCGCTGCCCGCTGCTCAAAGCCACCTGGATGAGGCACTGCACCGCTGCCGGGCTATTAACCTGGTTGATCATGAACCGGCCATTTTGTTGGCACAGGCGCGGCTGGCGGCGGCGCGTGGCGCAAGTGGGACGCACCTCGAAGGTGCGTCCCACTTAGAAGAAGCCCTCCGGCTGGCGCGAGAGTCGCTTACTATTGCGGAACGATCGGGGTACGTCCTTGATCAGGCGGATATTCACAACTTTTTGGCGCAGTTGGCATTAGATGCCCAAGAGCTGGAAGCCGCCCAGCGCCATGCCCAGCAGGCCCACGACTTCGCCTGGTGCGACGGCCCGCCCTACGCTTACCAATCCGCCCTGGATGAGGCGCAGCGGCTTTTACAGGTAATCGGTGAACGGTAAACGGTGATCGGTGGTCAGTAATCCGTTTACCGTTTACCGATGACGGATTACCGATTACCGACCACCGACAACGGAATTGGCCTCAGCAGGCGTTAAGCGATAAAGTTAAGGGGTGGGGCAAAGCCCACAGGAAGATTAAAGAGTTGGTCTATACAATGAGCGTGTTGCCCAAACAACTGTGCCCTGTCATTCCCGCGCAGGCGGGAATCCAGTTGCCAGCTAAAATGGCTGCTTTTTCTTTCACAGGAGCCAACACACGCCACAGTGGACCGCAATGAATGAAAAGCCGTAACGCGGGCAATGTTGTCAGTGTTACGTAGGAGAAGCATGGAAGCAACGAAAAACGTGATTTTAACGCAGGGCCTCACCAAGCGTTACAGCGGTGATGTGCTGGCCCTGGCCGGGGTCGATCTGGCCGTACCGGCCAACAGCATTTACGCCCTGCTTGGCCCTAACGGGGCGGGTAAAACCACCACCATTTCCATCCTTACCACGCTGGCCCAGCCAACTGAGGGTACGGCGCAGGTGGCCGGGTTTGACGTGGTGCGGCAGCCGGGTGAGGTGCGCCGCCGCATCGGAGTAACCTTTCAAGAGACGGTGTTGGATGTCGATTTAACCGGCAGGCAGGCGTTGATGTACCACGGCCGTTTATATGGCCTCAACAAAACAACCTGCGCAAAGAAAATAGGCGAGCTGCTGGCGCTGGTCGAGCTGGAATCCGCTGCCGACCGGCGGGTGGGTACCTATTCCGGCGGGATGAAGCGCCGCCTGGAGCTGGCCCGCGGCCTGATGACCGAGCCGGAAATCCTCTTCCTTGATGAGCCAACATTGGGGCTGGATCCGCAAAACCGGGCCGGTATCTGGAACTACATTCGCGACCTCAAAGCGGAGCGGGGCATGACGCTGCTGATGACCACCCATTACATGGACGAGGCGGAGCAGCTGGCGGACCAGGTGGGGATTATTGATCACGGCCGTATCGTCGCCGAAGGGTCACCCAAGCAGTTGGTGGAACAAATGGGAGCTGACGTTTTACGCATTCACGGGCAGGGGGAGAAAACCGCCTTCCTGGACCGCGCTCAGGCATTGCCATTTGTGGAAAACGCCATTTGGGCCAATGGCTCAATGAATATCGGCGTTGATTCCGGCAACAAGCGTCTGGTCGAAATTGTGCAGATTGCCGGGGAAACCGGCTTTGCCATCGACGAAGTGTCCGTCACGAAACCGTCGCTGGGCGACGTCTTCCTACAGGTCACCGGCCACCAATTCCGCGATGAATAGCTGAATTTGTCATGCTGAACAAAGTGAAGCATCCCTCTACACGATCACAGACTAAATCCTTGTCCATTGGCAAGGGCTCTGCTGTTGTTGCGTAAAAGGGATGCTTCGGAGGACCTCAGCATGACATTTTTCAAGCATAGACAACTTGATTGTCGGGGCAAACTGATTATGACCATCTTTTTTTACATACCATGATAATTCAGCGCAAACTTCTGGAGTCGGAAGAATGAATGCATCCATTACGCTTTGGCAAAAATATATGCAGAAATCGCTGGTGCATACCGAGGAAATCTTCGGCTTTCTGATCCAGCCTATTTTGTGGGTGGTGCTTTTTGGCGTGGGTATGCGCGGGCTGTTTAGCGAGCTGCTGCCCGGTGAAGGCAGCGATTACATTACTTACATGCTGCCCGGTATCATCGCCCTCACCTCCATAGACGGCGCAATTGGCGGCGGTTCTACCTGGCTCAACGAGCGGCTGCGCGGTATTGTGAAGGAGTATTTGGTAGCGCCCATTCCCCGCCTGAGCATTTTGATGGGCAATGCCCTGGCCATCATCACCCGCTCGGTGGCGCAGGCGCTGATTATTCTCTTAGTTGGCATTTTGATGGGGGCACAGCTGAGCGGCAATCCGCTGCACTGGCTGATGGGCTTTTTGCTCATGTTTGGCTATGGGATGGGCTTTTCCGGCATTGCGCTGGCGCTGGCTTCCAGCACCAGCAGCATGGGCGCATACCACAGCCTGATTTTCATCCTCAACCTGCCCATGCTCTTTTTGAGCAACGCGCTGTATCCGCTGTTTACATTGCCCGGCTGGATGCGCATTGCGGCGCTGATCAATCCCACGACATACATCATTTCCGGCATGCGCCAATCACTGCTCAAATCTGATTCGCTCCTGGGAGAAACAGAATTTTTGCCCGTGTGGCTCTGCTTCCTGGTAATTGCCGTTTTTGCCGCTCTGGGAATGGGCCTGGCACTGCGCGCCTTCCGCCGGACGGTGAAATAAGTTTCATTTCTGAAATCCTCAATCTTTGGTCAATACAAGGCAGATTTCTGCGGTTTTGATTCAAGCCTTTATGATGGAGTATAATGTGGATAACTATCCACATAGTTGTAGAGGTAGATGCTATGAAGACAATCCAAATGACTATTGATGAAACTTTATTGCAAAGAGTTGATCAAACCGTAGAAGATTTGCAAACAACTCGGTCTGCATTTATCCGTCTAGCGTTGGAACAGGCATTGCGCCAATATCATGTGCGTCGCTTAGAAGAACGGGACGAAATTGGTTATACGGCCGTTCCTGCCACCGCATCTGATATTGAAGAATGGGAAACCGAACAAGAGTGGGGGGATGAATGGAACGGGGAGAAGTAAGATGGTATACCTTTGCGGAACCTGATAAAACCCGGCCAGTTCTTATTCTGACACGCAGTTCCGCTATTCGTTATTTAAATAGCGTGACGGTTGCGCCAGTTACAACCACAATTCGTAACGTTCCATCAGAAGTTCGTTTGTCTCAAGACGATGGCATGATGGCTGAATGTGCGGCTAACTTTTACAACCTGCAAACAGTGTCAAAAGCAAAGCTAGGTGCCTGGATTACGACGCTCTCATCGCAGCGACTTAGAGAAATAGATCGTGCTGTGCAATTTGCTCTTGGAATTGATGTGGTTTAATTAATCATTTTTGCCCCAACGGCCGTATGAAATTTTATACAGCAGCCAGTCAGTCGAGTTGCCCAGCAGGTTGCCCATGCGGATGAGGCGCAGTACCGTTTCAATCGCTTCGGCGCGGGCAGCACCGTAGGTGGTTTGCAGCGATTGGCGGGTGACGGGGTCAGGACGGCCGTTTCGTTCCGCGTAATGTTGGGCAAATAGCAGGGCAGGCAGTTCCTCTTCCGGTGCCAGAGCTAATTCGCCGGCCAGCAGCGCCCGGATTTCGTTTTGAGGCAGGCCCACGCGGGCGCTTTCGTGCGTGTGAAAAGAGGCACAGTAGCGGCATTGGTTTACGGCCGTTACCGCCATCATCAACCGCTCGCGAAATTGGGGTGACACCAGGCCACCGCGCATCGCCCGCCGCAGCCGCGCCCGATGCCGCAAAGGCCAGACTAAATCCGTCGCCATTTCCCTAAAACTGCCGTAAATTCTTCGCCTGAATGACTGCATCATACTTCCCCAAAATGCCAAAATATCTACCATCTGTCATGCCCGCGAAGGCGGGCATCCACTGCCTGAACATAGATTCCCGTTTTCACGGAAATGACAGCGGAATCGTGGTGTTTCCTTCTAACAGCTTTCTTGTTTAGATGGGAAAAGAAGGCAAAAGTTACAGGTTGCCCATCGGTGGCCGGATTTTTTGGTTATAACCTGTAACGCCAAGCGAGGCCTGAGCTTGTCGAAGGCCGGCCTTTGACAAGCTCAGGCCTCGTCTTATATCAACAACGCTTCCGGGCACACGTTGCCCATTTTCAGCTTCGCCCAAATCGCCCTTTCAGCTAAAATGGAAGGCGAATCAAACTGCCATTGATAACCCGCATAAGGAGAAGTCTGTGAAAACGTTACTTATTCTGCGTCACGCCAAATCGGATTGGGGCAACAGCCAGCTTTCGGACCACGATCGGCCGCTGAACGACCGGGGCAAGTATGATGCGCCGCGCATGGGGGCCTGGCTGAAGCAGCAGGAGGTGGTGCCCGAGCTGATCATCAGCTCCACGGCGGAGCGGGCGCTGACGACGGCCGAAATGGTGGCTCTGGCCTGTGATTTTGAAGGGGAGCTGCGCGAGACGCGGGATTTTTACCTGGCCGGGCCGCCAGAATATATCGAAACATTAAATGAACTGCCGGACAGCTATGAGCGGGTCATGGTTGTGGGGCACAATCCGGGGATGGAGGAGCTGGTGTCGCTGCTCACGGGTAAAGACCGACCACTGACAACAGCCAATGTTGCGGTGGTGGAATTACCGATTGCTTCGTGGGGGGAATTGTCGATTTTTTCCGACGGCCGTCTAAAACATCATTGGCAGCCAAAAGATTTACCGGCCTGAACGGCTGGCGGGGAGTTTGGATTTGGCGGCAACGGCCGTGCCATTGGCCTGGGTTGCGTGCAGTTTGCTCACGCTCTTGTGCTGCGCTGTCCACAAACCAACCAGGCCAATCTTGAGTTCGTACAGCGTGTTGGCCCCGTCGGTGATCTCGCGCATGATTTCCCGCTCGACCAGCCGGTTTAAGGCAGCCGTAATTTCCGTGGGGGGCAGCTGAATGCCAAATGGCTCCAAAAAATCCATGATGTCCTCAGGATGAAAAGCGGAATCGTCGGTGCTCATGTGGGCAACGGCCGTTAGCACCACCCGTTCTGCCTGTGTCGAGCGCTGCCACAGGTAAGCAAAATGGACCTCGCCCAGGCTGAGCATTTCATCGAGCGTGGCATTGACGTCGGAAATGGTGACGTAGCCGGTGCGTTCGGCGTTGGCCCGCTTCACCAGCGCGTAGCAAACTAATTGTACAAAGTAGGGATGACCCGCCGTGACCCGCAAAATTTTATCCAGCGCCAGATCGTCATAAATCAGGTCCGGGGCCACGGGCTCGGTAATCAGCCGGATGGCCGACTCTTCCGACAGATAGGTGATGCGTTCATACAGCGCAATGTTAAACAGCACAGACCAGTAATCGGCGCTCATCTCTTCCAGGCGGCGCGTGCCTACAAAAATAAAGCTCAAGCCTTCGCTGTGCTGCATCAGATGGCGCATAAAGCTGAAAAACGTGGGAGGCAAAATGCCATCTTGCACCAGGTTTTCAAACGCTTCAAACTCGTCAAACACCAGCAGCAGTGTGGTGTCTGGCGGCAGCAGCGATTTCACTTCAGGGATGAAGCGGCGCTGGAATTCGCCGGTGGGGTCGGCCTGCCACACTTCCGGCGGCGGCACCTCGATCTCAATGTCGCGCAGCCCCAGCGCGTCGGAGATGAGCCAGGCCATATCGTGAAACAGGGCCCCCATGCCGGGGCTCACGCCCAGCGATTGGCAGTCGATGTAGACCGGCAGCAAATCATCGGGCAAATGCTGCCCCAGCCGCAGCAGGGTAGAGGTTTTGCCGGTGCGTCGCTGACCAATCAAAATGAGCACGTTGCGCTGCGACCAGCCGCCGGCATTGTCGGCAATAAAGCTAAACAGCTGCTCACGGCCGTAAAAGAGACGGCTGTTGCGGCGCAGCGGCGTGCCGGGCAGGTACGGGTTGAAAATTGGTTTAAAGTCACGGGTGGGCAGCAGCAAATTGACCATGTCGCCAAAGGCAATGTGTCGGTTGCGCTGGTTGCGGTCGTCGTAGGTGACGGTGAGGCCCAGGCGGAAGCGGTCGGTAACCTGCGGCTCCAGCGTAAAGCTGACCGTGCGGCTGCGCCCCGGCGGCAGCAAGGAAATAAACTGCGGGCCGCTTTGCACGACGTAGCCTGGATCATCATTCAGCACAGCAATGACGTTTTCAGCGGGGGAACGGCCGTTATTTTGCAAAACCAGCGTCACTTCAGCCTGCTCACCGGAGACGATGCGCTTTGTCTTGAGCTTGATGATGATGTTGGCCTGGCCGCGCAATTCCTCACTGGCGGCGCTGACCAAACCAGACCAGCGGCGCACAATTGCCTCCACCAACGTTTTTTCAATGCGCACTGAAAACTCTGGCAAATTCAACTGAAGTTCATTCAATAGATGGCTGGCTTCATTCAGATAAACCAGCCGGTCTTCCGGCAGATCAACACGCTCGCTGTCGCGCAAGTTGGTCAAGATGGGCAGTAAAGCATCTAAAATGGGCGACCATTTGTTGTGCTGTTCCAGATAATCCAACAGCTGTACCAACTGCGGGCGCAGCAAAGACGTTTCGGTGATGGTGGGGGCTTCCAGCAGTGCCTGGCCCATCTTGAAAATCATTTGCCAGCGTTCCAGCTGCTGCCAGCTGGGCTTCTCTTTTGGGGCATCGCCCAGCGCGCCGTTGATGATGGGCAAGCCCACATGCGGCCGGTCGGCCAGCAGGAAGAGACCGTCGGCCAGGCTGCTTACCAGGGAGTCACCTCGCTGGCGCGCCTGGCTGGCCAGATAGATGAGAAAATCTTGCGAGGCAAGGGTCACGGTATATTTTGCCTCTAACAGGGGGAGCGTGCGTTCTGGCTGGCTTTTAAGCTGGCGGTAAAAACGGCGGGCCCGGGCGGCGGGAAGCTGCGTCTGACGCACATATAAAAAGGCCCCAAGCGCCAACAGCAGGCCGATGACGGTTAGCGTGCCGGTGGTGGGTTGCAGCCAGCTGTTGTTTACGGCCGTCATCGGGCTGGCCTGTGGCGTAAGCTCACCGTCATAGGCTCCGTCATCGTAATGAAAGCGGTAGAGGATGTGGTTGTTTGTCAGCGTTGGTTCGGGTACGGTCCAGAAGCGGCGGTCGTTGCCGTTGGCCACAATTTCGGTCCCCTGGCTTTCCCATTTGCCGTTGGCCGGATTGTAAATTTCCAGCCGCACCGCTACCTCATCCCCCTCCACATCGGTGACGGAAATGCCGAAGCTGTACTGTCCTTCTACCGTGGGATTGGTCAGCAGCGGTGGACGGTTTTCTGTAGCGCGAAACAGCTGCACCAGGCCATTTTCCGTGACAACAATGAGATCGGCATTTTGCCGCTCGTCGCGGCGGACAACGGCCATATCATAAACGCCGCTGGAGAGGGGGATGTCGCCAATGAAGTCAGATTGGTGAGTATAGAAGTTGATGCGCCCTTCGCTGCCTTCGCTGTTGCCTACCACAATCTCTGGCAGCGCGTCGCCGGTCAGATCACCCCAGTACAGGCTGGTAACGTTGTTCAGACCAATAAGCCACCAAAGCACATTAGGCTCATTGTCTTCAACGCGCAAACGAATCAATTCTGCCTCATCCGTGGCGATCAGAAAGGATTCGGCCGTGGATTCTTCAAACGCCTCTTCGATGATGTCATTGGCGGGAATGCTGAGGTGCGGATTGCCTTCCAGGGCAATGGGCCACACTGGCATGCGAATGCCGCGCCAGGTAAGCCCGGAGACCTGCCCTTCACTAAAGATCAAGAGCCGCGTCGCCAGCTCGCCCCCCGGCTGATTGAGACGAAAAATATCGTTAATCGGTGCTTCATAAATTGCGATTGCCGTGGGCAAAAAGGAGGCGCGAATTTGCACAGCGTACAGCAGGTTTTGCGACGAGGCGATGATGATCGGCTGCTCTGTTTCCAGATTCTCAATCTTTAGGAGCTGGGTTATAGGTGTACCGCGCTCACCTTCGGCCACTAGGCTTCGGCTCCACAGCTCTGTGTTTGTGGTGGTGAAGGCAAAAATCTGCCCGTCTTGGGTGCCGACAATGATTTCAGGATCGCCACGTTCGTTGATGTTTTCTACCAGAAGGCTGGTGATGTTGGTCTCGAACGGTCTTTCCCACAATTGTTCGCCATCGGTGCCGCGCACGTCGATCCAGCCCTGGCGGCGTTCCTGGTTATTGGGATCAATGGTGGTGCTGTTGCGGATAACGATGATCTGTTGCTGCCCTTGTTCATCTTCCAGCAGGGCCAAATCGGTGATGTTGCCGCCAGGGGTGACCAGCCAGGGAACGCGGTTTTGTTGATCGATGTAGTGTAGACGGCCGTCTTGTGCGCCCACCACCAATTCATCCTCACCATCTTTATTAAAATCGACGACGAGCAGTGCCCCTGGTTTAGAATCCAGCGTGCGGCTCCATCCCGGGGCGATTTCGCTGGTGCCTACGCCTAAACCCAGCAGCTCCACGGTAGCAAAACGGGCCAGGAGCAGTTCGTAACGGCCGTCGCCGTTAATATCCAGCAGCCGGGTCAGCCCATTGGCATCCACTACCTCATAGGTGGCCAGCGTGCGATTGGTGGGACCGAGCAGCAGCACGTCGTTGGGGCCGTCGGTGCCCGTTTGCGGACCGAGCAGCACGGCCAGGAGCGGGTCCGTTTCTTCGTTGCCGGTTTTGGCAGTGGATAGACCCACGACCGGACGGTTGGCATCGGGCACCAGACGCCGCGTCCACAGGCGGCTGCCGTTGGCCCGGTAAGCCACCACCATGCCCACCTCAGTCCCGGCAAACAGCAGCGGTTCGCCGTTGAACTCGCCGGTGGTTAGCGTGGTGATTGGTTTGTTGAGGGTGCGCGGCCACCATTCCCGCTGCCGATCATAGTTGAGTAGATTAATTTGCCCGCCACCGGAGCCGACTGCCAGGAACAGTTCGCCCTCTTCGCCAAACGGCACCACGCTGAGGGCGGAGATCACGTCAGAGATGGGTTGGGGCTGTTCCCAAATGTCTTCCCGATTGCCGTCGATCAGGCGCAGCTCGCTAAAGCGCAGCGATGGATTGAAGTAGCCCAGGGCCACTTCTTCCTGGCCATCGGCATTGAGATCGGCCACCTGCATGATGACTTGGGTGCTGAGCAGCGGGGAGCTGTTTTCATTGTCGGTCCAGATGATGCGGCCTTCCTGATCAAACAGCTGAAGCTGGCCGCTGCTAAACAGCACCAGGAGTTCCTCACGGCCGTCGCCGTCATGGTCAAATGGTTCAATCTGGCGCACCTGGACGTTGTAGCGGGCCAGCCATTCTTGCCCGCCGGCGGTGCTGCTAAAGGCCAGCAGCGCCTGGGGTGGAGTGATGGTGTTTAGGGGAATGGACCACAGTTCGGTCCCACCCATGCTGAGCACGGTCAGGCTGCGGTTGGCCACCAGGGCAATTTCCAGTTCAGGATCATCGTCTAGGTTGAAAATGTTGATCGCCTGGATGACGTCGCCAGCAGGGATGCTCCATTGCAGGTTGCCGATGGCGTTGAGGAGTTCGATACGGCCGTTTTCTGCCGCTACCAAAAATTCATCCACGCCGTCCTGGTTCATGTCCCGACTAATGACGTGGCTGATGCGGCTGGAGGCGGAATGTCGCCAGTAGGCGGGGGTTTGCGTCTGGGCGTGCAGGGCAGCGGGACTGTCTTGCCACAAGAGGAGGCTGATGAGAAGCAACAAGAGGAGATGCGGCCAACGGGAACGGCCGTTTTTACGAAAGCCAGCCGGTTGTGAGTTGCCCCTTGTCATATTTTGGTATTCAGTAAACGGTAATCGGTGATTGGTTTTACCGATAACGGATAACGGATTACCGATCACTGACCTTCTGGCGGTCGCAGGGCATAGCCCACGCCGCGCTCGCTAATGATCCAGGTGTCAAACGGGGCTATGGCCCGGCGCAGCCGCTTGATGAGCGTTTTTAGGCGGTCGGGATCATCGACGAGCACATCCCCCCAGACGGCCGTTTCCAAATCATCCCCATGCACCACCTGGCCAGCGTTCTGGCACAGGCTCACCAAAATGGCAAACTGGGAAGTCGTCAGGCTCAATTCCTGTCCCTTGCCCCATACCTGGTGCCGCTGCTGGTCGATCACAAACGGCCCGGCCTGAATGAGCCCGGTGACCTGCTGGCGGCGCACGTAGCGGCGCAAAATTTCGCTGGTGTAATGATAGCCATCTTCATTAGATTCCAGCAGGCACTGCTGTTCCAGCAGGCGCAAGCTGTCAATCGGCCCGTCGGCGATGGCCAGGACGTACTGCTCGTCGGGTGTCAGGTTTTGCCACAGGTAGCCGAGATGAGAATCGGCCTCAACCTCAATGGGACTGTCTAATTGGCCAAAATCCTCTTTGCTCTCCAGCGCAACATCTTGCGCTTTGGCCTGGAAGGCGTGGTAGGCGGCAATGTGCAAAAAGAAGGGATGGGGACCGACTAAAAAGATGAGGTAATCGACCAATTCAGCAGAAAATGAACAGTCTACACTTTCTAATCGTTCCAGAATCATTTTGCGGCTGGCTTCGAGCGTGAACAACCCCAGCGGCAGCGTGACAAAAATGTTAAAGAAGGGCGAGCTAAGAATTTCTTCTTCGGCGGTGATGGCAAACAACGGCCGTTGGCTGGCCGTCAGGTAAGCCAGGCCGTATTTGGTAGTGAGTCCGCGCAGGCGGGCGAAAAAGTAGGGGGTGAGCTGTTCATTGGCGGCCAACAGTTCAAATTCGTCGAGTAAGACGACAACGGCCGTATCGTTCTTGTGAATCTGGTGCAGTGCCCGGTCCAGCGCCCGGTAGGTGCCGGGGGATTGGTCGGCTTCGATAGCCATGCCTGCATCTTGCGCTGCATCCAGCAGACCATCCAGCAGCGCCTCGTAAATCTCTTCTGGGGGCGAGCCACCAAACTCCTGGCAGTCGATCAGCACAAAAAGGGCGTGGGGTGGATCCAATTGAAGCTGGGCGCGTACGTCTGGTCGGGTCAGGTGAATGAGCAGGGAGCTCTTTCCAATGCGGCGCGGGCCAATGAGCGAGACGCTTTGCCCATTGCGCAGTAAGCCTAAAATCTGATTGATTTCAGCTTCGCGGTTGTAAAAATCGTGCTGGCGGCGAATTGCGCCCCGGTGGTAAAAAGGGTTGTCCATGCTCATATGCCCATTTGTCTTTCTAGTAATGGGTTAATTGTAGCGAGGAATTGAGAAAAGGTAAAATTTGGTGACAAGTTTGTGACAGGGGAGCGCGTGAAAAGTAAAAAGTGAGAAGTGAAAAGTTGTTATAGTTGACATAAAAAGGAGAAGGTGATGCAGAAAGAAACGATTCAAAAAATTGGGATTATCAGCCCCGGCGCGATGGGGATTTCGGTGGCGGCGACAATGCAGCGCAGCGGGTTTGAGGTTTATTGGGCGTCGGCAGGGCGGAGTGCGGACAGTGTGGCCCGTGCGGAGGCGCACAACTTGATTGATGCGGAGACGGTGGCGAATTTGTGTGCGACGTGTGAGGTGATTGTGTCGGTGTGCCCGCCGCATACGGCCGTTTCCGTTGCTGAAAAAGTGTTGACCACAGGTTTTAGCGGCGTGTACCTGGATGCCAACGCCATCGCTCCGCAAAAAGCGGTCCACATGGCTGAGAGGATGGCCGCAGCGGGCGTGATTTTTGTCGACGGCGGCATTATTGGCGGCCCGGCGTGGGAGCCGCAGCGGACCTGGCTTTATTTGTCGGGGGAGCAGGCGGAATTGGTGGCTTCCTTTTTTGCGAAAGGACCTTTGGAAACGGCCGTAATCGGTGACCAAATCGGGCAGGCATCGGCGCTGAAGATGTGTTTTGCGGCGTACACCAAAGGGAGCACAGCGCTGCTGAGCATGATTCTGGCCGGGGCCGAAGCGCTGGGCGTGCGCGCCAACCTGGAAGAGCAGTGGTCGCGTGGCGGCTCCGACTTTGCTGAGCAGACGCAGCAGCGGGTTTGCCGCGTCACGGCCAAGGCGTGGCGCTTTGAGGGCGAGATGCACGAAATCGCCGCCACTTTTGCCGGCGTGGGCCTGCCCGCGGGCTTCCACGAAGCGGCGGCCGAGGTTTACCAGCGGCTGGGGCACTTCAAGGACGCGGACGAAACGCCAGAACTTGGAGAGGTGCTTGGTTCTTTGTTGGGGGAGTGAAAAGTGAGAAGTGGGGGGACGGCCGTTTCCCCACTGCACATCGCATCTGACGAGAAAAAAGGCCTGGTGAGAACCCTGAGTTTAGCACAACTTTAAGACCTAGTTGATTCAGAAACAATTGGTTTTTATTGCCTGTTTTGAATTACATTAATTGCGAGAAATACTCCCATGGCAAGGATGGTTGAGATAGCAATCATCAGTAAAATTATAGACGGATGTATCCTGAAACTTGAAGGCCTCGTTTCTTGTATTTCTAACTTAGGTATGTCAACAATGCGTCCACTTATATCAAAGAACCTATCATTGGGTGCCATAGAAAGTAAGCAATTTAAGGTAAAATAATCGCCGGTATTTAAGAGCAGTGGCTCAATAATGATATTGTTATCCACTACGTTAAGACTTATACTTGTCTTTCGATAATAAATGAGACCAAAAACGAAAATTGAGCCGCTTTGGGCGATTTTGAAGCCATGAAGACAACGTGATTCCGGGTTA